>JBBQRL010000057.1:0-3135 GCA_038214925.1 Candidatus Nanopelagicales bacterium | reverse complement strand
TCAGGATCCACTTGAGCATTATCTAAAAGTTGTTGCCGATAAAACTGGTTCCCTAATCGCCGCTTCAGCACGTTACGGTGGAATGATCTCTGGCGCACCAGCTGACATTACCGACACAATTACAACCTTTGGTGAAAAAATCGGCGTAGCTTTTCAATTAGCCGATGATGTTATTGATATTGCAAGTGAATCAAATCAATCCGGAAAAACACCCGGCACAGATTTACGAGAAGGTGTGCCAACTTTAGTTACATTAAATGTAATGAAATCAACGGATCCAGCTGATGCCGAACTAAAGCAGCTTCTGAGTGCACCAATTGAAGACGAAAATACTGTGACTCAAGTACTAGTCCAGCTACAAAGCCATAAAGCTTTGGATGAGGCGCGAGAGCAACTGCATCAAATTGCAAAAGAGGCGCGACTGGCACTTGGACCACTTCCAATTACCGATGCAACTGGCGCACTGATGTCGCTATGTGATGCTGTAATTGACCGATCGGTTTGATTTCACTAAATCTGTAGCAAGGGTTATCAAAGCAACCCAAATAATAATAAAGCCTACCCAACGCGCAGTTGGCATATCTTCGTGACGAATCCACACACCGACGGAGAATTGCAAGGTCGGAGTTATGTACTGAAGTAACCCAATCGTTGTAAATGGAAGGCGAGTGGTCGAACCATTGAATAGCAAAAGCGGAATAGCGGTAACTGCGCCAGCGCTAATGAGCAAGATGGTTAGGCCCCAGTTGTTACTAAACTGGCCAGTGCCCTGATTACCTATATAAATCAGGTATGCCAGATAGAAAGGCGCAGAGATAAAGGTTTCGATAGCTAGGCCTTCAAGTGCCCCAAGTCCCAACTGCTTCTTAATAAATCCATAAAGACCCCACGAAACGGCCAATGCAAAAGCGATCCAAGGGAAGCGCCCGTAATTAATTGTTAATACCAGGACACCTATTGTGGCGATGGCAACTGATGACCACTGAAGTATTCGCATTTTTTCTTTCAGCAGTAAAACGCCAAAGCTAATCATAATCAGCGGTGTTATGTAGTACCCAAGTGATGCCTCAACTACATGGCCATTATTAGTTGCCCAGATGTAGACCAGCCAATTTATTGAAATCAAAATCGAAGTAACAAATAATTTTGCCGCAACCTTTGGTCGCTTGAAGGTAACTAGGGCCGCTTTTAATGCTTTGGTGGAAGCTAAAACAATTACACAAAAAACTAAAGTCCAAACAGCACGGTGGGAAACAATTTCGAGTGCAGTAGCTGGCTCAAGCAATGGCCAATACAGTGGAAAAGCGCCCCACAAAACATAGGCACTTACACCAAATAAAAGTCCAAGCTTATTTTTACTCAATTATCTAAAGTTCGTAAATTGAACCGCAAAGTCCCAGCCGCCTTCTTTGATCATGGCCATGGTGTCTTGTAAATCATCGCGAACTTTTGATGTCACGCGAAGTTCATCGCCTTGAATCTGTGTCTTAACGGATTTTGGACCCTCGTCACGAATCAACTTTGCAATCTTCTTCGCATTTTCAGTCGAAATTCCCTCTTTCAACGGCGCCGCAATTTTATAAATCTTTCCAGATAACTGTGGCTCGCCCGCATCTAGGTGCTTTAGCGAAACTCCACGCTTAATCATCTTGTCTTTAACGACATCCAAGGCGGCCTTCGCGCGCTCTTCAGTGTCGGCTTCAATCAAAACTTTTTCACCTTCTAATTCAATCTTTGAGCCTGTGTTTTTAAAATCAAAACGGGTATCAATTTCGCGGATCGCCTGGTTGATGGCGTTATCTAGCTCCATGCGGTCGATCTTTGAGGTCACATCAAAACTGCTATCTGCTGCCATTTTCAGGACTCCTTCACTGATAAAAAGGCATTTGGTTCGCCTAGATCCCTAAGGTATCCTTTCCACTCGCACAATCCATAATTGCCGCAACACTTGTTCGACCCTGGCGGGTTGCCCGAGCGGCCAATGGGAGGGGACTGTAAATCCCCCGGCTCTGCCTTCGAAGGTTCAAATCCTTCACCCGCCACCAAGCTCGGTTTTGAGGGTAATTCCCGCAAAATAGCTTCATACTTACGGCATGATCGAGAAGCAGAAGTATCGAGTTTTGCAAGAATTCAATGGATTTGAAACCCGAGCGTATCTTTCTGGGTGAGACCAGGGGCGAGACCATCTTCAAGATCGGCTCTGGCCAACCAGTTATATAAAGATTTAGCGGCGTCAGAATTGCAATAAGTCAGCAGGGGTGGGGGCTGTAATCAGTGCATCGCAGTCTGCACAGGTCGCATTGTCTAAAAGGTACATATCGATTTCATATGTTTCATAGTTAAAAGAGGCAGTGATCCGCAGCAAGTTGCTGCCGCAGGCAGGACAGACCGGTGTTGGGATTCCACGAAAATCTCCCATGAATCCCCCTTTAGTGAGTACCTATTGATTCGCAATTGGGTCGCAAGCGTGTCTAAACCTTATCGGTATTTGGAATCATTATCAATAAGGTGATAGAGTTTCGACATGAGAAAAAACCTAAAGTTTCTAATCGCAATTTCCGCACTCGCCCTTGTCTTGGCAGGATGTTCCTCTGCTGAGTCGACAAAAACTAGCGGCATCAAAGTTGTTGCTGCTTTCTATCCCTTGGAATTCGTTGCCAAAACAATTGGTGGAGATTTAATTACCATTGAAAATATGACACCACCCGGTGTCGAGCCACATGATTTAGAGCTCACGCCCAAGCAGATAATCAGTTTAGATAACGCCGACTTACTTCTCTACATTTCAGGTTTCCAGCCAGCGTTGGAAGAGGCGGCCACGCAATCTGCACCAACTGACTCACTGGATGTTTTAAAAATTAGTGGACTCAACCTGCTTGGTGCTACTGAGGATGGACACAGTGACGGCGATGAAGTTCACGCCGCTGAAGAATTAGTGAGCGACCCACACGTGTGGCTAGATCCAAAGCGTCTAATCGTTATTGCAAACGCGGTGGCGGAAAAGTTAGCTCAAGTCGATCCCGATAACTCTGAAAATTATGAAGTCAATCGAGTGGCTTTTGTTTCAGAGTTGGTAGCACTGGATGTAAAATTTGCGTCAGGTTTAGCATCATGTGAACGTCGCTTGATCGTCAC
>JBBQRL010000056.1:0-3178 GCA_038214925.1 Candidatus Nanopelagicales bacterium | reverse complement strand
CCATAAACGACATATGAATGTCCAGTAATCCAGCCTACGTCGGCGGTACACCAATAAATATCTGTCTCTGCTTTGATATCAAATACAACTCTGTGGGTGTAAGCAACCTGGGTTAAATAACCGCCAGTTGTATGGAAAATTCCCTTTGGTTTGGCAGTGGTGCCAGATGTGTACAAGATAAAGAGTGGATGTTCACTTTCAAAAAACTCTGGTTGATGAATGCTACTTTGATGATCTACTGCGTCATGCCACCAGATATCGCGATCTGCAACCCAAGCAGTTTCCTGTCCAGTGCGTTTAATAACTAAAACTTTCTTGACGTTATGTTCACCTTTCAACGCTTCATCAACCGCTGGTTTAAGTGCGAATGCTGCACCTTTTCGAAACCCGCCATCGGCTGTGATTACTAAAGTTGCGTCGGCATCTTGAATTCGAGAAAGTAAAGCATCAGCGGAGAAGCCACCAAAGACAACAGAGTGAACTGCGCCGATTCGTGCGCATGCCAACATAGCCACCGCTGCTTCAGGAATCATTGGCATATAAATAGCCACGCGATCTCCTGATTTAATTCCGAGTTCGGTAAGTGCGTGTGCGGCTTTACTTACGTTGGCCAACATTTGTGAATACGTAATCTTGCGAACGTCACCCGGTTCACCTTCAAAATGAAAAGCGACACGATCACCTAAGCCGGCGCTAACGTGGCGATCAAGCGCGTTAACAGATGCATTTATTTTTCCGCCAGTAAACCATTTTGCAAAGGGAACGTTCCATTCCAGCACGTTCTCCCATTTTTTATACCAAGTTAACTCACTTGCTTGTTCTGCCCAAAAAGCCAAGCGATCTTTCTCAGCATGTGCATACAAATCAGATTTAGCATTAGCTTGCTCGGCAAATTCTGCACTGGGAGGGAATAGTCGATTTTCTTGGGAAAGATTTTCGATCGAATCTCCGGCGATTTCTTGGCTCATAACTCTGCAGATTACTCGTGAATATCAACAGGTGGAAGTCTTTAGCGATGTGCTCTAGTTAATAAAAGGGATGATCTCGTCTTCGCGTAATAGCTAAAGAAAGGAAAAAGATGTTCACCACGTTTCTGATGCTCCTCCTCAAATTAATCAGCAATCCAGCCTTACTCGCAGGTCTAATTGCCTTCCTACAAAAATCCCTCCATCCGTAGGAGAGAGCGCATAGTTAGAAGGAAAGTCGTCATTCTCTACCAAGATTGGGCTAATTTTGAGCCGAAAGGGAATGGCGATTTTTCATAAGCCCGTGAAGGTGGTTGGATTAGGCGTAAGCCTGAATGCGGCCCAATGAAGCGCTCGGTCAGGGATTTACACCCGAGATACTTTGGAGTCATCATGGCTATTGCAACCCCAGAAGTTTATGCAGAGATGTTAGACCGCGCGAAAGCTGGCGCATTTGCATATCCCGCAATCAACGTTTCTTCATCACAAACAATCAACGCTGCTATGCGTGGATTCGCCGAAGCAGAATCAGATGGAATCATCCAATTTTCATGGGGCGGAGCGGAATACGCATCGGGCTCAACAGTAAAGAACATGGTCGATGGCGCAGTAGCGCTCGCAGAGTTTGCACATGTTGTTGCTAAGAATTACAACGTAAATATCGCACTTCATACAGATCACTGCCCAGCCGAAAAGCTTGATGGCTACATGCGTCCACTCCTTGAAATTGGCGCGCAACGTATTAAAAATGGTCAGGCCCCACTCTTTAACTCACATATGTGGGATGGCTCAGCGGTAGATATGACTAAAAATATGAAGATCGCTGATGAACTTCTAACTAAATCAGTTGCTGCACGAATTATTTTGGAAATCGAAATTGGTGTTGTTGGTGGCGAAGAAGATGGAGTTGAAGCAAAACATGATGCCAAACTTTATTCGACTCCAGAGGACGCGCTTATGACTATTGAAACTCTAGGTCTTGGAGAGCGCGGTCGCTATATGGTGGCAGCAACATTCGGAAATGTGCACGGCGTTTACAAGCCGGGCAATGTTGTTCTGCAACCAAAGATTTTAAAGACTCTGCAAGACGCAGTTGTTGCAAAAATGGGTCTAGCTGCTGGAAGCAAGCCAATGGATTTAGTTTTCCATGGTGGATCTGGCTCACTACTTACTGAAATCCGCGATTCACTTGATTACGGTGTAATTAAGATGAATATTGATACAGATACGCAATACGCGTTTACTCGTCCGGTTGTTGATCACATGTTCAAGAACTATGACGGCGTATTAAAGATTGATAGCGAAGTTGGAAATAAGAAGGCTTACGATCCACGTGCGTGGGGTAAAGTTGGAGAAGCAGGGATGGCCGCACGCGTTGCACACGCTTGCGAAGATCTTCGTTCAACTGGCACATCACTAAAAAAATAAACAACTAAGGCCCAATATCTCGGAGAGGTTTTGCTATGCCAGCGTTAGTACTACTTGGAGCTCAGTGGGGCGACGAAGGCAAGGGTAAAGCAACAGATATTCTCGGTGACCGCGTTGATTACGTTGTCCGCTATCAAGGTGGAAACAACGCGGGTCACACCGTAGTTATAGGTGATCAAAAGTACGCACTTCACCTACTGCCATCTGGAATTTTGAGTCCCAACGTTGTTCCCGTAATTGGCAACGGTGTTGTTATTGATCCAGGTGTTTTACTTGAAGAGATTCGTGGATTAACAGAGCGCGGAATTGACTGCTCTAAATTAGTTATTTCAACGAATGCACATTTAATTACGCCGTATCACCGCACAATTGATAAAGTTTCAGAGCGATTCTTAGGTAAGTCAAAGATCGGAACAACTGGGCGTGGAATTGGACCTGCTTACGCCGACAAAATTAACCGCATCGGTATTCGTGTTCAAGATTTATTTGATCCCTCAATTCTGCGCCAGAAAATTGAAAGCGCGCTGCGCGATAAAAACCAAGTACTTATCAAGGTCTTTAATCGCAAAAATATTGACGTCGATGAAGTTCTAAATGAGTATTTGGCTTACGCTGAGATTTTACGTCCATACGTTGCAGATACCGTTTTACTTCTAGATGAAGCACTTAAGGCTGGAAAGCGCGTCCTACTTGAAGGATCGCAAGGAACTCTTTTAGATGTTGATCACGGCACTTACCCATTCGTGACTTCATCAAATCCAACTGCCGGCGGTGCATGTACGGGT
>JBBQRL010000055.1:0-3413 GCA_038214925.1 Candidatus Nanopelagicales bacterium | reverse complement strand
CGGTTACGGCCATCAGTGATCCCCATCAACCCTCGATCCAGGCCGCTCTAGCACTGGCACCAAAGGCTCAAAGCTTTTCAGATCATCGAGCTATGTTGGATTCGGGCTTAGTCGATGCCGTGGTTATCGCAACACCAAATGACACTCATGCATCAGTTTTGAAAGATGTTTTAGCAACGGATTTTGCAGTCTTTGTTGAAAAGCCTTTAGCCACAACTGTTGAAGATCTGAAGTCAATTCTTGCTTGGGATGAGAAACGTAGCGCTATGACGTGGATGGGCCTTGAGTATCGGTTTATGCCACCAGTTGCCGAAGCAATTGCCAGAGCACAAGAAGGTGAAGTTGGAAAAGTTCATCAAGTTTCAATCCGCGAACATCGTGAACCTTTTTATCCAAAAGTTG
This sequence comes from Candidatus Nanopelagicales bacterium, assembly GCA_038214925.1. Classification (GTDB taxonomy): domain Bacteria; phylum Actinomycetota; class Actinomycetes; order Nanopelagicales; family Nanopelagicaceae; genus Planktophila. The sequence goes on along the minus strand of JBBQRL010000055.1, from coordinate 3,011 downwards.
ACAACTGGAATCGTTTTGCTGAACGAACTGGTGGAACTTTAGTTGAAAAATGTTGTCACTACTTTAATTTGATGGACATCGTGGTCGGCGAACAACCAGTTCGAGTTTTTGCTTCGGGTGGACAGGCCGTGAATCATTTAGATGAAAAATATGATGGTAAACAAGCAAACATGTTAGATAACGCTTACGTAATTTCAGAGTATGCAAATGGCGCACGTGGAATGTTAGATCTTTGTATGTTTGGTGAAGGATCTTTTGATAAAGAAGTTTTTACGATCGTTGGCGATGAAGGTAAAATTGAATCGTTCCTTCCTTCCCAAGTTATCCGAGCTTCTCGTCGCGACTCAATTGGTCCACTAACTGGATGGGCAAAAGGGGCCAGCCGTGCTCGTGGAAACGAGCAAAAAATCGTTCACAACTACGATGTTAAATATATGGGCCATCACTATGGAGCTTCATATTTAGAACACACAAAGTTTCGTGATGCGATTCTTAATTCGACCCCGGCAGAAGTCTCCTTGCGCGATGGTGTACACAGTGTTGTTACCGGACTTGCCGCTCACAAGAGCATCAATGAAGGCCGTGTAGTTGAAATTAAAGAGTTATGGAACTAATTACCAACTACTCCAAGGCTTTGCGTGAGTATCAACGATTTCAGCGAGTTTTTCTAATCGCGGAATAGATACTTCTCGCAGCGCCTTCGGAATATCTTTTGCGCCGACAATATCTGCCCATACTGCTCGCCCAGCCAAGAAACCACTTGCTCCGCCCATCGCACATGCCTTTACCGCATCGTTAAAGAATGGTTGCTTCACGCCGTTGGAAAGAACTACCCATGGTGAACCAATCGCTTCTGAAATTCGCTCAGCATTTTTAGTAACCAGATTAAGGTCACCTTCACCGTGAAAAGGAACTTCGGCTTTATAAAGATCGGGTTTCCATGCTGCAGCTTCGCGAGCAGCAATAACTAATTCCTCTTCGCGATTAAAACTCTTTGAAGAATCTGTAGGTGGTTTAACAATAATTTCAATAATTGATGGCAGACCAGAAACGGCACATAATTTATTGAAATCTTCAACAAGTTTTGCTCGAACATCTGGTGACTCATCATTGCGCCATAAAATCAAAAACTTTAAACCGACGCTACCAATATTGCGCATACGAATTGGGTCAACATCTAGATCAATTGCAGTGTCGGTCGCTGCTCCTCCGGCTGGACCAACCAAAAGATCAGCGGCCGCGATTAGCCCACAACTACCTTGCAATGCTTTTTGCTCAATGATTGCATCGATGCCAAACTCTTGATCAACAAGAAGTGCTGATGCAAAAGGTGATAGTTCAAGGGCAACATCGACTTTGAATTGTGTTAATTGCGAATCTGGTACCGGCGTACTTTGATGAGCAGCAAACATGCCACGCAAAGCTTCACGTTGATCAACTGCAACCATTGCAAGAGCGCCAGATGGGCGGGCTAATTTTGTTAGTGGTGCTCTCATTGTTGTTCCTCCAGGTACATATCGAGTTCGGGGGTAGTTGGAATCATTGATTGGCCGTCAAGGCCGCGACAAGAAAGTGCAGCAACTGCATTTGCTCTGGAAATTGCAACTTGTAGCGGATGCCCTTGTATTAACTGAGCTACCAAAGCGCCGTGAAATACATCGCCGGCACCAAGTGTGCTTTTCACAGAAACTTTAAATCCTGGTGCAGCAACTAATCCGGTTTCGGACGAAAAGGCTGAACTTCCAGCCGAGCCTTGTGTAGCAACCACTGTATTTCCCGCTTTTTTAGCGTCATTTTCTAAGGCGATTGCAAGTTCGACTCCAGGGTAGCGAAGCGCCATTTGGCGATCGGTTGGTACAAATAAATCAACGACAGCAGGATTAAATTCAGCAACACCATAACCTGCGTCAAAAGAAATCAGTGGTCCAACACCGCGTGAAATTCTAAACTCCGCCAGTCGATTAATTCCAACGTGATCCACGTGTAGCCACTGTGCTTGGGCAATTAGTTTCTTAGCTGCATCATTAACCGGTGCCTGCTCAATTGGCTGTCGAGTGTTAATGGCTCTTGCGCTATGTTCTTTGGATGCAACGATCACGCTGCCCGCAGTTGCGTGTGTACCAATCGAAATTCCAGATGTATCTACACCTTCATTTGCAAAAATACGCAAAACTTCTTTTCCATCAGTATCATCACCAATTGTGCCAACAATTGCAGTTTTTACACCTAAGCGACTTAACGTAACGGCGGCAACTGCGGCTGGACCACCACCAGCACGAGAAATCTCTTCTGCTATTACGCGTTCATCTTCACCTGGATATTTTTCGACTAAAGCAATTGTGTCAAATGTAATTACACCCGCACAAACTGCTTGTACAGAACTCAATTACCATCTTTCTTTTTGGCATCGGCTAATGCTGTTTTACGAGCACCATTAATGTGTTGTAAAGTTAATTTTGATGCTAGTTCGCCATCACCTTTTTCTATCGCTTCAAAAATAGCTTGGTGCTCTGATCTTGATATCGCAGAACGCCCAGGTAAGCGCAAAGTAGTCTCCATAGACATTCTCATGACATCTTGTAGAACATTGAGAGTTTGGTTAATAAAACGATTTCCTGCTATTCCCACAATGGTTAAGTGAAACTTGGCATCTAATAATTGCAATTGATCATAATCAATTGGAGTAATTGCCGTAATCGTATCTATTTGATTTAAGGTGGCACGTAGTAACCGAATATCTTCCTTTGCCGCTTTTTCAGCTGCCCACTTAGAAGCTGGAACTTCAAGAACTTCTCGAGCATCAAATAGTTCATTTAATCCATGAGTCTTTGACATCATCGAAGCGCGAAGTTCCTGTGCCACGATCGGTTCCTGAACGTATGTTCCTTGACCATGCTTGATCTGCACTAATCCCTGTGCCTGCAAAATATGTAACGCTTCCCGCAAACTTGGTCGGCTAACTTCCAGTAAATCCGCTAACTGACGTTCGGGAGGTAACTTGTCTCCAGGGC
>JBBQRL010000054.1:0-3502 GCA_038214925.1 Candidatus Nanopelagicales bacterium | reverse complement strand
TTTTGACCGTGACAATGTTGGATTGCAATTTGTTGAAAAATATCAATGGATACCAAGTTTTGGAATTAGTTACGCGCTTGGCGTTGATGCAATCGCACTTGTCCTTATTTTAATGTCCACACTTTTAGCCCCCGTCGTAGTTTTAGCTGGATGGAATGAAGCACATGGTGGACGCTGGAGCGTTAAGAGCTTCTATATTCTTATTTTGATTCTTGAAACTATGATGATTGGTGTTTTTGCAGCCACTGACGTTTTCTTGTTTTACGTAATATTTGAGGCCATGCTCATTCCGGTTTACTTTCTTATCGGCGGGTATGGCACGGGCGAGCGTGCTGCGGCTGCAGTTAAGTTTTTAATTTACAGTTTAGTTGGTGGGCTTTTGATGCTTGCCTCAATCATTGCCTTGTACGTGATGTCAGGGGATCAGGGTGGACATACTTTTGATCTACAGGCGCTTTCAAATCTTGAGATGAGTTCGACTACTCAGAATTTATTATTCTTAGGTTTCTTCATCGCCTTTGCAATCAAAGCACCAGTGTGGCCATTCCATACTTGGTTGCCCGATGCAGCAGCCTCGGCAACACCTGGAACATCTGTTTTACTTCTTGGCGTATTAGATAAAGTCGGAACTTTCGGCATGATCCGTTACTGCCTCACACTTTTCCCAGAAGCAAGTAAAACTTTCACACCGGTAATTATGATTCTGGCCGTTATTTCAATTGTTTACGGCGCATTCTTAGCGATTGGCCAGAAAGATATTAAACGCCTGATTGCATTTACTTCGATCTCACACTTTGGCTTCATCACATTGGGAATCTTCGCCATGACCTCACAAGGCCAAAGTGGCGCTATTTTGTACATGTTTAACCATGGTTTCTCGACCGCGGCCTTGTTCTTAGTAGCTGGCTGGATGATTTCTCGTCGCGGATCATCAACGATCTCTGATTTTGGTGGATTGCAGCGCGTGACTCCAGTTCTTGCGTGGAGCTTCTTCATCGCGGGGATGTCTTCACTCGCCTTACCCGGACTTTCAAGTTTTGTTAGCGAATTCTTAGTTTTGGTTGGGACTTTTACTAGATATCCAGTCCATGCAATTATTGCAACTTTCGGAATTGTTTTAGCTGCGCTTTACATTTTGATTCCGGTACAAAAAGCTTTACATGGCCCAACCACACCTGGTAACGAAGCATTAACAGATCTCAATCTCCGTGAAAAAGTTGCGATTGCGCCATTAATCGCAATCATCGTTGCACTTGGCTTCTATCCATCACCTCTGCTTAAGGTAATTAACCCGGCCGCAGAAAACGTAATTACCCAGTTGGGTTTCACTGACCCTGCACCAACTAATGGGGGCAAGTAATGACTTTTACCGCGCCAGTACTTTCTTACACACTTCTTTCGCCCATGCTCATCTTGCTTGGTGGTGCACTACTTGGAGTATTAGTTGAGGCCTTTGTATCGAAATCAAAGCGCTCATCGGTACAACTCACACTCGCACTAAGTGCCTTATCTCTCTCACTTTTCCAGGTCTGGCAAATCCGTGGTGAAGAGTCATTAACTGCAGCAATGGGTTCAGTCATTATTGATGGCGCTGCTGTCTTATTTCAAGGAATTATTTTAATTATCTCCATTATTTCAATCTTATTGATTGCAGATACTGGCCACTACACCGCGCTCCCGGCTGCATTGCCAGGATCAGAGGAAGAGCGCAACGCGATTCAAAGCGGTGAGCAAGTAACAGAGGTTTATCCACTTACCTTGTTTGCCGTTGCCGGCATGATGATGTTTACAGTTGCTAGCGATTTAATTACTTTGTTTGTTGCCCTTGAAATGCTTTCATTGCCGCTGTATTTGATGGCCGGTCTATCTCGCCGCCGCCGATTAGCTTCACAAGAGTCTGCGCTGAAGTACTTTCTTCTAGGCTCGTTTTCATCGGCATTCTTCTTATTTGGCGCTGCTTATCTCTATGGTTTCTCTGGCTCGCTGACATTTTCTGGAATTCAACAGTCGGTTGTTGGTGGAACCGGAAATGACGTCCTTCTTCTTATTGGCATGGCATTTCTTTCAATCGGATTACTCTTTAAAGTCGGCGCAGTTCCATTTCATGCCTGGTCACCCGATGTTTATCAAGGCGCCCCAACGCCAGTAACTGCGTTTATGGCAGCGGCAACTAAGGTGGCAGCTTTCGGTGCCATGCTTCGTATTTACTACACAGTCTTTGCTAACGCCGAATGGTCATGGAATCCAGTTCTTTCGGCCATTGCAATCATCACAATGCTGCTTGGTTCACTCGTTGCGATCTCACAACGCGATGTAAAGCGAATGCTGGCTTACTCATCAATTGCACACGCTGGTTTCTTCTTAACCGGTGTTATTGCGCTCAATAAATCAGGCCTTGATGCAACTATCTTTTTCTTACTTGTTTATGGAGTTGCAACTGTCGGAGCATTTGGTGTGATAACTCTTGTCCGAGATTCTTCCGGTGAAGTAAGTGATCTAAATCGCTGGCGTGGACTTGGAAAACGTTCACCATTTGCAGCAACAACATTTTCTTTCTTCTTGTTAGCTTTTGCTGGTTTTCCATTAACAAGTGGTTTTATTGGAAAATTTGCAATTTTCTCGGCCGCTTACGAAAGTGGTGCAACGATAGTTGTACTAGTAGCTGTGCTTTCTAGTGCAATTGCCGCTTTCTTCTACATTCGTGTAATCGTTTTGATGTTTTTTACTGACACAACTGAAGATGGAACTAGCGTTGAGATTCCTTCTATTTTGACTCGAATTACCATTGTTGTCTCATTTGCCATCACCGTAATTTTGGGTGTGTACCCGACTCCGGTGCTCGACTTTATTTCCAATCTCGCGGTCTTCATCCGCTAATGCCTACTTTCGGAATACCAAATGTTGCTCCAGAGCTGGAAGCGCATTTAGTTGCCCGAATGGCCGAGGTTGAATCTCTTCTTCGAAGTCATACCCGAAGCGAATACCCATTTGTAGATGAGACCGCCCACCACCTAGTGTCCGCCGGTGGCAAGCGTTTGCGCCCGCTTTTGACGCTGATTACCTCGCAATATGGTGATCCAACAGGGCAGGGCATAATCGCAGCGGCAGTTGCCTGCGAAATTACCCATCTAGCAACTTTGTATCACGACGATGTTATGGATGAGGCACCTCTTCGTCGTGGCGTTGAAAGTGCGAACATGCGCTGGGGTAATACAATTGCAATCCTGACCGGCGACTTCTTATTTGCTAAATCATCTGATCTATTAGCCGATCTTGGCCCGGCCGCAGTTCGTTTGCAGGCAAGAACTTTCGAAAGACTTGTTATCGGCCAAATTATGGAGACCCAAGGACCAGTGCAAGGTCAGGATCCACTTGAGCATTATCTAAAAGTTGTTGCCGATAAAACTGGTTCCCTAATCGCCGCTTCAGCACGTTACGGTGGAATGATCTCTGGCGCACCAGCTGACATTACCGACACAATTACAACCTTTGGTGAAAAAAT
>JBBQRL010000053.1:0-4029 GCA_038214925.1 Candidatus Nanopelagicales bacterium | reverse complement strand
ATCAGCACTGGTTTTCTGATTTGGGATGCTTATGCAATCTCGCAGGGGCATTGGTTTTTTGATCCCAAGCAAGTCACTGGCATTAACGGCCCTTTCAATATCCCCATCGAGGAAATTCTCTTCTTCTTAATTATCCCCATGGCTGTTTTAATGACTTTAGAAGGGGTCACACGTTTAAAGCCTGAGTGGAAAAATCCGGGGCTAAAGAAATGAGTTATAGCGACATCGTAATGATCATTCTCTTTATCTCGGTCGTTGTTGATTTATTTGGTTTCAAAAACTCATTGCTAACCCGACCCGCATTCTGGGCTTCGTATTCAATTATTTTGCCTTTTCAACTCATTACAAATTGGTGGCTCACTTCCCGAAATATTGTGATGTATAGCCCCGATACAATCGTTGGGTATCGCTTGGCGAGTGCGCCAATCGAAGATCTACTCTTTGGATTTGCTCTGATTCTCAATGTGATGGGAATGTGGGAGTACTGGGGCAGCAAGGGCATTCAAAAAGATTAGGTACAATCAGGTTTCTATGATGTGGGCAAAGGTCCAGGATCTGATGAAGGCTCATATATTGATTGGTTAACTATCGCTGATCAAGAAAAGGCAGTAGTCGAAGACGTACAACGCATTCGTCGCCATCCGCTAGTTCCGAAGAATATTACTATCTACGGTTATGTCTATGAAGTCGAAACCGGAAAACTACGGGAAGTCGGTGCGGCCACAACTGCAGGACAAGCTAACTAGCCAGAGCAGAGTTAAAGATAACCCCAGCCGTGCTTCTGCGGCTGGGGTTATCTTTTATCAATTAATTAAAGATTTAAAAGCCCTTCAAGTTTACGTTTTAAAAGATAAATTACAGCGATCGCTAATATCAGAGCGAAAATTGCCCAGTAGCGGAGATATTTTTCTAAGGTTGCTAAGTGAAGTGAGAATGAATATCCAAGTAGCACAACTAGAGTTGAAAAAAAGATTCCTCCGGCAGCATTCCATTTGAGGAAGGTTCGGTAAGGCACCCGATTCATCCCAGCCAAGGCTGGAACCAGAGCTCTTAATAAAGCTTGCGAGCGACCGAAGAAAATTGCTCCGCTTCGATATTTATCAAAAATTCCCTTTGCGAGGTGCCATCGTTTCTCACCAATTAGGCGCCCCAGAAAATTAACTCTCATGCGTGGCCCAAAATGCTTTCCGACTTCATACCCAACTGAATCTCCCAGAATTGCGCCGAAGATGGCTGAGCCTAAAAAAACCCACACGTTCCAAGTTCCAGAGTGAGCGAGTACCCCACCGATTAAAAGAGATGTTTCACCTGGAAGCACAAATCCCACGAAAATTGCGGTTTCAGCAAAAGCTAAGAAAATTAAGAGCGCAAATAGTGGCCATTGCAGATTATGTGCCACCAGAGAATCAGCAAAATTATGAATCCAATGCGAGATGCTCATGAGACAAGTCTACGCGCTACTTTTTTGTTGAATAGGAAAAATCTTTTAGCGGGCGGTCTTCACGACATCTTTTTTGGTAATAGTTAAGAAACTTACAACTAAGACGATCACGGCCAGAAATACTAGGCTGGTGACTGTGGTTCCCCAACCTAGTCCACTCGCTTTTTTGTCCTGCGATAGGTAGTCACCGATTGAGGCTCCGAGTGGTCGTGTTAAAACGTAAACAGACCAAAATGCTAAAACGCTGCCGATCGCTTTCAGGAGCATTGCAATAGAAACCAATCCAATTACCGCAACAAATAACCAGAATGACTGTAACTTGTATGTAATAAACTAATGGGGACGGGGCGGTAGCTCAGTTGGTTAGAGCCCTAAACTCATAATTTAGTCGTCGTCGGTTCGAGCCCGACCCGCCTCACTATTTAAGAACCATGCACATTTGGTGCACTTGATACCCCAATACAGGCCGTTAAAGGATGACGGCGGAACTCAAGTTTTTGTGATTTCCCTGCGTAAACTGGGCTACATCGTGTTACTCCCAGTCATCGCTGCCGCGGGTGCGGTTGGCCTGCCAGCGCTAAAAAGGGATGCCCGAACTAGAATTTGAGTTATGTCAGAGATAACCGTTATTTACGATGGGGAGTGCGCCTTATGCATTTCCAGTCTGACTTGGGTGAAGCGGCGGGTTGCAGTTAGTGCTCTAGCTTTTCAAAGTGCAGATCTCGGTTCTTTTAATTTAACGCGTGCGCAATGTGCGAAAGAGTTACACGTTGTGGTGGGTGGCAAGATCTATAAAGGCGCTGCTGCAGTTGCTTATCTATTGGGTGTGCGTGGCAATGTTGTTTTGGCTGCGGTGGTTAAAGGTTCGGGTGTATTGGGGAAGTTTGGTTATAGATGGGTAGCGGCCCATCGCGGTTCGGTAATTGTGCACATGGTGAAGTTGCTAATAGGTAGGTCAAATAGCAATTATGAAAGCTAAGACCAAGAATGGCTTTGCGCCGAAGGATTGTCAGCAGTGCGGGCGGCCATTTGAGTGGCGCAAGAAATGGGTGCGTGACTGGGAGCAAGTTAAGTATTGCTCCGAGAAGTGCAAAGCGGGTAAGTAAGCAGACAGAAAAAACCCTTGCTAAGGAGAAATTTTTGGAGAATACTCCTTAGTAAGTGGTCTATTGGCTGCACTTAGTGGAGGCACATATGTTGTATGCAATGCCCGGAACTGCGGGCTCTTTAATAAATCCAAAAGCTCGTTATGAAAACTTTATTGGTGGCAAATGGGTTGCACCGGTAAAGGGTGATTATTTCGACAACCCGTCGCCGACCAATGGAAAAACTATTTGTCAGATAGCGCGATCGACCGCCGAAGATATTGAATTAGCTTTAGATGCAGCGCATGCGGCACGCGATGCATGGGGTCGCACCAGTGTCACCGAACGTTCTAATATTTTGTTGAAGATCGCAGATCGCATGGAAGCTAATCTAGAAATGCTCGCCGTTACGGAAACTTATGACAACGGTAAGGGAATTCGTGAATGTCTTGCTGCAGATATGCCGCTTGCGATAGATCACTTTAGATATTTCGCTGGCGCAATTCGCGCACAAGAAGGCTCATTAGGTGAGTTAGATGATGACACTGTGGCTTATCACTTCCACGAACCACTTGGTGTAGTTGGTCAGATTATTCCTTGGAACTTCCCAATTTTGATGGCGGTCTGGAAATTAGCACCAGCACTTGCCGCTGGAAACTGCGTTGTTCTAAAGCCAGCCGAGCAGACACCTTGGTCAATTTTGGTATTGGCAGAACTCATTGGAGATCTACTTCCAGCGGGTGTACTTAATATCGTAAATGGATTCGGTATCGAAGCCGGAAAGCCACTTGCATCATCAAAGCGCATCGCCAAGATCGCTTTCACTGGTGAAACAACTACTGGACGCTTGATTATGCAATATGCATCAGAGAACATCATTCCAGTGACGCTCGAACTCGGTGGCAAGAGCCCAAATATCTTTATGGCAGATGTTGCCGAGGCCGATGATGACTTCTTTGATAAATCAATTGAAGGATTCGTTATGTTCGCCCTTAACCAGGGTGAAGTTTGTACCTGTCCATCACGCGCTCTGATTCATGAGTCGATTTATGACAAGTTTATGGAGAAGGCAATTGCTCGCACAAAGGCGATTACTCAGGGCAATCCATTTGATACTGACACCATGATGGGTGCGCAGGCTTCAAATGATCAACTTGAAAAAATCATGTCCTACATGGATATTGGTAAGCAAGAAGGTGCCACAATCTTGACTGGCGGAAATCGCAATATCGTTAAGGGCTTTGAAGATGGTTACTACTTTGAACCAACAATTTTCAAGGGCACAAACAATATGCGCGTATTCCAAGAGGAAATCTTTGGACCAGTTGTTTCAGTAACAACATTTAAAGATATGGATGATGCGATCAAGATTGCCAATGACACACTTTATGGTCTTGGTGCTGGTGTCTGGACACGCGATATGCACGCGTCCTATCGTTTAGGTCGTGCAATCAAAGCTGGCCGAGTTTGGACAAATTGTTATCACGCATATCCTGCCCATGC
>JBBQRL010000052.1:0-4110 GCA_038214925.1 Candidatus Nanopelagicales bacterium | reverse complement strand
ATACCCATGGTTATTTGCGCCAATCTTCATCGCTTTTCTGATCACGATCGCAATTGGTAAGACGCAAGATGTTGGTCGATTCGCATTGTCGCTAGATACATTGGGTTTAGCGGTAGCCACGGTTTCTAGTGTTCAATTTGCACTTATTAATAATGCACCGATTGTTGCCGCTGCTGTTTTGGGATTGATTGGCGCTGTTTCAGGTGGGTTATTTCGAGACATCATGTGTCAGACCGAGCCAGTGTTATTGCATCGCGAAACTATTGGCACAGCCTGTCTATCTGGTGCGATTATCTATCTCGGCTTAGATGCCGCCGGACTCAATGAGGGCGTCGTAGCTGCAATTTCAGCGGTGGTCGTTGTTCTAGTGCGCGAGATTTCAATTAAGAACAATTGGAACTTACCCAAGGTGGTCAAGTAGTGGATGAGAATCTTGACCTAACACTTTATCAAGATGCGACCGAGTTAATTGAAGTCGCAACAACTGAGGCGATGACAGCTATTTCATTGCACTTACTAAATAAAGGCGTCTGCCATCTAGCTTTGACTGGCGGAACTTTAGGCGCAGATTTTGCGAAAACTTTGGTGGCGAAGATTAATAAAAGCGCTGACCTAACTGGGCTCAATATTTGGTTCAGCGACGAGCGATTTTCGGCGGCAGATAGCCCATTACGAAACGCAGCTCCAGTTCACGATAATCTAAAAAACTCAACTGTGATACTTCATGAAGTAAAAGCAAGTGATGGTGAATTGACTGTGCAAGCAGCAGCGGATTTGTATGCCGCAGAGCTTGAACTCATTGAAATGGATATCTGCATATTAGGACTGGGCCCAGATGGCCATGTCGCTTCACTGTTTCCAAATCATTGGGAGCAAAGCGCGCCCGGTAAGGTGATTGCAATTACGGATTCGCCTAAGCCGCCGGCGCAGCGGGTCTCATTTTCAATTCCTTTTATCAATACATCGGCCCAGGTCTGGATCATTGCCGCCGGTGCCGAGAAAGCGGCAGCGGTCACGCAGGTGTTGGAAGCAGACTTAACGGTGCCAGCCGGACATGTGATGGGTGCTGAATTGACCCGGTTGATCGTTGACGCTGCAGCTTTTTTCACGGAATAGGCGCCAAAAACTAGCGGGTAGAGTTAGTCCATGCAAAACACAATTAACTTTGGCATGGTTGGCCTGGGCCGGATGGGCGCCAACATTGTTCGTCGTTTAGGTCGGGCCGGGATCACATCGGTGGTCCATGACATTAACGCGGAGTCAGTAAATATTTTGGCCGCCGAAGGTTTTACTCCCGCTTTGGATTTAGCAGCACTTGTCGGCGCTGTTCCTACGCCCCGCACTATCTGGATAATGGTTCCGGCATCGGTCACGGACTCAACCATCCAGGCAATCTCCGAGCATTTGCAAGCAGGCGACACAATTATCGATGGTGGAAATACCTACTATAAAAATGATTTAGTAAATGCGGCGATGCTTGCCACCAAAGGAATCAACTTTGTCGATGTTGGAACCAGTGGTGGAGTCTATGGTTTAGCACGCGGCTACAGTTTGATGATCGGCGGTGATCCAGAAGTTGTGAAAGCACTCGACCCAATCTTTAAAGCGTTAGCCCCAGGGTTTGCTGCGGCAGTTCGAACACCTGGTCGCACCGGTGAGCCCACAACAAGTGAGTATGGCTACTTACATTGTGGCCCAGTAGGAAGTGGCCACTTTGTGAAGATGGTTCACAACGGAATTGAGTACGGCATGATGGCCGCATTTGCCGAAGGACTGGCCATCTTTGAAGCAGCTGACGATTTGACACCGGCTTATGATTTAAATATTTCCGAAATTACCGAAGTTTGGCGCCGTGGAAGTGTGGTTGCTTCCTGGTTACTTGATTTAACGGCCGAGGCACTGCAAGCCAGTAATGATTTAACGGAGTATCCAACCCAAGTCAGTGATAGCGGCGAAGGTAGATGGACAGTGCAGGCTGCGATTGATGCTGGAGTGCCGACACCTGTCATGACCTCGGCTTTGTATTCACGTTTTGCCTCACGGGATAATGACGACTTTGCTAACCGAGTGCTAAGTGCCATGAGATATAAATTTGGCGGACACAATGAAAAGCCGGTAATAGAAAGTACCCAGCAGTAATGGCACGTGCTGATGTTTTGGTGCTTTTCGGTGCTACCGGAGATTTAGCAAAAAAGAAATTATTGCCAGCTCTTTATGAAATGCAGGAAGCTGGCGAGCTTGAACTGCCAGTTGTTGCGGTGGCCTCATCCAAGTGGACCCAAGCTGAGTTCAAGACTCGGGCCGAAACCGCAATCCGTGATCGGAAAGCAGTACTGGGTGAATCTGTAAATGAAAAAATTTTGAAAGAGTTGCTTGATGAAATGCAACTAGTTGTGGGTGATTACGAGGACCCGGAGACATTTAGCAAGTTGAAAATAGCGCTAGATCAGTTCGATTTACCCGTTGTTTATTTGGCGATTGCCCCAGCTTATTTTGAAAATATTACGCAAGGTTTAAATTCGGTAGGCCTGACCGTGAGCGGGCGAGTAGTTGTAGAAAAACCATTTGGTAGAGATTACGATAGTGCGGTCGAACTTGATGAGTGCCTAAAAAAATTGTTACCGGAAGATCAGATTTATCGGATCGACCATTACCTTGGTAAAGAGTCGGTTGAAGATCTATTGGTTTTTCGTTTTGCCAACACCCTCTTTGAGCCAGTGTGGAATCGCAACTATATTGCAAATATTCAAATCACAATGAGTGAAGATTTTGGGGTTGAAGGTCGAGGAAAGTTTTATGATGAGGTGGGTGCCACCCGAGATGTCTTACAAAATCATTTGCTTCAGGTTTTGACAATGCTTACCATGGAGCCACCGATCGACATGGACTCAGCTGCATTACAAGATGAAAAATTCAAAGTGCTCAGCGCAATTCGTGAAATTGATGTCAAAGATGTAGTCCGCGGTCAGTTTGTGGGCTACTTGGATGAGGCAGATGTGGCCGGACATTCTGATACCGAGACCTTTGTGGCGATGAAACTTTTCATTGATAACTGGCGTTGGGCGGAAGTTCCGATTTACATCCGCACTGGTAAGAAACTGGCTGAAACCACAATGGAGGCGGTGGTTGAATTTAAACAACCACCTCGCCAGCTTTTCAATGAAAAAGACGCGCCATCGCCCCAACCAAATATTGTTCGATTTAGACTGGGTCGCCACGATGGGGTTGATCTTTCGTTGCAAGCAAAATCTCCCGGCTCGGCCTTAACTACAAATACCGTTGACTTAACTGTTGAATTTGCCGCAGCCCTCGGTGAGCGGAAAGAGGCATACGAGCGATTGCTGGATGCAGCAATACTTGGTGATCACTTTAGATTCAATCGGATCGATTCAGTTTTGAAGTCTTGGCAGATATTAGATGAAATCCTAAAAAAGCCAGCAAAACTACGCCCTTACTTTGAAGGATCATGGGGGCCAGATGAAGCGCTAAACATGGTGCCTGGGGGATGGGCAATTTGCGGAAAAGCCGCCGACAAAACACCAGATCACTAATTAATCCCGCGCCTGGCCACTGCGGTGTTTATACCTACCTAAGAAATCAACTTTCATATCAGCGAAATTTCCATCTATTAACGCCTGGCGCATCTGATCAACCAATCGCACGATAAATCTTTCATTATGAATTGTGGCAAGAGTTGCCGACAGGATTTCTTTTCCGCGAAATACATGGTGCAGGTAAGCCCTTGTGTAGTGCGTACACGTGTAACACTCACATTCGGCGTCTATCGGCGTGAAATCCCGCTTAAAACGGCTGTTAGACAGGTTAAAACGCCCCTCCATTGTGTATACAGCGCCGGTGCGCGCTATACGGCTAGCTAAAACGCAATCAAATGTGTCGCAGCCATTTTCAACACCAACAAATAAATCTTCGGGCGCGCCAATACCCAATAAATGCTTAGGTTTATTTTCGGGCAAGGTTTGGTTGACCCATTTAACGATAGTTCCTAGCTCTGATTTATCTAATGCCCCGCCAATTCCGAAACCATCAAAGCTTTGGCCATCTGATTCCATGCCTCCTAAATCACCGGCTGCTTTTTTGCGTAGATCTTCA
>JBBQRL010000051.1:0-4591 GCA_038214925.1 Candidatus Nanopelagicales bacterium | reverse complement strand
GTTGATGGCAGCCCTTCGACACGTGCGATGCCATCGCCAGCTTGGCTAACGGTGCCAACTTCGTCGCGAGCCGCAACGCCTGGATCATATGCATTAACAAAGTTTGCTAAGGCACCGGCAATCTCTTCCGGATTGATCTTTAGGTCTGCCATGTGTTTCTCCCTTTATTTGCTTCCGACCAAGGCGCGTGCGGCCCCAGCCAAACGATTTGAAATTGATCCATCAACGATTTCATCTGCGAATCTCACTGAAATACCACCAATAACCTTCGGATCGATTTCAATATTAATTCGAATTGGTTGTCCAATTTTCTCGGTAAGTGCGGTTATCAGCCGGTATTGTTGTGCCTGACTTATTGGTTCAGCTACCCGAACCAAGGCGATTACTCGATTACGGCGAGCTGCCAGTGCCCATTGATAATCCGCAAAAGCAGCTTCGATACTACGACCGCGCCAGGAATTCACCATCTGTAAAACTAATTTGGCGGTTGAAGAAGATGCGTTCTTTAGAATCTGCGCGATTAACTGCGACTTTGCTTCTGTTGCATCCGATTTAATGGCGGTGCGAAGCTCGGAAGAGGTTTTGATCGCATTGAGGGTAATGAAAATTTCATCTTCTACTCGATCAAGTTCACCTGCTATGTTGGCAGCCGAAGCCTCCGCTTCAATCGCCAACTGCTCAACGGCTTGTACTAAATCCTTGGCACTGGACCAACGAAGTTCGGCGATTTCGGTTAATAAACCAAGCGCCACTGGACCCACCTTGGCGGCTAAGAGATCGGCCGCAAATACGCTTCTTGAGTTCGAATCACGGGAAGGATCAGTTAACGCCCGACGCACCCCGATACTGGAGCCTAAAACATCGGCAATGAAGAAAAGCTCAGAGCTCAGAGTTGATGCGCTTTGGGCGTCAACGCCTTTTACGGCAGCATCTAGCGCGGTGCGGGCAGCCATAATTGAGTGACGGCTGCTGCCTCCAAGATGTGCTCTCATTTAACTTTTCTCACTTCTTTTCCTATTTTTTTCGGCTTGGGCTTTACTTAGATTTTTCTAGATCTTCTAGAAAACGATCAACGATGCGTGATTGCCGCGCCTGATCATCAAGGGCTTCGCCAACAATCTTGGAAGCAAGTTCAACTGCTAAGGCACCCACTTCATTACGAAGTGATGTCACAGCTTGCTGGCGTTCTGCTTCGATTGCGGCAAGTGCGGTAGAGGTGATACGTGCTGCATCTTCTTGTGCCTTCGAACGCAGATCTTCAATAATTGCTACGCCCTGAACGCGAGCTTCTTCCCGAAGTGTTTGGGCTTCGGCTTGAGCTTTTGAGAGTTGCTCGTTGTACTGAACTAGCGCACGCTGTGCCTCAAGTTGCGCCTTCTCGGCACGTTCAATCCCACCTTGAATTGCATTGGTACGCGCTTCGAAAGCCTTTTCAAACATTGGCACAACGAACTTGCGCAACGTAAGAAATAGTAGGGTAAAGGCAACCGCACCAACAATTAATTCTGCAGTGTGAGGAATTAGTGGGTTGATCTTTGTAGCCTCAGCTAATTTAACAAATTGCATCAGTTGTCCTTAATTTTCACTAATTAAATCGTCGAAGTGATTAGAGGACGAATGCGAGAACGAGGCCGAATAGAGCGAGCGCTTCCGCAAGGGCAAACCCCAGGAAGGCGATTGGCTGAAGCACGCTACGTGCTTCTGGCTGACGTGCAACACCGTTGATGTATGCGGCGAAAATAAGTCCAGTTGCAATACCGGGACCAATCGCGGCAAGGCCAAAACCAACAAGGTTGAGTGTACCTGTCATTTATTTCTCCTTATTTCCTATTAGTGCTCGTCGGCAAGGGCGCCGGCGATGTATAGAGCTGCTAGCAGTGTAAATATGTACGCCTGCAAGCACTGGACCATAAACTCGAAGAAGGTCAACACAATGCCAATTCCGAAAGCAAATGGGCTGATCAACTTCAAACCAATAACACCTTGGAATAGATGCTCTCCACCCAAGATAAACACGAGCAAAAGCAAGTGGCCAGCGAACATGTTTGCAAAAAGACGCAGTGCCAGCGTTAATGGCCGAACCACGAAGAAGGTAAGAATTTCTAGCGGGGTAATTAAGATATAGGCAGCTTTTGGAACGCCCGGCATAAACATAATTTCTTTGAAGTACTTGAAGGCACCTTGTTTACGAATACCTACGTAATGAAAAACTAAATAGGTTGTAATGGCTAAAATATATGGAAATGAGACCCGGGACATCGTTGGAAACTGAATCAACGGAATAATCCCAAATATATTGTTAATTAGAATGAATGTGAATAAAGTAAATAGGTAAGGCACAAATCGTAAAAAGTCGTGCCCGATTACTTCTTTGGCCAAGTTTTCTCGCACAAATGAGTAAACGGACTCGCCAGCAAATTGAAACTTACTTGGGACGATCGCTGCCTTGCGAGCAGACAAAATGAAAAATGTTGAGATCAAAATGACCGAAAGAAGCACTAAAAGAATTGGCTTTGTCGTGTAAACATTGTCACCAAAAATAGGCGGGAGTTCAAAGTCATTGCTACTAGGCGGGATGAATTCTCCACCTTCAGTAGCAGAACGCACTACAACGTGCACGCAAACTCCTCTGTTTGTGAAGTAATGGTAAGACGGGGCAACCTTATGGGAGATGGGTTATTAATGAGAAATCGAAGTAGGGGTGTTTCTAGGTGTATCGGGTCACTCCCGTCCGAAACGCAACCAAACCAGGTAGATCGCCCCACTAATGCCTACCAGCAGACCGATCAGAGTAAAAAACCCTTGATCCAGCCATTGGTCAAGGCCATAGCCGATGCCACCCCAGAAGAGGAGTCCGGATAGGATGTAGCCGAAGATCGACCACATTGCATTCTCTTCACCGCGTGCCATCAGCTACTCCTTTGGATCATTCGGGAGAGGTAAATGTAAACGAAGTTTTATGAAACTGGCAATCTCCCCCCATAACCAGGCGATTGTGAGCGCAATAGCGGTGATCCCAAAGGCGGTGTGGTCAACTGTGCTTCGATCGGTGAACTTGGCGATCGCCCATAGCAGAGCTCCAAGGGCAAAGAGTTTTGCAAAGTATGAAAAAAGTGCCATCGCCATAGTTGAAATTGGGTCCAAGTTTCGAGTCATTCTGGATACTGCAATATGAATAACAAAAAAGATAATTACCACAAATTGGGCAAGTAGTACGCCCCAAAAACCACTGCGACCTTTCATAACTGACGAAACTGCAACTGCAATAAGACTCACAATTAGAGTCGGGAAAAATACTCCACGCAAAATCTGTGATTCATTACTTCGCTGACTCATATGGTGACTTTACTTTTAATTTTCATAACACCGATGCTAGCGCTAGCTAATAACCCGGCCGTAATCGAGGCAACCCACCAAGGAGCAAAAGCCAAAACTGTTACTGGAAATGCAACAGTTGCAGTCCACAAATATAAAATCAAAGCCGTTTTATTGGTTGAATTACCGGCACTGAGTAATCGATGGTGCAGGTGTTTGTTGTCCGGAGCAAATGGTGATTTGCCAGCTTTGATCCGGCGCCCTACTGCAAGCAACAAATCTAAAAATGGAATCGCAAGAACTGCAAAAGGGAGTAAAAGTGGTAACAAAGTCGGTCCAAGTGATTCCGCTGAAATTGCGTTTGGATCTACTTGTCCGGTCAATGTGATTGCGGCTGCTGATAGTAAAAGTCCCAATAACATAGAACCGCTATCCCCCATAAATATCTTCGCTGGGCTGATGTTGTGGGGCAAGAAACCTAAGCAGATACCAACCAATACGGCGGTTGTAAGTGAAGGCGCACCGGCCCGACTAAAGCCATAATCCACCGCTAACAAGTAGGCAAAAGCAAAGAAGGCGATTCCGGCGATCGCGACGATTCCGGCTGCCAAACCATCCAGTCCATCAATAAAGTTAACCGCATTAATCACTACTAAAACAATTAGAACCGTAACAAGTTGGCCAATGTTGGGTGGCAAAATGATTACTCCATTTATTGGCAGCCACAAAATTTGGATTCCATACACCAACAAAATTCCAGCTACAAAAACTTGGCCAGCGAGTTTGGTTAAGGCATCCAGTTCAAAACGATCATCGGCCATTCCTAATAAAACAATTGCCGTTGCCGCCAGAAAAATTCCTTGGGCTTCATGTCCAAATGACTTTCCAACTAATGGCAGGTGATTAACGATCATAAATGTCAACGCCATCGCCAGCCACATTGCAACTCCGCCCCAACGAGCAGTTGGCACACTGTGAATATCTCGATCGCGAATTTGGGCGACCGCGCCGAATCGAATTGCCTGGGCTCGAACGAGGGGTGTAATCAAATAACACAACGCTGCTGAAATCATCAAGGCAATTAAGTACTCGCGCATCGAAAGTGGTTACCCCTGGTAAATAGGAAAACGAGCTGTCAGCGCATGCACCTCAGATTTAATTGCCGCATGAGTTGCGGCGTCATCGCTTTTAATAGCACGCGAAATCAAAGAAGCAATAGTTTTCATCTCGTCAACGCCCATTCCTTGGGTAGTTGTTGCCGGTGAACCAACCCGAA
>JBBQRL010000050.1:0-4830 GCA_038214925.1 Candidatus Nanopelagicales bacterium | reverse complement strand
GGTTGTGGTGCATGGTTTGTATAACTTTCCGTTGGCGCAGTTTTCAGGTGATGGGGACGGTGGCGGGATTATTACGGCGCGATTTATTGTTTTCTTTACGGTTATTGGGTTGGCGCAGATTGCCGTTGGGCTGGCGCTAGTTTGGTACAGCGATCACGAGCCGGTGCGGATTAAGCGTTTGATGGTGCGATGGAAGTTAATCGATGATGTTGTACCGTCAGCTGAAGTTACTGAGTAGGAGGTACGTCCATGGCTAAACGTCTAGTTCTAAAAACTCAGGTGTGTCCAGATTGCGCAGTTGTTGGTTCAATCCGAAAGATTTTGTATGGCATGCCCGATCCGGATAATTTCGACTTTGAAAAGTTTGCCGTTGGTGGGTGTTGTTTCAATGGAGATGGAACGGACCCTGATTTTGCATGCAGAGTGTGTGGCTGGTCAGATGTGCGTGCTGACCTGCTTTTGTCAGTTAGTGAAAGTAAGTTGCAGCCATGAGAGACGATACGAATAAGTTCATTGCATATCTGGCGATTGTTGCTGCTCCATTTGCGATGGGAGCTTTCTTTTTAGCGTGGGCACCGGCGCAGCAGTATGGGTACGAAGATCCTGCAGGTGATGGCTATGTGCAGCCAAGAAGTATTAATACGTTGGTGGAAACAACCCAGGAATCTACTGTCACGGTGTGGTGTGATGTAAGTAAAGATCGCGGTTTACAGGGAACTGCGTGGGCAATTGAACTTGAGACAGATGTGTCGGATGAATATGGGACTACGTTGATTACAAATCACCACGTGATTGATGAGTGCATTGGTGGGGCCGGTAAGGTCACGATTAATCTGCCGTATGAAGATCGCGTTGATGCAGTAATTGTTAAGTGGGATGAACCAAATGATTTAGCTGTGTTAGCGACAAAGAAAAAGCTACCCCTTCTTGTCTTGTCCGACAATGTTCCGTGGCCTGGGTATTGGGTGATGGCACTTGGGAGTGCCGATGGATACGAAGGGTCAGTTTCCTTTGGCAATGTCTTGAACTCGTATGGCAATGTTTTATTGCTAACTAATCCCATTTCCCACGGCAATAGCGGTGGGCCATTAATTGATAACGAAGGTCGCGTTGTTGGCGTCGTTACATGGGGATCTGAAGTCGAGCAATACAACGGAGCTATGTCACTCGATGCTTTTTGCGTGAAGATCCTTGAATGCAAGTACGAATACGACGGCGAAAAAACTTGGTGGGAATACGTCGATTAGTAAGAGAGCTCTAAATAATTAGTAGTGCATGCGAAGAGAAATTACAACTAATACTCTGCCTTCGATGCGATAAATCATTCGATCTTGCAATGTAATGCGGCGTGAGTAACAGCCAGATAGTTCAAATTTCAGGGGCTCGGGTTTGCCGATACCGGTTTGCGGGTTTTGCATAGCGGCAAGGATTAAGGAATCGATTTTGGGGATTAATGTGGGGCGATTGCGTTGCCAGTGGTGCAGATCGGTTAATGCGTTTTCTGTAAGTCGGTACGAAGTTGCAACGGGGCGGTTCAACGAGAAGTTTGCTTCTTCTTTGTTGGGGCTGCTTTCTTAGCGGCTACTTTTTTAGCTGGTTTCTTGGCTGATACTTTTTTAGCGGCGGCTTTCTTCACGGGAGTTTTCTTGGTGTAATCAACGAGTGAGCCAGTGATGGGCGTCGTTTGGCCGCGATTGGCTTGTTCGATACCTTCCAAAATCCATTTGCGGTTATTGGGATTAGTTAGCAGTGCCATCGATTCCAGAATCGATTCCCATTCACTTTCCGAGATCAAAACAGCGTTGCCCTTTTTAGAGGTGATAACAACTGGGGTGCTATCTAGATTTACCTGTTCGATCAAGGGAAAAAGCTGCTCGCGAGCTTGGGATGCGGTGATTGCCATGGTGCCTCCTGGGTTTAGGTCAGGGTAGCACTACTGGTACGAGTTTTGGTACGAGTGTGGGTAGGGCTTGGTTCTTGGGTTTAAATACCCAAAGTGCCAAGCACGATGATCCAGCCAAGTGCTGACTTAGATACCAGGCTTAATACGATGTAAGACTTCTCGCCGTATGCGTAGTTCTTCCACTTGCCAATCTTTTTGTATTGCAGCCACATGTTGATTGCAAAACTATTGAAGAACAGGAATGTGAGTAGGAAACCAAAGCGGGCATAGACCGGAATGGAATCGGCGATGTTGCTAGTTGAGACCCAGAAGTAAAGGCCGCCCATGATCCACGGGACGATGCCGGCGAGGACTCCGATGTTAAATGCGAGCCAATTAACTTTGTCGGTTAGCTGGTTGTACTTCTCCATCATCAAGCCCATCAAGTTCATAATGAAGTTGAGTGTGAAGATAAAGATGATAGATGAGAGTTCGATTAGGCCGCCAAGCATCAGGAGAACAACAAGCATCAGTGATGAGCTAATTGCGTATTCCCACCAGCGTGCTGGGTTGATGCCTTGGGCGATATTTTTTTCGTAGCGGCCGATGTAATACGGCGATGAGATAAACAGGTGCGCAATGGCCGAGATGAAAAGAAAGATTGGGCCAATCAGTGCGATTGGGAATTCAAAGAGAGTTTCGCTAATTGGGGCAACGCCATCTGGGGTGTCGCCGAAGAAGCGGGTGATGACGGGGATTGTTGTTGCGGTATTAAGGATTAATGCCAGTGCGATGGCTTGGACTAAGTGAGTTAGGCCGGCCCATCGGTTGAAGCTTTGTAGTTGCTGGCCGAGTTTTGTTTCAGGCTTCATTTGTTAATCCGTTCTAGAGGCCGCGAAGTACGCCAAAGCCGGCGGTAATGCCAGCGGCGAGAAAGAAGATCATTAATGGCACCCAGCCAAAGATTTGGTAGGCCGAGATCTTCTTGCGCTTTGTTGTTTCGGTTGTAGTCATGGGCGTGAGTTTAGCGAAACTGGCGTGATTTTCGAATTGAATTGAAAGCACGTGGCGAGAAAACTGAGAACGTACCGAGTTAACGGCTGGTGTCTACGTACTCTTGTAGAACTTTTCGCTCAAAATCCAATTCGCTGACGTAATGTTTCACGACATCTCCGATGGAGACGATGGAAAGAAGGCTGCCATCGGCGGCCACGACTGGCACATGCCGAATGCGGCGTTCGGTCATCAATGTCATTAACTCTGCGACCTTGGAATCGCTCGAGCAGGTGTGGACTTGCACTGTCATGATGTCTCGAACGTGCATGTTAATTAGCTGGTCGAGTTTTCCGGGCATAGCACGCACGACATCGCGCTCGGAGACTATGCCGTCGATCTTTTTGCCATCTACCGAAACAACGAGCGCACCGACGTGGTGTGTATTCAACGCCGTGACTAAGTCATGAATACTCGCACTTGGTGAAATAACTTCTACACGTTTGCCTTTGATAATCTCTTCTATTTTCACGCTTGCTCCTGTCCTTGATCCCGGTCTTACCATCGTGCTCTTTTGGAGGGCAAAATGCAAGGGATTACCTATGTGTCGGTTTTGTGGTGCCAGCCAGATTGTGGCGACGAAGCCGGACTACTTATTGTTTTTGAGGTGCTCGGCTGCGTCGGCAAAGCCTTCAGTTTCAAGCTTTGCAATCAGGTCAGCTTTTACGGCCTTAACGACATTGTGAGTGCCATTGCAATTCTTCTCTGGATCTGTCGTGTATCCGCAACCGCAAGCTCCCATGATGTATCTCCTTTTAACTGATGTTAAGGCAAGCCTACTAGCCCTTCGAGATTTCGATTGTCTCAAAATCTCCTGTACCGACGAACTTGATTCGAACACCTTCAATGAGGAACGAGTCACCAAGGACCGCGACGTAATCTGAGAGGTTCTTGCGATCTCCTACATTAATATCAAATTGATTGGAAGAACCACCCTGTACTTTTTGGAAAACGGCCCAAGCCCAATCATCATTGCTTTGGGAAGTTCCATCGGAATTAACTGGCGGGGCGACTGCTTTATCCAAATCGATTACGTAAGCCATGATCGAATAAAAGCCTGGTGGAAATTCACGATCGCCAAATTTGAAGTTACTCCACTTGTCGATTCCATGAGATTCAACAACTATGGCTTTAGTTGGAGACAACTTAATGACAGCCATCTTGGTCTGACGGTCTTCTCGCTCCATAGGGGAAAGCGAAACCGTTGCTGTCTTTAAAGTAGCAAAATCATCACAATAGATTTGATCTGAGGGTAACCAGTCAAGCAAAAATTGTTCCCAGGGATTAAGTGCCAGGCTAATTCCAGATTGATTAGTTCCATTACTGAGGGGCCAGCCATTACCCGGTGCATGCATCATAAGCTTGAAATCATGCAAAGTTTCATGAATGTAATAAGACCACTTTAAAGTCTCCATACCTTCAAGATTTCTTCCCCAACTGAAGAAATTAAGGTTCTTTTCGCCTTCTTTGATTTTAAATCTGTGGTTTCTAACAATCCAATCAACAAAAGTAATTTCACCATCAGGATAGAAAACATAGATTGTTGAGAACTTTCTTAGGTCTACATCTTTCGTAATTTCATCTATAAGTGCCTGGGCTTGATCTCCTTGGCGAGAATTAGAGTCTGAAGAGGTTGCATTAATGGTTTTCTGATCGCTCGGATAGCTTGCGCGATCCTTTGACATCCTGAACCATCGATTAATCGTTGTAACGTTGAACTTTGATTGATCATTACTAAAGTACTTGTACCAATCCTTCATCCATTTGGTGTCATATTCCAATTGCTGAATAACCCCATCTCCCCCAGGGAAATCAGGAAAATCAACTGGAACTATCAAAACTTCATTTGTTCCTTTAGCGTTCATCCCGTTTTTATCCGTGTTAATTAGAGGGAA
>JBBQRL010000049.1:0-4959 GCA_038214925.1 Candidatus Nanopelagicales bacterium | reverse complement strand
GATTTCAATAGCCCGAGTCGCAGTTGCAGAGGCTAAGGCAGTTGCAGAGGCTAAGGCAGTTGCAGAGGCTAAGGCAGTTGCAGAGGCTAAGGCAGTTGCAGAGGCTAAGGCATTGGCAAAGAAAAAAACAACAATCACCTGCATTAAGGGCAAATTAGTAAATAAAATAAAAGCAGTTAAACCTAAGTGTCCTGCTGGCTATAAAAAGAAATAATTTCTGGCTGCCTTCCACAAAACCAACAGCGATTGCTGTTGTGGAAGTGGTGCCTGGATTAGGAATGCATACATAAATGCATACACTTTTAGAAAAGTTGCTCCCCTACAACGTTTTGATGCGCTCTTTTGCGCTCAAAACCCCTAGTGCTGCAATACCATTCCTTTTCAAGGAGGACTTAAAATCCTCCCAGTGTGGGTTCGACCCCCACTCAGGGCACGCACTTATTTGCATTCGCGAGAGGAAGCCATGGAGTTAGAAAAATCTCAACGTCCATGGGGCAGATATGAAGTTTTGCAGGAATCAGCGATGCATAAAGTTAAATGCATTTGGGTTAATCCTGGCGAAAGACTTTCCTACCAACGCCACGCAAAACGAGCCGAGCATTGGTTTATTGTGCAAGGAAATGGTCAAGTAACGATCGATGGTGAAGTTCGGCAAGTAGCCCCCGGCGACCAAGTAGATTTTGGCGTTGGCGTTCTGCATCGAATTGCCAATACTGGTGAAGTAGAAATGATGTTCATCGAAGTTCAAACGGGTACTTATTTCGGGGAAGACGACATCGAGCGAATTGAAGACGACTTCGGTCGATAAATATTTCGTGAGTGAAAGTGACGATAGATCTGTCTTTGATTTAATACCTCCTGAACCTGAAAAAATTCTTCACTATGGCGAAGATGCCGATCAAGAATTAATTGTGATTGGCCATTCGGCTGGTGCGCATTTAGCCTTATGTGCAGCACCGACAATGGTGTTTAAAAAAATAATTGCGCTAGCACCCGTTGCAGATCTAGTTGCCGCTCAGGATTTAGAACTTGGTGAAGGGGCAGTTACTAACTATTTAGGGTGTGCAGCAGCTGATCGAGCTGATTTAGATCCGATCAAGCTTGGCACAAATGAGAATTTAATCACCGTAATTCATGGCGTCGAAGATCATCGGGTCCCAATCGAACTTTCACGTACCTACTGTGCTTCAAAGCAACCACACATTGATTTAATCGAAGTTGAGGATGCCGGACATTTTGATCTAATCAATCCCAACCACGCTGCATTTTTAGAGGTTCTAAGGGTTTTTTAAGCAAGGAAACCTACTTTTAATTGGCCTACGGTCTTTCTTAGCCTTACGATTAAGAAGTTTGAAAACCTCGGGAAATGCTCGGGGCTTTAAAGAAGGAGAAAAAGATATGCGCAGTTCAAACCCTGTTTTAGGACGGGCGTTTAACCAGCGTGGATACGCTGCATTTGATCCGAGCACAGTTAACTCAGAGCCAGCAGCGCTAGAGAATTTGTATAACTCACCAGCTGCATCATCACTTCGTACTGGTCGCATGACTATCGATGATGTTGTTACTCGTACTGCAATCTTATTTGCCGTGCTTGTTACAGTAGGAGCAGCGGCATGGACGCTTAACCTCGGTGGCGGAGCATTAATGCTCGGTTTTATCGGTGGACTTGTTCTTGCAATGGTAAATATTTTTAGCAAAACAGTTCGTCCAGGACTTGTCATTGCATACGCTGCTTTCCAGGGTTTAGCTCTCGGAACACTCAGCCACATGTACGACACTGTTTACGATGGAATCGTTAGCCAAGCAATCTTGGTAACAATCTCAGCATTTGCTGGAATGTTGTTTGCATTTAAGAGCGGTCGCATTCGGGTAACTCCAAAGTTCACCAAGGTGTTAACAACTGCACTCATCGGCTACCTAGTCCTTGGACTCGTTTCCTTTGTTGCCTACCTTTTCACCGGCTCAAGTGTTTATAACGTTGGTGGCCTTGGATTAATTATTGCAACAGGCGGAATGGTTCTTGCCGCATTTTTCTTGATTCTAGATTTCGATCAGATCCAAAAGAGTATCGAAGCGGGAGTTCCACAAACTGAGTCATGGCGAGCAGCCTTTGGTTTGATGGTCACAATCGTCTGGTTGTATATGGAAGTTCTACGCGTGCTATCAATCTTGCGTGGCAGCGACTAATTAAAGATCTTCATCGAGGGGCTTCAGGTTATTAACCTGGGGCCCTTCGACATTTCTGGTCTCTGGAATTTGATAGATCAGATACATCGCAAGTAAGAAAATGAAAGCTGAAAAACCAAAGGCTGCGCGGTATGAATAAATATCGGAAATTGCGCCAATAATGATTGGCCCAACCATCATGCCGGCATCTCCAGCCATCTGGAAAATTGCAATTACCTTGCCACCTTTACCTTTAATAACATCGCCAACGATGCTGGCAGGTATCGTCGCTAGAAATGCACCACCTAGGCCAAGCACAGCCATAGACGCTAAAAACATCCAGGCATGTGTTGCAAAAGTTAGAAGTAAAACTCCAACAAAAATAATATTGCCACCAATAATCGCCGATGCCCTTCGACCCTTGGCATCAGATAAACGGCCAGCTTTAAGCAAGAACACTCCCTGTAAAACCGCTGAAATCGCTAAACCATAACCAACAATCGCAGTCGTTGAATTTAATTCTTCCGTTACAAAGACCGGCAAAATTGACGCACGCAAACCAAAAAATACCCAGGTAGAGATAAACGCTAAAACTAATGCGATTCGATAAGGCTTCATCGCAAGTGCTTGCGCAATTGTCGTAGATTCATCGCTAACTTGATTACTTGTGGCTTTTCCAATTTTGTCGCCCTTTAAAAATATAAGCGCAACTAATCCGGAACAAAAAAGTAGAACAGAATAGACAAAAAATGGTGCACGAAGTGAGATTACCGAAAGTAATCCACCGATCGCAGGACCGGCAATACCACCTAGTAAAAATGAACCCTGATACACCGATTGCGCCCGGCCGCGGTGCATGTCATCGACGGATCGTAAAATGACCGAACTTGCTGCAACTGAAAACATGGAAGAGCCAAGACCACCAGCTGCCCTAAAAATTAATAACTGCTCGTAACTCTGAGCCAATCCAGCCAAGAAAGTAAATAAGGCGACCATAAATACACCCGATGAAAACACTGCTCGTTCGCCGAAGCGATCGGTAAGCCAACCAGAAATTAATCCAGATCCAAAGCGAGTAATTGCAAAAGCTGAAACCATTAGACCTATCGCGGCATTGTTAACACCAAATGATTTTGCAAATACTGGAATAGCCGGCATGACGATTCCAAAACCAACTGCCACAAAAAAGGAAGCGGCCACGAGAATTGAGACTTCTCGAGGCAGATCCTTAAAAGGTGAAGTGATCAACCTAAAGCTTCTCCGGCTGCCTCTTCTCGGGCCGCGGCGTACTCTTTGTTAGAGCGCAGTGGTGTTTCACGCAGCATTAGTGCGAGCAAGAAACCAAGGGCTGTAATAGGTGCGGCGGCATAGAAAACAATATGAAATGAACTAACGAAGGCTTGAAGTGCTGAAGCCTTCACTTCTGTTGGAAGTGTTTTTAAGATCGCCGTGTTGTTACTTAAACCCTCAAGTTTTCCCAGATCAAAGCCTTTTAGCGCATCTGGGTTTTTCGCAGATAGTTCGGCAAAATTAGCTTGCAGATAATGCCCAACACGATTTGTCAGGATACTTCCGAAAATTGCTGTGCCAAAGACTGAACCTAAAGAACGGAAGAATGTATTGGAACTCGTGGCCACACCCATATCTTTGAAATCCACCGCGTTTTGCAGCGCAATTACAATGGTTTGCATAGATAAACCAAGGCCCGCTCCAACCATTACGGCATAAATTGCGATCTGCCAGAAGGGAGTGTCAATTTCTAAACGAGTCATTAGTAAAATTCCAACTGTCATAAGTCCGGTACCCATAATTGGATAGCGCTTGTAATGACCGTGTTTAGAGATTAATTTGCCAGAGATAATTGAAGTGGAAACAATTCCGAGCATTAGCGGGATCAACTTCAAACCAGCCGAAGTTGCAGAGTCACCTTTTACTACCTGCAGATAGAGCGGCAACATAATGATTGCGCCAAACATGCCAGCACCAATTACCCCACCCAATAAAGAGGTGAGCGAGAATGTGTGGTTTTTAAATAAATACAAGGGCAGGATTGGCTCTTTCGCACGCTTTTCCCACATTAAAAATAGAACCGTAAGCAATATTCCTAATGCTAAATAACCAATGGTTCGAGAATCGCCCCAACCGTTTTGTGGACCGAAAACCGCCACCGAAAGCAAAATAAGCGTTACTGCGCTAACCATAAGTAGTGCACCTAAGTAATCAATCGTGTGAGCACGTTTTACTCTTGGAATATGTAGAACCGCCGAAGTAATGACTAGTGAGGCGATGCCAATTGGTAAGTTGATGTAGAAAATCCAACGCCAGCCGCTAACCCCGAAGATCTGTCCAGCATCAGAGAAAAAGCCACCTAGTAATGGACCAGCAACTGAAGACAAGCCCCAGACTGCACCGAAATAACCTTGGTAGCGACCACGTTCGCGCGGTGAAACTATGTCACCAATGATCACGAAAGTTAGCGCCATTAATCCGCCAGCACCTAAACCTTGAATCGCTCGGAAAGCAATTAGCTGTTCCATATTTTGTGACGCGCCAGCTAAAAAAGATCCAATTAAAAAGGTAACGATGGCAAATTGAAAAACAATTCGTCGGCCATAAATATCAGAGATTTTTCCGTAGAGCGGCGTTGATGCCGTAGAAGTTAATAAATAGGCAGTTACTACCCACGTGTAATGGTTGAGCCCATCAAACTCTTCAACGATGCTCTTTAGCGCTGTTGAAACAATTGTTTGATCTAACGCAGCTAACAGCATTCCGGTCATAAGGCCGCCAAGG
>JBBQRL010000048.1:0-5118 GCA_038214925.1 Candidatus Nanopelagicales bacterium | reverse complement strand
GCGGTTATATCCGCTAAATCAGCTTGGTCGGCGCGCAATGCATAGCCAAAATCGTTACACCACTTGGCGCGAGCTTCTTGGTCATCAGTTCCACGAATATTAGAGACAAAAACCGTTGGTACCTGAGCCGGCAATAACTCGTGAACTCCGTTATATCCGGTGGCACAAATAGCAACATCGAAAGCATGTAAAACATTTGCTAATGGAAAGTATCGTGCGACTTTTAGATCTAATCCTTCGGGCGCAAGTGATTTTCCATCTTTATCAATTGGTGCCTTGGTTAAAACAACCTGCAAATCTTTCCAACCCAGTAAACCGGCCAGTGCTGCAGTCATCTTCTCGTTCACATCGCTGTCGCCCGTTCCCAACTGAACTAAGGCAGTGGGGCGATCTAAATCAAGACCTAAAGCTATACGGGCATCGTTTCTCGAGAGCGCATCCACTTCTCGGAAAAGTGAAACTGGCGCAGTTAAAACTGAATCTTTACGTTGCGCGGTTGGTCCAAAATCATAAGCACGAGCAACGTCGCCAGGTTCAAAAATCTTATCCATCATGGCCGACTGCAACGCTAAAACAAATCGTTGTGGCTTCTTCTGCCAAAGACCACGACGTACCCACACTAATTTAAGATTACGGTTTGAATTCTTCGCAGCAATTACACCTGGGTAAGGAACCACGCCATCAAAAGATAAAACTTTTGCGCCGGTCTCTTCAACTAAAGCAAGTAAGCGATCGCGTAAATAGATATCCCATTTTTCGCGAGACATCCACATGCGATCTCGACCCGGAATATATTCACAACGAACGCCAGTAAAAGATGAAATCTCGGCGATACCACCAGCCATAGAAACAATAATTGGATTTGCTTTATCTTTTAGCGCCATCGCGATCGCACTTGCTCGTGCCAGGTGTCCCATTCCAACTCCATTGCTTGTCGCAAGGATGATGGTTGGCTTAGTCATAAGTAAAGTCTACTGCCCCCAAGAAGTGTGAAGTGGTCGGCCTTCGGCATAACCTGCCGAAGATTGAATTCCGACTGTGGCTCGCTCTGCAAATTCAGTAATATTTTTTGCACCGGCATATGTAAATGAAGAACGCACGCCGGCAATAATTTCATCGAGTAAATCTTCGACTCCTGGACGAGCTGGATTTAAATACATTCGGGAAGTTGAGATACCTTCTTCAAATAATGCTTTGCGGGCACGATCAAATGCATCTTCCTGAGAAGTTCGTGCCGCTACTGCGCGAGCTGATGCCATTCCAAATGACTCTTTAAATAATCGCCCTTGCGCATCACTCTGTAAATCTCCAGGAGATTCATATGTTCCGGCAAACCAAGATCCGATCATTACTTGTGATGCTCCCGCCGCTAAGGCGAGCGCAACATCACGCGGATGACGGACGCCGCCATCGGCCCATACATGTGCGCCTAATTTCTTACTTTCCGCGGCACATTCTAAAACTGCCGAAAATTGTGGGCGACCCACACCCGTTTGCATACGAGTAGTGCACATAGCACCTGGCCCAACTCCTACTTTCACGATATTTGCGCCGGCTTTAACAAGGTCGTGTGTACCTTGCGCAGTAACAACATTGCCAGCAACTATTGGAATATTTGGATTAATCGAACGAATTGCAGCTAACGCCTCTAACATTTTTTTCTGGTGGCCATGTGCAGTATCAACAACTAGAACATCGGCACCTGACTCGATCAACGCTGCTGCTTTGGCAGCCACATCACCATTGATTCCAACTGCTGCGGCAATTCGTAACCGTCCCTTTGCATCTAACGCCGGTGAATACAAAGTACCGCGTAGTGCGCCAAGGCGCGTCATGATTCCTACAAGATCACCATTTGCACTAATTACCGGTGCCAGCTTGTGACGCTGCGCAGTTAAGAAATCAAATGCTGCCCGGGCATCCAAAGTATCTGGCATTGTCACTAGCTCTTTACTCATCACTTGATGCAACTGAGTAAAACGATCTACGCTCTTGCAATCATCTTCGGTAATAATTCCAACTGGCTTTCCGTTTTCAACTACAACGATGGCGCCATGTGCGCGTTTGTGTAACAAGCTAACGGCATCGGCAACTGTTGATTCGGGTGACAAGGTAATTGCGGTATCAAAGAATGGATGGCGTTCTTTCACCCATTTAATAACCCCATCAACAATTGTGTGTGGGATATCTTGCGGAATAACAGTAATGCCACCGCGACGAGCCATTGTTTCTGCCATTCGCCGACCCGCAATGGCCGTCATGTTCGCAACAACTAATGGAATTGTTGTTCCCGTTGCATCTATCGCGGAGAGATCCACATCCATTCGAGATGAAAGTTCGGATCTACTTGGCACCATGAATACATCGTCATAGGTGAGGTCGTGGGTTACTTCGTTTATGAATCGCACGTGGGTAAACAATACTCAGGTACACTAGAAAAATGTCTAATCCGCTCATTTCTGTACGTGGGTTGACCAAGGTTTTTGGTGATTTCACCGCTGTAAACGGCATCGATTTCGATGTTGCCAAGGGTGAGTCCTTTGGGTTGCTTGGCCCCAACGGCGCCGGTAAATCCACCACCATGAGAATCTTGGCCGCCACTTCTACTCGCACATCAGGTTCAGTAGAAATTTTAGAAAAAGATCCAGAACTTTTTGGACCACTCGTACGTGCACACTTAGGTGTCGTACCTCAACAAGATAATTTAGATAATGAACTTACAGTTTCCGAAAATCTTTACATTTACGGTCGCTATTTTGGTCTCTCTAAAAAATTCATAAAGGGAAAGATTGAAGAACTCTTAGAGTTTGCCCAACTTGAAGAAAAGCGCGATGTAAAAGTTGAAGCCCTCAGTGGCGGAATGAAGCGACGTCTAACAATTGCGCGTGGACTTGTTAGCGAGCCAGATATTTTGTTGCTCGATGAACCAACCACCGGTTTAGATCCACAAGCTCGACATATTTTATGGGATCGCTTATTTCGTTTAAAGGAACAGGGTGTGACTCTTGTTTTAACCACTCACTTCATGGATGAAGCCGAACAATTATGTGATCGTTTGGTCGTTATGGACAAAGGTTCAATTATGGCCGAGGGTTCTCCATCTGGCTTAATTAAGCAGTACTCAACTAAAGAAGTTCTTGAAGTTCGCTTCGGTAGTGATCGCAATAAGGAAGTTGCACCACAACTTGAACAGATGTGCGATCGAATGGAAACTTTGCCAGATCGCCTTCTTATGTATACCGAAGATGGTGAAAAACTTCTGGAAGAAATTGCCGCAGCAAAACTTCATCCCACTACTTCATTGGTTCGTCGTTCTTCACTTGAAGATGTATTTTTGCGTTTAACTGGAAGAACCCTGATTGAATGAATACTGGTATTAATGTTCCTCAGATCCAACGTTTTGGCGCGCTATACATAGCTTCTGCCCGTTTAAAATCGATATCTAAATGGCGCACAATAATTGCCGCGGTTGATATTGGAAATCCGCTTTTTTATCTAATTGCCGTAGGTATTGGCATCGGTGTTCTAGTCGAACAAGGTTCGGGTACCAGCGAAACAAGTGGTATTAAATACATCGCATTTATAGCACCGGCCCTGCTGGCAAATACCGCGATCATGGGAATCATGGATGAAACGGTATTTCCAACGATAGAAGGATTTAAATGGCGCAAATTATTTTTTGCGCAAAATTCAACTCCTATCTCTGGTCGGCAAATTGCACTTGGAGTTTATTTAGCGGCTTTGTGCCGAGGAATCTTTTCGGTAAGCATTTACTACACACTTCTGCTGGCTTTTAATGTCGTTGATTTTGGTGTCAGTATTTTATTGGTACCAGTTGCAATTCTTGGAGGTGCCGCATTTGGTGCAATTATTTTGTTTGCTGCTGCAAAGATAGAAAAAGATGATCAGTTTTTTAATATTTTAAGTCGCCTTGTTATTATGCCAATGTTCTTATTTTCCGGGACCTTTTTCCCTCTTACTTCGATGCCCATTTATCTGCAACCGATCGGCTGGGTTTCTCCGCTGTGGCATGCCACTGAATTAGGTCGTGAAGTCGCCTTTGACTATGGAATTAGTAACGTCATGTTCCTTACTCACATCATTGTTTTGGTTTCACTTGTCGTAGTAGGAATTCGTCTTTCAATGAGCCAATTTGAAAAAAGGCTAGCTAAATGAAAAACGCCGTGCAGATCGCTGAACGCAGAAAATCAACTGCAATGTATGCCGGCCGTCCATATGTTCTTTTAGAACGTGGTTGGTTGGCATTTAGAAGTTCTACCTGGATTCCAGTAGTTACCGGCTTTATCGAACCAGTTCTATTTTTGTTGGCATTTGGATACGGAATGGGTTCTCTTGTTGGAGATGTGACAACTGGTAGCACCACAATGGATTACACATTATTTATTGCACCTGGTTTATTGGCCACAAGTGCCATGAATGGCGCAATTTATGATTCAACGTGGAATGTCTTTTGGAAACTTAATGAGTCCAAGTTGTACAAGACAATGCTTTCAACGCCACTTGGGCCATTAGATATTGCACTAGGTGAAATTACTTGGGCTCTCATTCGCGGCCTTGTCTATTCACTTGGCTTCCTCACCGTTGTTACCGGGCTTGGCTTAACACCTAGTTTCTGGGCGATCTTGGCAATTCCGGCGGCATCGTTAGTTGCATTTGGCTTTGCCTCCTTTGGAATGGCCATTACATCTTTCTTTAAGACTTACCAGCAAATGGGTTTCATCAACATTGTGCTTCTACCGATGACGCTATTTTCAGGTTCGCTGTACCCAATTTCAGTGTATCCAGATTGGATTGAAAAAGTGATTATGGCTCTGCCTTTATGGCATGGAATCGAACTGGTAAGAGCCTTCTGGTTTGGAAATTTAACTAGTGGAGTATTTATTCACATCGCTTACTTTTTAGTGATGATCACTGCCGGTTTATTTGTTACATCTCGCCGGTTGCGCGCACTATTTCTTCGTTAAAAAATCAATTTTTCTGATAAAAACATGAGTTTTACGTTCAAAAATTAGACTTGCTTTTAAAATTTGGCATGAGAGAATTAGGCTAAGTAAAAAACGAACCGGGAGAGTACTTCTCAAACGAGTTTCAAAAGCT
>JBBQRL010000047.1:0-5742 GCA_038214925.1 Candidatus Nanopelagicales bacterium | reverse complement strand
GGCTAGTTTTGACACACAATTTGCTGGAATACCACCGATCTACCTTTACTTATTAATAGGTCTCATTGTTTTTCTTGAAACCGGCGTCTTACTGGCTTTTTTTCTTCCTGGTGACTCCATCTTGTTCTCGGCTGGATTGGTAGCAGCAGCACACGGTGAAATCAATATCGTTATTCTAGTATCAGTTATTTTTGCAGCAGCATTTCTAGGCGATCAAGTTGGATTTGTATTGGGGCGCACGTTAGGTCGATCGTATTTAGATAAAAAGGATTCGCCTCGTATTCAGGCACTTGTCGAAAAATCTGAGCGTTTTTATCAGCAAACAGGTTGGTGGGCCGTAGTTGCTGCTCGCTTCTTCCCGTGGCTTCGAACATTTGTACCACCCATTGCTGGTGCATCGAAGATGAATTACTACAAATTCTTATCAGCCAACGCATTAGGGGCACTGCTGTGGGGTGTCGGAATTACTTTGGCTGGCTTCTACG
Source organism: Candidatus Nanopelagicales bacterium (assembly GCA_038214925.1). Classification (GTDB taxonomy): domain Bacteria; phylum Actinomycetota; class Actinomycetes; order Nanopelagicales; family Nanopelagicaceae; genus Planktophila. The sequence continues at coordinate 5,257 of JBBQRL010000047.1, read as the reverse complement.
CAGCAACGCTTCCTTGGGTAAAGAGTTCTTCCTATCCAATTGCTGGTTTCTTTATTACGGCCTCGCTGGTTTCTTCACTCGTAAATTATTTACGCCACCGGCGACAACGCCCGCATACGTCATAACTATTCCTGTTACTAAATAAGCGCTGACGCTGACGCCCTGTGTTGGCGAAAGTAAATCAAGCACTAACGAACCAACTAATTGCCCACCAACGCTAAATAAGGTGAAAGTAAGAACACCTAAGTGCTGAACAATCGTTGATGTAAAGGCAATATAAATGACACCAATAACGCCACCTGTGTAAATCCACCACGGACCGCTAGGTAGAGGTGCGAGTTCCGTCTTTCCTAGCAGCACGCTAATGAGTATCAGAACGAGAAGAAATGAAGTTCCAGTTGCGAAATTTAAAAGTGAGGTTGTAAAACTTTGATGTGAGTGTTCATTAATCTGACCATTAAGTGCTCGTTGAACGCCAACAACTGCCCCAGCAATACATCCGGCAGTTACCGCCCACATTGATAAATTATTAGCATCTATTCGATCAAAGACCGATACCAGTACGGCTAATACGGTTATTACCGCGGCGGCGATCCTTCGTGGTGAGATTAATTTCTTACCCCCGCCGGTTAAACCAATTCGATCAACAAACAAGGACATGGCAGTTTGGCCGGCAATTGATGTAACTGAATAAATCGCCACACCAATTAACGGAACAATTTGGGTTTGTATCGCCACAAAACTTCCGCCTAGTGCGCCAGCAAAGAGTTTCCAGCGTGCGATCTCTTTACGTGCTACAGCTGACCGTAAGTTTGAAATGCCATCTTTAATCTGACGATTAAACGTTGTAATAACTAAAATAATTAGTAGCCCAGAGCCAAAAGAAACGAGAGCTGCTTCTAAACTATTATTTAATCGATGGGAAAGTTCACCATTTGCTCGCGCCTGCAGAGCAATCATTACTCCAGATAGTGCGGCTAGAAGATCTAGGCGCATTACTTATGTGAGCCGTCGAACTTTCGTTTATCTGCAATCCAATCCATAAGTGCAAATAGAACTCCCGAGATTACAAAAGTAAGGTGAATTCCAACGCGCCAAACAGTTCCTTCGCCAACTTCAGCCTCACCAGATAATTCAATAAAGTCTTTTAAAAGTTCAATAACTGAAATTGCAACAAGTGAACCAATTAGCTTGATCTTTAAACCACTGAAGTCAATTGTTCCCATCCAGTATGGACGATCTTTTGAATCTGTTGCGACATCGATACGAGAGACAAAGTTTTCATAACCGGCAAAAATAACCATCAAAATCAAATTAGCCAACAAAGTTAAGTCAAGCAAAGCCAAGAGATCTAAGGTGAACTCTTGCGCATTTACTTCGCCAATATGAATCGCTAAATGGTAAAACTCAATAATGAATCGGTAGGCCAACAAAACAAGTGCGCCGACTAGACCCAAATAAAGCGGGGCAAGAAGAAAGCGGGAACGAAATAGGATGATTTCAATGCCGTTAGAAACTTTACTCATGTGGAAATTTTAACTCAAGCCTCTAAAGAAAGCGTGACTTGTAGCCACTCTTCCTCCATTTTCGCTTTTTCACCCCTTAAATCCTCAAGTTCGGAGGCAATTTGCAACAATCGATCGGCATCAAAGGCGGCGCTTTCCTGTTCGGCCACAAGTGCTTCAACCCGTAAATCTGATTTTTCCATCTGGCGCTCTAACCGAGTTAAATCCTTCTTTAGTTGGCGTTGTTCGGCTGCATTAGAACTCTTTTTTTCTTTTTGTTCAACGGGCGCTGAAAGCATCGCTTCAGCCCGCTGCTCTAGATACTCATCGACTCCACGTGGCAGATCTCTTACTTTTTTATCACCTAATAAACCAACAAAACGATCACACACACGTTCTAAGAAATATCTATCGTGCGAGATAACAATCAATGTTCCGCCATAGCTATCGAGTAAATCTTCTAGCTCGGTCAGAGTCTCAATATCAAAATCATTTGTTGGTTCATCCAGAAGTAAAACATTTGGACTATCCATTAATAAACGAGTTAGCTGTAAACGCCGTTTTTCACCACCCGATAAATCTCCAACCGGAGTCCATTGCGATTCGCGATCAAAACCTAGTCGCTCGCACAATTGCGAGGCCGAAAGTTCTCTTCCCCCACCTAGTTCAACACGATTGGCGATTTTTTCAACTGCTTCAAGCACGCGCCAAGTTGGATCAAGTTCAGCTAAGTGCTGCGTTAAGAAAGCCGCCTTAACCGTTACACCGGTAACTAATTTTCCAGCAGTTGGCGCAATCTCACCAGTTAATGTGCGCATCAACGTTGTTTTGCCAGCACCATTTATTCCAATAATTCCAATTCGATCTCCAGGACCAATATTCCAATACAAATCATCGATTAACTCTTTATCGCCAAGTTTGACTTGTAAGTGGTGTGCTTCATAAACCGTATTACCTAATCGATTGAGTGCAAATTTTAATAACTCACCTTGGTCACGCGGATTTGGTTCATCGGCGATTAAAATATTTGCCGCATCTACTCGAAACTTTGGCTTAGTTGTTCGGGCAGGTGCACCGCGACGAAGCCACGCTAGTTCTTTTCGGATTAAATTATTTCGGCGAGCATCCATAGCCGATGCTTGTCTGGAACGCTCGGCTTTTGCTAATACGAAGGCGCTATATCCGCCATCGTATTCTTCAACTTTTCCTTCTACGACTTCCCATGTTCGATCGGTAACCGCATCTAGAAACCAGCGATCGTGCGTTACAACAACAACTGCTAACCCTCGGCGATTATTAATGTAACCCGCAAGCCAAGCAACGCCTTCAACATCTAAATGGTTTGTTGGCTCATCTAACAAAATTAAATCAAGTTCATTAATAAGTAACTTTGCTAAACCAACGCGGCGGCGCTCACCACCTGATAACTGACCAAATTTACGATCAAATATATGATCATCAAAGCTGCCAAATAAACCGGTGAAGACCTCGCGAATATTTGGATCACTCGCCCATTCATGTTTTGCGGTATCGCCCAAAACAACTTCGCCAACAGTGCTTTCTGGATTAGCCAGATCTACCTGTGACAACAAACCAATCTTGGCACTATTAGTTTTAGTAACGCGTCCTAAATCTGGCGTTTCTACGCCAACCATAATTTTCATTAATGTAGATTTACCCGAACCGTTGCGACCAACAATTCCAATCCGGTCACCTTCAGAGACGCCAAGTGAAACCGCAACCAAAAGCTCTTTGATATCAAAGGCTTTGGAGACTTCTTCTAAGTTAACAATATTGCGCGCCACGGTAGGAGAGCGTACCTTTCAACCATGAAGGTAACTGACCGCGAATACGCACTTGAACTAGATAAAAATGACCCATTGGCCCATTTCAAATCCCAATTCGTGGTCGGTGACCCAGAAATGTGTTACCTCGATGGAAATTCCCTTGGTCGATTACCAAAAGCAACCGTGACAGCGATCAACGACTTTATGGTCAAAGAATGGGGACCAGAGGTTGTCACTGGTTGGGGCCATTGGGTTGATGAAGCTCAGCCAACTGGTGATTTATTAGGTGAAGCCGCACTTGGAGCAGCACATGGCCAAGTTTTAGTTTGTGACACAACATCAGTTAACTTTTATCAACTCTGTTTAGCAGCGATTGCCGCCCGCCCAGGACGCAAAACCGTTATCACCGATGCCGCAAATTTTCCAACAGATCGCTACATTCTTGAAGGTATTGCCAAGCAATTTGATTTAAAACTTATTTTTATTCAAAATGAAGATCCAACAATTGCAGTGCACGAGCGAATTACGACAGATGTACTTGCACCCTATTTGAATGATGATGTTGCCCTAGTAACTCTAGAAGTTATTCAATATCGATCTGGTGCACGGACGGATATCAAATCTATTACCGATCAGGTTCGTGCAATAGGTGCTTTGGTTGTTTGGGATGCCAGCCACGCAGTTGGTGCCATCGAACTTAATCTTGATGCAAATGGTGTTGACCTCTGCATTGGTTGTACATATAAGTATGGAAATTCAGGACCTGGTTCTCCTGCTTGGTTGTACGTCTCAAAGCCGATCCAAAGTGAACTTCAAGTTCCAATTCAAGGCTGGTTTGCCCAAGATGCCCAATTTGAGATGGGACCAGTATTTGAGCGATCACAAACCATTCGTGGCTTTCAAATTGCCAGCCCATCACTTATGGGAATTCGTTGCGTACAAACAGCTTTTGCAATGATTAAAGAGGCGGGTATTGATGCAATTGCGCATAAAGCTGCCACTGGCACACAGATGATGATTGATTTATACGATGCGTGGCTGGCCCCACTTGGAATTGAATTAAATACTTCGCGTAATCCAAAAGAGCGCGGTGGTCATATTTCCCTAGTTCATCCAGATGCTGCGCAAATTTGTATTGCGCTTCGACAGATTTCAAATGTAATTCCAGATTACCGCGCACCTAACTCAATTAGGTTAGCTATTTCACCGCTGCCAACTTCTTACGTAGAAGTTTGGGATGGCCTTAACCGCATGCGTGAATTAGTTACTTCAGGTCAATACAAAATAGTCCTAGATGGCACTTCCCGCGTTACCTGATATTTAACAGATTAAATATTATTAGCGGGAGTAATAAATAAGGATTGTAATAATCGATACAACTGCGCCACCAGAAATTAAGAAGTACTTTACCCACGGTTTAATACCGGCACGTTGCGCGGCTTTATTTGCAATTCGCTTGGTGTGCATCATCGCGTTGCCAGCCCAAGCAAACTCTGTTGCCAAAATAGCTAGACCTGCAAGCACAATTAAAACGCCTGGTCCTGGACCAATTAGTGCAATCGCACCACCTACCGTTACTACACCTCCAATTAAACCAATAATTAAACGCCAAACCAATCGGCCAGCTTTAGTTTTCTTAATCCAAGTGCGGAATCTCATTTTGTTTTTGTAATTACCGTTTCTTTGCCATATGCGGCAAATGCAATCTCTTCTCTGCGATTACGATAACTTGTTGATGCACCCACAATCAAGTGCTCAAATCGTGTTGTGGATTTAATCAGCGGATGAAGTTCAGCTGAACTTACTTGGTCACCAAAAACCGCCGCCTGACCATCAATTTCTTGAACCTTGATATGAGGATTTAGAAAGCGGTAAACCAAGGCAACGCGACGTAATCCAAGGTGTGCCACATGTCGAAGGCCACGGTTGATATGTTCTTGAATCATTAAACGCCTATAAGTGATT
>JBBQRL010000046.1:0-5814 GCA_038214925.1 Candidatus Nanopelagicales bacterium | reverse complement strand
CGGCGGCGAGGCGGTCGGCGATCTCGCCCGTCCCGTCGGGCGAGCCGTCGTCCACGACGAGGATCCGGTGGCCCTCGGGGGCCGCGGAGGCGAGCTCCTCGCGGGCGACGCGCACGATCGCCTCGAGGTTCTCGGCCTCGTAGCAATCAATCTGCCAACCAACGTACGTAATCGATGAGCAGGTACCAACAACTGGCGTAGTGGGCTTAACTGGCTTTGTAAAAGTTGGCTATGACGCAGATAAGAAAACTATCTTCATTAATGAATTCCATGCACCCTTTGAACCAGCTGATAATCGGGTACAACTTAAAGTTGTTGTAGATCGCTCTTCAGTGGAACTTTTTACTGCCGATGGGACCCGGTCCATAACCCTGGCCTCCTTCCCGGAACCAGGCGAAACCAGGATTTTTCACGCTTGGCAAAACGACTAGTTATCAAATTGTTGTACTTGTCATACCTTTTGCAGACCTCTTTCATTGCTACCGCACGCCATACGCATAACACTTAAGTCACCACGGGACGTGGGCTTCATAGGGAGCCTCGACCGCTGACCCCTTAAGGATGAAAATGAAAAGAAAAGGCTTAGTCGCGCTAGCTGGCGCAGCTGCTCTTTCACTTGTCGCTTCATTGGTCACAACAACTTCAGCATCAGCTGCAGTTAACTGTGATCCATTTGCTGGCTACAAGATGATGAAGGGTAAGAAAGTAACAATCTTTACATCAATTCTAGAACCAGAGCTAACTACTCTGCAGACCGCATGGAATGATTTCGAAAAGTGCACTGGAATTGATATTAAAATCGAAGGATCAAACCAGTTCGAAGCATTGCTACCTGTTCGTGTTAAGGGTAACAACGCACCAGATCTAGCGTTTATCCCACAGCCAGGTCTACTTGCAAAGCTTGTTGAAACAGGCAAAGTAAAGCTTGCGCCAAAGGCAGTAGTTGCAAACGTTAACAAGTACTGGTCAAAGTCATGGAAAGATTACGGAACCGTAAAGGGTAAGTTCTATGCGGCGCCATTTGGATCAAACATGAAGTCACTTGTTTGGTACTCACCAAAGCAATTTAAGGCAGCTGGTTACACAGTTCCATCAACATGGGCACAGGTAACAGCACTTGCAGACAAGATGGCAGCAGATGGAAAGACAGCATTCTGCGGTGGTCTAGGTTCTGGTGGAGCAACAGGTTGGCCAGCGACTGACTGGGTAGAACAAACCGTTCTTCGCGATCACGGTTCAGCTGTTTACAACGGTTGGGTAAACCACACAGTTAAGTTCTCAGATCCACGCATCGTGGCATCAATGGAGAAGGTTGCTGGTTGGATGCAGAATCCAAAGTGGGTTGGCAACGTCAAGGGAATTGCAACAACAACATTCCAAGACGCAGGTAAGGGAATTCCTACTGGTGGTTGCATGATGCTTCAGCAAGCATCTTTCTACGGAAATATCATTGCTGAATCAGGCGCAACAATCTCGCCAACAGGTGATGCATTTGCATTCTACCTACCAGCATTTAACTCAAAGGTAACTGTTCCTGTAGTTGGTGGCGGAGAGTTCACAGCAGCTTTCGCATCACGTCCAGAAGTACAGTCAGTACAGGCTTACCTATCATCAGCAACATTTGCTACTTCACGTGTACAGCTTGATAACTGGATCTCTGCTAACAGCGGTGTTCCACTAGCTGCTTACAAGAATGCAGTAGACAAGTTGTCTGCAACATACCTAGCGAATCCAAAGTCAACATTTGCATTCGACGCTTCTGACTTAATGCCAGCAGCAGTAGGTGCAGGATCAATGTGGCGTGAATTCACTGCATGGTTCGGCGAAGGAAAGTCAATTGCTGATGTTACAAAGGCAATCGATGCTTCATGGCCAAAGAGCTAATTAGCGAAAGCTAGCTAGCATTTACCAAAAGTAAATATGGGGAGTCAACTTCGGTTGGCTCCCCATATCTTTATTTTCATAATAGAAATACACTTACAAAATCAAATCGCAAAACCAAGAGAGGAAAAATGTCAGATTTTATTTCGGCTAATGCGCCTAAGTTTGGCTCCGTTTTCTCGGTCATCTTCGCATTCTTCGCAGTTCTCGCAGTTTTATTTGCAATTGCAGGTCGTGCAAATGGTAAAAAAGCTCGTCCAATCGCCTTAACAATTTTTCTTGGACCAGCACTTCTTTTACTTCTTGCAGGATTAGTAATTCCAGGTGTTCGAACAATTCTCTTCAGCTTTATGAATCCAGATTCAAATGCATTTATTGGTCTAGATAATTACCGTTGGATGCTGGAAGATCCAAATATCAAAGTAATTATGATTAACACAATTTTGTGGATCCTGGTTGTTCCACTTTTCACGGCAGCGTTAGCGCTGTTACTAGCAATTATGTTAGATCGAACCAAGCGTGAATCCATTCCAAAATCACTGCTTTTTATGCCCATGGCGATCTCTTTCGTTGGCGCTTCAATTATCTTCAAATTTGTATACGAGTACCGCGAACCAAATGAGATTCAAATAGGTTTACTCAGTTCAATCGTGGATTTCCTTGGCTTTACTCCCTCAGACTGGATGCTGACCAAGCCACTCAACTCTTTTCTATTAATGGTTATTTATGTTTGGACTCAGATGGGCTTTGGCATGGTGATTTTGTCGGCTGCAATCAAGGGAGTGCCGGCTGACATTATGGAAGCGTCCGCCTTGGATGGCGCAAAGGGCTGGGGCTTGTTCCGCAACATCACGTTCCCAATGGTTAAAGGAACCTTCATCGTTGTGTTGGCAACTGGCGTGGTCGGTGCTCTAAAGATCTTCGACATCGTTCGAACCATGACCGGCGGAAACTTTGGTACCAACGTGTTGGCTAACGAAATGTATTCCCAGACCTTCGTTCAATTTGATCAGGGCAAGGGCTCTGCGCTGGCGATAGTTCTCTTCTTATTAGTAACCCCAGTGCTTGTTTACAACATTCGCTCATTAAAGAAGGAGCGTTCCCACTAATGGCTAAAGCAGCAGTCGCCGAACATAGTTCAGGACGTAAATTATTTTCTAGCAAAATAGCTGGCATCGTCGTATGGGTAACCACTATCGCGTGGACAGTTCCTACATTGGGACTATTTGTTACTTCACTAAAGACAGATGAAAAAATTCTCAATGAAGCATGGTGGGTTACATTATTTAAGCCAGATTTTACATTTGATAATTATAAAAATGTATTTTTTGGAAACGGTACCGAGTCATTGAGCACTGGAATCCTTCCTTACTTTATTAACTCAATCGTTATCACCTTGCCAGCCACAATCTTCCCGATAGTTATTGCAACTATGGCCGCCTACGCACTTGCCTGGATTCGCTTCCGCGGCAGTGATTTCCTATTTTTCTCTATCTTTGCCCTTCAAATCGTGCCGTTACAGATGTCTTTAGTTCCGCTTCTGCTTTTGTTTACTGGTGGTGCTCATATTGGCACTGTCCAGATTTTCCCAGCCTTAGGTATCGCCGGAGATTTCGCTGGTATCTGGTTACCGCACACAATGTTTGCACTTCCATTAGCAATTTACTTATTACACAACTTTATTGCATCATTGCCGCGCGACTTGATGGAAGCCGCACACGTTGATGGTGCCAGCCACTTCACTGTTTTCCGCCGAATTGTTTTGCCACTATCAATTCCTGGAATCGCAGCAATAGCGATCTTCCAGTTCTTGTGGGTCTGGAATGACTTACTAATTGCGCTGACATTTGCATCGGGTACTGAAGAAGTAGCGCCAATTAACAGCAAGCTATCTTCACTTGTTGGTCAGTACGGTTCGGGCTACACGCAGCTTTCAGCCGGAGCCTTTATTACTATTGCAGTTCCGCTAATCGTCTTCTTCTCGTTGCAACGCTACTTTGTTCGCGGCCTGCTTGCTGGTTCAGTTAAATAATTTAAAAGTTAATACTTTTAAATCGTTGAACCATTGTTTTTAATTTGATCGCGATACCAAAAGCCCGAATCTTTAATGGTTCGCTTTTGGGTATCAAAATCAACGTGGACAATGCCAAAGCGCTTGTCGTAACCAAGTGCCCACTCAAAGTTATCCATTAACGACCACTGGTAGTAACCATTAACGGGTGAACCTTGCGAGATCGCATTTGAAACTGCTTGTAAATGTGTCCGTAAGTAATCGATTCGGCGTTGATCTTGGACCTGACCAGTTGCATCGGGTGCTTCATCGTATGCCGCGCCATTTTCCGTAACGTAGAGCGTAGGCAATTTGTCACCATGTTCTTTATGCCAGCGAACTAATAATTGTTCTAGACCTTGTGGGCTAAGCGGCCAACCCATATCGGTGAGTGGACCACGTGGTGTCTCATCGATATCTAAATCAAATAAGCCAGAAATTGAGTGCCATTCGGGGGCTTTACCAAGTGCTGGCCCAATGCGGTTATCAAAGTAGTAATTAATTCCAATAAAATCATTTTTAACCATGGCAGCTTTCATATCGCCATCTTTAATAACTGACGTTAGTTCATCGCCATAGGTATCAATTAATATTTGCGGATAAGTACCGTGCATCATCGCATCCATCCAGAAACGATTTTGGTGGGAATCACCAATTGCCGCAGCATGCGCTTGGTTTGGATCGTTTAGATCATCGGCAACGTGATTTGCTTGATTTAAAACTGGCCCGGTCAAAATATCGCTGCGCACTGCGCGCATGGCATTAGTTGATGCCGCGTGCGTAAGTACGGTGTGGTGGGCAGCAGCAAATGCAGATCTGCGATCAATAATTCCTGGTGCGTGAATTCCAATTCCATAACCAAGCCAAGCAACTACCCATGGTTCGTTAATCGGTGAAAACTTCTTAACCCGATCACCAAAACGTTCCACTACGGCAGTTGAATAATCGGCAAAGTGATTAACAATGTCGCGATTTACCCAACCACCTTTATCTTGTAAGGCTTGCGGCAGATCCCAGTGATACAAAGTTGCTAATGGTTCGATGCCCGCTGCCAACAATCCATCGATTAAGTGGTCGTAAAAATCAAAACCGCGTTCTTCGCGGACTGCGTCGCCATTTGGAAACATACGAGGCCAGGCAAAAGAGAAACGATATCCCTGCAAACCAAGATCTTTCATTAGGCCAATATCTTCGGGATAGCGATGGTAGTGATCGTTAGCTACATCGCCAGTGTCACCTTTTGCTACCTTGCCAGGTGTTTTACAAAACGTATCCCAAATAGATTGCCCACGGCCATCGACATTGGCCGCACCTTCGATTTGATACGAAGAAGTTGCTGCGCCCCAAATAAAACCTTCTGGAAATTTAGCCATGCTTGAAGCCTAAGGCTATTAAGGCCTATTGTCAGTAAACTTTAAGAATGGCTTCATTAACTCAGTATTCAAAGGCCCGCGTGGCTATTACAACTGCCTTTGTTCTCAATGGAACAGCGGCCGGCGCATTTTTGGCGCGCGATACTTTCGATGCAACGCCATTTATTTCTACCCTTCCTTACATTGTCTTTTCCGCGGCAATGGTGATTGGTCGTTTATTTGGCGATCGCTTGGCACATAAATTTAGCCCAATGAAATTAATTATCGGCGGCGGTTTAATTGCCGGTGTTGGTCTCTCATCAGGATTATTAATTGGCGGCGTTAACGGAATGATTTTTGGTTGGTTTGCTTCCGGCCTGGGACTTTCCACCGTGATCCCAATGTTGTTTAGCCAAGCCGGTGAAATCGCTAAAACAAGGTTCGATGGCCAATTCGCCCCATCCGAAGGCGTCGCGATGGTTTCCGGAATCGCATACTTTGGCTTTTTAGCTGGCTCGCTAAGCCTGTTTT
>JBBQRL010000045.1:0-5876 GCA_038214925.1 Candidatus Nanopelagicales bacterium | reverse complement strand
AAATAGAAACTCACACGTTAATTTAATTCCGCTAAATCCAACCCCGGGTTCTAAGTGGACGGCATCTCGCCGCGAAGATGAAGCCGAGTTTGTCCGAATCCTGGAAAGCTACGGAGTTCCGGTAACTGTTCGAGATACCCGTGGTCGCGAAATTGACGGTGCGTGTGGCCAACTTGCCGCCGCCGAAAAGGGTAATTAGTTTTCTCAGCGCTAGTCGTTTTTGCCGGTAATTGCTAGGCTCGCCCGTATGAGAAAATTGAACAACTTCATTAATGGAAAATCAGTTGAATCACAATCAGGTGAAGTTACAACCCTGATTAACCCGGCAACTGGCGCCGCTTTTGCAACAGCGCCAAAATCTAACAGCGCCGATATCGATGCCGCCTATAAAGCAGCCAGTGATGCCTTTGTTGATTGGCGTGATTCAACACCGTCCCAGCGCCAGCGCGCATTATTGAAAATCGCCGATGCCATTGAAGAGCGTGCCGAAGAAGTAATTGCGATTGAAGTTGAAAACACGGGCAAGCCAATTTCATTAACAACAAGTGAAGAAGTTCCTCCAATGGTTGATCAAATTCGCTTCTTTGCTGGTGCGGCCAGAAATCTAGAAGGAAAATCTGCTGGTGAATACATGCCGGGCATGACATCCATGATTCGCCGCGAACCAGTGGGAGTAATTGGTCAAGTAACGCCATGGAATTATCCAATGATGATGGCGGTATGGAAATGGGCGCCAGCAATTGCCGCCGGCAATACCGTTGTTTTAAAACCAAGTGATACAACGCCAGCATCAACTGTATGGATGGCAAATTTAATGTCAGAGTTTTTACCGGCTGGAGTTTTCAACGTTGTGTGCGGGGAACGCGAAACGGGTGCAGCACTTGTTAATCACACCCGCCCAGATATGGTTTCCATTACCGGTTCAGTGGGCGCCGGAATTCAAGTTGCCGAAGCTGCTGCAAAACAAGTAAAGCGGGTTCACTTAGAACTAGGTGGCAAAGCACCTGTCGTTGTCTTTGCCGATGCCGATTTAGCAGCTGCCGCCGAAGCGATTGCGATCGCGGGATATTTCAACGCTGGCCAAGATTGCACCGCGGCAACTCGCGTGATTGTGCAAGATTCGGTCTACGACGAGTTTGTTCTGCTACTAACCGAGCAAGCAAAGGCCGTTGCCATTGGCGCACCTGCCGACGATGATGTTTTCTTAGGGCCAGTAAACAACGCCAATCAATTGGCCAGGGTTAGCGATTTGCTTTCCCGCGTTCCGGCACATGCCAGTGTGACAACGGGTGGATCAGCACTCGATCGCGCCGGTTTTTTCTTCCCGGCAACTGTCGTTGCCGGGCTGCGCCAAGATGATGAGCTGATCCAAAAAGAGATCTTTGGGCCAGTTATTACCGTACAAAAGTTCACAGATGAGGCCGAGGCCGTTGCCATGGCAAATGGCGTGGATTATGGATTGGCCTCTAGCGTCTGGACCGCTAACCACGGCGTCGCGATGCGCATGGCTAAGGCCTTTGATTTTGGTTGCGTTTGGATCAATACCCATATTCCGTTGGTTGCCGAAATGCCACATGGCGGCTTCAAGCGCTCGGGATATGGCAAAGATCTCTCCGGATATGGATTTGAGGATTACACCCGAATTAAGCATGTAATGAGTAATTTGGGGGCGTAGTATTTGCCCCTGTTGCACCCACTAGTTCGATCCGTCCACTACCCACAGAAAGTTCGAGGCTTGATAACTCGACCACTTGCTTGTGCTTAACCCTTAAGGAGTAAATCAGTATGTCAAAAGAAAGTTCACTCTCACCAGAGGCCCGTTCAGTATTAGGTACAATGGTTTCTCGCCGTGGCGTATTAGCTGGCGCAGGAGGATTAGGTGCAGCAGGACTTCTTGCTGCATGCGCAGGCGGATCAGATTCTGCCGATAGTGCAGGCACAGTTCGCTGGGGCAACTGGCCGTTGTATTTAGATTATGACGAAAATGCAAAGACATATCCAACATTAGATAAATTCACTGCCGAAACTGGCGTTGCCGCAAAGTACTTTGAAGATTACAACGACAACGATGAGTTTTATGGAAAAGTTCAGGCACAACTTAAATTAGGTGAAGATATTGGTTACGACGTAGTGACACCAACAGACTGGATGGCAGCACGTTGGATCCGCCTTGGTTACACACAAAAATTTGATGTCGCAAATATTCCAAATAAAGTAAACATCCTTGATTCATTGGCATCTCCATCCTTTGATCCACAACGTGAACAAACAATGACATGGCAGGGAATTATGTCTGGCTTTGGTTGGAACGTTGAAAAGAATCCAAAGGGAATTCGCACAATAGATGAACTATTTGCCCCACAAAACAAGGGCAAGATCGTTGTTCTTTCGGAAATGCGCGACACCATCGGAATTATCTTGCGCTCGCAAGGTGTAGATCTGCAAACAGTTACCGAAGATCAATTTATGAATGCCGTCGATTTCATGGCGAAAAAGATTAGCGATGGTTGGATTCGCGGCGTAAAGGGCAATGAATACGCGGAAGATCTCACATCAGGTGATGCCACAGCGGTAATTGGTTGGTCTGGCGATATGTTTATTTTGAAGGCTGAAAATGAAGGCAAGTTTGACTTCGCAATTCCAGATTCAGGTGGCACTATCTCAGGTGATAACTTGATGATTCCTTCAACTGCTTCACCAGAAGGAAAAGCTGCCGCCGAGAAGTTAATCAATTTCTATTACGATCCGGCAATTGCAGCCGAGGTTGCGGCATACGTTAACTACGTGTGTCCAGTTAAGGGTGCACAGGCAGAGATGGAAAAGATTTCACCAGAGCTTGCTTCAAGTCCATTCATCTTCCCTGACGCTGCGACATCAGCAAAGCTCAGTGTCTTTCGTTCCATGACTCCAGCCGAAGAAACAACTTGGGGCGAGGCATTCCAGAAGGCTGCCGGCAACTAGTGGCTGATGTTTCTACCGCGACGCGTGGAGACTTACGACTAACTCGTATAACAAAAACGTACGGTGATTTCAGCGCTGTTAATGATTTGTCATTAACGATCCCCGAAGGTTCATTCTTTGCATTACTTGGGCCTTCAGGGTGTGGTAAAACAACAACGCTTCGAATGATTGCTGGGCTAGAAGAGCCAACTGTTGGCAGTATCCATTTGGGAACAACGGATATCACGACTAAGCGTCCGTATCAGCGTCCAATTAATACGGTCTTTCAAAACTATGCCCTGTTTCCCCATTTAACAATCTTTGAAAACATCGCATTTGGTCTGCGTCGCCGTGGTATCAAAGATGTCGATGCCGATGTAAATAAAGTTCTAGAACTAGTTGAACTTCCGCATTTAGCACAGCGCAAACCCACCTCACTTTCTGGTGGACAGCAACAGCGCATCGCATTGGCACGCGCCATTGTTAATCGCCCTGCGCTATTGCTCCTCGATGAACCATTGGGTGCGTTGGATTTAAAGCTTCGCCGCCAGATGCAGATTGAACTTAAATGGATTCAGCGCGAAGTTGGTTTAACTTTCGTTCACGTAACGCACGATCAGGAAGAGGCCATGACAATGGCCGACACCATCGCCGTTATGAATGAAGGCGAAATTGAGCAGATGGGAACACCTGCCGATCTCTACGACAATCCCAAGACGGCATTTGTTGCTAACTTTTTGGGTCAATCCAATTTAATTAAGGGTCGCATCGAAGGTAACGATGGCGATAACTTAGTTGTGGATCTATTTGGTCAAAAGATTTCAATGCCTAAAAACCGAAGTCACGCCGTTGATAGTTCAATTTATGCCGGTATTCGCCCGGAAAAATTCCGAATTTCGCTGCTTGGCACACCAACTCGTGGAAATATTTTAACGGGTGGACGGATTGAAGAAGTTTCCTACATTGGTGTTTCAACCCAGTATCAAGTGATCATGCCGTGGGGCCAAGAGTTAATGGTCTTCGAGCAAAACGATGATGGTGTGCCACCATTTGATAAGGGCGATGAAGTAATGATTTCTTGGGAGCCAAACTTTACTTTTGCACTTCGCGGTGATGAAGATGCCGAGGCAGGAACTGAAGTTGCACCCGATGATCTTGATGAGGATGAGTAGCACTTTGTCCAAGATTAAGTTGCCGTACCTGCTTTTGTTACCAGGTTTTCTATTCCTTTTTACTTTTTTTATTTTGCCAATTGTTAATTTAGCCCAAACTTCTACCCAGACACCTATTGCCGGGGGAGACACGGGTCAGTACGAACAGAGTTTACGTTTTGCTAACTATCTCAACGCATTTACCGAAAATAAGGAACAGTTCGGTCGCTCCTTTTTATATGCGATATCAGCAACAATTCTTGCTTTAGCGATCGCTTACCCATTGGCGTATGCAATTGCCTTTAAAGCTGGAAAATATAAAAACCTGTTATTAGTTTTAGTTATCGCACCATTTTTTATATCGTTTTTGTTGCGCACCGTGGCGTGGAAGCAGATCTTGGGTGAGGAAGGCTTTGTGGTTCCACCGCTTCGAACGTTAGGGATTATCGGAGAGAGCACCACACTTACGTCGACTTCTTTTGCCGTCATTATGGGTTTAACCTATAACTTTCTGCCTTTCATGACTTTGCCGCTCTATGCCTCACTCGAACGAATTGATCCACGCACCATGGAGGCATCTGGAGATCTATATGCCAATGGTCTAACTACTTTTAGAAAAGTAACTTTGCCACTTTCCATGCCAGGTGTGGTCGCAGGTACATTGCTGACATTTATTCCGGCGGCTGGAGATTATGTAAACGCGGCAATCTTGGGAAATCCAAACACCAAGATGATCGGTAACGTAATTGAGTCAAGGTATTTTAAAATCGTTGATTACCCAACGGCGGCAGCTCTGTCATTTACGCTAATGGCGGCGATATTAATTTTAGTTACGCTCTATATTCGAAAAGCAGGAACGGAGGAGCTCGTATGAGTAAGTTAAAAGATGCCTCCATTCCAACGATTCCGTTACAGGCCCGCATCTCGCGCTGGTTTGGCCGCAACATGATCCGTATTTACGCACTTTTTGGATTTACCTATCTCTTCATCCCGGTGGCCTACACCTTTGCCTTTTCCTTTAATGATTCAGGTAAAAGTAATCTGATCTGGAAGGGCTTTACGTTAGATAATTGGCAAAACCCATGTGGTGCCCCAGAAATCTGTAACGCGTTGGGTAACTCAATAAAAATTGGTTTTCTAGCCACTGTTTTCTCAACAATTTTGGGCACCATGATCGCCTTTGCAATTGGTCGCTATGCATTCAAAGGTCGCTCAACTTCTAACCTATTAATCTTTTTACCAATGGCCACACCTGAAATTGTTTTAGGCGCCTCACTCCTCTCGTTATTTTTAGTGTTTCATATCAATCCTGGTTTCTGGCCAACGGTTATCGCCCACGTAGTTTTTTGTATGTCATTTGTGGTGGTTACGGTCAAGGCTCGAATCGCATCCCTTGATCCACGTTTAGAACAAGCTGCCATGGATCTCTATGCCAATGAGTTCCAGACATTTCGCCGGGTAACGTTGCCACTAGTTGCACCTGGCATCGCCGCCGCTGCCTTGCTGGCTTTTTCACTTTCCTTTGATGATTTTATTATTACTAATTTTAATTCTGGGACATTAACGACTTTCCCTAAATTTGTTTACGTCTCGGCTGCTCGTGGAATCCCGGCACAAGCAAATGTGATTGGTTCAGCAATGTTCTTCTTGGCTTTATTTATTGTGATCGCTGGACAATTTATTGGTCGCAAAGCTCGTGTTGCCAAATGACCAACCACGGTAATTTATATGGGCCAGCCTTTACATTTTTAGGAATTCCATCCTGTGATTTAGATGATCCGAATA
>JBBQRL010000044.1:0-5959 GCA_038214925.1 Candidatus Nanopelagicales bacterium | reverse complement strand
TTACTACGGATCTGACAAATTAGTATTAACGATGACGGGTGCAAAATTAATTCAAGAGTCTGATAATCCAAAACTCTTTGGTTTAATTCAGGAAGTAATCATCGCATCTGGAATGCCTATGCCAAAGGTTGCGATAGTAATTGACAGTGCGCCAAATGCTTTTGCAACGGGGCGAAATCCAGAACACGCCTTAATTGCATTTACAACTGGAATTTTAGATGCGATGGATCGCGAACAGTTGCAAGGTGTGATCGCCCACGAGATGGCACATGTTGCCAATCGCGATACTTTAGTAAGTGCGGTAGCGGCAACAACGGCTGGTGCCATTGCCATTGTTTCTGACATGTTGGCCCGAATGATGTTTTTTGGTGGCCGCCGAGAAAACAACAACAATGCCAACCCACTTGCACTTGTCGTTTCGCTCTTTATTTTGATCTTGGCACCACTTGCAGCCGTGATGTTGAAATCTGCGATTTCGCGCAAACGTGAATCACTAGCCGATGCAACAGCGGTCTCCTTTACCCGAAATCCAGCTGGCCTACGTTCGGCGTTGGAAGTACTAGCCGCTGATTCAACCGTGGTGCAGCAACGTTCAACGGCCGTTGCTCATATCTGGATCGAGTCACCACTTGATTCCAAATCAGTATCAAAGATGTTTTCTACCCACCCACCGATTCAAGAACGGATCGCAGTTTTGCGATCGATGGAGTCTTTAAACTAAGAGATTTACTTAAATATTGGGAAAGTGCAGCGTAAAAGTGGCTCCTTCGCCCGGCTGTGAGACCACCGATACCGTTCCACCGTGGGCGCTCATAACCGCATCCACGATTGATAAACCTAAACCGCTTCCTTCTTGGCCATTTCGTTGGCGCGAAGAATCGACGCGATAGAAACGTTCAAAGATTCGCACCTGATCTTCCATAGCCAGCCCGGGGCCGTTATCGGCAACGCTGACGTTAACGCCATCGCTGTTAGAAAACACTGAAACTTTTATCGCAGTACCAGCTGGTGTATGTGCACGTGCATTAGCCAGCAAGTTGGTGACGACTTGATAAATTTTATCTGAATCAACCGTGCTACTTATATCTTCAGTGATCTCAGTTGTAATTGGGTGATCAGGTCCAGCAGCCTGGGCCGATGTAACCGCTTCTTTAACGAGCGCCGATAGATTTACTTGCGAGATATTTAATTCACGGGATTGATCCATGCGGGCCAACATTAATAAATCTTCTACTAAGAAACCCATGCGCTTAGATTCTTTTTCAATTCGAGCAATAAGTTCCTTAGTTTTTTCACCCTCTGGAACTGCGCCTTGACGATGGAGTTCGGCAAAGCCGCGAATGGCCGTTAGTGGTGTGCGAAGTTCATGACTGGCATCGGCAACAAAGCGTCGTAACTTGTCTTCACTTTTAGTGCGCGCCGCAAATGACTCTTCAATACGTGAAAGCATTGTGTTTAGCGAAGTACTTAATCGACCAACTTCAGTATCAGGTTCAAAGTTTTCTAAACGAGCAGATAGATCTCCAGCAGCGATTTTTTCCGCGGTATTTTCAATTTTCTTTAACGGTTTCATTCCGATTTTTACAACTTTACGAGATGCGATACCAATAAACAAAAGAACGAGTCCGCCAATAAGTAGAAAGACTGCGCCAATTCTGCGTGTGGTCTTATCAAAATCTTCTAATGATTGAGCAACGATTACCGAACCAAGTGACGATGGTAAAACCGTTGTTGCCACCCGAAAGTCAGATCCCTTTGCCTCAAGTGTGAAAGGTTTCTCACCAAAAGCTGCCACCTGACTAGGTAATAAGTGGAGCACGTAATCAGTGATTTTATTGGCGTTGAGGTCTCCACCTAGCCCACCAATGAGATTTCCAAATGGATCTAGAACGGTTACGGAAATTGATGTTGGAACACGATTGAGTGGAGTGATGTTTCGTACAGATTGGCGGCGATCATCATTGTTGTCATCACTTGCAATACCTGCCTGGTCTAAACGCTGCGCCGTTCCGCCAACAACACTGAGCAGTTGTTCATCAACTTGATTGATTAAATAATCGCGCAGCAGCGCTTGTGAACCAAGACCAGCACCGATGAAACCAATAGCTGAAAGAATGAGAACGCCCGCCGTTAAACGATTTTGTAAACTCCAATTAGTAACGGGCGATTTCATATTTACGTAGGCGGCATCCGAAGGCGATAGCCAACACCACGGACGGTATGAATTAGTGGTGGTTCAAAAACATCAACTTTTTTACGCAAGTATGAAATGTAGGTTTCAACAATTCCCATGTCGCCACGGAAATCGTATTGCCATACGTGATCAAGGATCTGAGCTTTTGAAACAACGCGATCGGCGTTAATAATTAAATAACGAAGCAGCGCAAACTCAGTTGGGGAAAGATCTAGTCGCGTCCCGGCGCGACAAACTTCATGTGTCGCCTCATCGAGTTCAAGATCGGCAAAGCGCATTTTCTCATCATCGAGTGCGATCTGATCTACACCTGTACGACGCAGAAGTGCGCGCAACCGTGCAACGAGTTCTTCCAGCGAAAATGGCTTAGTCATGTAATCATCGCCACCAAGAGTTAAACCCTTAACTTTGTCATCCATGCCATCTTTTGCAGTTAGGAAGAGAACTCCGGTATCAACACCTTCATTACGAATTTTTTTACAGACCTCAAAACCATCGAGATCTGGCAACATCACATCTAAAACCATTGCATGTGGTTTGAACTCTTCAGCTACACGCAATGCTTCGGCGCCATTGGCCGCGGTGCGAACATCAAAGCCCACAAAACGTAGGCTGGTAGAAATTAGCTCGCTGATGCTTGCTTCATCATCAACGACGAGTATGCGCTGCATGGTCTTATCTAATGTGGTTGTCATGGGCACACAATGCTCTCACATACTGATAATTTGCTGTGAATGTGCCTAGCGCAGGCTTAGTTTTCCTTTACCGAGCGGAGCAAAACCTGAGCTACATCTAGAACTTCAACGGCCGACTCTTTTGCATTCATTCCATCACTTGTCATAACGCGACAGAAAGGACAGGCGACGGCAAGTTCAGTTGCACCAGTTGCAATCGCTTCTTCAACGCGGTTGATGTTGATGCGCGAGCCAATCTTTTCTTCCATCCACATACGTCCACCACCTGCGCCGCAACAAAATGAGCGCTCTTTGTTTCGCGGCATTTCAATTATTTCGATACCGGTAGCTTCTAGAACTTCACGTGGTGGTTGGTAAATTTCATTGTGACGGCCTAAGTAGCAAGGATCATGAAAAGTCATGGCAGTGTGCGACATCTTGATCGGAATCAATTTTTTCTCGCGAATTAGTTGATTGAGCAACTGAGTGTGGTGCACCATCTCTAATTCAAAACCTTGTTGTCCGTAATCTCGGCCAATTGTTGTGAAGCAATGCGGGCAGGTAACAACAATTTTTTTCTTACCCTTTGGTCGATCGCCAAATGTGACATTAAAAGTCTCAATGTTTTCCCGGGCAAGGATTTGATATAAAAATTCATTTCCGGCACGCCGTGCTGGATCTCCGGTGCAGGTTTCTTTCTTACCCAAAACAGCGAAGCTAACACCAGCCATGTATAAAAGTTCAGCAACGGCCTTGGTAGTTTTCTTGGCCCGTTCTTCGTATGCACCGGCGCAACCAACCCAAAATAAATATTCGACATCATCGGGTAATTGGCCTTCAACAACATTTACTGGGAAATCACATTCTGCAATCCAGGCTTCCCGGTCGGTGCGATTTGCACCCCATGGGTTACCAGTTTTTTCAAGGTTTCTAAATGTTCCACCGAGTTCAGTAGGAAATTCAGATTCAACTAGAACTTGGAATCGGCGCATGTTAACGATGTGATCGATATGTTCGATATCAACTGGGCATTCATTAACGCAAGCACCACATGTTGTACAAGACCACAAAACATCTAATGAGATAGGTGATAAATCGCCAACCAAGGCTTCATTTTCTACGGTTTTTGCAAAGGCGTGATCGCGCATAGCCATGATTAAAAGCTTTGGTGACAGTGGTTTATCAGTGTGCCAAGCTGGGCATTGTGATTGGCAACGGCCACATTCGGTACACGATGTCATATCCAACAAACCCTTCCAGGTTATGTCGGCGCGAGTACCAAGACCAAAGACATCATCTTCTTTTGGATCTTCAAAGTTAATTTCTTCACCGTGTGACAACATTGGAGGAAGTGCGCCAAGTGAAGATGCACCATCGGCATTACGACGATAAAAAATATTAAATGGTGCCAAGAAACGGTGCCACGTTAAACCAATTTTAAAATCACTTGCTAAGACAATAAACCAGGTCATTGATCCAATAATCTTGATCGCAGCAACAATTTGAATCCAGGAAGTTATCTGCGTAAGTGACATTGACTTAAACATGTCGGCGATAAACCACGTTGTTATGTAATGACGGTTCCAAGAAGTTTCATCGGATAGCGCACCTTCAAGACCTCTCAAAGCAATGATGCAAAAAACAATTAAAAGGATTGTGCCTTCAACATAATAAGCTTTCCACGATTGTGACCCGGCAAAACGTGAGCGCTTATTGCCCAGCCGTGTTACCTGGCGAATACCAATCAGTGCAACAATTGAGATTCCTGTTGCCCAGGTAATAAGTTCGACCAGATATTCATAAACCCAAAAATGCCCAATCACTGGCAAAGCGAATTTTGGATTGATCAAGTGGCCGTATGCAGTTACTAAAGTTCCAAAAAGTGCGAAGAAGCCGACCATAACAAACCAGTGCGCAACTCCGACAACTGAAAAGTTGAGCATCTTGGTGTGACCAAAGATTTCACCAGCTGCCATCCGTAAGCGCAGGGCCTTATCGTTTCGCCGAGTTGGATCGGGCTGACCTTTTTTATACAGCGCTATCAGTGTTCGGGTGCGAACGGCCACTAGCGCTAGCGCAAATATGGTGGTGCCAAAAGAAAGGCCAGTCAGTACCAAGTTCATAGGGCAAGGCTAAAGGAAGCCAGGGGAATAAGTTCTGTAGGGGAGGTGTTCAACCTAATACAAACCTGAGTCGCGACGACTCAACCTTTTGAGTATGATCGACTCAGGTTCAAGCAATCCTCGACCCTAAATCAGGCTCGAGTGGCGTTAAGAACGAGAGAAAAAGGAGCAATAAATATGGCTAGAGCAGTCGGAATCGACCTCGGAACAACTAACAGCTGCGTATCTGTCCTTGAAGGTGGCGAGCCAACGGTTATCGCTAATGCCGAAGGTGCACGCACTACCCCATCGATCGTCGCCTTTGCTAAAAATGGTGAGGTCCTTGTTGGTGAAGTTGCAAAGCGCCAATCAGTAACAAACGTTGAACGCACAATCCGTTCCGTTAAGCGACACATGGGTACTAATTGGGCCATCGATATCGATGGCAAGAAGTACACAGCCCAGGAAATTTCAGCTCGTGTATTGCAAAAGTTAAAGCGCGATGCGGAGGCTTATTTAGGTGAGACCGTTACCGATGCAGTAATTACTGTTCCGGCATATTTTAATGATGCCCAGCGCCAAGCAACTAAAGAAGCTGGCGAGATTGCTGGCCTCAATGTTTTGCGCATCATCAACGAGCCAACTGCGGCAGCGCTCGCATACGGTTTAGATAAAGCAGATCAAGAACAAACAATTCTTGTCTTCGACTTAGGTGGTGGAACATTTGACGTTTCACTTTTGGAAATCGGCGATGGTGTTGTTGAAGTTAAAGCAACCAACGGCGATAACAACTTAGGTGGAGATGACTGGGATCAAGCTGTTGTTGATTTCTTAGTTCAAACATTTGGTGCAAAAAATGGAATCGACTTAACTAAAGACAAGATGGCGATGCAACGTGTTCGGGAAGCTGCTGAAAAAGCAAAGATCGAACTATCATCATCACAATCTGCTTCAGTAAACTTGCCATACATCACCGTTGATGCCGAGAA
>JBBQRL010000043.1:0-6050 GCA_038214925.1 Candidatus Nanopelagicales bacterium | reverse complement strand
CTGCATTAATTGAAAAGGGTTCGGCATATGTTGGCGATGATGGCACTGTGTACTTTGATGCCAAGAGTTTTCCTAGCTACGGTGCAATCAGTGGCAATCGCTTAGAGTCTTTGTTGCCTGGTCACAAACACGAACACAACGATGAAGGGCCAAAACGTTTTCACGCCGATTGGGCCTTATGGAAAAGTGCTGGTGAACGAACTCAAATGGTGTGGCCATCACCATGGGGAGTTGGGTTTCCTGGTTGGCACATTGAATGCTCAGCAATGTCCATGGACTTGCTCCATAACCATGTCGACGTACATGTTGGTGGTATCGATCTTCGTTTTCCACATCATGAAAATGAGCGTGCCCAATCTAATTCAATTACCGAAACAGAAACGGTAGATATTTGGGTACATGGCGAGCATTTGCTCTTTGAAGGTCGCAAAATGTCGAAGAGCTCTGGCAATGTTGTTTTATTACAGGATGTAATCAATCGTGGTTTTGATCCATTAGCACTTCGTTTATCTTTATTAGAAAATCGTTATCGCTCACAAATGGATCTGACCTGGGCCGCAATTGCCGCTGCCGATGAAACGATTAAACGTTGGCGTGGCAAAATCGCTGGATGGGGTTCAAGTAATGATCTTGTTGTCGATGCCGATATCGAATCGGCTTTTAATGCCGACATCGATACGCCAAAGGCAATCATTAGATTACGTGCAATTGAAAAAAGTGATTTAACCGATAAGCGAGAGCGGTTTTTATATGCTGATCAAGTTTTAGGATTAAATCTCGCTGCCGGAATTAAAAAGAAAACGTTAACCGAGGATATGCAAAGACTCTTAACCGATCGCGCCTTGGCTAGGGCAGAAAAACGCTGGGCAGATAGTGATCGGCTTCGTCTGGAACTAGAAACTTTAGGATTAACTATTAAAGATAGTGCCGAAGGACAGGTCTGGTCTTAAAGCGGCGTCAAGATAGAAATAATCATGGCGATAAAACCAATGTTTATTAGTAAGAGTCCTAGTGAATCACCTTGAATTAAATACTCTTCATTGAGCCCCGGATAGCCAGCGCGTAAGACAACTAATGCCCACGTGATACCAACGATAAAACGATACGAACGTGAGCCCCATTTGCGGCCAGCGGCCCAAATACCAAGACAGGTTGCGGTAATTGAGAGCGCGAATCCAAAAGGCGGATACAAGTTATATAAAAAAACAGATCCAGCGCCAAGGCTAGCGCCAAAAATAAGTGAGTAGATGTAACGCATTAAGGCTTTATTCCAGCAGCTAAATCTTGTTCGCGACCCATCGAATCAAAGGGTTCACACTTTTCGCCCTTAACCAATGTGTAGTACTCATCGCCCCAGATCTGAAGCCCTAAATTATTAGAAAGCGCAAAAAATGGTCCATCTAAAGCGATCTGTGTTTTGTGAGCCTTCATGGCCGCGAGTTTTGCTTCGACAAACTCATTGCCATCGATAAGAGTTGTCACAAAAATATCATCCTTGGCAAAGGGAAGATCATCCACGCTCTCGGCGCCAAAGAAATCCGAACCCATCTCTTTCATCTTTGCCATGCTTTCAGCTAAAACTGATTTTGGCATCGTATTCCAGTAAATTTTTTCAATCTGCCATATTGAAAGTTCAGCTGCTCTCATTGCAACTCGATGCGCTTGAATATGATCTGGGTGACCATATCCACCAATCTCGTCATATGTAATTAAAATCTGCGGTTTTATTTCATCAATAATCTTTACTAAATGCAAAGCTGCATCATCTAGGTTTGCTTGCCAGAAAACATCGGGCCGATTATTTGGCTCGGTCCCCATCATTCCGCTGTCACGATACTGTTTATCGGGAGCACCTAAATATCTATGATCGGTAATGCCAAGTTCTTTCATCGCATGTGCAAGTTCAACTTCGCGATGTAAACCCAATGAATCGTCATGACTGCTTGCTAAATGCGAAAGTCCGGGCACTAATACTTCGCCTTCTTCGCCACGTGTACATGTCACTAAAACAACTTGCGCACCACCAGCGGCGTACATGGCCATAGTCGCGCCGTTATTGATGGTTTCATCATCTGGATGTGCGTGAACTAGCAGGATGCGAATGCCCTCAAATGTACGTTTCATGAATGCTAATTCTGCCGTAGGATTGCGCTAATGAGTAATGAAGACACTTCCAACAAATCCCGCCTACCTCGTGATGAGCGCCGGGCGCTTTTGCTGTCAGCTGCCCTTGAAGTCTTTACCGCTGCTGGATATCACTCAGCGGCCATGGATGAGATCGCCGACCGAGCAAATGTTTCAAAACCAGTTTTGTATCAGCATTTTCCATCGAAGCTAGATCTTTACTTGGCAGTTCTTGATTTACATATCGATTCGCTGGTCTTTGAAATTCAAAAAGCGATCGCATCGACACCAGAAAATAACGATCGAGTTCATGCCACGGTCAGTGCTTACTTTGCTTTCATCGAAAAAGAGGGCGAAGCATTTAGATTGTTATTTGAGAGCGATATGAGTGTTGAACCACAAGTTCATGAACGCTTAAATCGAATGACGTATGACTGCGCACTGGCTGCAAGTGCTGTGATTTCAATTGATACTGGATTATCTAAGGAAGCATCAATGCTCTTAGGTGTTGGTCTGATTGGATATGCCCAAGTAACTGCTCGTCATTGGCTAGATCGCGATAGTAAGTTGAGTCGTGAACAGGCGGTTGAGTTAGTTCATAACCTCATGTGGCGCGGTATTTCAGGTTTTCCGCGCAATTAAAGCCGATAGGATTAACGCTATGAGCACACAGTTAAAAGTAATTGCCCCATGTCTTGGTGAAAAGTAACGTGGCGCTCACATTTGCCGAATTGCCGTTGCGCAGTCACACAATTGAAGCCTTACACGCCCATGGTTTTCTAGCACCCTTTGCAATTCAAGAGATGGTGCTGCCGATCGCACTTGCCGATGGCGATGTAATTGGCCAAGCAAAGACTGGAACTGGAAAAACTTTAGCTTTTGGTATCCCCGTCATCGAACGAGTAATTGCACCGATTGATCCTGAATGGGAAAGTTTTCAAAAAAAGGGTTTGCCACAGGTTTTGATCGTGGTTCCTACTCGCGAACTATGTACTCAAGTGACTCGAGATATTGAAGAGCTAGCTGCAAATCGTGGAATCCGCACCTTGGCAGTTTATGGTGGTCGAGCTTTTGAGCCACAAATCGAGGCACTTCAGGCCGGTGTAGAAATTGTTGTCGGTACACCAGGTCGCTTGCTCGATCTTTCTCGTCAGGGCCAACTAAAACTCAAAGAAGTTTCACGACTTGTTTTAGATGAAGCCGATGAGATGTTAGATCTTGGTTTCTTACCTGATGTCGAAAAAATACTTGCCAGCACACCAAATCGTGCTCAAACAATGTTGTTTTCGGCAACTATGCCGGGCGACATCATTGCGCTAGCCCGACGCTTTATGAATCAGCCAATTCATATCCGCACCCAAGATAGTGAAGATGAAGGCGCCGTTGTTACTCGTATCGCCCAACATGTTTTGCGTGCACACGCAATGGATAAGATTGAAATGCTGGCTCGTATTTTGCAGGCCGAAGGTCGCGGACCTACAATGGTTTTCTGTCGCACCAAGCGCACTGCTCAAAAAACCGCCGAAGATTTAATCGAGCGTGGTTTTAAAGCCGCTCCAATCCATGGTGATCTTGGACAAAGTGCTCGTGAAAAAGCATTGAGTGATTTCAAAGCTGGAAAGTCTGATGTGCTAGTGGCAACTGATGTGGCCGCTCGCGGAATTGATATCGATGGAATTACTCACGTGATCAACTATCAATGTCCAGAAGATGAAAAAACTTACGTTCACCGAATTGGACGTACTGCACGTGCTGGCGCACATGGAATCGCGGTAACTTTTGTTGACTGGGATGAACTAGCTCGCTGGAAAATGATTAATACCGTCTTGGAACTTGGATTGGCTGAGCCAGAAGAGACGTATTCATCTTCTGAGCATTTGTATCAAACTCTCAATATTCCAGCGGGATCAACTGGACGTATGGTTAAAGCTAAGCCAGCTGTAAAAACTGAGAGTAAGCCGGCGCGTACTTCTGCTCCAGTAAAAAAAGAAGCACCGAAAGAGCGGGTTGAGCGCACAAGAGTTCGTACTAGAAAATCAAAAGAAAGTTAAGCAGCAACAAAGATTTTAATTGCGTCAACCAACATTTGAACTGCGATTGCCGCTAAAAGTAATCCGGCAATTCGCGCTACTAAAGTCACGCCAGATTCCTTGATAACCCGCAAAATTGTGGTCGATGCCATCAGTGTTAGGGCAATTGCAACGTGAACTGCAACAACTGCTGCCACTAAGCCAATCGCCATCGATGTTGTATCAACTTTTTGCACGAAGATCATGGTTGCCACAATTGCGCCAGGCCCGGCTAACAGTGGCGTACCCAATGGGACTAATGCGACATTTGAATCAGCACCATCACCATGGGTTCCAGCTTTTCCAGTAAGAAGTTCGAGGGCGACAAGGAGGAGCAACAGGGCACCGGCTGCTTGTAGCGCGGCTAATGAAATATTGAGGTACTCCAAAATTACTCGACCAAAGAGGGCAAAGATTGAGATAACGATGAAGGAAACTCCGGCAGCTTGCATCGCCAAGATGCGGCGCTTGCGGGCAGATTTATCGGCGACTAAGCCAAGGAAAATAGGCGCCGCACCTGGTGGATCCATAATCACAAACAAAGTTACAAATGATTGAACTGCAAAAGTTACCGCGCTGATCTTGTTCATACTGAATATACCCTTCGAGCATCGGCTTGTGCCTCTAACTTTTCCCATTGCTCTTTAGCAGTGAAGTTCTCGGCTAATGAGTTTAGTTTTCCAGTCCCGTGATAATCGCTGCTTCCGGTAACAACTAAATCTAGTTCGGTTGCGATATTTCGAAGTATGGCCCGCTCATCTGGGTTTTGATCTCGGTGATCAACTTCGATTCCATTTAAACCCACCGCCACTAATAGGGCGAAATCCGATACCTGCAAAATCTCACCACGACGTGAGGCAAATGGATGTGCAATCACTGCAACTCCCCCAGCCCGACGAATTAATTTAATCGCTTCAGCCGGCGTTGGCGCAGCGTGTGAAACATAAAACCGTGATTCATTGTGGAGTAAATCCTTGAAGGCCTCGTCCCGAGAACTAATGATTTTTTTGGCTACTAATGCATCAGCTAAATGTGGACGACCCATTGTTGCGCCATCCGGCATAGCTTTTTCAACATCTGCAATAGAAATATCAAAGCCCTCCACCTGCATTTTCTCGATCATTTTGCGCATTCGAGGCAGTCGGCCATCTCGTGTCTCTTCTAAAACTTGTTGCATCTCTTCATGCAATGGATCAAATAAAAGTCCCAACATGTGCACGCTGATTCCATCGTTAGTTAAACATGAAATCTCTGCGCCTAAAGCTAACTTCATAGTTCCACGCAAAGTTTCTTGCGCCAAAGCCCAGCCAGCAGTTGTGTCGTGATCACAAATTCCTAAAACATCTAAACCCTGAGCAATTGCTTTATTAACTAATTCACGTGGCGTATCAGTTCCATCACTACACGTTGTATGGGTATGTAGATCAATCATTTCTTGACATTTCTAGTTCGGGTAACGACCAAGATACATCCAATTAAAATCAAAACAATTCCAGGAATAATTCCTACCGGAGGCTTTTGGCCAAGCCACCACAGCGCCAGAATTGCACTTACTGGAACTTCAAAAAAGACAATTAAGGAAACAACGGCTGGGGAAACTCGCTTCAGCACCGAGTTAAACATGGTGTGCCCCAGCAACTGTGCACCAAGAATTAACCCTAATAAAATAAGCCATTCTTTGCCTGGGAAGGCGAGAATTTCATTGCCAGCAATGATTGCCATTGGCAGCGCGGTCATGGCACAGACAAAATAACAGATGGTCGTATAGGTAGATGTTTCTAAAGTTTTTTGAGCCCTAGAGCCGGCGATCATGTACGCCGCCGCTAGCGCTGCTGAAATAATCGCTGCGATATCACC
>JBBQRL010000042.1:0-6314 GCA_038214925.1 Candidatus Nanopelagicales bacterium | reverse complement strand
GTTCAGCACACATTGGTGTGGCTATTGCAAGCGGCTAAAGAGCCAACTCAATGAATCTGGAATCGAATTTCGCGAAGTAAATGTAGAAGAAGAGATTCAATACGCACCCTTTGTCGAACTAGTAAATGGTGGGAATCGGGTCGTTCCAACACTTCTGTTTTCAGATGGCAGCTCACTAACTAATCCATCAGTGATCGCGGTAAAAGCCAAGATTTCATCTTTAATTTAGGATTTCTAGCGCGCCACACTCGTAGATTTACCCAAAGGCTAATCAGGCACATGTAAAATTTATATCCTATCGCGGATTGCGGAGATACAAGGAGAAAAAATATGTCGTCATTAACGACGTCAATTGCAACAGGAGTAACGCCTGAAAAACTTGGCAACTTACGCAAGTGGAATATCGCACTTACCGTTATGCACCTTGGACAGGCAATTGCAATGTTGCTTCTTACAAGTGACTTTGCGCTAAAAGTTTTGAGCTCATTTCCAGCGGGTCCCCCAGGAACTGAAGGCTTAGAAACCAAAGTCTTATTTGAAGTTCGAGTCGGTTGGGTCATTGCTGCATTTCTTGCACTTGCCGGAATCGATCACCTACTGACCTCAACATTTGGTAGAAAAATTTACGAAAGAGATTTAAAGGGCGGAATCAACCGTTTCCGTTGGGCTGAATATTCAATCAGTGCATCTTTAATGATCGTGATTATCAGCATGTACTGGGGCATTGTGACACTTGCGGCATTAGTTGCCGTCGTTGGTGCAAATATTGCAATGATCTTGTTTGGCTGGTTGCAAGAAAAAATGAACCCACCAGGGCGAACTGTTACAACCATGATGCCGTTCTGGTTTGGAACTTTGGCTGGAATCGCACCATGGCTAGCAATGTCAGTAAACCTCTCGCAAATCCCATTGGATGAGGCACCAGCTGGATTGTTCCTAATCTTGGTTGTGCAAGGAATCTTTTTCTTCTGCTTTGGCCTTAACCAATGGCTGCAGTATCGCGGAGTTGGAAAATGGACCAGTTACATGTTTGGTGAAAAGACCTATTTAGTCCTAAGTCTTGGCGCTAAATCTTTGCTGGCTTGGCAAATCTTCGCCGTTTCTCTAATTCCAATCGCAAATTAATTAGTAGCAAAAGCTCCAGCCTAAAAAACTGGAGCTTTCGCTAGATTTTTTCTATCCACCCCCACTATCGTATGTGCGTGAATACAACAGTTGATGCAGATTTCCTAGAGCTCCCATTAAAAGCCGTTTCCGATGCCGCAATTTCTGCTGGTCAAAGCTCTGGTGCATCGCATGTTGATGTCAGAATTGAGCGAACCAGAACGGGCTACCTATCGCTTCGTGATGCCAAGTTAGAGACAAAAACAGATTCAACAAATTTTGGCCTTGGTGTTCGAGTCATTGTTGACGGCGCTTGGGGCTTTGCCTCATCACCAAGTGTCAGTATTGAATCAGCCGTCAAGTTAGTTGCAACGGCGATTGCAATGGCCAAGACTTCAAAGCCGTTGGCAACAGAATACGTTGATCTCGTAAGTGAGCCGGTTTATGCCGATCAGCAATGGGTTTCATCCTATGAAATCGATCCATTTGCAGTGCCTGAATCAGAGAAAATTAGTCGCCTGGCCGATTTAAGTTCAGCCTTACTTAACTCCAAAAGTGTCAATCACACTGGCGCAATGAGCATGTTTGTGAAAGAACAAAAGCATTACGCCGATTCGTATGGAACAAGTACTACTCAACAACGTATCCGTGTTCAAACTCAGATTGATGCAATTTCAACTGGTGATCATGGCTTCGAATCGATGCGCACGTTGGCACAACCAGCTGGATATGGCTGGGAGTGGATGGGCAATTCCATTTGGAATTGGGATCAGGAAATCGCACAGCTGCCAGAATTATTGGCTGAAAAAGTTAAAGCTCCTTCTGTTACCGCTGGACGATATGACTTATTAGTTGATCCGACTAATCTGTGGCTGACAATTCATGAATCAATCGGTCATGCCACCGAACTAGACCGTGCAATCGGTTATGAAGCAAATTACGCAGGTACATCTTTTGCAACACCAGATAAGTTGAATAACCTGCAATATGGTTCAAAGCTGATGAATGTAACGGGAGACCGCAACACTGAGCATGGCTTAAGTACCGTGGGTTATGACGATGAAGGAGTGGCTGCGCAGCGTTGGGACATCATTAAAGATGGCCTTCTGGTTGGCTACCAATTAGATCGACGGATCGCATCTCGCGTGGGGCGCGATCGAAGTAATGGCTGTGCTTACTCGGATTCACCGGCCCACGTTCCAATTCAACGTATGCCTAATGTTTCTTTGCAACCAAACCCTACTGGCCCAACAATTCAAGAAATGATTTCATCGATTGATGATGGAATATATGTCTTGGGTGATAAGTCGTGGTCTATTGATATGCAACGGTACAACTTCCAGTTCACTGGTCAGCAGTTCCATCAGATTAAAAATGGAAAAATAGTTGGCCAATTAAAAGATGTTGCATATCAAGCAACGACAACTGATTTCTGGGGTTCAATGAAGGGTGTTGGCGGTCCATCAACATATGTTTTGGGCGGTGCATTTAACTGCGGTAAAGCTCAACCCGGACAAGTCGCCGCGGTTAGCCATGGTTGCCCAGCAGCAATTTTCGACAAAGTAAATATTCTCAATACAGTTGGCGAGGCTGGCAAATGATGCGTGCACAAGATCTAATTGAAAAAATTGTTACAAAGGCAAGTAGCGATGATTGTGTAGTAATTGTGACCGACAAGACTCAAGCGAACCTTCGTTGGGCAAACAGCACTTTGACAACAAATGGTGTTATTCAGGAACGAGCAATTACCATCATTGCCTTTGTTGCCGTCAATGGTGGCATGGCCGCTGGTTCAATTTCTCGTACCAACATTAATGAAAATGAAATTGATTCAGCGATTGAAGAAGCTATCCGAAGTGCAATATCTGCCGGTCCGGCCGAAGATGCACAAGAGCTAGCAAAAAATGTAACTAGTGGAAATTGGGATAACGAACACTCCCCGACTGACTCCAAAGTCTTTGCACGTTTTGCACCTGAACTCGGCGAAGTGCTGAAGAAATCAACGGCAGATTCAATTGAACTCTTTGGATATGCCGAGCACACGCACGAAACTACGTGGATTGGATCAAAGGGTGGTTTGCGTATTCGACACGATGCTCCAATCGGTCGAGTCGAGATGACTGGAAAATCTCATCAACGCTCACGTTCAACATGGGAAGGAGTGGAAACCCATGACTTTTCAAATGTTTCGGTGCCAACTATTGATGCAAAAATCCGTGAGCGTCTCAATTGGCAAGCAAAGAAAATTGATTTACCGGCCGGCAAATACGACACGATTTTGCCCTCTGGCAGTGTTGGCGATTTATTGACGTACATGATGTTGGTTTCAGATGCGCGCAGTGCATGGGAAGGTCAAAGTGTTTTCGCGAAAAAGGGTGGTGGAACTCGCGTAGGTGAAAAGCTTTCCGATACGCCAATTAATTTCTATAGCGATCCAAACCATGTGACTCTTCCTTTTGCTTCACATATTTCAAATACTGAATCTTCTCCTTATGGTTCCGTCTTTGATAATGGCCAAGCCCACAAGCGTGTTGATTGGCTCAAAGAAGGCGTGCTTACATCACTGGTACAAACACGATCAACTGCTCAATTAACTTCTTTGCCATTTACCCCAATGGGTGGCAACTTCTTGCTAGATATCCCAGGTGCAAAGGGAACACTTGAAGATGCGATCAAACATGTTAAGCATGGTTTATTACTAACCACGTTTTGGTACATCCGCATGGTCGATCCCAACTCATTACTTCTTACGGGATTAACTCGCGATGGCGTGTATTACGTAAAGGATGGCGAAGTACAAGGAGCGACGAACAACTTCCGTTGGAACGATTCTCCGGTTAGTGCCTTGTCCAGAATCGACTTTGCTGGGTCAAGTCAGTGGACTCAACCACGCGAGTGGGCCGGTGACATTTCACAGATGTACATGCCACCTTTAGTAATTCGCGACTTTAATATGTCAACGGTGAGCCCCGGAAATTAACTCCTTGAAACACCAGGAAGTAATTACTGCTCTCCACAATGTTGCTAAGCCTCATAGAGTCGTTGACTTGCAACGGTTCTATAAAACCGCACCTGGTGAATACGGCCATGGCGATGTTTTTCTAGGAATATTAGTTCCAGTTACTCGAACGGTGGCTGCGCAATTTAGTACCCTGTCACTTAAAGAGATCAGTAAGCTTCTGAAATCACCTTTTCACGAAGCTCGCCTTTGCGCACTTGTCATCATCACAAATCGATTTAAGAAATCAAAAGAGGAAAAGGAGCGAGTTGAACTCTTCGATTTCTATTTAGATCAGGTCCGAAAAGGCAACGTTAATAACTGGGACTTAGTCGATGTTTCTGCCCCAGCTTTTGGTGAGCATTTAGTGGGAAAAAAAGAGGCACTGCCATTACTAAAGAAGCTAGCTAAATCCGATAAATTATGGGAGCGCCGTGTTTCTATCGTTCTAACTTTTGGCTTGATTAGGCATCATGACCTCATGCCAACTGTAATTATTTCGGCGATACATTTGAAAGATAAGGAAGATTTAATTCACAAAGCCTCGGGTTGGATGCTTCGCGAAATGGGAAAGAAAAATCTGATCCACCTTCAAGGCTTTCTAAAAGAACACGCCCACGAAATGCCTCGCACCATGCTGCGATATTCAATTGAAAAACTACCCGAGAAAGAACGCCAGAAGTGGTTGAAATTTAAAGGTTAAGTAAATACAGGCTTAATCGAAGATTGGGCCAACGGTACGAGAGCGCTTGAGTTCAAAGAAACCTGGATAACTAGCTGCTAGAACAATTCCATCCCACAACTTCGCCGCATCCTCCCCCTTTGGGGCGGGTGAAATCACTGGTCCAAAGAAGCCCACTCCTTCAATTGCAATAATTGGTGTTCCTACGTCATCACCAACAATCTTGATTCCGCGCGAATGGCTTTCAACTATTTTTGAATCCCACTTATCGTTATTCATTTCTAAAGCTAACTCTGGATCAGCACCAATTTCAGTTAATGCCGCACGAAATAAATCTTCTTTAATTGCTTCTTTCTCGATGTGGATTCTGTTACTAATCGCTGTATAAATTGGAAGCACTTTGTCGGTGCCGTATTTAACTTCTACAGCTTTTACAACTCGTCCACAGAACCAAGAGTTTTGCAGGCTTGACTTGTACTTTTCAGGCATTTCGCGATCTTTATTGAGATGACCCAAAGAAAAAATGCTCCACGTGATCTCAACATCTCTTAACTTTTCAACTTCTAGGATCCATCGTGATGTCATAAAGGCCCAAGGGCATATCGGATCAAACCAGAACTCTGCTTTTGTCTTTGTAGTCATGATGAAATTCTATGCCCAATCTCGTTAATATAAAATAATTATGGTACTAATCGAAGCTGATCAAGAATAGACATGGCGCGCAGTGAATCTTGCAGCGGTACAACCCAGCCACCTTCATCCTTAATGTGAGATCCAAACTCTTCTATCATTAGCTGGTAAGCATCGAGGGGTTCAAAGTTTTCGATTGAGTTGCCGACCTGTAATGAGCTAGTGGCACGCCATGAAGTAAATGTGTCATTTCCAGGGCAATAGATCGAGCCAGTAGAGCCGTTAACCTTTAAAACCTGAGACTCATCCTTTTCAAATGAGGTTTCCCCAGTTATAAGAGTTGAGCCGTTGACCAGTCCTTCAAAATTTGTTGTTAGATCAATACCAGTTTCGGCAAGGTTTCTATCTACTGATTTAACGTCAAATTTTAATTGTGGGCCAAAGAGAGCCACCAAACTATGAATTAAATACGGTCCAACATCAAATAAACTTCCGCCACCTTTTGCGGGATCTAATCGATAATTGCCATCAAGGAATCCTGGAAATGTAAATGCAGATTCGATGCTTTGAATTTCGCCAAGTACACCCGAATTAGAAAGCTCGATTATTCGCTTAAAACGAGGATGCCAACGCGTCCAAACTGCTTCGGCTAAAACGCGATCATTTAACTCTGCCGCCGCCACCATTAACGTGACTTGCTCGCTATTCATCGTCAATGGTTTTTCACATAAAACATGCTTACCTGCATTGAGCGCTTTGATACTCCACTCGCAATGCACATCATTAGTCAGTGAAATATAAACGGCATCCACCAATGGATCAGATAATAATTCTTCGTACGATGAATAAACCTTTGTCGGGTTTAGGTCAGCTGATCGCTGACTGTCTCGACTAGCAACG
>JBBQRL010000041.1:0-6359 GCA_038214925.1 Candidatus Nanopelagicales bacterium | reverse complement strand
CAGGGCGTGTGCCTCATCTTCTACTGACGGACATCCAATTGATATTCGTCCTTCTGGAACGACACCAGTTGCCTCGGCCATAATTAATCCGGTACCACCTGTTGCAAAAGATCCTAGGTGCACGTTATGCCACTGTCCAACGAAGCCATCATTAGCCATGTATTGGCACATCGGCGAAACCCAGATGCGGTTTTCAAATTCAACGGATCGAATTGTTAGCGGATCAAATAATGTATTCATGACACTAGTTTACAGGGGCTAAGCGATTACTTTAAAGCCTTTAATGAGGCCTTGATCATGTTTTGCAACACCTTGGCATCGGTATTCCAATCGTTGGGTACCTGAATAGTTTTCTTCAATACATTCTTAGCTGGAAACTTGGGTGCTTTTCCTTGATCGCCCTAAAGATCGCCTTAATTGTCTTGGCCTGTTGTGGGTCAATGCTTTTGTAATAAGCGGCCGGGGTTGCAAAACGTTGCGGTGATAAAGAGCCACGCGAATACATGACGAGGGCATTGGCATGGCTTTGCGAAAAGCCAAAGTTCTCTTTTAGGTGCGCGATCTGTTCTGGATATTTTTTGCCGTCCAGCTTTGCCATGACCTTGAACCAGTAGGCCATCTTCTCGCCGTACTTTTTTTCAATGGCAGGAAAGTGTGACTCTCTAGATGAATCAGATGACATGCCTCAAACTTAACGTACAGAGCGCAAAACTGCAGTAACTTTTCCTAAGATCTCGCAGTTATCGCCATCGATTGGCGCAAAATCATCATTAGCTGGCAACAGCCAGATGTGACCATTTTTGCGAGAGAAAGTTTTGACTGTCGCTTCGCCATCGATCATGGCAGCAACGATCTCGCCATTGTTGCAATCCTTTTGGGAGCGAATAACAACGTAATCGCCGTCGCAGATTGCCGCATCGATCATGGATTCGCCAACAACTTTGAGCATAAATAAATCCCCGGAACCAACGAGTGATTCTGGAAGTGGGAAGGTCTCTTCAACTTCTTGTTCGGCAGTGATCGGTCCACCTGCAGCAATTCTTCCAACAAGAGGAATGTATTTCGTGGCATCAACTGGCGATGAATTCTCGGCGGTTTTTTCATCTGGCATTAAAACTTCAAGAGCACGGCCACGAGTTGGGTCGCGGCGGATAAAGCCCTTTTTCTCCAAGGCCTCTAATTGGTACTTCACCGAGGCTGGGCTAGTCAGACCAGCAACTAGGCCAATTTCGCGCATTGATGGGGGATAGCCGTTGTTTTCAAGGGCATCTTTGATTGCGCCAAGGATCTTTAACTGGCGGGCGGTGAGGCCATGAGCATCAGCTGGGCCGTCGGGAAGTTCAGTTACGTTTTTAGCCATGCCTAAGGGTGACACACAAGGGGAAAAAATTCAAACACCTGTTCGAATTTATCTTGCATTTGTCAGTGGTGGGGTGTTTAATTGTTTTATTCGAACAACTGTTCGAATCCTTCCCCAAGGTACTACGGCCGTGAAAATCAAGGTGAAATTATGAGCACAGCAATCATCAACACACGAAAAATTAGCGCAGGGTATGTTTCTCGTGAAAGCATTATAAATCAAGGCTTTTCACGGGCTCTGGCCAATCCGTCCGATACGCAATCACTTCGATTGTCACGTCGTGGCCGCCTTGCTCGTACCGGTGTTGTGCTCTCACTGACCGTCGTGATGGCCGCTGGCTTTGCCGCCCAATCTGGTGCACAAGCCGGGCCTGGCTCACATCAGAGCGTGGCAAGCACAGCACCATCATTTGAAACAGTAGTTGTAGCTCCAGGGGAGACGTTATGGACGGTAGCTGCCGCTTATTCAACAGGAGATGTGCAAGGGCTGATCAGCCAGATCCGCGAAGTAAATCATCTGAAGGGCTTTGATCTGCAGGCTGGTCAAAAGCTTCGCGTTCCAGTTTCATCCCGTTAGAAAGAGTTCGACACGCCCATAGAAGGGTTTTAATCTACTCAACAGGCAAAGCCTCAATAAATGCTTTATAGTTAACACAAGATGTAGGGGTCAAACCCGTAAAAACTTCCATTAGTTGTGGTTTTACGGTAAATTTGTAGATCCGCTCAATACATCCTATGAGAGCTAAAAACGAGCATTGAAAGGAGGACACGCCGAGATGAATTGCCCATTTTGTAGAAACGAAGATTCTCGCGTTGTGGACTCCAGGCCGGTAGAAGAGGGCACCACAATTCGCCGCCGCCGAGAGTGCCCACAGTGTGGCCAACGGTTTTCAACTCAAGAGATCGCTTTGCTCAACATCATCAAGCGCAGTGGGGCCACCGAGCCTTTCAGCCGCGAAAAAGTACTGGTCGGCGTTCGTAAAGCCTGCCAAGGACGTCCCGTCAACGAGGACGATTTAGTTTTGCTTGCTCAGCGCGTAGAAGAGACTCTTCGAAGCACGGGACAGGCAGAGATCGAAGCTCAAGAAGTGGGCATGGCAATCCTTGCCCCACTCCGCGAACTCGATGAGGTCGCTTACTTACGTTATGCCTCGGTATACCGTAACTTTGCATCCCTTGAAGATTTCGAAGGTGAGATCGCACTTCTCCGTGCTCTACCTTCTGGCAATACCCCAATTGCATCAAAATCAAGTAATTCAGATTCACAACAGTTCATCCGTGTAAAAAATTAATCAACGAAAAATTAAAGCAAACTAGAAGACGGGGATTCACAAATGTCAGAAACGGTTATCAACCGACCAGCGAAAATCAAGGCCCACAACACTCTTAAGGGTAAGGGCTTGACCATCGAACGCATCTACACCAAGGAAGGCGTACACCCATACGATGAAGTTAAGTGGGAACGTCGCGATGTAGTGCAGCAAAACTGGAAAACAGGAGAGACTGTTTTTGAGCAACACAGTGTTGAGTTTGCTGACTTCTGGTCAGTGAATGCTTCAACAATCGTTACTACAAAGTACTTCCGCGGCGCACTCGGTGCTGAAAATCGCGAATGGTCTTTGAAGCAGGTAATCGATCGCGTAGTCCTTACATACACAAAGGCCGGCCGCGACAATGGTTACTTTGCAACAGAAAAAGATGCAACTGTTTACGAGCACGAACTTACGTACATGTTGCTTCACCAAATTTTTGCTTACAACTCACCAGTGTGGTTCAACGTTGGAACTAACCAACCACAACAGGTAAGTGCATGTTTCATCTTGTCAGTTGATGACACGATGGACAGCATTCTTAACTGGTACCGCGAAGAAGGAATGATCTTCAAGGGTGGATCAGGAGCAGGACTTAACTTGTCACGCATCCGTTCATCAAAGGAGCTTCTAAAGTCTGGCGGAACAGCATCTGGTCCAGTTTCATTTATGCGCGGTGCTGATGCATCTGCCGGAACAATCAAATCAGGAGGCGCAACCCGTCGCGCTGCAAAGATGGTTGTTCTCGATGTTTCACACCCAGATATCGAAGAATTTATCGAGACAAAGGTCAACGAAGAGAACAAGATTCGCGCATTACGCGATGCTGGCTTCGACATGGACCTTGGTGGAAAAGACATCATCTCTGTTCAATACCAAAATGCAAACAACTCAGTTCGCGTATCAGATGAATTCATGCGCGCAGTTGAAAAGGGAGAGCAGTTTGGTTTAACAGCTCGCTCAACTGGCGAAGTTATTGAAACAGTAGATGCACGTACTTTGTTTACCAAGATGTCACAAGCTGCATGGGCATGTGCCGATCCTGGAATTCAATACGATGACACGATCAATGATTGGCACACCAACCCAGAGACAGGTCGCATCAATGCGTCAAACCCTTGCTCTGAGTACATGTCACTAGATAACTCATCATGTAACTTGGCTTCAATCAACTTGATGAAGTTCCTAAAATCAGATGGTTCATTTGATGCAAAGACATTTGGTAAGGCAGCCGAACTCATCATTACTTCAATGGATATCTCAATCTGTTTTGCAGATTTCCCAACCGAAGCAGTGGGCGATACAACAAAGGCTTACCGTCAACTAGGAATTGGTTACGCAAACCTTGGTGCACTTCTTATGGCATCAGGTCTTGCCTACGACTCCGAAGGTGGGCGCGCGCTCGCTGGTGCGATCACATCATTGATGACTGGTATTACCTACAAGCGTTCAGCAGAACTTGCTGGAATTGTTGGACCATACGCAGGCTTTGCCCAAAACGCTAAGCCACATGCACGCGTTATGCGCAAGCATGCCGCAGCATCATCTGCAGCTAACTCAGTTTCAACACTCGATCGTGATGTGTGGACAGAGGCCAACAAGGCTTGGGATTCATCTCTTGCAACTGGCGACAAAAACGGATGGCGCAACGCGCAGATCTCAGTTCTTGCACCAACTGGAACAATTGGTTTGATGATGGATTGCGATACAACAGGTATCGAACCTGACTTCTCACTAGTTAAGTTTAAGAAGCTAGTTGGCGGCGGTTCAATGCAGATCGTGAACCAGACAGTGCCACTAGCACTTCGCAAGCTTGGCTACGCCGAAGAGACAGTTGAGGCGATCGTAGAGTTCATTGCAAACAACGGTCACGTTATCGATGCGCCAGGGTTAAAGCTTGAGCATTACGACATCTTCGATTGTGCACTTGGTCAGCGATCAATTGCGCCAATGGGCCACGTACGAATGATGGCTGCTTGCCAGCCATTCCTATCAGGTGCAATTTCAAAGACAGTTAACCTGCCAGAAGATGCAACTGTTGAAGAAGTTGAAGAGGTTTACTTTGAAGCTTGGAAGATGGGCGTAAAGGCACTTGCTGTCTACCGCGACAACTGCAAAGTTGGACAACCACTTTCAGATGGAAAAGCAAAGAAGAAGGTTGCAGTTATTGAAGAAGCCGTAGCGACACCAGTTCGCAAGCGTCTTCCAAAATCACGTCCAGCAACTACAACATCATTTGCAGTTGGTGGCGCCGAGGGTTACATGACCGCTGGTGCATATGCCGACGGTGCACTTGGTGAAGTCTTCTTAAAGCTTGGCAAGCAAGGATCAACACTTGCCGGCGTAATGGATGCTTTCTCAATCGCAGTATCTATCGGACTTCAGTACGGAGTTCCACTAGAGACATTCGTTGAGAAGTTTACAAACTTGCGCTTTGAGCCAGCCGGCATGACAGATGATGCAGATATTCGCATGGCACAGTCCATGATGGATTACATCTTCCGTCGCTTAGCACTTGATTACTTGCCATTCGAACAACGCTCAGCAATGGGACTTCACACTGCAGCAGAGCGCGCAGCGGCACTTGATAACGGTGGCGAGTTCGCACCTGTAGCAGGCGTTGAAACTGCACAAGCCCCAAAAGCAGTAGCAGCCCAGGCGGCTGCGGCTGTGGTGGCTCCTGCGGTTGTAAAAAGTGATGTAAAGATTGAAGCGGCACCAGTTGCTCAAACAATCGGTTCATCATCTGACTTGTTAGAGTCAATGGGAATCAAATCTGATGCGCCACTATGTATGACATGTGGAGTCAAGATGCGTATGTCAGGTGCATGCTTTGTATGCGAAGGTTGTGGAAACACATCTGGTTGCAGTTAAGCAATATATAAAACGGTTTATCCAACCCCGTTAAAAAACCCCGCCAATCACTGCGATTGGCGGGGTTTTTTCATGTATGAGTGCCAGCACCCCGCCTAGAAATTTTTCACAGTTATTTAACAGTAAATATTTGTGTTGATTCAGAATTTAAGGAGTAACTTGTTTTTGTAAGGAGTTGCAATTAAGTCAGTTGCAAGTAATCCTTCAGAAGAGCAGGTTAGATCATGAAGACACGTAGATTCACAGCGATAATCGCTCTTGCAGCAATTATGGCCGCTGGGTTTGCTCCCGTAGCAAATGCGGTAACCAAGCCAACAACGGCACAAAAACTTCAACTTCAATATCTAGTTGAAGAAGAAAAACTTGCGCGAGATGTTTACCTATTTCTCGCCGAAAGCGTCACTTCTACCAAATTTGCCAATATCGTACGTTCTGAACAAACACATATGGATTTAATTGGCGTAGTTCTCAAGACGTATCGTTATTTCAACCCAACATTGACTCGTGCACCTGGCGTCTTTCGCGACAAGACTTTGCAAGCCTTGTATACAGCTCTAACAGCTAAAGGATCAGCCGATGTGTGGGCCGCCTATCAAGTCGGTATCGAGATTGAAAATCTAGATATTAGCGATCTCAAGAATATGCTCGATGACCCAATGCCAGCAGATATGAAGCTTGCACTAGAGCGCTTACTAAACGGTTCCATCAATCACCTATCTGCCTTTAGCCGCTAGGTTATAAAGAGTTAAAACCCCGCCAATCATTGCGATTGGCGGGGTTTTTTCATGTTCGCATGGCCCCACTCAAGGCAGTAGA
>JBBQRL010000040.1:0-6633 GCA_038214925.1 Candidatus Nanopelagicales bacterium | reverse complement strand
CGTATGCCAGCAGTTGTTGAACTTGTAAAAGAGTTAACTGGCGGAAAAGAACCTAACAAGGGCGTAAACCCTGATGAAGTTGTAGCCGTTGGCGCATCGCTTCAAGCCGGTGTTTTAAAGGGTGAAGTGAAGGATATTTTGCTGCTAGATGTAACTCCACTGTCACTTGGTATCGAAACCAAGGGTGGCGTAATGACACGTCTAATCGAGCGAAACACAACGATTCCAACAAAGCGCAGCGAAGTATTTACAACTGCCGATGACAATCAACCAGCGGTACAGATTCAGGCATACCAAGGCGAACGTGAAATGGCTGCTTACAACAAGAAGCTAGGCATGTTCGAATTAACTGGTCTGCCACCTGCGCCACGTGGAATTCCACAAATCGAAGTTACCTTCGATATCGATGCCAACGGAATTGTTCACGTATCTGCCAAGGATCTTGGAACAGGTAAAGAACAGTCCATGACAATTACCGGTGGGTCAGCTCTTTCTAAAGATGAGATCGAGCGCATGATGGCCGATGCTGAATCACACGCCGAAGAAGATCGTCAGCGCAAGGAAGAGGCCGAGATCCGTAACGCCGGAGATTCACTGTTGTACTCAACCGAGAAGTTTATTAAAGACAATGAAGAAAAATTGTCACAAGGTGATGCACTTGAAAAGAAAACTGAAACGCAAGCAGCACTTGAAGAGTTAAAAACTGCTTTAGGTGGTTCTAATTACGAGATGATCAAATCTGCAACTGAAAAAGTTGCCACCGTTAGCCAAGCACTGGGAACTGCATTGTATGCAGCCGGTGCTGCAGCTGAAGGCGAAGGCGAATCAGCACCA
The DNA here is from genome assembly GCA_038214925.1 of Candidatus Nanopelagicales bacterium. Lineage (GTDB taxonomy): Bacteria > Actinomycetota > Actinomycetes > Nanopelagicales > Nanopelagicaceae > Planktophila. Next base: position 5,799 of record JBBQRL010000040.1, on the reverse strand, counting down.
GCTGATGACGGTGTAGAAGATGCTGAAGTAATAGAAGAAGAGCAGAAGTAATGTCAGAAAATACAACTGAAGAAGTTGTTGTAGAAGAAGTTGTTGTAGAAGAAGTTGTTGAACCGGGTCAAGAAATTGACCCGGTTGCAACACTGACATCGGATTTGCAACGCCTACAGGCCGAGTATGCAAATTACCGAAAGCGAGTAGAACGCGATCGCGCCGTTGCACATGAAAGTGCAGTTGGCGCTGTTCTTACCGAACTTTTATCGCTACTTGATGACATTGATCGCGCCGAACAACATGATGAGCTAACTGGTGGCTTTAAAGCCGTAGCCGAGCAGCTTAATTCCGTTGTTACCCGCATTGGCCTTGAGAAGTACGGAACTGAAGGCGAAGCCTTTGATCCACAGATTCATGAAGCGCTGATGCACGATGAATCCGCCGATGTAACGCAGCCAACTGCAACTAAGATCTTGCAAAAGGGTTACAAGTACAAAGAACGCGTACTTCGTCCAGCCCGAGTAGCTGTCACAGATCCAGCAGGAGCGTAATTTCACATGGCCGCCAAGGATCTTTACGAAAAGGATTTTTATAAAACCCTTGGCGCCTCGAAAAACGATGATCAAGCAGCTATCAAAAGTAAATACCGCGCCTTAGTTAAAGATTTACATCCAGATACACAACACGGTGATGCTGCAAAAGAAGAAAAATTTAAAGCAGTTTCGGAAGCTTATGAAATCTTGTCTGATGCTAAAAAGCGCGCCGAATACGATGAAGCGCGATCTTTATTTGAACGTGGCGGATTTCGTGCACCAACTGGTGGTCAAGGCGGAGATTTCAGTGACATGTTTGGTGGCGGAAATCCACAAGATATCTTTGCAAATCTATTTGGTGGTGGCCGTCGTGGTCCGCGTAAGGGACAAGATTTGCAAACTGAAGCAACGATTTCTTTTCGTGAATCAGTCTTTGGTACGACCTTAGATCTGCGTTTATCTACTGATCGTGGACAAGCTCAAAATATTTCAGCAAGGGTTCCAACAGGTGTTAACGATGGCGCAAAGATTCGGGTAAAAGGTAAAGGCGCAGCAGGTGAAGCTGGTCCGGGTGATTTATTTATTTTATTACACGTTAAACCACACCCTATTTTTTCTCGTAAAGGTGAAAACTTAACAATTACTTTGCCCGTTACTTTTGTAGAAGCAGCTATTGGCGCAGATATAAAAGTGCCAACTATTACTGGCGATGATGTAACGGTTCGTATCGCACCAGGTACGACTAATGGACGAACCTTGCGAGTAAAGGGACGTGGGATCACAAAAGGCAGTACCACAGGCGACTTATTAGTCACTGTTGAAGTGCAGGTGCCACAACGCGTTGACGGTAAAGCGTTAGAGGCGTTAAAGAAGTTTGCCGAAGAAACAGCTAGCGAAGATGTTCGTGCCGATTTTGTTAATAAGGCAAAGATATGAACAACGAAGAAAAAAACGCACCCGATGACGATGCCGGCGTCTATGTCATCTCGGTCGCCGCTGAAATTTCGGGTATGCATCCGCAGACATTGCGCCAGTACGACAAATTAGGTTTAGTTTCACCGTCACGTACCGAAGGTCGCAATCGTCGATATTCACTGCGCGATATTGCTTTGCTACGTGCGGTACAAAAATTAGTTGGTGAAGGAATTAATCACGCCGGCATCAAACGAATTATCGAATTAGAGTCAGCGGTAGCCAACATGGCCGTTGAAGTTGCCCAGCTGCGCATTGAAATGGATGCACTTCTAAAAGAAAACCCACCTAAAGGATTAGTTGCTCGCCGCAAAAGTGAAGTTATTATTTACAAGAAAGAGAATTAGTTCATACAGTTAACGCGGCCAGTCCATTTCCCTAACGTTGGATCGACTGGAGATTTCAAAACCTTTTCAATGACTGTGGCATAGACATCGCGGAAATCAGTTGTTACCGCTAAATCACCTTTAATTAGATTTGATAGTGATGGTTGTTCGCCATAAAAACCACCCTTGACTGAATTACCAATTAAAAACATAGGCCCCGATGTTCCGTGATCGGTGCCTTGGGAACCATTGCCAACAACTCGACGACCAAATTCGCTATAAACCATAATTGTTACATCATTTGATCTGGTCGTTGCTTTTAACTGCCCCATAAAACGTGACAATGAATCGGAAACAACACCCAATAGCTCTGATTGTGCGTTAGCTTCATTGGCATGGGTATCAAATCCACCTAAAGAGACCGACCAAACTTTTGTCGGTGATCCAGCGGCGATTAACTTTGAAACTACATCTAACTGCTGGGCCAAATTGCTATCTCCGCCAGCGTTTCCACCATTTGTAGTGGGTAGATCGGGTGCAACTGGCGCTGGAGCTTTCAGCACGGGTTGCACCGAACCAGAGATATTAAATAAGTTGCGCATTGATGTTGCCGCCGCTGCCATTAACTTTGAATCTTGTTTGGCAGCTTTAGACAATTGCGTGCATTGCGCCGCTAAATTTCCCTTTGGAATTACTAAACCACCAATAGGAAGGGCTGAACCCGAGAGTTTGGCACCAGCTAGTAATGGTGGCAAAACTGAACCCAGTGAAATAGCCAGCATGGGATCTTCACTTTGCGTATCTACCCAACGACCGAGCCAACCAGTATTTATATGTTTTGCTGGTGATGCCGTTTGCCATTTAGCCATGGAAGAAAAATGAGAACGATCTGGATTTGGATAACCAACGCCACGGATGATTGCTACCTTCTTTTGATCCCATAATGCTTTTAAACCTTTCATCGCTGGGTTTAAAGCAAGTTCTGCATCTAGTGGCAACAAAGTTTCGGCCTGGTAAGAAATATCGGGACGAGATGCAAAATAAATTGGATCAGTAAAAGGAATAACAGTGTTAAGTCCATCATTACCACCATACAAAGTCACGATAACAAGGATTGGCGTATTAGCTGGAAGTGGACGATCGATGGCAGCTTGGGCAATCTCACCAATACTGAGTAATGGCGCCGCTGCACCAACTGCAATTGCACCAGATGTCATTGTTAAAAATTTGCGACGTGTGACTGTATCCATGACGGCTCCTATGCACTCACGATGTATTCGGGGCTACACAGTGCCAACAATGCAAACTGCGCTGGATCACTGACTGAACTGCGAAGCGCGGCTTGGGTACGCGGTGACCACTGAGCAATACCTAACCAATCGGCACTTTGTAATACTCTTGCTGAAACAGGAATTGAAGTCAGCGCCGTTAAATTACTTTGCTTTACTAACCAGGCCGCAAAAGCGATTCGATATTGGGCTGTGGCCGAGGATAACCAGGCCTCGGCTGCCGGCCAACCGCCAACATTAGGCGGCAAAAATGGCTCTTGGCCAAGCTGGTTTAAGTAATTTCCTAGTTGGTTAGGAGTCTTTAACTGCGAAGGAGTGAGTTCTAGCGCACGACAAGCACCAATAAACCATTCCACTGGCGATTTAACTAAAGCATTTTTTTCATCACGCATTGCGGCATCGCTTGCCATTGCTTTGACTGCGGAACTTATATCGCGATTAGCAAAAGCTGCTTTAGCCGAAAAATTTGCCGGCATATCTTCGGTACTTGAAATAAAGCGATACCACAATCGCTCTGAAATAAATTGGGCGTTGTCATCGCGGGCAACTAAGAAATCAGCGAGTGAATCGCCAGTAAAAACCGCCGTGGTTCCTAAAAGCGTTACCGCACTTTTATCTCGACGATTTTGATTGATACGTACAACACCAGTGCTGCGATCAACTTGATAACCAGTAAGTACTTTGGAAATACTTTTCACGTCATCTTCAGTGTAACGATTTACACCTAAAACAAATAACTCCATTAATTCGCGACCCAGGTTTTCGTTGGGAGCTTTCACCGTGCTCTCGTTTCCATCTAGCCAAAACTGCAGCGCACCATCGTTGATCATGGCCTTTGTCATTGTATTAAAATTACCGAGCGCGTTTTGACGCAATGTTTTATTTTGCACAAACATAGGCATTGCATAATTTAATTTATTAAGTGAAGTCGCCCAATGCCCGTGCCAGAACCAGGTCATGCGTTCGGTTAAGCCATGATCGCTTTGCGCCATCAGATCGAGCCACCACGTACCCATTTGCTTGCTTTGATAACGGAATTCAATGGCAAAGGGCACGACTTCTTTTGTATTGGGCGCTGGTCGTTTACCTAAATCGGTGATGACCGGTTCGATAACCGCGACTGCACCTAGATCGGTCGCTGGAACTGTCAGCAACTTATTTCTAGTTACATCGATGCCATCTATTAGGGCTTGCGCATATTCGCCGGGGCGTGGTCCAAAACCGAAGCGCTGAAAGAGCCGAGAAGTTTCTAGCCGTTGCGCATTCATTGGGCAAGGGTATCCACACATTGGCTGCGCGGTAAGGTTCTGTCATGAATTCAAAGCAAATACTCAGAGAACAAATTCTAGAAAAAGCCGTTGTTCACGGAAAAGTAATTCTTTCCAGTGGCAAAGAAGCTGATTATTACGTTGATCTTCGTCGCGTTACTTTGGATTCAGTTGCAGCGCCGTTAGTTGGACAAGTGATGCTGGATTTAACGAAAGATCTTGAATTCGATGCCGTGGGTGGTTTAACTCTTGGCGCAGATCCAGTTGCAACCGCGATGATGCACGTGGCCGCTGCGCAAGGGCGCAAAATTGATTCATTTGTTGTGCGCAAAGCTGAAAAAGCACATGGCCTACAACGTCGTATCGAAGGCCCAGATGTAAAAGGAAAACGCGTGTTAGCCGTTGAAGATACATCCACCACCGGCGGATCTGTTTTAGCTGCCGTTGAAGCATTGATTGAAGCTGGTGCAATTGTTGTTGGAGTTGCGGTAATTGTAGAACGCGGCGCCGAACCAAAAGTTACCGAAGCAGGTTATCAATATCTTGCGGCCTACCAGTTAGCGGATTTAGGGCTTTAATTCTTAAAACGTTTTGATTGCCACTCTTTAAAGAGTTCAATCGCAATTGGAATAAGACTTATCGCGATAATTACTAAGATAATTAATAAAAGGTATTTCTCGATCGCAACGTCGAAGACTCCACCCAAAACAAAACCCAAGCCCATTACTGATTGAGTCCAGGCGATTCCACTTACTGCGTTCCAGATTCTAAATTTTTTCTTATTGACGCCAATGACTCCGCACACCGGGCTAATCAATGTTCGAACAACTGGCACGAAACGAGATAAAACTAAAGCTTTCCCCACTCCGTATTTTGCTAACCATTTTTCTGTTGTTACAACATTCTTCTGATTGAAGTAACGCCCGTTTGGCCGATCAAAAAACTTTCTTCCATATTTATGGCCGGTCCAGTAGGCAAACTCTCCGCCAGCGATTGCAAACACTGGCGCAAATAAAAATAATAACGGCGCCGAAATCTGGGCGTCACCCAAAACTGCTGCACCGGCATTTGACGCAGCCAACCCAGCTAGGAAAAGCATGGTGTCACCGCCCGGTAAAACCAGCCCAACCAGTAGACCAATTTCGGCAAAGATCATGCCAAAGACCCCAAGCAAACCTAAATTCGCTAGAACCATACTGGGATCAAAAAATTCCATGTGGGCAGATTAGCCTAAGATCAGCGCGTGTCACTAGACGAGCAATACCGTCCGCAATTTCACTTTACGCCAGCAAAAAATTGGATGAATGATCCCAATGGTTTGGTCTGGCATAAAGGTGAATATCACTTGTTTTTTCAACACAACCCTTTTGGTCGCGAGTGGGGTCACATGTCCTGGGGACACGCAATATCTAAAGAT
>JBBQRL010000039.1:0-6783 GCA_038214925.1 Candidatus Nanopelagicales bacterium | reverse complement strand
TGGTAGATCTCCGCTACGGGTGTTTCAAATAATTTCTCAGCTCTTTGACTCAAAATTAAATTTCCTCCAACTCTGCTTTACGCTCCGCAACCCAAGGATCCATACCGCCAGATTTCATTATTTCCATCATCGCTTCCATAGCAGTTACGTGAGGTCCATCATTTGCGCCAAGCATCTCCTTTCAATGTTGCTGGCTTTGAGCAGATATTTCTTCAAAAGAATCTGCTGTAAAGACCACATCACAAGCACCCGCAAGTTGCTTACATGTCATTGATTTCATGTCTTCACCCTATCTATCTATAACTAATTATGAAAAGAGTCGCCCTATAAGCCGGATCCTGTCGTTCTTGCGAACGGATCACCATCCATCTAGATCTGTAATTACTTACAGATTCAAGCAACCTACCCGTTGACTCGAGCGAGCAGCTCTCAAACGCCAACTGCGTGGTCTTGCTTCAGGCGGGGTTTACATAGCCAACTACATTTCTGCAATTGCTGGTGGTCTCTTACACCACCGTTTCACCCTTACCAACATTGCTGTTGGCGGTTTACTTTCTGTTGCACTGTTCCCGCGGATTGCTCCGGGTGGGAGTTACCCACCGCCTTGCTCTGCGAAGTCCGGACTTTCCTCGGCGTAATTAGCGAACTAATTACAACGCGGTGATCTGGGCGACTCTTCTGCGTAAAGGATAGGCGTTAGAAGTTGAAGTAGGAAATTATTTATCTTCTGGGGCATCTGTAATGCGACCTGCATGCGCAATGGCGCTTGGATCACGCTTAACTTTAATCAGGCTGGCAACAGTTGAGACAACCAGAATCAATCCGATAACAGCGAGGCTCCCGACGGTAGGGATCTTAGGAATTTCAGTCCATGTTTCATGTAAGTAAGTCATGATCAACTTAACGCCGATGAACATCAAAATAATAGATAGACCAAGTGAAAGGTAGACCAGCTTGTCTAATAATCCCTTGAGCAAGAAATAAAGTGCTCGCAGACCTAATAGTGCAAAGGCGTTAGCTGCAAAAACTAAGAACGGCTCTTGGGTAACACCAAAAGTTGCCGGGATTGAATCAAGGGCAAAGAGCAGATCAGTTGATGCAATTGCAATCATTACCAAAAACATTGGCGTGGCAAGACGCTTGCCATTTACCTTTGTAAAAATCTTTGAGCCATCGTATTCATCGGTCATTGCGATGCGCTTACGGATAGTGCGTACCAGGAAGTTATCTTCAGGTGATGGATCTTCATCCCAGTGCTTGAATAAGCCAACGCCGGTCCAGATCAAGATTGCGCCAAAGATTACGAAAGTAAAGCTAAAGGCGGCCAGGGCAGCTGCACCTACGGCGATAAAGATTGCACGCAAAACAAGTGCCAGAATTACGCCAAACATTAATACGCGCTGGTGGTAGATCGAAGGCACTTTGAACTGAGCCAAGATAATAATGAAGACGAATAAGTTATCAACGGACAGAGATTTTTCAACTAGATAGGCGGCAAAGTATTCGGTTCCAAATTGTGAACCTGCTGTTTGCCAAACCCAAACACCAAAGGCAATGGCAACACCGATGTAAAAAATCGACCAGGTTACCGCTTCTTTAAACATTACTTCATGCGGTTTGCGACTGACGGTAAGTAAGTCGATCACAATCAGAGCGATAATTGCACCAACTACAAGTGCCCAAGTTAAAAGTGTTACGTTCATAATTTCTACCTATTCGTTAAGGGGCCAGTGATGCCAAGGTCTCCCTCAACCACGAAGTGGTAGCAACTCCGGGATATTTCTATCCGTATTGACGAAGCTGCTTTTGCGAGGTACTCCCCTTAACTTCTGCGAATACTAGATTTAATTCATCACCACTGCAAATTAGCCTTGAACTTCGTGTCGAAATGCGCAAAGGTTGCCTAATGCAAACAGGTCGCAGCGTGGTTATTTCAAAAAATGGTGGCGCAGCCGCAAGTCAGCCACTGGCAGTAAGTGTGGCCATAGGCATCTTGCAACAAGGTGGCAGTTTTATCGATGCCGCCATTGCCTTAAGTGCGGTAATCAGTGTTGTAGAACCTGGTGCATCACATCTAGGTGGTGATGCGTTTTTAGTAACTCACCACGCAGCCAGCAAAACAAACCTTGCTTTTAACGGATCTGGTGAAGCTCCGCATGGCGCAACCCCCGATGCCTATGCCGATGGAATTCCACTTCATGGATATAAATCAGGCACGGTCCCCGGATTAGTGTCGACCTGGTTTGAAGCCCATGATCGATACGGAAAACTCCCTATTGAACAACTGTTAGTACCGGCAATTGATTACGCTGAAAATGGCTTTGCTGCAACTGCCGGCTTTGTTAAACGAATCGCCGAACATTTACTTATTGCACCTGACACAAAGATATTTCAAACTATGGGCATCGATGTCACAGTAAAAATTGGTGACTTGGTAGTTCAAAAAGATTTAGCAAAATCTCTTCGGCTTATTGCAGCTGGCGGACGTGCAGCTTTTTATGAAGGTGAAATTACCCAAAAATTAATCAGCGCCAGCGACGGTTGGTTTAATGCCCAAGATTTAAAAGCCCACACAACTCGAGTGCTAGATCCACTATCAGTGAAGTACCGAGACATTACTGTTTACGGACAACCTCCTCCGACACAGGGAATGATTTTGATGGAAGAGCTCCTTATTAATGAACGTTTTGACATCGCTAACCTCTCCGAAGTTGATCGGATTCACTTGGGTGTGGAGTCAAAGAAAGCTGGTTTTGCCGATCGAAATGCAATTTTGGGAGATCCAGAATTACTCACCGTAAATGTTGAAAAAATCTTAGCTAGTAGCAATATTGATGCTTGGGTGTCGAAACTAAATATGGACACAGCAAATAATGATGAGGTTGCAGCCATCGAAGGTAGCGATACGACTTATTTCTTGGTTGCCGATAAAGAAGGTAATGCAGTCTCTTGGATTCAATCAGTTTTCCATGGCTTTGGCGCTTCGTGGGCAATTCCAGGGACTGGCATCGTGATGAACAATCGTTTGACTGGATTCTCGTTAGATCAAAACTCACCTAACATCATTGCACCCGGCAAGCGTCCAGCACATACTTTGAATGCATTTACGGCTACTCGCGCCGATGGTTCGTTGTATCTTGTTGGTGGAACACCGGGTGCAAATATCCAGGTACAAACTAATTTACAGCTCATTATTAATGTGGTTGATTTAAAGATGAATGTTCAGCAAGCAATTGAGGCCCCGCATTGGCAACATCTACAAAAGCCAAGTGAGAGTTCGGAAGAAGAAAATGGAACTGGCGTACTTCAAATTGAAGATCGTGTTGGCACGCAAGTAATAGATGGCTTGAAAGCAAAGGGTCACGATGTGCGGCCATTACCTGCTTGGGGACATGGCTCTTCTACCCAATTACTAGAAGTGTTGCCTGATGGCGCCTTCGCTTTTGGATCAGATCCTCGCAGCGAAGGTCACGCAGCAGGAGTTTAAATAGAAGCTATTGCCTCATCTAGAACGCTTAGGGCATCTTTAAGCAGTTCATCTGTAATCACGATCGGTGGCAAGAAACGCACAACGTTTGAGTAAGTTCCAGCAGTAAGAATGAGAACACCCTTGCTTTGGCAATACTTAACAATTGCATTCATTGCCGCAGTGTTTGGGGTCTTTGTACCTGGTACAACTAATTCAATTGCTTGCATGGCACCGCGACCACGAACTTCGCCAATCACCGGGTATTTTGCTTGCATTGCACGAAGTGAATCACCAAGGATTTTTCCAATGTGGTTGGCACGCTCTACTAATTTTTCTGCCTCAAGTGTTTCAAAAACACCTAACGCAGCTGCACATGAAAGTGGATTTCCACCATAGGTTCCACCTAAACCGCCAACGTGAACTGAGTCCATAATTTCGGCCCGCCCCGTAACTGCGGCAAGTGGCAATCCACCAGCGATTCCTTTGGCCGTAATAATCATGTCCGGCACAACACCTTCGTGTTCAACGGCAAAAAGATTTCCAGTACGGGCAAAGCCAGTCTGAACTTCATCGGCAATAAAGAGAATGCCTTTTTCAGCGGCGTACTGTGAAAGTGCAGGCAAAAAACCCTTGGGTGGCACAACAAATCCACCTTCTCCTTGAATTGGTTCAATCAAAATTGCGGCAACATTGTTAGCGCCAATCTCTTTATCAATCTTGCTAACAATCATCTCCATTGCATCTTCAGTGATCGTTGCTTGATTTCCAATCCAGTGAAAAGCATAAGGCAACGGGAGGCGATAAACCTCGGGCGCAAATGGACCAAAACCATCTTTGTACGGCATATTTTTAGAACTCATACCCATAGTTAAATTTGTTCGTCCGTGATAGCTATGTTCAAAAACAACGATTGCTTGTCGCTTGGTGTAATAACGCGCAATCTTGACTGCGTTTTCAACGGCTTCGGCACCTGAATTAACCAAAACTGATTTCTTTTTAAAAGTTCCTGGTGTTACAGCATTTAATTTTTCGCAGACTTCGATGTAACCCATGTAAGGGGCAACCGTAAAACATGTATGTGTAAATGCCTGTACTTGTTCGATCACGCGATCAACGACACGCGGTGCAGCATTTCCAACATTTGTGACACCAATACCTGCACCAAGATCAATGATCTGGTTGCCATCGATATCAAGAAGAATTGCATCACTTGCCCGTTCAATCACAACCGGGATCGCCATACCTAGTCCCCCAGATGTCGCCTCACTGCGGCGCTGTAGCGCCTCGAGAGATTTTGGTCCCGGAATAGCGGTAACCAACCGACGCTCTTGAGTCAAAGAAGTAAGTGTTGTCATGCGTAAAGTCTAAGCCATCATTTCGCACATGCCAGCCGAGTAGTTAGGCTTAGCGCTATGACTTCTGAGTTACGTGAGAGCGCACCGCTGCTCGATGCTTACCTGTCTTACTTTGAGAGCGAGCGCACCGCCTTCACAATTCCTGGGCACAAGCAGAAAGCTCATCGCTTGGATGAGGGCCTTGGGTTAGTCGTTGATACAGATACTCCGCTGTACGGAGGTTTGGATGAGATCAAATTAACACAAGGTGTTCTAAAAAAAGCCGAAGAGTTAGCAGCGGCGCTGTGGGGCGCAGATTACGCACGTTTTTCAACTGGTGGCTCTACTCATGCAAATCAAGCGATTATTTTGGCGATTGGAAAGCCCGGCGACAAAGTCGCACTCGCACGCACTGCTCACCGTTCGGTATTAAGTGCGCTGGTTTTATCTGGCCTAGAACCAATTTGGTTGACTCCTGAAATCGATGCTGCAACTGGTGTCCCACTTGGAATTCCACTGTCCGAGTTAAAAAGAGTAATCGAGCAAAAACCAATCGCATTACTGCTGACCGAGCCTGGATATTTAGGAACACTATCTGACCTGCAATCACTCATTAGCAAGGCACATGAATATTCAATTCCAGTAATTATCGATGCCGCGTGGGGTGGGCACTTTGGTTTTAACTCACAACTTCCACAACACGTATTACAACTCGGCGCTGATGCTTTAATCACGAGCGTTCACAAAGCCCTTCCTGGGTATAGCGCTTCAGCCCTTTTACTGGCGCAAGGAAAATTACTTAACCTAGATCGTATTGAACAAAGTTTTGAGACAACCCATACAACTTCACCAGCTGGTGCACCGTTGGCATCAATTGATGCTTGCCGGGCTTTACTGCAAACTCGTGGAGATCAATTAACTGGAAACCTACTTGCCTTAGTCGATGGATTTAAAAAGGCAGTTCAATCTGAATTTACTGAGTCAATTTTTCTCAACACTGATCAATTTGCACCAGGACGCTTTGACCCAGTAAAAATAGTTTTGCGGGCAAATATGCTTGGTCTATCTGGCGTTGATGTAGAAAAAGAGTTGCAGAAAGTTAAAATTCGAGTTGAAATGGCTGACCAAGACACAATTGTTTTCTTGGCAACTTTGGCCGATGAGTACCAAGATTTTGCCAACTTAGCAGCGGCTTTAATACCGATCTTGAAATCTCTGCAAGGTCTGCCACGTCAGACTCAAACATCACTGAGTTGGTCGGTGATTCCCCAAGTCGGAATCTCCATGCGTGATGCTTACTTCGCAGATACGGAATATGTAACATCAGATAAAGCGATTGGGCGTATTAGTGCCGATTTAATCGCGCCGTATCCCCCAGGAGTTGCAGTTGTGGCACCCGGTGAAGTTTTAACGAAGCAGATCGTTTCAGGTTTGGCGACCACTCAAAAAGCCGGTGTTCGCATTGCCTACGCTAGTGATCCAACACTTGCGACGTATCGAGTAACTAAAAACTAACGTAGGTGACCTTGCTCGTTCAAGGATCGCAAAGCGCGTAGGCCATCACTTGGCCAGATTGAAACTGTTGTGATCGAACATGGTGAGACATCTATGTGAAAAATAGAATCAGCTGGTGCGCCAATCACAACTTTTGCAGCAGATTTAATTGTTCCGTTGTGAGTAACGACAACTACTCTCTGGCCTGGATATTCGGCGGCAATTTGATTGAGTGCGGCATCAACTCGCACCGCAACGTTGTCGTATGACTCACCTTGGGGTGGTGCAAATCCGGTGGAAGAAATCCATGATTGATAGTCGGCTGGATACTTTTCTTTTACTTCATCAATTGAAAGGCCATCCCAAATTCCAAATGAGCACTCGATCCAGGCATCTTCAAAGACAATGGGCAATGATGTTGCGCGCGCAATTGCTTCGGCAGTTTGAGTTGTGCGTCGAAGAGGTGAGGCGATGATGACTTCTGGA
>JBBQRL010000038.1:0-7075 GCA_038214925.1 Candidatus Nanopelagicales bacterium | reverse complement strand
ATACTCCACTCGCAATGCACATCATTAGTCAGTGAAATATAAACGGCATCCACCAATGGATCAGATAATAATTCTTCGTACGATGAATAAACCTTTGTCGGGTTTAGGTCAGCTGATCGCTGACTGTCTCGACTAGCAACGGCATACAAAGTCGCATTCGATGCGTTATGAACCGCTGGAGCTAATGCCTTAGTTGCAATCCAACCCGCCCCAAGAAAACCCCAACGGATACTCATGCGCGTAGAAGTTTTGGCTCCACCGGTAAACCATTAGCTAATGCTGACTCTTCGGCTGCTTGCATAATCGCAACCACATCACGTGATTGCGTTGCCGTTACTGACATAGGTGTGCCATTGTTTAGAAATGCGACGAGTGAGGCGTGAAATGCATATGGCACATTATTTTTATGGGCGATAACCTCTTCGCTTCCATCTTCCTTGTGATGGGTCACAATCGCTGGCAAGTCAGCCACTGAATCGCCAGCTGCTGGATCCCAATTACCTGTGATCGCTCCCTTAGTTCCTAATACAAAGTACTTTGGCTTTCGCGCAGCTGCAAGATCTGAGTTGGTGAAAATTGCCTGTACACCATCTTTGAAAGTTAAAGTTACTTGAGCATGATCAGCATTAGTTATATGGGTCCACACACGCTTTTGATTTAATCCACTTACGAATTGCAAGGGTGATGAAATTGTTGCCAAAATTTGGTCGATGAAGTGGCTACCCCAGTCAAATATTGCTCCACCTGAAACTGCAACATCGGAGTGCCAAAATGAACATGGCTTTGAGTATCCGCCAACGAAACTTTCGTAATGAAATACTTCACCGATTTGACCCGAATCAATAATTGATTTGATGGTTATAAAGTCAGCGTCATATCGACGGTTTTGATAAACAACAAGTAGTAGCTGTGATGCGGCCGCAAGTGCCATTAACTCATCACACTCATCTGTTGTAAGTGCCATTGGTTTTTCCAGGACAACATTGATGCCAAGAGTTAGTGCAGCCTTTGCCCAAAAATAATGACTATTTGGCGGGGTTGAAACAACTACCAGATCAATTTCACCCGAATCGAGCATTTCCTGAGCATCGCTAAAAGTTTTTGCATCTGGAGCTAAGGAGAGGGCCGCGGTTAATCGCTCAGGGTTAGTGTCACAAACAGCCGCAAGAACCATGCCATCTGTGGCAAGAAGTGCTTTGTTGTGTTCGTCGCCAATTGCACCATACGCCAAAAGTCCAACTCGAATATTTTGTGAAGACAACTCAAACTCCCGTAATTAGATAAGTTCTTAGTTTACTTGTATCAACTCTGACCAGCGACCCGAACCCTAAACTTTTAATTGTTCTGCCCACGCCGTTTCTAGCGTCTGAGTGAAGGTTTCTACCGACTGGGCCCCCGAAATTCCATATTTCATATCGATCACGAAGAATGGAACACCATTGGCCCCAAGATCAGATGCCACTTTGCGGTCAGCGATTACTTCTTCGCTAAATGCCCCTGAATTCAAGATGTCTTCTACTTTGTCGGCATCGATACCAATGCCAATTGCAATAGCTACTAAATCAGCGTGCGAAAAGATGGGTTTAGATTTCTCAAAATAACTGGAGTACATCGCCTCTAGCAGCTGATCTTGTTTATTAATTGTTGCAGCCCATAACAAGAGCCGATGCGCATCAAAGGTATTACCAGATAATGTTGAATCTAAGTCGTAGCAAAGAGCTTCACCATCGGCAATTGCGCAGACGTTGGCCTGCATCGACTTTACGCCTGCCTCATCGACACCGTATTTTTCCGACAAAACTTGTGATGTTGGCAAGGTTTCTAATGCATTTGGGTCTAATTGAAAAGCACGATGTCGAATAGTGATTTCATCTTTGTGCGCAAAAGTAGAGAGTGCCTTTTCTAAACGTCGTTTGCCAATAAAGCACCACGGGCAAACAACATCGGACCATACATCGATTATCACTTCTTTATCCTACGCTTCCTGCTTCAAAATCAAAATCCTAAAGCTGGGCGAGCATCTTCTTCATCTGTTCAATCTGAGCGCTTTGATCAGCAATGATTCTTAATCCAAAGGCTTTTACTTCCGCGTTTTTTGCATTTTTAATCATGTCAACCATGTCAATTGCACCATCATGGTGGCCAGTCATCCCTTGAAGCCACAACTGATCAAATTCTTTCCCGCTTGCAGATTCTAGTTTTACTAAATCTTCGGCACTGAGCATGCCACTCATGTCATGACCCATCTGACCCATTTCTTGACTGGCACCGGCATCTGTAAGCCATTTTTTCATAGTAATAATTTCAGCACTTTGTGCGGCAGCAATATCTTTTGCCAAAGCCAATAGTTCTGGGTTTTGTGACCGAGTCACAGCAATTCCTGACATCTCAATTGCTTGTTGGTGGTGCGGAATCATCATCTGTAAAAACATGACATCGGCACTAGCAAGATCAGAGCTTTGCGTATCACCCATGTCATGGCCCATGTGATCAGAACTCATCCCTGATTGATCGCCACGGATTAAGATCCCCGCAATTAATCCAAGCAGAACAAGAACTACTCCAACAAGTGACCCAGTTTTCTTATCAATATTAATCTGCATGGACTTACCCCCTATTTAGACTTCGATTATACTGTCATATTTCTAGTTTTGTAACTTTGAAATTTGGTCTGCGGTGCGTCTGGCTGCAGATAAAGCGCCTTGAATGTGGCCTGGCGTATCTACAGCGGTTTCGGTGGATGTGAAATAAAGCCGATTATCGAAGTATCCGGCACGCAAAAATGGCGAACCAAATAATTGATATTCGGTTAGTTCGGCAACGTTAGATGGCGAAATAAATACTGACTCTTTCCAATCCTTAATTATTAATTCCCGAGGCGATCTTGCTTGTTCGCCAAAATGCTTTTTCATAAACGGCAACTACCTTGGTTACCGCCCCCATCCACACTGGAGTTCTAGATGCGATATCCAATAAATTTAGAAACCCATTCCCCTTGGTTTGTTGAAACTTTAACCTGGTCTGCAAAATCAATTGTGGTTACCTGAGTTAAAAACTTCACGGTTTCATCCGGAAGTAAGGCATGCAAAGCCGAAGCAAGTGCCCCCATCCCACCGACAACTCTTTGGGCTTGATGATCCAATGGATTGCCTTGCATCTTGGCCACACCGTTTGGACCTTCATACATCATGATGCCCAAAGAAAATTGCGGAAATGTTTTTAGCCCACATTCAGCGATGACTTCAAATACTTCGTCTTCATTATTCCAAAACCAAGTGGCCCCTAAATCAACGCCCGGATAAACAGTCTGCAAACGCCCGCCTACTTGATTACTTGCCTCGAGAACAGCAACTGATAATCCGGATCGAATTAAATGGCCGGCCAGGCGTAAGCCACTGGGGCCAGCGCCAACAACGACAACATCGACGCTTTTCATCACTTTTCAACCTTAACCAATCTCGTAAAAATGAATGAACAAGTTGCACTTTTATTTGGTTTGAAACGATTTTCCGTTATCCGACGAAGTAAAGATTGTCGAGCCTGCCGCGACAACTACCAGCTCTCTGGATTGTGCTAGCACCGCGATATTTTCAGATATGTTTAAACCCATAATATCGAATCGATCTTGCCCTACCGCCGTAATGTCATTTTTATTTTTGTAATGGTAAAGACCTTCATGCGTACCAAAGAAAATTTGCTTACTCAGAACTTTAATATTATGAATGTGCGAAAGATCATTAATTCCAGCTGCGGTTGCGCCAGAAGTTGATGTGACGATCAAAGAGATAGAAAGAAGAAGGATTTTCTTTAACATTTCTAAACTCTTCCTGCGTAAGGCATCATTCCAGGGACGCTATAAATATTTGAATACCTGAGGCCTGATTTCGTTGATCTTGCCTCCCACATCATTTCGTTTCCAGCATAGATCGACATATGGTGAATGGTGCTGATTGTTCCCTTGTAAGAGTAAAAAATAAGATCTCCAGGTTGCATATCTGCAATTGGGATCTGCTTTGTATATGTGTAATAAAGACCGGAGTTCAAGCGATCCCAAATCGGCCAACCAAATCCGGCGTATTTATATGCTGCATAGACAAGGCCAGAACAGTCAAAGGCGTTTGGGCCTTCATCTCCCCAAACATAAGGCTTACCCGCCAAAACTTGTTTCTTTGCAAATTCAACTGCCTTTAATCGCTGAGCTTCATTGGTGCGAGAATTTTTAGCACCGGTTGGTCCCCCAGTTTTCCAAACTTTCGACTGCCCTGTGACCTTTGTAGCTTCATTTGCACGGGTCTCTTCAAGAATTGCCAGCTGTCGCTTTTGCTCCAAAGTGATTCGGACTTTCTTGGCAGATGCGAGGTCGCGCGCTAATTTATCTTGGACAGCCTGAAGTTTATCGACTTCTTTTTGTTGTTCAGCCTTTGCATCGTCAGCCTCTTTTTTCGCATCGGCGACTTTGATGGTTACTAATCGCTGCTCCTCCTGTGCAATTTCAGCCGCTCTACGTGCTGCAATCGCAATTTCTTCGGCCGCCTTAAATCGCGTAAGGGCGGTTTTATTTCCTGCACCAAGATTTTCTAAAGTTGAAAGTCGATCGATTAATTCTTGTGGACCACTGGCACTCAGAACTGATTCGAGATCACTTACTCCGCCACCGGACATATAGGCATTGATTGCAAGCTTGCCAATTTCTCTGTGCGTTTGCGCAACGGCTGCCGCAGCCTCTTGAGCAATCTGATTAGCCTCGTTAGTTTTAATAGCTGCTTTTTTTAATTCATTTTGAGCAGCAACATACTTTGCGGTCGCTGCATTGGCGATAACTGTGAGCGCTCTCAAATTACCTTTTGCCTGGCTCAATTTCTTCAGAGCTCCATCAGCAATTTTCTTCTTAGCAATTTCAGCTTTCTTTGCTGCCTCAATTTGAGCCAATGTTGGTTTGTGGTTTGAGCCGTAAGAAATAGGAGCTGATAATAAGTTAATCCCTAAAAATAAAACAAGGGAGAGTGCGAGAGATTTTCTATTTTTTAATTTCATAATCTACGCGCCCCCACAAATGGTTTTCTACCAAACATTTTAGTTATATTAATTACTTCAACTTTTTTTCCAGGCCGAGGTGCTTGCACCATTTTTCCCCCACCCATATACATAGAAACATGGCTGATCGGCTTACCAAAAAACATTAGATCGCCTGGCTTAAGGGCAGAGTATGAAACTGATTTTCCGTACTTAACCTGGATACGAGATGAGTGAGGCAGTGAAACTCCCGCTTTTTGGAAAGCACGCATTGTTAACCCTGAGCAATCCCAACGGGTGGGACCGGCGGCAGCCCAAACGTAGATATCTCCAATCTGTGCGAGTGCAAATTTAAGAGCAAGCGAGCCTCTTGAATTGTCTCCCTTATAACTTTGCGCATATTTTTTTGAGTCAGCAAATATCTTATTTTCTCTATCTGCTTCTTCGCGCAGAAGTTGTTCGCGATCTTCCTTCTTTAGAGAATTTAAAACCTTTGTGGCTTCGGCAAGTGCCTTCTTGGCCGCATTAACTTGCTTCGTTAATTTCGCTTTTTGCGCGACTAAGTTTGTGGTGCGATCTACCAAAACTAACTGAGAGGCTTGATATCGCTGACGAGTGGCTTTGTAATCACGTAGTGCTTTGGCATTTCTAGTTCCAATAACTTCCAAGATAGAGGCATCAGAGAGGTACTGAGTGGGATCACCACTCAAAATTAATTCTAATGAATGGCTAAAGCCTGATCCTTGATAGCTTTGAATGGCAATTCGTGAAAGAAAAGTTGAAGCGGAATCTAGCTCAGCCTTGATGAGGGCTTCCTTACTGGAAAGACCCTTCCGTTCTTTTTCCAACTGGGCAATCTTTAACGTTGCCTCATTTGCAGCTTCAAATTTTTCGGCGGCTAGAGTTCGAAGATCGTCAACCTTGCGTTGAACTTGCGCTGTACTTGGCGCAGCCCACACCACTGTTGTTGGCGCAAGAAAAACCGCGACCAACAGTGATGCGAGGAGTTTTCTTGCCATTAATAATCCTTTTCAACTCATGAGGACATATTTCAGCTAACAAAAAGATCAATAGTTGATCGAATCGATACCTCAACTTTATCAAGATACCCACGTATTAGGGTCCTGACACTAACTTTTGTCCTGTGAGAAATCTGTGTATTTGACACCTTCCTCGTAAATCAAGACTCAACCTTGTCTTGGTTAAACTTCTTGAATGAGTCAACGTATCGATCCCTTAAAATCTCTATTCTCTTCACATCGGGGATTAAAAAACGGAATGAATCTGTGGCCGCCATTTCTATTTTCTGGGATTCGAATTCTCGAATTCTCGCCCGATTTTAGGCGAGTCAAAGTCAGGCTAAAGAAGGGAAAACTCACTTCTAACTACGTGGGAACACTTTTTGGCGGATCACTCTTTTCTATGACCGATCCTTTTTTCATGATCATGACTTTACGAAATCTGGGGAATGAATACATCGTCTGGGACAAACGCGGTGAAGTTGAATTTGTTTCACCTGGAAAAGAAGCTGTTTTTGCAGAGTTTAATATTTCAGAAGATGATTTAGTAGAAATCAAAAGTAATGTCAGCAAAGACGGAAAGTATTTGAAGTGGTTTAAAGTGGAGATAAAGACTGCCGAAGGTGTTGTCGTGGCAATTGTGCGAAAACAAATTTACGCCCGATCAAAAGCTTAGTTCCGTCCTCGAAGCAATAAAAAGTCCTTGGATAAAACTTTAAATGGAAAGCAAAAGAGCATTAGCATAAGCCAACTCCCAATTACGACCAAACAATCGACCTAAATTATGGCATATATTTTCAGCTACTCGCACTCACTTACAAAGTTATAGAAGAGTCGCCCTATAAGCCGGAGAAGGAATCGTTATGCGTACATCTACGCTCAATATTTTTATTTGCCCTCGGTATCGCCCCACAATTATTTACTAATTGTAAGGAATTAGAATTTCATTGTGACGGCTTGTGACCTTAAGGTTCTAACTTTCAGTTTTTCTAACCAATTCTCTTGTTCCCACTGCCGAGAGTGTCGTCTAAGGTAATCCCTGC
>JBBQRL010000037.1:0-9029 GCA_038214925.1 Candidatus Nanopelagicales bacterium | reverse complement strand
CATGGGGATAATTAAGAAGAAGAGAATTTCCTCGATGGGGATATTGAAAGGGCCGTTAATGCCAGTGACTTGCTTGGGATCAAAAAACCAATGCCCCTGCGAGATTGCATAAGCATCCCAAATCAGAAAACCAGTGCTGATCGGCAAAAGGCTAAGTAACACTCGCTTCATTCTGAATATGACACGGACCTTAAAAGCGATTTCTAGCCAAAAAGAGGCCACGACGACAAAAAATAGGACCGCTAAATAACTATATTTGAGCACGGCTTATCTTTGCACAATCATGACTAGACCTTGATAGTGTCAGAGATGTTTCACGAAAGAGATTTGAGGGGGCATGGAAACTCGACTGCAGCTTTTCCAAAGAGTCCGCTCGTACTCGTCCACCTGTGTTGTCATGGCAATTCTGATCTCACTCCTTGCTCAGCGTTTGAACACCGCCGATGATCTTTCCTGGCAAATTGGAATCGCAGCTTTTGCCCTTGCCGTTGGCATCCCACATGGCGCATTAGATCATCTAGTTACTTTGCCAAAAGGTAATCCCAAGAAAATGGCCTTCTTTGTCACGGTCTATGTCGCGATAGCAGTTGCTGCAGTTTTCGCAATCTTGCAATGGAATGTAGTTGGCTTTCAATTAGTTGTTCTCATGAGCTTGGTGCACTTTGGTATTGGCGATAGCGCCTTTCTCACTGAATTAGATCGATTGAGTGAAAGTAAAGTTAAGAAATTTCCAACGCTATTTGTGGCCTTGCCACTTGGCGCTTTACCCGTTGTTATTCCGCTGATAAATGGCAAGAGCACTAGCGCGCTAGAGTCGGTAAATAGCTCGCTGGTTAATTGGCACCAGGGCTATCAAAATCAACTAGCTACCGTTGTGATTGTGCTTTCGATAATTGCATCAGTTGCCTTGATCTATACCAAACGCTTTCGAGATTTAACTGATCTCTTTCTTCTTGCCGCGCTGGCAGTTCTTGCACCGCCACTTATTGCATTTGCCGTCTATTTTGGTTGCTGGCACGCCATGCGTCATACCGCTCGACTAACTTTGGTATTACCAGCGTCGATAAAAAGCTTTCAAAACAACGATGCCAAAAAAGCGTTTTTATCGGCAGTTATCCCTGGATTACCAGCACTCTTTGGCAGCTTTGCGATCGCCGGAGTTTTTTGGTGGCAGCAATCTTTAGATAATAGTTTCTTTTGGTTTGCACTCGTGATTGTGTGGGCACTCACAGTTCCACACATGATGGTCACAGCAAAACTCGATCGAAAAGCGCTAGCCCAGTAACTCTCTTCTGTACGATTCACGCATGATAAGAAAATCCTTGGTAGTCGCACTTTTGTTGTTGCAGATCTCACCGGCGCAAGCGGCACCGATCTATCAATTCCCTGTTGTGGGGTGCGAGGTTAATTACGCCAGAGCCCATCATGACTATGCAGCCACTGATATTTTGACGAAAGCTGGCTGTAAGTTTGTGGCTCCCATCGATGGCATTGTTGATGAAGTCAACCGAATCGATACATGGAGCGGCAAAGTTAATGCCGGCATTACTCGTGGTGGATTGTCGGTATCAATTATTGGCGCCGATGGCGTTCGCTATTACGGTTCACATTTGAAAACTATCCCGGCAAGTATTCAACCTGGCATTTCGGTAAAAGCTGGAAGATTTTTAGGAACGATTGGATCAACCGGCAGTGCCCGCGGAACTGCCCCGCATTTACATTTTGGAATTTCTTGGCCAACTGCAGCCGATGTTTGGTGGGTTCGTCGTGGTGAAGTTCTACCGTGGAAATATTTAGATGCATGGAAAGCTGGAAAAGATTTATCTCCGGTGAAACAAGTTAATGCTCGCAAATTAAAAGTGGGCGAACTTCCAGCAGAGCCGAAAAAATAACTCAGTATTGAATTTTTGAATTAAAAAACCCCGCCAGTTACCTGGCGGGGTTTTTTTAATAGTTAGTGTTGATTAGGCAGGGTTTACTGCATCAGCCTGAGGACCCTTTGGACCCTGTACGACCTCAAATGAAACTGCCTGACCCTCTTCAAGGGACTTGTAACCATTTCCTTGAATTGCTGAGTAGTGAACAAAAACATCTTGTCCGCCACCATCAACTGCAATGAAACCGAAACCCTTTTCAGAGTTGAACCACTTAACTGTGCCTGTTGCCATGTATTTATTTCCTTCGATATGTGGGTGTTTCGAGAAATCCTCGAATCACGGTCTTCCTCTTGCTCCAGCGATACCGATTATGCTAAACATGAAACGGGTACTGATTAAGCGTCCGACTAAGTAGAACTGTACCGCCAACCGCTCCGTATGCCTAAAGTGGGGGTAGACAGTTCTAGGCTTAAAGGTGTGTAATTGAACTACTTGATTAGCAAAAAATCTGTGCAAATGCCGCTGGGGAAGGTCGCATTTGGCGCACCTTGCTAGGAGAGCCATGGAACGTCTTGCAACGCCTTCGAATCGTCAACCGGTTCGGGGTTTCTTAACTATTCATTCCTGCCCATCGGCGCTGCGACATCACATCGATTGGGCGATCCAAGGCGTACTTGGAAATTGGATTACCGTGAACTGGATCGTGCAACCCCTCATGCCCGGTACTTTTCGAATGCAATTGGAGTTTCGAGATAAAAGCGGAGCAGCCAGCGAGATTGCCAGCGCATTGCGCAGTTGGCATTACCTTAACTTTGAAATTATTGAAAATAACGAAAATGGTGGTGAGCTATTTCGCTTTACACCAGAGTTTGGAATTCATCGCGCGATCGTGGATCAAAGCGGGGCGGTGTTATTTACCGAGAATCAAATCAACCATGTTCTTAGCGAGAGTTTTGACGAAGAGTCAATCCGTGAAGGAGTTTCACAGATACTTGGAACTCCTTGGGAAGTTGAATTAGATCGCTTTCGTAGGGTTGGCACTCAAGAAATCGCACAGTTGCGCGCAATCTAAATGATACAATTTTGCTGTGACTCAATTAAACGAAAGCCCAATCATTACCGTAGAGCGTCGCAAGGCGGTAACAATTATTATTGCGACCGTAATTTTATCCCTAGCAATTGGTGGGGGATTAATGCAGGTTGGCTCGGGCTTTGCATCGCGTAGCAGTGATGGCATAACAGTTACTGGGTCAGCTAAAGTTTCGGCAACGGCCGACAATGTGGTCTGGGTATTAAATGTAAATCTTTCATCGCCTGCAGTTGCTACTGCAGTAAAAAAAGTAGATTCTGATGTTGCAACGCTGTCAGATTATTTGACAAAGGCCGGCATCCCTGCCGATGCACTTACACTAGGTGCAGTTTCAACGTATGGAAATGAAGAGTTTGTTAATGGCAATCCAACAGGGCGAATCTTGTCCTATCGCGCAAATCGCGAAATAACAGTTCGCTCCAAAGATGTTCAACTCATTTCAAAGTTGAGTCAGGGAATTGGTTCTTTGCTTGCTACTGGAATTAACGTAAATAACTATGGTCCGCAGTACTACATTTCAAATCTTCCTGAACTTCGCCCACAATTAATGGCCGAAGCGATGAAGGATGCCAAGGTTCGCGCAGAAGCACTGACAAAAGCTGTTGGTGGAAATATCGGCGCACTGGTTAATGTAAAAGCCGGTCCCATTCAAATCACTACACCTGATTCAACAATGACTGCGGATTACGGCGCTTACGACACCAGCACCATTGAAAAGACTGTTACCGCAACGGTTTCAGTTACCTTTAAAAGCTAAAAGCTAAAAGCTAAAAGCGCGAAGTAAGGATCCCAACAACTTCACTCTCTTGCGGAGTTCTTGGGTTATTACTTGTTACGGAGTCGGCAAGGACTGTTTTTGCAATTTCACCAATCATGGCTTCCTTGACTCCGTAGTGCGAGAGCGTATTTCGAATATTGATTGAATCGGCAAGATCACGAACCGCAGCAATAGCAGTCTCTGACTCTGCTTTTACGCCCATATCGACTCCGACGGTTGCATAAATCTGGCTAACATCGCGGGCATTGAACTCCATTACTTCCGGCAGCACCGTTGCGAGTGCTTCACCATGTGCCGCACCAACATGCGCCGAAAGTGAGTGAGCAATTCCATGGACAAGTCCTAAACCTGAAAGCGTGAGAGCTAAACCTGCAAGGTGTGCACCCATCAACATGTCACCACGTGCTTCGACATTTGCACCATCTTTAAATGCCACTGGAAGTGATTTGTAAATTAATTTTACGGCTTGATGTGCATAGGCTTGTGAAACTGGTGTACTTCCCTTTGAGGTAAGAGATTCAATTGCATGGGTAAGCGCATCGATTCCAGTGCCAGCAGTGGCACGAGGTGGAAGGCCTACCGTTAACTCAGGATCTAAAATTGCAGTTACTGGCGTAGTGCTGGCATCACCAACATAAAATTTGCACTGTCGGATTGGATCATCAATGACGCCCCAATTATTTGTCTCTGACCCAGTGCCAGACGTTGTTGGTATCGCAATAATTGGGACTGCCGGATGATCGGGCGTAATGGAGTAATCGAATTTTGCTGATGAGAAAGTTGGGTTGGCGACCACTAAGGCGATACCTTTTGCTGAGTCAAGCGATGATCCGCCACCAAGTGCCACGATGCAATCTGCGCCAAATGTAATTCCAGTTTTTGCAGCAGCATCAATTAAAGTTG
The DNA here is from genome assembly GCA_038214925.1 of Candidatus Nanopelagicales bacterium. Lineage (GTDB taxonomy): Bacteria > Actinomycetota > Actinomycetes > Nanopelagicales > Nanopelagicaceae > Planktophila. Next base: position 4,381 of record JBBQRL010000037.1, on the reverse strand, counting down.
TGGTGGGGTTTGGTTTTATCTCGGAAAATGAGGAGTTTTCAATACCCGCATTTGACAATATCTTTTCAACTTTTGCTAAAACGCCGGCCGCTGCTACACCCGGATCGGTAACGATCAGTATGCGTTTTTTATTTAACCCAACGATAATTTCTGGTAGTTGTGCAACGGTTCCGGCCCCGAATCGAATATTGACTGTCCCCGGTGTTAAGTTAAAAGCATTCATTGATAGTTGACCTCTCGAGTTCAAGAACTAGTTAGTGATTTTGTAATTCTTAGTGCCGCTTTTTTCATTTCCAGCGAGGCTGGTATTAAATGTTTTTCGAAGCGAGCCAGGGGAGCTGCGACATTTAGGGCGGCCACAATTGAACCACTAAAGTCGCGAATTGGTACGGAAGCTCCAACCAATCCTGGTTCGTATTCCTCAATCACGGTTGCATATCCATTTTTTTGAATGAGATGAATTGCGCCCACGAGTTGCTCACCTGTTTTTGTTGTGCACTTAGTTGGCGCACCGTCAATTTTTTTCTTTGCCGGATAGAGTCTTAAAATCTGGTCATCGTCTAAACCGCTCAGTAATACGCGTCCCGATGATGTCATAAACGAGGGAGCTGAAACACCCATCCAACTAAGCGCCCGAAATCCATGCGAAGGTGACTCAGAATGAATTGTTATAACCTCTAATCCTTGAAGAACGGTTAAGTGAAGTGTTTCGCTGAATTTATGAACTAACCCATGCATTTCACCTCGGGCAGCAGAAACAAGTCGCGCTTCAAATGTGAATCGAGCTATGGCATATAAACGCGGACCAACAATTACACCGCTACCTTCTCTGAGTAACAATCCGTTATCTAAAAGTCTTGAGATCGCACGCGAAATTTGGCTTTTATCCCGCCCGGTGCGAAGAGCTAGTTCACCATTACGCTGCGGAACGGGAGATGCAGCGGCAACTGCCTCAATAATTTCAAGATCACGCTCTAACCCATTGTTTCTAAGGGATGTATTTACCATGTTGCAAACAGTACAACTCTTGGTGTCGCTATTGCAACAACGCTATTCCCACGAGCATGATGTCGTCTGTGGAACTCGTCGATATTATCGTGCCGCTTACGCCGCCGACGCTATTGGAATTTATTGAGCGTCAGCAAGAAAAAATTACTGCGGCGATAATTGCGCAAATCCAATTAGTGATGTTGGTGATGCTCATAGTTTCGGTCACAGCAATTCTTACTGGATTAGTTGTTTGGAAATATTCAACTGCTGCTGAATTAGTAACAGGTTTTTGGTCAGCGGTTTTCACAATCCCTTCGCTCGCGATGTTTATCTTTTTTATCGGACCCTTTGGTTTAGGTTGGAAACCGGCAGTTATTGCATTAGTTCTTTACGGCCAGCTCCCAGTAGTTCGCAACACCATTGTGGGCCTTCGATCAGTTGATCCAGCTGTTATGGAATCAGCTGCAGCTATGGGAATGAAACCATTTACCGTGCTGCGTAAAATTCAATTTCCATTAGCTTGGCCAGTAATAATGGTTGGAATCCGTGTATCTGCAATGTTAATTTTTGGAATATCCGCTATCGCAGCATACGTTGGCGGCCCTGGCCTTGGCGATTACCTTTTTAGCGGCCTAGCAAATTTAGGATCATTTAATTCAATGAACCAAACACTTGTTGGCGCATTTGGAATAACAATTCTGGCTCTTACCTTCGATGGTTTATTTGTATTTGTAAGACGGTTCACAACTCCAAGGGGGCTTCGTGTCTAATCCACGCCATGGTCAAGAAATTCGACTAGAAAAACTAACAAAGCGATATTCAAACACAAATAAGGATGCCGTCTCTGAATTCACTTTAACGATCCCGGCTGGAGAATGCGTTGTTTTTGTCGGACCTTCGGGTTGCGGCAAGACGACCACAATGAAGATGATTAACAGAATTATTGAGCCAACTTCAGGCCGTATTTTTATCGGTGGCGATGATGTTACCGAGACTCCAGCACACGAGCTTCGCCGAAACATAGGATATGTAATTCAGCAGATAGGCCTTTTCCCGCATATGACGATTGCGGACAATGTTGCAACAGTTCCAAAGTTATTAGGTTGGCCAAAAGATAAAACGCGTAGTCGGGTAAATGAACTTCTTGAACTCGTTGGCTTAGATCCATCAGAATTTGGCAAGCGATATCCAACGCAACTATCGGGTGGACAACAACAACGCGTTGGCGTTGCTCGTGCTCTGGCGGCCGACCCAGCGGTGCTGTTAATGGATGAACCTTTTGGTGCCACCGATCCAATCACCCGCGTTCGATTGCAAAAAGAGTTCCGTACATTGCAGCGCGAATTGAAAAAAACAGTGGTATTCGTGACTCACGATTTCGAAGAAGCGTTATTACTGGGTGATCGCATTGCAGTCCTTTCCGATCAATCCAAGGTTGAGCAGTACGGAAAACCACTTGAAATTCTCTCTGCACCAGCAACTAAGAATGTCGAAAATTTTGTCGGAGAAGCAGCCAGTGTGCGAATGTTAAGTCTAGTATCACTTTCTACAATTTCCCTTCTCAATGGATTAGCAGACGGACCAACACTTTCTGTAACCGCGACCTTACGCGAGGCTATGGAAGGTTTCATTACGGGGGCAAAGGCGATCAATGTTGGTACAAAAGGTCACTTAACATTTGAAGCATTACAAAACGCTATTTCACAAACACGTGCGGGTTCTAAGTAATTAAGATGCCAAAAACCCTTCGGAGTCCTCAATTAATGGCAGGCAGCATGTACTCACAATCTGCTCGCTTAATCTTTAAGCGGCATCGTGCTCTAATTGTGCAACCAATTCTAATTCTTTCAATTTCAATGGCTCTTGCTATTGCTCTTTCTCGGGCGACCTTAGATGTAATTGAAGAAGTCACGATTAATCAAGCATTTATTTTTGCAGCGATAAAAGACCATTTAATTTTATCTTTTGCATCGGCTGCAATTATTATGTCTATTGCAGTGCCAGCGGGAATACTTTTGACCCGGCCACGGCTTAAAAAGTTGACACCACTTGTTTTAATTTTTGCAAATATTGGTCAGGCCTTTCCGGCCGTTGGGGTTTTAATTCTGGCCGGTATTTTATTTGGATTTGGTAAGCCAGTGGCTATATTTTCATTTGCTGCATTTGGAATTTTGCCCATTTTACGAAATACAATCGTTGGGTTGCAAGAAATTGATCCTTTTATTATTGAATCCGCTCGCGGAATGGGAATGACCAACAAACAAGCACTACGCCAAATCGAGCTGCCGCTAGCAGTGCCGGTGATTTTGGCAGGTGTTCGCACCACATTAATTCTTACTGTTGGCGTAGCCACATTAGGTGTCTTCGTTAATGGTGGAGGTTTGGGAACGCTCATTATTCCTGGACTTAAGTTAAATCGGGATCTCGTACTACTAACAGGCGGTTTGCTAACGGTAATCGTGGCATTCACCATGGACTGGTTAGCTCGAGTTGCTGAAGAACTCCTTCGACCACGGGGGATTTAGTCATCTATAAAGAGAGGTACAAAATGCAGGTAAAAGGCCACAAAGTAGTCGCTATTGCAGCTGCAATTGCGCTCGCAGTTGTCGCTTCAGTAGCAACATCATCAACAGCATCTGCTGCCCCAAAGTCGCTCAAGGGCGTAAAGGTAGTAATCGGATCAAAGGACTTCACTGAGTCAATTGTTCTTTCAAAGATCGTAAAACAACTCATCATTGCAAATGGTGGAACAGTTGTTGACAAGACAAATATCAAAGGCTCGGTTACAACGCGCGAAGCTATGCTCAGTGGCGATATTGATATGTACTGGGAGTACACCGGTACCGCGTGGTTGGTCTACCAAAAGCAGACCGATGTAAATATTGCACCAGCTGATCTTTTCAAAAAGGTTGTTGCTGGAGACAAGAAAGCTAAAGTCACATGGCTGCCAATGACATCTTTCAACAATACCTACGCTTGGGCAATTACTAAAGCAAATGCAACTAAGTATGGCATCAAGACATATTCAGATTTGAAGAAGTTGCCAGCAGGTTCTGCCTGGTGCGTTGAATCCGAATTCCAAAGTCGCCCAGATGGTTGGGCCGGCTTCAAAAAGGCTTATTCAATAGCTGACTCAAGCATCACAACCAAGGTGCTTGATACTGGTGCTATCTACCAAGCAACAAAGGATGGCCAGTGTGCCGTTGGCGAAGTTTACGCTACTGATGGACGCATCGGCGCTCTTGGCCTGATGGTTCCAGCTGAAGATATTGCATACTTTCCTCCTTACAATGCCGCGTTGACAATGCCAAATGCGATTGCAAAGAAGTACCCACAACTGGTGAAAATTCTTGCACCAATTTCTAGCAAGATTTCTAACAACGTGATGCAG
>JBBQRL010000036.1:0-9067 GCA_038214925.1 Candidatus Nanopelagicales bacterium | reverse complement strand
TGAACGCGGAAGCGGCGCCCTTGATAAGAAAATGGGCATCGAAATAATCGAGGCTTCACTCACCCGGTTAGTGGCGACCATGCCAGTAGATGGAAACACGCAACCCATGGGAATTTTGCATGGCGGTGCCAATGTTGTTCTGGCCGAAAGTTTGGGATCAGTTGGTACGCAATTAAATGCCGGAGAAAACCGACGCATTGTTGGTATTGATATTAACGCTACCCATCACAAAGCAACAGCAACCGGAGTAGTTACCGGCGTTGCCACGGCGGTCTCGTTAGGAAAGACCTTATGCTGCTGGGACATTGTCATTACAAATGAAAGCGGGCAGCGCACCTGCACCGCCCGCATCACTTGCATGATTCTTGCCGATCGTTAAGAGTGCGCTCCGGTTCCCAAATATGCTTCCCGAACCGCTGGATCGTTAAGTAGATCTGAAGCTTTCGCTTCTTTAACTACATTTCCAGTCTCTAAAATATAAGCACGATCTGAGCGCTGCAACGCTTGCTGTGCATTTTGTTCAACGAGAAGAATCGTCACACCAGCCTTATTAATTTCGGTGATGATATTAAAAATATTTTGAATCATGAGTGGAGCAAGCCCCATTGATGGCTCATCAAGAAGTAAAACTTTTGGACGTGACATCAATGCTCGTCCAATTGCGAGCATCTGCTGCTCTCCACCAGACAAAGTTCCTCCTGCTTGAGAAGAACGCTCTTTCAAACGTGGAAAAAGAGCGTAGATCTTGTCGAGATCTTCCGTCATCTCGGCCTTACGGTTTTTGCGATGGAACTTTCCCATTTCAAGGTTTTCCAGAACAGTCATGCCAGGAAAAATTCCGCGGCCTTCAGGAACTTGTGAAAGGCCAAGATCCACGCGCTCGTGCGCCGGAACGTTTGAGATGTCTTGACCGTTAAAAATAATTTGGCCACTTGATGCTTTACGCAAACCTGAAATTGTTTTCAGCGTTGTTGTTTTACCGGCACCGTTAGCACCAATGAGCGTAACAATCTCACCCTCATTAACAACAACAGAGATTCCCTTGATCGCTTCAATTTTTCCGTAATGGACGTGTAAGTCCTTAATTTCAAGACGCATCAGCTGGCACTCCTAAGTAGGCCTCAATGACCTTGGGATCGTTTTGCACTTTACTTGGCAGATCATCGGCGATCTTTACACCGAAATCTAAAACAATTACTCGGTCAGAGATGCCCATAATTAATGACATATCGTGCTCGATCAAAAGAACGGTGTAGCCAGCATCACGAATGCGCTTGATAAGGGCGGCTAGTTCAACTTTTTCAGCTGGATTAAATCCGGCAGCTGGCTCATCGAGTAGCAGCAACTTAGGAGTTGTTCCCATTGCGCGAGCAATTTCTAACCGGCGCTGAACTCCGTACGGAAGATTTTTTGCCAGACGATCGGCATACTCTTCAATTCCAATAAACTCCAAAATCTCATATGCTCGCGCGCGATTTTCACGTTCTTCACGGCGGGCGTGAGGAAGACCAAACAGGGCACTAATAAGTCCGCTTTTTTTGTGTACATCAGTTGCGGTAATGACATTTTCCAAAGTTGTCATGTCTCCCCATAAGCGAATGTTCTGAAAAGTACGTGCGATTCCCATGGCCGTAATTTCAAAGCGCTTTTGCTTGGTAATCAATTTGCCTTCAAAGGTAATTGATCCGCTAGTTGGTCGATAAACGCCAGTGACAACGTTAAATACCGTCGTCTTACCTGCACCGTTAGGACCAATGAGAGCCAAGATCTCGCCTTTTTTAACTTCAATATTTACTGCGCCCAGCGCCGTTACGCCACCAAATTTCATAGTGACATCCTTGAGTGAAAGAACTATCTCGCTCATTTGCTAGCCACCTCTCGTTTAGTAATAGTTTTTTCGCGCTTCTTTCGAGGCAAAATTCCGTCCGGTCTAAAGTTCATCACCACAACTAGAACTAGACCAAAGATTAAGAGTCTGGCATCTGAGATAAAGCGGAAACGATCGGGTAGATAACCCAGGATTGTTGCTCCCACGACCACTCCCCAGATATTTCCGATTCCACCAAAAACAACACAGGCAAGAATGAGAATTGAGACGTTCAAAGTAAACATTTCGGGAGCGATAAAGAGGTTCTTCGATGCGTATAAAACTCCAGCTGCCCCACCAACTGCAGCGCCCAATGTAAACGACCAAATCTTGTATTTAAGAGTTTGAATTCCCATTAACTCGGCAACATCTTCATCTTGGCGAATCGCCTCCCATGCACGACCTGGTCTGCGCACGCTGAGTCGGCGAATCATCCAGATCGTTAACAAGATCATGACAATGACTACCCAAAAAAAGACTTTTTGGTCATCGAGTTTAAATTTAAGAGGTCCAATGTCAGGAGGCATCGGAACGTTTGCGATTCCATTTGGCCCCTTACTCCACGAAGAGTTCAGTAGGACTAGTCGAACGATCTCACCGAAGCCCAAGGTAACGATCGCTAAATAATCGCCTCGAAGTCGAAGTGTGGGTATGCCGAGAATTACACCGGCAATCATGGCAAATGCAATACCAAAAGGCATGATCTCCCAGGTATTGAGCCCGGTTGTCGTACCCATGATCGCCATTGTGTAGGCGCCGATTGCAAAGAAGGCTACGTAACCAAGATCGAGCATTCCAGATTTTCCAACGACGATATTTAAACCTAAGGCCATCAACACGAAGATACCGACTGGATAAACAAGAACCGCATCGTATGCCGCGATTGGCGTAGCTAAAAAGCTGGCGCCGGCGAAAGGCAATAATCCGGCAAGAAAAATAGAACCTAGCGCGATTGCCACTCGTGCCGGACGATTTGAGCGCTCCCAAATTCCGGCGCCCCAGTCGCGAAGATTAAAGTAAGTTTTAATTGCCATGAATTAGGCCCTCGTTGTCTGAACGGCTTCGCCAAACAAACCATTTGGCCGGAAGAGAAGAACTAGTACAAGTACCACAAACACCGTTACCGCTTTCCACTGGGTACCTAACACAGCAGATGCATAAACCTCGAGTAAGCCAAGGCTTAAGCCACCATAGAAAGCGCCACGAATGTTTCCAATTCCACCAAGAACAGCGGCGGTAAAGGCAGCTAGTCCCATAGTGAAACCAATATTAAATTTCGTGTATTCAAAAACTGTTATATAGAAAAAGCTTGCCGCGCCAGTTGCAAGTCCACCGACGAGAAATGTTGTAGTAATGACCCGGTTAAGGTTTACGCCCATTAACTTTGCGGCATCTTCATTCATAGAGACGGCGCGGATTGCTTTACCCATACGGGAGAGTTTGATGAAGCGTTCCAAAATAAAGAAAATTAGCGCAGCAGCGACAATTGTGATCACAGTGTCGAGGCGGATATTTGCGCCCCAAATTTCAGTCAAGATAATTTTCTCAAGTACGCGAGGAGAGCCAACTGGTCTGGAATCGGTAAGTAGGCGCATAACTTCTTGAAGTGCAATGGAAATTCCAATTGCCGAAATCAAGGTTGCTAGCCGATTTGTGCCCTTAGAACGCAGGCGACGATAAGCCACAAATTCGACGAAGACTGCAGTAAGAGCAGAGACAATCATAGACATTAATAAACTAGTAATTAATACTAAAGCTAATTTTGCGCCAGTTGCTGGCTCAGATGTTTGGGTATATTTAAAAATATCTCGAGAAGTAATAATGGTGCCGAATGTTCCCCACATAAAAATTTCCGAGTTTGCAAAGTTAATCATTCGCAAAACACCGTAAACCATGGTGTAGCCCAGCGAGATTAAAACGTAGATGAAGCCAAGTGCGATCCCAGCAATAGTGAGCGACCAGAACTGGTCAATGAGCACCGTAAACATTGTTCTCCTTCAGCAATTTTAATCTAATGAGTATAAAGGGAAAACTTACATAAGTGGTGGGTACCTTGAAATCTCATTGAAGAGTTATCAAAGCACCCACCAACTTACAACGAACTAATTAGTAATTTTGTTAAATTACTTGATGATTCCTGTGTTAACAAGAACACCGTTCTTTGAAGTGAATCCAGCGAATAGACCGTAGGAAATGTCACCGTTCTTATCGAACTTGATGTTATTTCCTGACACGCTCTTACCCTTGTAGGCCTTAACCCACTTAAGCATCTTTGCGCGTGTTGTGTTTCCGGCCTTGATTCCCTCTAGAAGAATGTTTGCTGCATCGAATGACTCTACTGAGTACACACCTGATGAAACTCCCATTTGCTTCATGAAATCTGCTTCAAGCTTTGTGCTGATGCCTGCAAGGCCACCAACACCTGAAACGCGTGAACCTTCAGCTGCAGCGCCGGCAAGCTTTGGGAACTCCTGATTGAATACTCCGTCGCCACCAGCGAAGATCGCTGTTGAACCTGAGTCACGAAGCTGCTTTACGAAAATCGCAGCTTGGCTGTAGTAACCAGTGTAGATAACAACAGTTGCTGCAGATGTTTTAATCTTTGCAATTGTTGGGCTGAAATCTGTAGTTGTGTTTGGAACCGAATCTGTTCCAACTACTGATGCTCCAGCAACCTTCTTTAGACCGCCTGTTACGAAGCCAGCTAGTGGCACACCGTATGCAGACTGATCATCAAAAATAAATACCTTTGCATTTGCGACACCCTTTGTTGCGTACTTAGCCAATGCAGGTCCTTGTAGATCATCCTTACCAACAACGCGGTGGAAAACTGGTCCGCCGAAGTCAGGTGATGTTGGATCTGTTAGTGACACACGTGTTGCAGAAGGTGAAATCATTACAACTCCGCCTGCCTTGTAATAAGGAAGTGATGCGATTGTTGCACCTGAGTATGCAGGCCCAACTACACCAAGAATTGCCTTGTTGTTGCCAACTCCTGGAGCAACAGTTGATGCAACTGCTGGATCTCCTTGGTCGTCAACTGAAACAATTTTAATTTTGATGTTCTTGTTCTTGGCCATAAATACTTTTGCAGCGTACTTCACAGCATTTTGCTCATCGATACCTGTTGATGCTTCTCCACCTGAAAGTGGACCTTGGTATGCAATTGTGTAAGTCTTAACTGCAGCAGATGCTGGTGAAACTGACGCCAACCCAAATGCAAGGGCTGAAGCAGTAACAAGTGCAAGTGCTTGCTTTGTCTTGATATTCATTAGTGCCTTTCATGTTCTTCAAATCCCGGGACAGGGAAGCGACAAGGGTAATGGCAGGGGTGAGTCTTAGACAAGGTGAATTCACGGTTGAATTATTGCGATTTCGTTACAATTGAGCCTTAGTGGTCTGGAACTGCATCGGGATTTAATACCGCCTGTGCCACATCTTTCATGGTGAGACGACGATCCATGGCAGCTCTTTGAATCCACGAAAAAGCCTCTGGTTCGGAGAGATTCAGAGCCTTCATCAAGACACCCTTTGCGCGATCGATCAATTTACGAGTTTCTAGGCGATCATGAAGATCGGCAACTTCAACTGATAAAGATTTCATTTGTAGATGCCTACTGATTGCAATCTCTATCGCTGGCATCAGATCGCCAATCGTAAATGGCTTTACAACGTAGGCCATGACTCCGGCATCGCGAGCGCGGTCAACTAACTCTTTCTGCGAAAAGGCAGTCAACATTAAAACAGGGGCGATCTCGATGATCTTCTGGGCAGCGCTGATGCCATCAAGAATCGGCATCTTCACATCTAATATCACTAAATCTGGTTTGTGTTCGATCGCTAGATCAATCGCCTCTTGTCCGTTACTTGCTTGGGCGATTACTTCATATCCAGCTCCTTGTAACATTTCTACAAGATCCATTCGGATAAGAGCTTCATCTTCGGCCACCAAAATGCGAATGCTCATGTTCCATTCACCTTCCTTGCCTACTGTAGAAAACGTGCCTCGAGTCGGATTCGAACCGACACTATGCAGTGTTTGAGACTGCCCTCTCTACCGTTGGAGTACCGAGGCGTTAAAGTCCAATCCTAACCTCAAACCGTGAGTTAACGGTAAGCCGGTACCACGCCTGCTACAGCATCACCAACGCGGTGTACACGCATCGCATTTGTTGAACCAGGAATTCCAGGAGGAGATCCAGCCACGATTACAACTAACTGGCCTTCCTTGGCGCGATGAGATTGGATCAATAATGTATCGGCCTGCTTCACCATTTCATCGGTGTGCTTAACCATCGGAGTAATTTCTGGCTCTACTCCCCATGACAACGCCAAACGGTTGTACGTTCCTTGTTCTGGAGTAAAGGCAAGGATTGGAATTGGTGAACGTAACCTTGCCATGCGCCGGGCGGAATCACCTGATTGAGTAAAAGTCACCAAGTATGTTGCTTCGACTATTGCACCTACTTCAGCGGCCGCCTTCGTAATGGCCCCACCTTTTGTCTTTGGGACCGTGCGAAGGGCGCGAATCATTTCAAATCCACCCTCTTCGGTGCGGGTAATGATTCTGGCCATAGTTTGAACGGTTTCGATCGCAAATGCTCCCACTGATGTCTCACCTGAGAGCATTAATGCATCGGCGCCATCTAGTACTGCGTTGGCACAATCTGTTGCTTCGGCGCGGGTAGGCGTTGAATTTGTGATCATTGAGTCAAGCATCTGGGTTGCGACAATAACTGGCTTTGCCGCCTCGCGAGCAAGTTCGATACATCGCTTTTGAACTAGCGGAACCTCTTCAATGGGAAGCTCAACGCCAAGATCTCCGCGGGCAACCATAATTCCGTCAAAGGCATCCACAATCTCTTGCAAGTTTTCAACAGCTTGTGGCTTTTCAATTTTGGCAATTACCGGAACACGAATTCCCTCTTCATCCATAATTTTATGGACATCTTTAACATCGGCGGCATCTCGAACAAAAGAAAGCGCAATGAAATCTGCCCCGGCATGGAGACCCCAACGAAGATCTTCAATATCTTTTTCAGAAAGTGCTGGAACTGAAACAGCTACTCCTGGCAGATTAATTCCTTTGCTGTTGCTGACTGCGCCAGGTTGAATCACGATAGTAACAACGTCATTTCCCTTTACTTCAACAACTTCAACGGTAACTTTTCCATCATCGATCAAGATGCGATCTCCTGGCTTGCAATCACCTGGCAAACCTTTATACGTTGTGCCGACTCGTTCTTTTGTTCCTTGTATTTCATCAGTTGTAATTGTAAAAATATCACCACGTTCTAAATCATGTGGACCGTTTGCAAATCGTCCTAAACGAATCTTTGGTCCTTGTAAATCGACGAGAATCGCTACTGGAACTCCAGCCTCAAGTGCGGCTGCACGTACACGGTCTAGTCGCAACTGATGTTCATCATGGCCGCCATGTGAAAGATTCAAGCGTGCCATATTCATGCCAGCGGCAATTAACTCCTTAACTTTTTCCGGAGATTCAACTGACGGACCCATCGTGCACACTATCTTCGCTCTACGCATGTGCCCACCTTAAACCATAGAAGGGTTAAACCATTAATGGGCGTGCAGTTGGAGCAATTGGTGATGGCAGTTGAGTTCGGCCAGATAAATATGTATCAACTGCAGCAGCTGCGCTTCGACCTTCGGCAATTGCCCAAACAATCAACGATTGTCCGCGACCTGCATCTCCGGCAACAAATATTCCTTCTTCCGAACTTTGGTAGTTAGCATCACGTTTAATGTTTCCACGATCATCTAGTTCAACTTCTAATTGAGTAATTAGAGATGATTTTTCTGGACCAGTAAATCCCATCGCCATGAAGACAAAATCAGCAGGTATTTCTTTTTCGCTGCCCATGACAGATTCGAACTTTCCATTAATAAATTCTGTTTCCACAATTTTAATGGCGCGCAAATTACCTTCACCATCACCTAAGAACTCTTCGGTGCTCACGGCAAACATGCGCTGATCTAACTCTTCGTGCGCCTGAGAAACCCGATAAATCATTGGGTACATCGGCCAAGGCTGACTTGCTGGTCGCTCATTTTCTGGACGCGGCATAATCTCGAGTTGAGTAACCGATGCTGCCCCTTGTCGGGTAGAGGTACCCAAGCAATCGGCGCCAGTATCTCCACCACCTAAAATCACAACGTGCTTGCCGGCTACATTGATCGGTGAAACTTCGATTTCGCCTAAAGCTTGTTTGTTGCCCCACGGTAAAAACTCCATCGCCTGATAGACGCCCTTTAACTCGCGTCCCTTGATCGCTAGATCGCGCCATTGGGTAGATCCAACGGCCAACACAACTGCGTCGTATTTACGACGAAGATCTGATCCAGTTAATTCAACACCGACATCAACGTTGGAGCGAAAGCGAGTACCTTCCTTTTCCATCTGCTCAAGCCGGCGATCTAAAATATGTTTTTCCATTTTAAATTCCGGGATTCCATAGCGAAGTAATCCCCCGATTTTATCGGCGCGCTCATAGACAGCCACTGTGTGACCAGCTCGAGTCAACTGTTGGGCCGCGGCTAGACCAGCTGGGCCGGAACCAATCACAGCTACAGTCTTTCCAGTTAAACGATCTGGAATTAAAGGCTTTACATTTCCACCCTCGAAGGCCTCTTCGATTGTGCGCAGTTCAATCTGCTTGATCGTTACCGCTTCTCGATTAATGGCAACAACACATGCCGTCTCACATGGCGCCGGACATAAACGACCAGTGAACTCAGGGAAATTATTTGTGGCGTGCAGGCGATCAATCGCTTCTTCTTTATCGCCGCGATAAATTAATTCATTCCATTCTGGAATTAGATTGCCTAATGGGCAACCGTTATGACAAAAAGGAATTCCGCAATCCATGCATCGGCCAGCTTGCTTTTGCAAATGTTCAAAACTCTGTGGTTCGTAGACTTCACGCCAATCTTGAATTCGTACATCAACTGGACGGCGCCCTGGTGTTTCGCGAGGCGTTATTAAAAAACCCTTTGGATCAGGCATTTGCTGCAACCTCCATCACTAGTTCATCGACCGGTAATCCTTCACGTTCGGCACGTTCCATTGCGGCAAGGACGCGCGCATAATCTCGCGGCATAATCAATGAGATTCGAGAAATGTTCTTTTCCCAATCCTTGAGAATTTGCGTTGCCACTACCGAACCTGTTTCGGCAACA
>JBBQRL010000035.1:0-10576 GCA_038214925.1 Candidatus Nanopelagicales bacterium | reverse complement strand
GCTAATGGAAGTAGAAGTGGTTTTAGCAACCTAGTAAACGTGGTGCTAGCCAAGCCTGAACTTGATCCAAGCTAATACGCTCTTGGGCCATAGTGTCGCGGTCGCGAATTGTTACTGCATTGTCTTCCAGTGTCTCAAAGTCAATTGTGATGCAGTACGGCGTACCGATTTCATCCTGACGACGGTAGCGACGACCAATTGCACCCGCATCATCAAAATCAATATTCCAATTTTTACGAAGCTCGGCGGCTAAATCCCGCGCCTTGGGTGATAAATCTGCGTTTCTAGATAACGGCAGCACGGCAACTTTAATCGGTGCTAAACGATGATCTAACTTAAGTACTGCACGCTTTTCCATTTCACCTTTGCTATTTGGTGCCTCATCTTCAGTGAAAGCATCCATCAAGAAAGTTAAAGTGCAGCGATCTACCCCGGCTGCTGGTTCAATCACAAATGGCGTCCAACGCTCGCCTTTCTCCTGATCAAAATAAGTTAAATCCTTACCCGATGCAGCAGAGTGCGCCTTTAAATCGAAATCGGTGCGGTTAGCAATACCTTCTAGCTCGCCCCATTCGGTGCCGGCAAATTCAAACTTGTATTCGATATCTGCAGTTCGCTTTGAATAATGCGACAGCTTTTCTTTTGGATGATCGTAAACGCGAAGGCGCTCTGGATTAATACCGAGGTCTACATACCAAGCCATGCGGGTATCGATCCAGTATTGATGCCACTCTTCATCGCTACCTGGAACTACGAAGAACTCCATCTCCATCTGCTCAAATTCGCGAGTACGGAAAATAAAGTTTCCAGGAGTAATTTCATTACGGAAAGATTTACCAATTTGGCCGATTCCAAATGGAGGTTTCTTTCGCGAAGTCGTCATTACTTGATCAAAGTTAATAAAAATTCCCTGCGCAGTTTCGGGGCGCAAATATGCCAAACCTGATTCATCTTCAGTTGGCCCTAAGTACGTTTTTAACATTCCGCTAAATTGTTTTGGCGCAGTGAATTGACCTTTATTTCCACATGCCGGACAGTTAATTTCAGCTAAAGATTCAGCTTTCTTTTTATGCTTAGCCTCGTAGGCCTCTTCTAAGTGATCGGCGCGGTAACGTTTGTGGCAAGCCGTACATTCAGTTAATGGATCACTAAAAGTTGCAACGTGTCCAGAAGCTTCCCAAACTTCTTTTGCCAAAATTACGCATGAGTCCAGGCCAACAACATCTTCCCGGCCCATAACCATGGCTTTCCACCACTGGCGCTTTACATTGTTTTTAAGTTCGACACCTAGTGGGCCGTAATCCCATGAAGCTCGAAGGCCTCCGTAAATTTCTGATGACGGGTAAACAAACCCACGTCGCTTGGCTAGTCCAACGATATTTTCTAAACGATCCGTTGCCATTTCTAATTTCTCCATCCGGGGAATATAAGAGCCGGTGAATGGACAATGCCCGGCTGGCTGTCGGCGAAAGGCAACAAGTGTTACTTCCGTACGATAATTTTACTCTGAGTATGGCCGCTCATATGCACCTGGCTCATCAATTGCTTGCGCCAAAGTTGGAATCGCATTCATTTTTACATCGATGTTGCTCAGGGCTCTGCGATATGAGCCCACATTTTCCCAACGTGTTACCAGCGACCACAATGTTGGTTCATCTAAATTCTGGCCAAATTCACCATCTATAAATCCTTTGCAGGCTGAAAAAGCGGTCAGACTGGTGGCCAAAAGAGTTTCAAAATGAGCGCTATCGCCCAAGGCGACGTTAAATCTAGCGATTGCGAGCATGGACTGAGCCTACCGCCCGGACAATGAAAATGAAAATCATTTTCATTTGTGCCGTGGTCTCGATCACCCTAGTTGCAGGTTTTCTGGCACTTCACTTTGCCGAACAACTTTTTGGCTCACATGCCAAGTGCTAAATTTTTAAGCTTTACCAAATCTTCGATCTCTAGCTGAATACTCTTCAATCGCCATCCACAAGGTTTTTCTGGTGACATCGGGCCATAAGACATCCATAAAGACAAACTCGGCGTAAACACTTTGCCAGGGCAGGAAGTTACTGGTGCGCTGCTCCCCCGATGATCGCAAGAAAAGATCCACATCGCTCATCTTTGGTTCATCAAGGTATTTAGCAAAAACCTTCTCGGTGATCGCATCTACTTTGATCTTTCCACGTTTAACATCTCGGGCCAGCTCGGTTGCGGCATCAACAATTTCAGCACGCCCACCATAATTTACGCACATATTTAAAGTTAGAGTTTTATTTTTTGACGTTAACTCTTCGGCTTCCTCTAACTCATTTATAACACTGCTCCACAAACGCTTAGGGCGACCAATCCAGCGGATTCGAACACCCATCTCGTTCATTTGATCTCGGCGTCGCCTAATAACATCACGATTAAAACCCATCAAAAACTTGACTTCATCTGGTGAACGGTGCCAGTTTTCAGTTGAAAATGCATATGCGCTGATTTCTTTTACACCAAATTCAATTGCACCTTCCACAACATCAAAGAGCGCCACTTCACCAGCTTCATGGCCGGCGGTTCGCGCCAAGCCACGTTTTTGAGCCCAGCGTCCATTGCCATCCATCACGATTGCAACGTGATGTGGAATCTTCATCGTCATACTCGCTCTACCATTGGCAATGAACGCAGGCCACGTTCTAGATGCCATTGTAAATAAGCTGCAATTAAACCGCTAGCTTCGCGGCGAAAACGTTGCTCACTTGCCGTTGCCACGTCCCAATCACTGCTGAGTAATGCGCCCATTAAATTGAGAGTTTCAGGTGCAGGTGTTGCACATGCCGATGGTCGACATTCGGCGCACACTGAACCTCCACCCACCAGTGAAAAGTATCGATGTGGCCCTTCTTTTTCACAGCGTGAACAAATCGTCATCGAAGGTGCATAGCCAGCAACTGCAAGTGAACGTAATAAAAATGCATCTAAAATTAATAATGGCTCATAACGATTTTCCGCTAAAGCTTTCATGCCGCCCACAACCAGGGCAAACTCTTGCGCCGCTGGCTCATTTTCTTGACTGGTAAATCGCTCAGCCGCTTCTAAAATCGCTGCTGCCACAGTCCAACGCTGGTAATCCATTGTTAAGGCTTCGCCATAATTCATGATCGCTTCAACTTGGGTAACAGTGTCAAATGTTTTACCGGTGTACAGCTGAATATCAACATGGCTACCAGGTTCTAAACGTGCACCGAATTTCGATTTTGTTCGGCGAACACCTTTTGCTACTCCGCGAATTCGACCATGTTCGCGAGTAAGCATGGTAATAATTCGATCTGCTTCGCCAAGCTTTTGGGTGCGCAGGATAATCGCCTCATCCCGATACAAACTCATATGGGTAAAGGTAGTGCGTAGGGCTAGCGAATCGCGCGATTTATCGCAGACACGACCGCTTTAAGTGATGCCGTCGTAGTGTTTGGATCAATTCCAACTCCCCAAAAGACATCGCCTTCGATTGCGCACTCAAGATATGCCGCAGCCGATGCATCGCCACCGGCAGATAGCGCATGTTCAAAATAATCTAGAACTCGAACATCGACGCCATAGTTTTGCAAGATATTACAAAACGCTGCAATTGGTCCGTTTCCCTGTCCTTTTAATTCATGTAAGTCGCCGCGGTCGGTAAGTGTCACGGTTAAATGAACATCTTCGCCCAGGGTTGAACTTTGTGACAAACCCTTTAAGCGGAAACGCCCCCATGGCGCAGAATCTGTTGGCAAGTATTCATCTTCAAAAATTCTCCATAAATCGTTGGCATCAACTTCGCCACCTTCGGAATCTGTTTTAGCCTGAACAACTTTTGAAAATTCAATTTGCAAACGTCTAGGCAGATCTAAGTGGTGCTCATTTTTCATTAAGTAAGCAACGCCACCCTTGCCAGATTGTGAGTTAACCCGAATCACAGCTTCATATGATCGTCCAACATCTAATGGGTCGATCGGAAGATATGGAACGGCCCACGTAAAGTCGCGAACTGCTTTGCCAGCAGCTTTTGCATCACGTTCTAGATGTTCGAAACCCTTTTTAATTGCATCTTGGTGGGAACCAGAAAAAGCGGTAAAGACTAAGTCGCCGCCATATGGGTGGCGCTCTGGAACTCGAAGTTGATTGGCGTATTCAACTGTTCGACGAATTTCATCGATATTTGAAAAATCAATATGTGGATCGATTCCATGCGAAACCAAGTTCATGCCCAGGGTTACTAAACAGACATTGCCGGTACGTTCACCATTTCCAAATAGTGTTCCTTCAATTCGATCAGCTCCGGCTAGATAACCAAGTTCGGCCGCGGCAACTCCGGTTCCACGATCATTATGTGGGTGCAGTGAAACTATGACGCTCTCGCGGTTATCAAGATTTCGACACATCCACTCGATTGAGTCGGCGTAAACATTTGGTGTTGCTAGCTCCACTGTTGCCGGCAAGTTAATGATGGTCTTCCACGCTGGTGTTGGCTTCCAGATGGCGTTAACGGCATTGCAAACCTCTACTGCAAACTCTAATTCAGTGCCGGTGTAAGACTCTGGTGAATATTCAAATGAAATCTTGGTTTCCGGAACTGTTGCAACAAGTTCTAGGCACAGCGCGGCCGCATCGGTTGCGATCTTTTTAATACCCTCTTTGTCTTGGCCGAATACCACACGACGTTGCAGGGTCGAAGTTGAGTTGTACAAATGAATAATCGCTTGCTTTGCACCCTTTACCGATTCAAAAGTTCGTCGAATCAGTGGATCTCGAGCCTGCGTAAGGACCTGAATAATTACATCATCCGGAATTAAATTTTCTTCAATAATTTTACGAACGAAGTCAAAATCTGTCTGGCTAGCACTTGGGAAACCAACTTCGATCTCCTTGTAACCCATCGAAACTAATAACTTGAACATCGCTAACTTGCGCGGTGTATCCATGGGATCAATTAACGCCTGGTTGCCATCGCGCAGATCTACCGACGACCATTGCGGAGCTTTAACCATCTTCTTATCTGGCCAGGTGCGATCAGCTAAATCAGTTGGGTGAATCGCGGAATATCGATGCACCGGCATCTTTGATGGGACTTGCTTCGGGAAATTCACGCCGTTACCACCATCATGGTTCAAGGGTAACGGTTGAGTTAAAGGACTGGCAAGTAGCGATCTAGTTCGAAAGCACTTACCTGTCGGCTGTAATCAAGCCATTCGGCCCGCTTATTGCGAAGAACATATTCAAAAACATCTTCACCTAAAGTCTCGCGAACTAAATCACTTTTTTCCATAGCGCTGATGGCTTCATTTAAATTCGATGGCAGCGCAACTGGATCACGCGTTTCATCTAAAACATAATTTTCTTCTACGCCCTTTAGTCCAGCAGCCAACATCACGGCATAGGCCAGATATGGATTACATGCAGAATCAGGTGATCGAAATTCGATTCGTGTGGAATTTTCCTTTTTTGGCTTGTACATCGGCACTCGAACTAAAGCGCCACGATCACTTTGCCCCCAGTTGGCATATGCCGGAGCTTCCCCGCCACCATGCAAGCGTTTGTAAGAATTAACCCACTGATTTGTGATCGCAGTAATTTCTGGTGCATGTTTAATTAGACCTGCGATAAATGATCTTCCTACTGACGATAAATTAAATTGTGCATTTGCATCGTAGAAAGCATTTTCTTCACCTTTGAAGAGTGAGACATGTGTATGCATTCCGCTGCCTGGGTGATCAGTAAACGGCTTTGGCATAAATGAAGCATGAAAACCTTGGTCTAAGGCGACTTCTTTAATGACATGGCGAAAAGTCATGATGTTGTCGGCAGTAGTTAAAGCATCGGCGTATCGAAGATCAATCTCTTGTTGGCCAGGTGCACCTTCGTGATGTGAGAACTCAACACTGATTCCCATGGCTTCTAGCAAAGTAATTGCAGCTCGTCTGAAATCATGTCCTACAACTGCCGGAGTATGGTCGAAGTAACCACCTTGATCTACTGGAACCGGTGCAACTCCAGTTTCGGGCTGCTTTTTAAATAAGAAGAATTCAATTTCAGGGTGGGTGTAACAGGTGTAGCCCATGTCAACAGATTTTTGTAAAGTTCGACGTAAAACATTTCGTGGATCTGAAGGCGAGGGGCTGCCATCGGGCATGACAATGTCGCAAAACATTCGCGCCGCACCCGGTGATTCAGTGCGCCACGGTAAGACTGAAAAAGTAGCTGGATCTGGTTTTGCTAACATATCTGATTCAGTTGTGCGCGCAAAACCTTCAATCGCTGAACCATCGAAACCAATACCCTCATCAAAAGCATTTTCGAGTTCGGCAGGTGCAATTGCAACAGATTTTAGAAAACCTAAAACATCGGTGAACCATAGACGAACAAAGCGAATGTTGCGCTCTTCCAATGTGCGAAGGACGAATTCCTGTTGTTTGCTTCTATCAGTACTCATAGACAGGATTGTTACAAATCTAGGTTACGAGCATGTTAACTAGAGCTAGATGACGAAGAAGTCAGCCTTATCGATGATGGATTTTGGTGCTAAATCACGGGTAATCACTGAATTTGCACTGATTCGAGAGCCTGTACCAACACGAATATCCCCCAGAATTTTTGCACCAGCACCAATAATCACATCGTTTTCAATTGTTGGATGTCGCTTGCCTGATTGAATTCCACGTGAGCCCAAGGTTACGTCGTGATACAACATAACATCGTCGCCAATGACTGCAGTTGCGCCAATGACAACGCCCATTCCATGGTCAATGAAAAAACGACGACCAATAACGGCGGCGGGATGAATTTCGATTCCAGTCGTGAAGCGGACCGCGTTGGAATGTATTCGAGCAATCAGTTTAAATCTATGCTGCCACAGAAAATGTGAGATTCGGTGTCCCCACACAGCATGAACTCCCGGATAGGCAAGTGCGATCTCTAAACGATTGCGCGCAGCCGGATCGTGGCTGAGCGCGTTGTTGAGATCTTCCTTGATCCGGCTAATCACTGTGAAATTAATCTACTAAATCTTCGTACAACACAGTAGATAAGTAACGCTCACCCGATGATGCGCAAATTACAACAATGTTTTTGCCAGCATTTTCTGGACGTGCCGCTACTTGAGCTGCTGCCCACAAAGTTGCACCTGATGAAATTCCGGCAAGAATTCCTTCTTCAGCGGCGGCACGACGTGCATACTTAATTGCATCTGGCGCAGTTACATCGATAACTTCATCATAAATTGTGCGATCTAAAACATTTGGAATGAAGTTTGCACCGATTCCCTGAATTGGGTGTGGGCCAGGCTCGCCACCGTTAAGAATTGGCGAAGCAGCTGGTTCAACGCCAATAACTTTAATCGCAGGATTTTTTTCTTTTAAATAACGGCCGACACCAGTGAGCGTTCCACCCGTACCAATGCCTGAAATAAATATGTCCACTTGTCCATCAGTATCGCGCCAGATTTCAGCACCCGTTGTCTTGTAGTGAATCTGCGGACCAGCTTCATTTTCAAATTGACGAACCAAAACGGCACCTTCTGCGCCAAGTTTTTCGGCGGCGGCAACGGCGCCTTTCATACCATCGGCTGCTGGAGTAAGAACTAATTCTGCGCCATAGGCACGAATCAACTTGCGACGCTCCTTTGAAACTGATTCGGGCATTGTCATAATTGATTTGTAGCCACGAGCTGCGGCAACCATGGCAACTGCAATTCCTGTATTTCCAGATGTTGCTTCAACGATTGTTCCACCAGGCTTTAGCTCACCACTTGCTTCGGCGGCATCGATCATGGCAATACCCAAGCGATCTTTAATAGATGAGCTTGGATTGTAAAACTCTAACTTTGCAAAGATGTTTCCGGCGGCGCCATCTTTAATCTTATTGATTCGCAAAAGTGGTGTATTTCCAAAAACCTCTGTGATACTGTCATATACCTTCATAATTATCCCCTTGAATTCTTGTGGCTACTGTTTGAATGGATTAAACAAAAACTTTAAAAGCTGGCTAGAAAAAATAAATTAGCAGCTACAGGATGTGGCAAGGCAAAAATCAACCACGCGATTGCGTGTAAAAAACCAGGTGATAATTGATTGCATAGCCAAATTCTAGCAATTGCTTACATTTAAGCGAGTTGCCAATCATTTGCAACAAGCTATTGCGACCACCCTGAAGTCATCGGCAACCGGCGATCTTTACCAAAGGCACGTGCCGAGACCTTGGTGCCAGGTGGATATTGACGACGCTTAAATTCAGCCTTATCCACCAATGTGATTACTCGGCGAACTAATTCAGGATCAAAGCCGGCGGCAATCAGCGCCTCGTGACCAAGGTCGTGATCGACATAGGCCATTAAAACTTTATCTAATTCAATGTAATCCGGCAGTGAATCTGAATCTTTCTGGTCTGGGCGAAGCTCGGCGCTTGGCTCTTTCGAAATCGAGCGTTCCGGAATTGGTGGCACCTGCCCGCGCTCTTTTGCCACCGTATTTCGCCAGGTCGATAAGGCCCAGACATCGGTCTTGTAAATATCTTTGATTGGGGCAAAGCCACCAACGGCATCACCGTACAAAGTGGAGTACCCAACGGCTAACTCACTTTTATTTCCGGTAGCTAAAACTAAATGACCTTCTTGATTTGAGATCCCCATCAAAGTCGTACCGCGCACACGGGCCTGCAGATTTTCTTCGGCCAAGCCTTTTAAAGCCAGGTTTTTTAGATATGCATCGACCATCGGTTCAATTGGCGTGATCCGAAAGGCGATCCCGGTTGCATCGGCTAATGCTTGGGCATCTTCAATGGAGTGGCCAGATGAATATTTGCTAGGCATGGCAACAGCGTTGACGCAGTTAGCACCCAATGCATCAATTGCAATTGCCGCGACAAGTGCCGAATCGATTCCGCCCGACAAACCAAGCACGACAGATTTAAATTTATTTTTGGTGACATAGTCGCGCAGGCCAATTACTAGCGCTTCCCACATTTCGGCCTGGTTAGAAACCCGTTCAGCGATGTCGGATTTAAGAACTTCATTACTGTGGGTGCTATCGCTAGAAATAATTAGATCTGGAGTTGAAGTTGTTGGCTGGCAATCGATATCCACCACAACAATTTGATCCTTGAACTGAGCCGACCGCGCTAAGACGGCTCCACTTGCATCGACCACAATTGAGTCGCCATCGAAAACCAAATCATCCTGGCCACCAGTCATATTCACATATGCAACCGGTGCGTTAATTTCTTGGGCCCGCTTTTTCACTAACTCAACTCGGACGTCATCTTTATTGCGCTCGTACGGAGAGCCATTAGGAACTACTAATAATCCTGGAGTTCTAGCTGCGATGGAATCGAGTGAGTGCCAAATATCTTCACAGATCGCAACGGCAACATCCACGCCTTTAATGCGCACAATTAAATTCTCTTGGCCGGCGACAAAGTTTCGATACTCATCGAAGACGCCATAATTTGGCAGATGGCGTTTGTAATAGTGGGCTTTTATCTGGCCATCATGAATTATGGCCACCGCGTTTTTTGGGCCAGCAGCTAAATATCCAACGACAGCAACGAGATTTCCGGTAATCGATGGTGCGATTTTTTCAATCTGGGAAATACTGGCCGCCTGAAAAGATGGACGTAGCGCTAAATCCTCCACCGGATAGCCAGTCACAATCATTTCTGGAAAAACTAAGAGATCAGCCTTCGCGCTATTTGCCGTGGCAACTGCTTGCGCAATTAACTGGGCATTGCCGGCAAGATCACCAACAGTCGGGTTGATTTGGGCTAGCGCCACGCGCAACTTCATTTTTCAAGTGTAACGGGGGTACCCTTTCCCATGTAACCCGGAGACCATTTTTGGCTTCGAGGAGAGGACCCAATGGAAACGTTGTATGGCGGAGCGACACATCGTCGAGTAACAATTATTGATCTTGCGCAAGCAAAAAAACGTGGCGAAAAATGGGCCATGCTGACATCGTATGAAGCCATGACCGCTGCGATATTTGATGAAGCCGGCATCCCGGTTTTATTAGTTGGAGATAGCGCCGGCAATAATTTCTTGGGTGAAGAAAACACAATCCCCGTTACCGTTGATGAGTTAATTCCGTTAACTCGCGCAGTTGTTCGCGGATCAAAGCGGGCATTAGTTGTGGCTGACCTGCCTTTTGGCTCGTATGAAGCATCACCAGAATTAGCCCTGGCCACATCAACTCGCTTTTTTAAAGAGGCCGGCGCAATGGCGGTAAAACTTGAAGGCGCACATCTTGAAACGGTTAAGAAATTAACAGGTAGCGGTATTCCCGTGATGGGCCACTTGGGATTGACCCCGCAATCGATGCATCAATTAGGTGGTTATCGAGTCCAGGGGCGAACCGATGCAGATGTAATTATTGAAGCGGCCAAGGCGCTAGAAGCTGCGGGCGCTTTTGCCATAGTTCTTGAATTAGTTCCGTCAACTTTGGCGGCCACAATTACACAAACCCTCACAATTCCGGTGATTGGAATTGGGGCCGGAGTCGATTGTGATGCGCAAGTTTTGGTCTGGACAGATTTAATGGGGATTACGAAAAATCCGCCAAAACTTGCCAAGGCCTATCGA
>JBBQRL010000034.1:0-10855 GCA_038214925.1 Candidatus Nanopelagicales bacterium | reverse complement strand
CACTTTACGCCAGCAAAAAATTGGATGAATGATCCCAATGGTTTGGTCTGGCATAAAGGTGAATATCACTTGTTTTTTCAACACAACCCTTTTGGTCGCGAGTGGGGTCACATGTCCTGGGGACACGCAATATCTAAAGATTTACTGAACTGGAAAGAGTTGCCGGTTGCAATTGCCGAAGATGAAGATGGTGTGATTTTTTCCGGAAGTGCGGTAAGTATTGGTGATGAAATAGTAGCGATTTATACCCGCGTAAAAGATGATATTCAATCGCAATGTATTGCGACGAGTGCAGATAACGGCCGCACCTTTGTGAAACATAGCGTTAACCCGGTACTAGATTTAAAGATGAAAGATTTTCGTGATCCCAATGTTGTTTAGCCAAGCCGGTGAAATCGCTAAAACAAGGTTCGATGGCCAATTCGCCCCATCCGAAGGCGTCGCGATGGTTTCCGGAATCGCATACTTTGGCTTTTTAGCTGGCTCGCTAAGCCTGTTTTGGGCGATAAAAAAGGCTAGGTTAAAAAACGGATGACCGTTTTCGCTCATTTCCGCGGAACCCCTGCCACATGATCAAGCGCGCTGGTTTGGACAATAGATAAGTATGAATTTGGTTTAAACGGGGCTATGCCCTTTACACTCTGACAGTCTCGCGCCTGACCCTTAACTTAGGGCGCAATAACTCCAACGGAGGAGAACCTATGCGTGCTGCAAGCACCGTATCACTGGTCCAAGTAAGCGGATCTAACTTAACTATTGTCTACATTGTTTTGGCAGTATCACTTGCCGCCCTGGCAATTGCCTACGGCCTACGCGCCCAAGTTTTGGCAGCTAGCGATGGCACGCCAAAGATGCGCGAAATCGCCGAAGCTGTTCAGGAAGGTGCGGCCGCGTTTTTATCTCGCCAGTTCCGCACACTTTCATACTTTGTCGCAATTGTTTTCCTACTTTTATTTGCCCTACCCGGCGATACTGAAATTCGCGTTGGCCGTTCCATCTTCTTCTTGGTCGGCGCCGCGTTTTCTGCATTAGTTGGTTACAACGGTATGTGGCTTGCAGTTCGCGCAAATGTTCGCGTGGCCGATGCTGCACGTAACAACGATGGCGTCAAAGCTGTCCAAATTGCTTTCCGTACTGGTGGCGTTGTAGGAATGACAACTGTTGGTCTGGGCCTTGCTGGCGCTGCCATTGTTGTCATTATCTATCGCGAAAATGCACCAGCTGTTCTTGAAGGTTTTGGTTTTGGCGCAGCGATGCTAGCGATGTTCATGCGCGTTGGTGGCGGTATCTTTACTAAGGCGGCCGATGTTGGCGCCGACCTAGTTGGTAAAGTTGAAAAGCACATTCCAGAAGATGACCCACGCAATGCGGCAACAATTGCCGACAACGTAGGAGACAACGTTGGTGACTGCGCCGGTATGGCCGCGGACCTATTCGAGTCATATGCCGTAACACTTGTTGCCGCGTTAATTCTTGGAAAAGCAGCTTTCGGTGATGCCGGACTTATTTATCCATTGATCGTTCCAGCAATTGGAATTGTTACCGCCGTTATTGGAATCTTCCTCACGAAATTGCGCAGTACAGATAAGTCAGCAATGACAGCGATTAACCGCTCATTCTTCTTATCCGCAATTATTTCAGCAGGGCTAACTGCGCTCGCAACATTTACGTACTTGCCATCTGATTTCAAATTAATGTCAGGTCTTTCACCAGAGGCGATTGCCGAAGCTGGAAATACAAATCCACGCGTTCTTGCAATTGCCGCAGTATTAATCGGTATCGCACTTGCTGCAGCAATTCAGGTATTAACTGGCTTCTTCACTGAAACTGGCCGTCGTCCAGTTAACGATGTTGCCGCTTCATCTGAAACTGGCGCAGCAACAGTGATTTTGGCTGGTATCGCAATTGGTTTTGAATCAGCGGTTTATTCAGCGCTATTAATTGCCGCCGCAGTATTTGGTGCATTTTTATTAGGTGGTGGCAGCATTGTTCTTTCACTTCTTGCCATTGCATTAGCCGGAACTGGTTTGCTAACAACAGTTGGCGTAATCGTGGCCATGGATACATTTGGTCCAATTTCAGATAACGCACAAGGTATCGCCGAAATGTCGGGCGATGTAACTGGCGAAGGCGCTGCAATCCTTACTGGTCTAGATGCAGTTGGTAACACAACTAAGGCGATCACAAAGGGAATTGCAATTGCTACTGCCGTACTTGCGGCAACGGCATTGTTTGGTGCATTTACTGATGCAATTAAAACTGCAGTTATCGATGCTGGTAAAACAGCTGGCGAAGTTGCACTTGAGTTCCAGGGAATTTTAGATGTTGCCAATCCACGTAACTTGGTTGGTTTGATTATCGGAGCAGCAGTTGTGTTCTTGTTCTCAGGACTTGCAGTTAATGCGGTATCGCGCGCAGCTGGCGCAGTTGTTGTAGAAGTTCGCGAACAATTCCGTTTGCATCCAGGAATCATGAAGGGCACAGAGAAGCCAGATTACGCACGCGTAGTTGATATCTGTACCCGCGATTCACTGCGCGAATTGGTAACACCAGGACTGCTTGCAGTTATGGCACCAATCGCAGTTGGTTTCGGTCTGGGTGTGGGCGCACTTGGTGCCTACCTTGCCGGCGCAATTGGTACCGGAACCCTGATGGCAGTGTTCCTATCTAACTCGGGCGGTGCGTGGGATAACGCGAAGAAGATGGTTGAAGATGGCCATCATGGTGGAAAGAATTCAGAAGCACACGCAGCAACAATCGTGGGTGACACTGTTGGAGATCCATTCAAAGATACAGCTGGCCCAGCAATTAACCCATTGATCAAGGTAATGAACTTGGTTGGTCTATTAATTACACCTGCCATTGTTTCGCTTGCTCTTGGTAACGGTGAAAGAACAAGTATGTTGATTTCACTTGCTGCAGTTGCCGTCATTGTTGGCGCGCTTATTCGCAATCGTCGTCAAGCAACTTCGATCTCCGTTTAGCACAAGGCCACTTCCCCACAATGGCAAAAGTTAAGCCCGACCTGATCAAACTGGTAATCGTTGAATCACCAGCGAAGGCCAGAAAAATTGGTGGATACCTCGGCGATGGTTACGTCGTCGAGGCATCTGTCGGTCATATCCGCGATCTGCCACAGCGCGCTGCCGATATTCCAAAAGAGTATAAAAAAATTGCGTGGGCTAAAGAAGGCGTTGATATTGAAAATGATTTCGCCCCGCTTTATGTAATTAACCCAGATAAAAAAGCAAAGGTCGCCGAACTAAAAGCTTTAATGAAAAACGCGGAAGAGTTAATTCTGGCAACGGACGAGGACCGCGAAGGCGAAGCGATTGCTTGGCACTTGGTTGAAGTCCTGGAACCAAAAGTACCCATTAAGCGAATGGTCTTTAATGAAATTACCAAAGAGGCGATCCTTTCCGCCGTTGAAAATACTCGTGATCTTGATTATCACTTAATCGATGCTCAAGAAACTCGTCGCGTATTAGACCGTTTATTTGGTTACCGCTTATCTCCAGTTTTGTGGAAAAAAGTTATGCCACGTATTTCAGCTGGCCGCGTGCAATCAGTTGCTACCCGGTTAATCGTTGAAAAAGAGCGCGAACGCATGGCCTTTATTTCTAGCGGCTGGTGGGACTTAGCAGCCGTTACCGCGCTGGGTTTTAATGCACGTTTACTTGAAGTAGATGGTAAAAAAGTAGCGGCCACCAGTGACTTTGGCGCAGATGGCGCGGTCAAGGAAAAATCACTTTCTAACATACTTTTGCTCAATGAAACCAGTGCAAAAGCTTTAGTTGAATCATTAAAGAGCAGTGACCTAACTGTTAAATCGATGGATGAATCTCCACGCACCGAACGACCAAAGCCACCATTTACAACATCAACTATGCAACAAGATGCCGGCAGCCGACTTGGTTGGGGCGCACAAATTACGATGCGCATTGCCCAACGTCTATACGAAAATGGTTACATCACCTATATGCGTACCGACAGCATTAATCTTTCCGCCCAAGCGGTCAGCGCTGCTAGATCTGCCGCCAAAGCTTTATACGGCGCCGACCATGTGCCAGATGCTCCGCGCACTTACCAAGGCAAAACAAAAAATGCGCAGGAGGCACACGAAGCGATTCGCCCAGCTGGTGAATCCTTTAAGACGCCCGGTGAGTTAGCCCCAGAACTTTCACGTGATGAGTTTGCGCTGTATGACTTAATTTGGAAGCGCACCGTTGCCTCACAGATGGCAGATGCTAAAAAAATGCAGATGCGTGTGGACTTCGATGCAACGACTAACGATGGCAAGAAAACAATCTTTCGCGCAAATGGTTCCGTTCTTACTTTCCCAGGTTTTCTTGCAGCATACGATGAGATTGCAACTGATGAAAATAAAGATGAAGAAAGCACTGATAAGCGTTTGCCGGCAATGGCCTTAGGCCAAGCGGTAAAAGTTAACGAGTACACCTGCGAAGGCCACGAAACTAAGCCACCGGCCCGTTATACCGAACCAACACTTGTTAAAAAACTGGAAGAACTCGGTATTGGCCGCCCATCTACCTTTGCTTCAATCATCCAAACAATTCAAGATCGCGGCTATGTTTACAAGCGCGGCCGCGCCTTGGTGCCAACTTTCCTAGCCTTTTCGGTAACTGGCCTGCTAGAAACACACTTTACAAAGCTAGTTGATTACGAGTTCACCGCCAGTATGGAAGAGGACTTAGACAAGATCGCATCAGGGGAGGCTGGTCGAGTTGATTGGCTGCGCGATTTCTTCTATGGCGTAGATGGCCAACCTGGCCTTAACGAACTGTCGGCAGATCTTGGCGTAATTGATGCCCGCGCAACCAACACGATGAACTTGTCCCCCGAAATTGAAATTCGCGTTGGTCGCTACGGTGCTTACTTACAACAAAACATTGACGGTGAAGAGCGCAAGCTGGCAAATATCCCAGAAGAGTTAGCACCCGATGAGTTAACGTTAGAAAAAGCAATTGAATTATTAGCCGCGCCTTCTGGTGAGCGTGAATTAGGAATTGACCCAGTTACTAATTTGCCGATCATTGCCAAGAGCGGCCGCTTTGGCCCATACATCACCGAACTCTTGCCAGTCGTTGAACCAGAGTTAACCCCAGCTGGAAAAAAGAAAAAAAAGAAAGCAGATACGCCGAAAGCTAAAACTGCTTCACTGCTTTCGACGATGACATTAGATACCGTGACATATGAAGATGCACTCTTCTTACTCTCACTTCCGCGCATACTTGGTACAAATGAGGCTGGCGATGAGATCACCGTTCAAAACGGACGTTACGGTCCATACATGAAGGCCGGTCTAGATTCGCGCACGCTAACTTCGGAAGATCAATTATTTTTAATTACCTTAGAAGAAGCACTTGATATTTATTCAAAACCAAAAGAGCGCCGGCGCGGTGTCGCTAAGCCCCCAATAAAAGAATTGGGTATTGATCCAACAACAGAAAAACCACTGATCATTAAAGATGGTCGCTTTGGTATGTATGTCACCGATGGCGAAACAAATGCAACGTTGCGTCGCGGCGATACTGCCGAAGGTATGACGCTAGAGCGCGGGTTAGAACTACTGGCCGGGCGTCGTGCTTGGGAAGCTGAAAACGGCCCTTCACCTAAGAAGTCACGTAAGAAAGCCGCAGCCGCAGAGAAAAAACCTAAAGTTAAAAAAGGTGCTGTTTCTCTAACTCTGACTAAAAACGTTGTAAAAAAAGCTGGCGCCAAGAAAGCCGCGAAAAAAGCGGCAACTGGCAAAGCTAAAAAGAAAACCGAGTAACTACTTCATCCCTGGGTGGATTACATTAAGTCCTAATGCTTTCGCATTTGTAATCATCTGCTTGTCGTAAGAGATCAAACCCGCAACAGCTTTTCCTAGATGTAATACTGATGCAATTTGGATTGCATCGAGCGTACGTAGCGACACTGCAGCACTGAAATTTTCCGCCATAGCCAATATTGGTTGAGCAATAGGAACTAATTCAATCTTTGACAACTCTTTTTCGGCTAAATTTAAACTCGATGGCAATACCCGATTTACTGTTTGTTTTACTTCAATCCGTGAAATTGTTGATGTGAATGATGAACTTGTAAGGAGTTTCAGTAGAGCCGCTCTCTCTTTTTCATCAAAGATAAACTTTAAAATAGCAGAACTATCTAAGTACCAACTCAATATCGTTCCTCGGCTCGAAGCTCCATCAATACTTGTGTTGATGTTTTCTTACCGACAATTTTCGCGGGAGTATTAGTTGGCCGCCAATCTGGATTGGTCGCAGGAATGATTAGTCCAGCCTCGACGTATTCTTTATACAAGGATTTTGCGATTGGAACTAATCGCGCAACTGGCACGCCATGTTCGGTAATTTCAACAGTTGTTCCCGCTTTCACGAGATCCAAAACTTGCGATGCGGATTGGCGAAGTTCGCGCACGCCCACGGAATTCGTTGATGCATCAATGGCTTTTTTGGCCGTCGTCATAAAATTATAGTAGCACAATAAGGCAAATGTGCTACACATTATTTGTGCGGATTACGCCTGTAAACGCTCGCGCAAGCCCCGATAGACTCACCTCATGCCAACGTCGCTGCCGACCCCTGCCGCTCCGGCGCCAGATGTAACTCGTGGCGTCCTGGCAATTAAGCCCTTTCGCAAACTGTGGAACTCGATGGTTTTCTCATCCCTTGGCGATTGGCTGGGCCTTTTAGCAACAACTGCCCTTGCCCAACAACTTTCCGGCGGAGATTACGCAAAAGCTAACTTTGCTATCGCTGGTGTTTTCATCGCGCGCTTACTGCCGGCAGTTTTCCTTGGCCCAATCGCTGGTGTGATCGCTGACAAATTAGATCGCCGAAAATTAATGGTGAGCTGCGATGTTTTGCGCACAGGTCTGTATATCTCTATCCCAATTTTTCATAATTACTTTTGGCTTTACACCGCAACGATTTTGGTAGAGTGCGTAACGCTATTTTGGTCGCCGGCTAAAGAGGCTTCAGTTCCAAATCTGGTTCCACGTGAAAAATTAGAGAATGCCAATCAAGTTTCATTATTAGCCGCCTATGGAACCGCGCCAATTGCGGCGTTGCTCTTTACCTTCCTTTCACTTTTCACTTCAGCAATCAACGCAACTTTTTCGCTCAATACAACAGCAGTTGATCTCGCGCTGTATGTAAACGCGCTCTCCTTTGCTTTTGCTGCATTAACAATCTGGAACCTGCGCGAAATACCTAAGGGTGCTGCCGCAAAACATGCTGCCGAAACTGGAATCTTAAAATCATTGTACGAAGGCTGGAAAGCAGTAAGCGGTAGCAAAATTATTCGTGGCCTGATCGTTGGTATGACGGGTGCCTTTATCGCCGCCGGCGCAGTTATTGGTCTTGCTCGCACATTCGTAGGCGATCTTGGCGGCGGAGAAGCCGCTTACGGCGTGCTCTTCGGCGCAGTATTTACTGGCCTTGCCGGCGGTATCGCCTTCGGTCCAAAAATATTTGCACAGTTTTCTCGCCGTCGTTTATTTGGCGCATCCCTTGCCACATCGGGTCTATTTTTAGTTGCACTTGCCGCTATCCCTAACCTGGCAATTGCCGTATTTATAGTGGTTATTTTGGGTGCTTTCAGCGGTATTTCTTGGGTTACTGGCTTCACCATGCTGGGCATGGAAGTTGCCGACGATGTCCGCGGCCGCACCTTTGCCTTCGTGCAAAGCTTGATCCGCGTAGTTCTAGTTGCCGTTCTTGCGATTTCACCCCTGATCGCGGCGGCAATTGGCAAGCACACCTACAAGTTCCAAAACACCGAACTTACTTATAACGGCGCCGCGGTAACTATTTTGAT
Source organism: Candidatus Nanopelagicales bacterium (assembly GCA_038214925.1). Classification (GTDB taxonomy): domain Bacteria; phylum Actinomycetota; class Actinomycetes; order Nanopelagicales; family Nanopelagicaceae; genus Planktophila. The sequence continues at coordinate 3,010 of JBBQRL010000034.1, read as the reverse complement.
CGCCGGAGTAATCGCAACTCTGATTGGTTTAGTTTCTTACAAGCAGATGAAAGATCGCCCGAATGTTTCCCTTTGGTCTGATATTTCAAATGCAATAAAGGGAGAACTAGGCAGCATTACCGGCGCACCAACAAAAGGTGTCTTCATCGCCTTTGAAGGTGGCGAAGGAATTGGAAAATCAACTCAATCAAAATTATTAAAAGCTTGGCTAGAACAAGAAGGCGAAACCGTTATTTTATCTCGCGAACCAGGTGGCAGTGATTTAGGAATTGAAATCCGTAAAATTCTTTTATCGCACAGCACCGGCGAAATTTCACCTCGCGCCGAAGCATTGTTATACGCCGCAGATCGCGCACACCATGTTTTTTCTGTTATCCGCCCAGCACTTGCTAAAGGCGAAGTAGTCATCAGCGATCGATACTTTGATTCATCAATTGCCTATCAAGGTGCCGGCCGCATTTTAGAACCTGGCGAAGTTGCCCGAATTTCCCGCTGGGCAACGGAATCACTTTTCCCAACGCTCACAATTATTATTGATCTAGCACCTGAAATTGGCCTTGCTCGTTTAAAAAGTAAAGATCGCCTGGAATCACAACCAATAGATTTTCACGAACGCGTTCGCCAGGAGTTTTTGCAGTTAGCTGCCCTTGACCCAGAGCGCTATTACATCGTCGATGGAAACCAATCCGTGGAAGATACTCACGCCGCGATAATTGCCAAGGTCAGCGAAATCGCTGCACTAAAGCGCAACGCGGTGGAAGATAAAGGCAACCTTCTTCTGCGCCCAATTCGCGCAACTGCAAAAGCAGTAATGAAAACTGGCAACAGTGCATCAAAGGCAGTGAAAAAGGGATCAAAGTCAGTAAAAGCGGCCACCACAAAGGCGCCAAAGAAGGCCACTAAGAAGTGAGCGTCTACGCTGATTTAGTTGGCCAACACGAAGTCGTAGAAATTTTGCAAAAAGCTGTTGCCTCAACTCGCGCTGAAGATAATCAGATCGCTTTAGATAACGCCGCCGAGACCCCAGAAAATCACGCAACACCGCTAGAAAATAACCAGATGACACATGCCTGGGTCTTCACTGGTCCACCAGGTTCGGGGCGATCAAATGCCGCAGTTGCATTTGCCCAAGCTTTAATCTGTCCGAAAAATGGATGCGGCACGTGCAACGAATGTAAATCGGCGGCCAACGGATCGCACCCCGACGTTGAAATTATTCGCACCGAAGGCCTTTCCATAAAAATTGATGAAGTCCGCGAACTATTAACTCGCGTTGCCTGGGCTCCTTCCATGGGTGGCTGGCGCGTAGTTGTAATGGAAGATGCCGATCGCTTAACTGAATCTGCTGCAAACGCATTGCTGAAAGCAATTGAAGAACCCGGTAACCGAACTGTTTGGTTGCTGTGTGCGCCAACCTTGCACGATCTCTTACCCACTATTCGCAGCCGCTGCCGCCATTTGCAATTAGTAACGCCATCAACTGCCGCCGTTGCACAAGTCTTACAAGATCGCGACGGAATTTCCCCAGTCATGGCAGATTTTGCAGCGCGCGTTTCCCAAGGCCACATTGGCCGGGCACGATATTTAGCAAACAATGAATCGGTTCGAAACACTCGCAACACCATTATGAAATTGCCTCTTACCTTGCACGGAATCGCTTCCGCATTTGCTGCTGCCCAAACTCTGGTTGATCTGGCAACTACCCAAGCCACCGAAGCTGCCGAAAACCGTAATGAAAAAGAGATCGATGATTTATCCCTTGCCTACGGCAAAGGCGCAACCGGCCGAGGCATGGCAACCGGTGGCAGCAAAGCGATTAAAGATTTAGAGAAAGAACAAAAAACCCGGCAAACTCGGATGATTCGAGATGGCCTAGATGCCGCACTATTGGATATCGCCACCTTTTATCGCGATGTCATGATGGTTCAAGCCGGCAGCCCCGATGCCTTAATCAACAAAGAGCTAGCCGCTGAAATTCAAAACCTGGCCGAGAAAACAAAACCGCAATCAACAATTAAAAAAATTACCGCCATCATGGATGCGCGAACCAACCTGGGCCACAACGCAGCACCCTTGCTAACCGTTGAAGCCCTGATGTGCACCCTGGCCCGCTAACGCTCGCCCCAGCCCCAAATTTGGTAAGCACCACCCCCATTCATACGGTTAGATTTCACTATGCGCCTAGACCATGTCTCATATGTAACTTCCCATGATCAGCTCGCCGACACCGTCCAACGCCTGGGCTCGCGCCTGGGCAGCACCTTCGTCGATGGCGGCGTGCACCCGCGCTTTGGCACTCGCAACTTCACAATGCCATTACAAAACGGCCAATACATCGAAGTTGTCTGCCCACTCGATCACCCAGCAACCGAACAAACTCCATGGGGCAAAGCCGTTAGCAAGAAAGCACAAGCCGGCGGAGGTTGGCTGACATGGGTTTTCGCAACGGATGACATTGCAAAGATCGAAGAAAAATTTGGTCGCCCCGCAATTGAAGGCCACCGCACTCGCCCCGATGGCAGCGACCTTAAGTGGAAGCAAATCGGCGTTAATGAAATTACTGATTTTCGCGAACTCCCATTTTTCATTCAATGGTTAACTGCCGATCACCCATCACAAGATGGCAAAGCCGTTGCATCAATTGAAAAGATTACGATCGCCGATAAAGATCAGCTTGCCGAATCATGGTTTAAGGATGAAATTCTTTCCGCACTTAATGGAACAACAATCGAGTGGACCGACCCATCAACTAACGATGGCGAAAACGGAATCGTCTCGGTCCACTTAACAACACCAACCGGCACCGTCGTCCTTGACTAATTAGAGTAAGTCAACTTCAAGGCGACTAGCTTTTGTGAGCCTGGTGAACTACTTCTCGAAGAATTTATGATCCCAATGGGTGTAACTGCTTACCGTCTTGCCAAAGAGATAAATGTTCCGGCCCAACGGATTGGTGAGGGGCTTTCTTTCTCTTGTGGCTTGGGCCGGGATCGAACCGGCGACCTAACGA
>JBBQRL010000033.1:0-10884 GCA_038214925.1 Candidatus Nanopelagicales bacterium | reverse complement strand
TCAAGCTCATCTCCGCCAACGCGAATTGAGAGTGAAGTAACGATTCCACCCAATGAAATAACGGCAACTTCAGTAGTTCCGCCACCAATATCTACAACCATATTTCCAGTTGGTTCGTGAATTGGTAGTCCGGCACCAATTGCCGCGGCCATTGGCTCTTCAATAATGTAAACCTTACGTGCACCAGCGGCGTAACCAGCATCCTTAACGGCGCGCTGTTCTACGCCAGTAATGCCTGATGGAACACAAATAACAATGCGCGGCTTTGCAAGGTAGCGACGACGGTGCACTTTTTGGATGAAGTAGCGCAACATACGCTCGGTAGTATCAAAATCTGCAATAACGCCATCGCGTAGCGGACGGATTGCAACGATGTTCCCGGGAGTACGGCCAATCATCTTTTTCGCTTCAATGCCAACGGCTAAAATTCCACCAGTGTCTTGGTTAACTGCTACAACTGAAGGCTCATTTAAAACAATGCCACGTCCACGCACGTACACAAGGGTGTTAGCGGTACCTAAATCAACGGCCATATCGCGACCTATGAAGGACATCTTGCTTGCTTTTGACATTTTTACTCCTTGTGCCTTGTTGTGCTTTATTGAACGGAGAATTTACTTACTTGGAAAAAAGATCTGAATTTCACGGGCGGCAGATTCTGGTGAATCTGAACCGTGTACGAGATTTTGCACAACTCTGGTTCCTTGATCGCGAGCTAAGTCACCGCGAATTGTTCCGGGATCTGCAATCGTTGGATCTGTTACTCCGGCAATTGATCGGAAACCTTCGATAACTCGATTTCCTGAAGCAACGATTGCGACAATTGGACCAGACATCATAAATTCAACAAGTGGTTCATAAAATGGTTTGCCAACATGTTCGGCGTAATGAAGTTCTAAAATTGCGCGATCTGCTTGCAACATTCGCACGGCATTGATTGCATAACCTTTTCGTTCAACGCGCGAAATAATTTCGCCAACTAAACCGCGGCGTACGCCATCGGGTTTGACGAGGATAAGAGTTTTCTCAGAAATCACTGGCGTAGTCTATTGGGGTTTTTTATCGGCTGCAGCCAGCAAGGCTGCGCGAGCGGCCTCACCTTTGCGGCCAACCACAATGGCTGCCACCCATAACCCAATCAAAACCACCCCAATAATGAAGAAAGATGGCTCAACGAAACCAAAACTGATCATGACAAGTTGCATGATGGAGCCGAAAATAAATCCACCTGGGCGTCTGACTAGTCCGGCGGCGACAAAGAGCAGAATGGAAATGACGCAGCCATAAATAATTGCGGCAGCGGAGTGATCCTTCATCGCTAATAAAATTGCAAAACTCATGGTTAAACTTTCCGCAATTAATACGGAAGCTCCTAAAATTTTCATAAGGCAAACTTCTTTCTCAAATAAGTTTTTGCTTCACCCACTGTAACAACCGATCCTGTGACAACTATGCCAACTGTCTCTTCACTTAGTGGTCGGATTGAATCGGCAACTGCTTTATCAAGTGCTGTGTTCAGATCTTTTACTTCAAAGACACGATCGACGCCAAAAATTGATGATGCGATCTTTTCTAGTTCAACAGAAGACATGGCACGCGATGAAGAGCTTTGGGTAACAATGACATGATCGACAATCGGTTCAAGTTCTTGCAAAATTCCAGCAACATCTTTATCAGCAAATGCACCAATGACTGCGATGATCTCGTCGAAATTGAATTCGCTAGTCAATGTTTGCGCTAAGGCCTTGGCACCGTGTGGATTGTGCGCTGCATCTAAAATTACCGTTGGATCCCGGTGTACAACTTCGCAACGACCGGGCGATGTAACGGCGGCAAAGCCGGCACGAACGGCTTCGATATCTAATGGTTGATCACCAAAGAATGCTTCAACTGCGACAAGTGCCGCCGCTGCATTTGCCGCTTGATGGCGACCATGCAGCGGCAAGAAAATATCGTCATACAGCTCGTTAATTCCCTGCACACTTATTAACTGTCCGCCTACGGCAACGGCGCGAGCGGCCACTGAAAATTCGATACCTTCGCGCACTACATCTGCACCAACTTCGGCAGCTTTGCGAATCAACTCTTTGGCAGCTTCTGGCTCTTGCTGAGCAAGAACAATAAAGCCACCTTCTTTAATGATTCCAGCTTTTGTCGCTGCAATCTCGTGCAATGTGTTTCCGAGATATTCCATGTGATCAAAGCCAATTGGCATAATCAGTGAAACATCAGCTTTCACAATATTTGTTGCATCCCATTCTCCGCCCATACCGACTTCGATTACCGCAACATCAACTGGGTGTTCGGCAAAGGCGACGAAACCAAGCGCAGTAATAGCTTCAAAAAATGAGATCGGGTGCTCGAACTGTGCATCCATTAAATCAAAGTAAGCGGCGATGTCGTTATAAGAAAATATCAATTCCTTGGGATCAATTGGCTGACCATTAATAGCGATACGTTCGCGATAGCTCTCTAGATGAGGGCTAGTAAATCGACCAGTGCGTAAACCGTGCGCGAATAAAAGCGCATCAATCATTCGGCTAGTGGTGGTCTTTCCATTGGTTCCGCCAACGTGAATCGTTGGATACGTCAGTTGCGGTGAACCTAAAATATCTACTAATGCGGCTATTCTTTCGGTACTTGGAGCAATTCGAGTTTCCGGCCAGCGCGCTAATAACGCTTGCTCGATAGCATCTACGCGTTCTTGATCATCGGGTGAAATGATCATGATTGTGGCAGCGCTGTTAGTGATGCGGTAATTCGCTCAATATCTGTAGTTGTTTTTTCGAGACGTTCGCGAATTTCAACAACAACGTTTTCCGGTGCCTTAGCCATAAAGCCTTCATTGGCTAGCTTTATCTCAGCTGTTTGCTGATCTTTAATGGCAGTTGCTAGATCTTTTTCTAGGCGAGCACGTTCTGCTACAACATCAATTGATTGCGACAAATCAAATTCAACGCTTACTCCAGCAGCTTCACATTTTGCCGTTGGCGTGATGTCGCCAAGTTCCATGCGAACCACAAAGGCAATTGCCGATGTGTATTGAGCGATATGCGGTGGAGCAAAAAAACGGCCAGGAATTTTCAGCGAAGTTTTAATTCCTTGGTCGTTTCTAAAACGGCGCACTTCAGTAACAATTTCTTGTAACTCGGCAACCAAGCTCTCTGCTTTTTTATCAACGTGTGCTGGGTTAGCAACTGGCCATTGGGCGGTAACAAGTGTTTGACCACCAGTTAATGTGGTCCACATTGCTTCGGTAATAAAAGGCATAACTGGGTGCATTAGACGAAAGAGTTGATCTAATACATAGCCCAGCACTCGCTTTGTGGCCGCTGCATCACCCTTTGAAAATGCTTCCTTTGAAAGTTCTAAGTACCAGTCGCACAAATCGTCCCAGGCGAAGTGATACATCGTCTCGCAGGCGCGCGAAAATTCGAATTGTTCAAGTAACTGGGTAACTTCAGAGACAGTTTCGGAGAGTCGACTGAGGATCCACTTGTCTATGGCATTGAGCGAATCAGTAGCGGGTAGTTCACCCTGAACTGTTGCACCGTTCATCATTGCAAATCGCGTTGCATTCCATAACTTGGTAGCAAAGTTACGTGAACCACCAATCCAGTCTTCAGCTAGAGCTTGATCTGTTCCGGGGTTTGCACCACGGGCTAATGTGAAGCGAAGTGCATCGGCGCCATACTTATCCATAAATTCAATGGGATCGATAACATTGCCACGGCTCTTGGACATTTTCTTACCAAATTGATCACGAACTAAACCATGCAACATAATTGTTTTAAATGGTGCCACGCCATCCATGGCAAAGGTAGACATCATCATCATGCGAACAACCCAGAAGAACAAAATGTCATAGCCAGTTACTAAAACTGATGTTGGATAAAACTTATTGAGGTCTGCTGTGTTTTCAGGCCAGCCAAAAGTTGAAAAAGCCCACTGGCCAGATGAGAACCAGGTATCTAAAACATCAGGGTCTTGAGTCCAACCAGCTGGCGCAATTTCATCGGGGCCAACAACTTGAACTTCACCTTGTGGTCCATACCAAACTGGAATTCGGTGACCCCACCACAGCTGACGTGAAATACACCAGTCGTGCATGTTATCGACCCACTCAAAATATCGTGGTGCTAATTCTTCAGGTTCGATCTTTACTTCACCACTGCGCACTGCATCTGCTGCAGCTTTTGCCATGGGAGCAACTTTTACAAACCATTGCTTTGATAAACGAGGTTCAACAGTTGTATCGCAACGAGAACAATGTCCAACGGCGTGCATGTACGGACGTTTCTCGGCAACGATGCGGCCTTCGGCGCGAAGTGCATCTACTACTGCTTTGCGTGCGTCAAATCTATCCATGCCATCAAATACGCTATTGGTATTAACGACGATTGCATTGGCATCTAAAATAACAATGCTGGCTAGTTTGTGGCGTAATCCAATTTCAAAGTCGTTGGGATCATGAGCTGGGGTAACTTTAACTGCGCCAGTTCCGAACGCTGGATCAACGTGTTCGTCGGCAACAATTGGAATTTCCCGATCAATGAGTGGAACTTTTACTGTTGTGCCAATCATATGTAAGTAGCGCTTATCTTCTGGATGTACAGCAACTGCAGTATCACCCAACATAGTTTCAGCTCGCGTAGTTGCTACAACAATTGAATTATCGCCATCACCATAACGAATTGAAACTAATTCGCCGGCATCATCACTGTGTTCTACTTCAATATCTGAAAGTGCAGTTAAACAACGTGGACACCAGTTAATAATTCGTTCGGCTCGGTAAATTAAATCTGCGTCATACATACGCTTAAAGATTGTGACAACGGCTTTAGACATTCCTTCATCCATCGTGAATCGCTCACGCGACCAATCGACCGATGCGCCAAGGCGTTTCATCTGGCCCAGAATTGCTCCGCCGGACTCTTTTTTCCACTGCCAAACTTTTTTGACAAACTCTTCCCGGCCTAAATCGTGGCGAGATTTTCCACTAGCAGCTAACTGCTTTTCAACTACGTTTTGAGTAGCAATTCCAGCGTGATCCATTCCGGGTAACCATAAAACTTCAAAACCTTGCATCCGTTTCATGCGCGATAAACAATCTTGCAATGTTTGATCTAGCGCGTGACCAATGTGTAAAACACCAGTGACATTTGGTGGTGGAAGAACTAATGAAAATGCTGGCTTACTTGATTGTGCATCGGCGGTGAAATAGCCAGCGGCAACCCACTTTTCATACAGTGGGGCTTCGATTTCTGCAGGAGAAAAAGTGGAAGCTAACTCGGCGGACATAGCGCTCAGTCTAGATTACGCGCTCTTCTCTTCCTGACCTTTTTGTCCGCGTGCGCGCTTTGGCAAGTCACCAGTACGCAAAACTAACGTTGGTGCTCCCCCATCGATGATGCAGGCTTTAGTAATTGTTACCTTTTCGACATCGTTACGACTAGGTACGTCGTACATCACAGTAAGCAGAACTGATTCCATGATGGCTCGAAGTCCTCGTGCACCAGTTCCTCGATCTAACGCCAAGTCGGCGATGGAATCGAGAGCTTCGGCATCAAATTCAAGTTCAACATTGTCGAGATCAAACAGGCGTTGATACTGCTTGACCAAAGCATTTTTAGGTTCAGTCAGGATCTGCATCAGCGCTGGCTTATCTAGATTTTCCACACTTGTAAGTACTGGCAGACGGCCAATAAATTCAGGGATCATTCCAAACTTGAGAAGATCTTCCGGCATGACATCGGCAAAAATATCCTTGCGATTTTTATCAGCAGAGTTTTGTAATGTTGCATTAAAACCAACACCAGATTTTCCAACTCGACTTTCAATAATCTTTTCCAGCCCGGAGAAAGCACCACCAACAATGAATAAAACATTTGTTGTATCGATTTGAATAAATTCTTGATGTGGGTGCTTGCGGCCACCTTGTGGTGGAACAGATGCAACCGTGCCTTCTAGAATTTTGAGCAACGCTTGTTGAACACCTTCACCTGATACATCGCGTGTAATGGATGGGTTTTCAGATTTACGTGCCACCTTATCGATTTCATCGATATAGATAATTCCAGTTTCAGCTTTTTTAACATCGTAATCTGCTGCCTGTAAAAGCTTGAGCAAAATGTTTTCTACATCTTCGCCGACGTAACCTGCTTCGGTAAGGGCTGTGGCATCAGCAATTGCAAATGGAACATTGAGCATGCGAGCCAAAGTCTGCGCCATTAAAGTCTTACCGCAACCAGTAGGCCCTAGCATCAAAATATTTGACTTCGCTAATTCGATTCCATCTTCGCGAACGGCTGCACCACTTTGCACGCGCTTGTAATGGTTGTACACGGCAACAGATAAAGACTTCTTTGCTCGGTCTTGACCAATTACATACTGATCTAGAAATTCAAAGATCACCTGTGGCTTTGGTAGCTCGGATAATCCAAGTGAGTTCGCCTCACTAAGTTCTTCAACAATGATCTCGTTACAGAGTTCAATACATTCATCGCAGATGTAAACGCCAGGACCGGCAATAAGTTTTTTAACCTGCTTTTGAGTCTTTCCGCAGAAAGAACATTTGAGCAGATCGCTAGTTTCACCGATTCTTGTCATGGCTTAAGTTTACTTTCTAGATTCAATTGAGGTGGTTATTTTTAGGCTTGCTTGTGTTCGCCGTGAGAATAATTAGCCGGTATCTTGAAATCTTTCACACCCGGAACTCGCAGAAAGAAGAGACAGAAGATAACGTGAAATATTGAAGAACCGATCAATAACTCTTTTTCGCCAAATAAGGCCACGGCTGGGCCAATCAAAAACATTCCTACCGGCATTAAAGCTGACGAGCCCATGTGATCGAGTGAAAATACTCGCCCTTGTAAATGTGCTGGAACTTCTCGTTGAACTGCCGATGCCCACCATGCCTCCCAGGGCCCAATTGAAAATCCAGCAAAAAGATATGCCAAGACCACGAAGGTATCTGAAACCGGAAAGGCCAATGCTAAAGGTGCAATAACAATAAACATCCAGACAAAGATTGAAACGTAACCTTCATGCTTAACCTTTACTTTTACGCAAATAACTGCAGAAATAATACTACCTAATGAAAATGCCGACGCGGCAAGTGCAAATGGAGTATTTGAATCAAATTCGCGGCGTGTGATTATGGGAAGCAAGATTGTTTCGGCAGCTAACACGATCATTAATTGAAAAGAAACCATGACGATCATGGCCCCAATCCAAGGGATCTCACGAACCGTGCGCAGACCTTCTCGCATTTCAGTAAAAAATGGCTCTTGTTCTCGCTTATCGCTATTTATATCTTCCTCAATTTTCTGCAAGAAGATTGTTCCAATTACAAAAGCTATCGCCGTCACTAAAAATGTAAGTCGACCGCCTAATAAAAGAATTGAAACTCCACCAATTCCGGGGCCAACGATTGTGGCGCTTCGAACAACAATATTGCGTGCCACATTTGCGGCCGGAAGTTTTTCAACCGGAACCAGGCTTGGAACTATCGCACCCGCTGCAGCCGCGCCAAAGGCATCGCCGGCGCCCATAAGGAACACTGCTAAACCTAAGTAAATATGCGGCATTGTGGGGGAAGTTAAAAAAATCATAATCGTAACGATTGCTGCTCTAAATAAATCGGCGCCAATCATTACTTTTTTTCTGGAAATTCGATCAGACCAAACACCGGCCACCGGGGCAAAAAGAACAGTCGATAAAATACGTGCTCCAAGAATGAGACCCAATGACGTTGCATCACCACCTGCATCTAAAACCGTAACTGCCAAAGCAATTGGAAATGCAGTTGAGCCCAATACAAAAATAGCGTTAGAAATCCAAAAGAGCCGGTACCCCTTGTATGACCAAAGGGAGCCCGGCTCAAATAGTTTCACTAAAGTCTAGAAGCGGTTACTTCTTTGCCTTACGTGATGCAAGAACTTGATCGATGATTCCATATTCAACTGCTTCTGCAGAAGTAAGAATCTTGTCGCGCTCGATATCTTTGCGAATCTCTTCAGCGGATTTCACAACGTGACGAGCTAAAAGATCTTCTTGCAAACGAGTAATACGATCGATCTCTTTTGCCTGAATTTCAATATCTGATGCCTGACCGCCACCTTCAGATGATGGTTGGTGAATCAAAATACGTGAATGTTCTAGGGCGTAACGCTTTCCCTTTGCCCCACCAGCAAGAATTACTGCCGCGGCCGATGCTGCCTGGCCCAAGCAAATTGTGCTGATATCCGGGCGAACAAACTGCATGGTGTCATAAATAGCCGTTAGCGCAGTAAATGATCCACCTGGTGAGTTGATGTAAATCATTATGTCGCGATCTGGATCCATTGATTCCAATGTCAACAGCTGTGCCATGACATCGTTTGCAACTGTGTCATCGATTGGTTGACCCATGAAAATAATGCGCTCTTCAAATAGCTTTGTGTATGGATCTTGACGCTTGTAACCGTAGGCCGTCTTTTCTTCAACTGTTGGAAGAACGTAGCGAGATGTAATCTCTTGAATGTTTTTCATTACGCTTTTCCTCCTGTTATTTGGCTCATTGATGTAACAACGTGATCTACAAATCCGTACTCTTTCGCATCTTCTGCGTTAAACCAGTTGTCGCGATCTGAATCGGCAAGAATCTTTTCAAGTGTTTGTCCTGTGTTGAGCGCGTTGAGTTCTGACAAAGTCTGCTTTGTAATCGCCATCTGTTCTGCCTGAATACGGATATCGATTGCATTTCCGCCGATGCCACCCAAAGGTTGGTGCATCAAAATACGTGAACTCTTAGTTGAGAAACGCTTTCCCTTTGCACCTGACGTTAACAAGAACTGACCCATTGATGCAGCCATTCCAAAAGTAACTGTCGCAACATCATTAGGAACTAACTGCATGGTGTCATAGACAGCCATTCCTGCAGTTACCGATCCACCTGGAGAGTTGATGTAAAGAAAAATATCTTTCTTAGGATCCAGCGCAGATAGGAGAAGCAACTGCGCGCAGACCATGTTTGCCATGTCGTCGCGAACTTCTCCGGATAGGAAGACAATGCGTTCTTCCAGAAGGCGGTTATAAATCTGATCCTTCATTTTGCTCTCTGAATCCACTGTGTTGCCTCCCGTTATTTTTTACCTGTACCGACCTTAACAATTAAGCAGGCGAAATGCTTCCCGATTATCGAAAATAGATGCGTGAACTGTGCAATGTTCGCTGTGAGCAGAGCCAAAAGCTGAGAAAGCGGAGAATTACGCCTCTTCAACTAGATCTGCTGGATCAATCTTTGGTGCGAGCGCCTCGAGATCAATAACTGCACCCGATGCATCCTTAACCGTGATTCGACCCAATACTGAAGCCAACGCCTTTGCGCGTGTTACTTCGGCAACCAACTGCTGAATCTGTCCAGCCTTCTGAAGCTCTTCCGCAAATTGCTGTGGCGCCATTCCGTAGCGCTGTGATGTGCGCACGAGGTACTCAGTCAATTCAACTTCAGTTACTTGAACATCTTCTGCCTGAACAATTGCATCGAGCAAGAAATCTGACCGCAATGATGAACGTACTTGGCCATCAACTTCGGCACGGTGTTCGGCATCTTCCATTCGACCTTCACCCTGCAGATGATCATTTACTTCTAATTCAACCAAGTTCTCTGGAACTGGAATCTCGTTATCGGCCAATAGCTTTTCAACTAGGCGATCGCGTGCTTGTGCACCTTGTTCCATCTTCTTTACGCGCTCTAGACGAAGCACAAAATCTGCCTTCAACTCGGCCAAAGTATCAAACTCTGATGCCAGCTTGGCAAAGGCATCATCAACGGGAGGAAGCTCGCGCTCTTTAACTGCCTTAACAGTTGCCTTCACTTCACCCTTTTCGCCTTCTTGCTGACCAACAAGTTGAGTTTCAAACTGCTTTACTTCATCAACAATCATTCCAACTAGCTTCTCATCCAAGCCATCGATCATCTTGTCTGAACCAACTTCATATGAAATGTCATTAGCTTGTCCGCCATCAACTTCGGCGCCATCTACATAGGCCGTCATATCTAGTGTTACGAAGTCGCCAGTTTTAACGGCGCGATCAACTGTTGTTAAAGTTCCAAAACGTGTTCGCAATGATTCAATCTGCTCATCAACATCGGCATCGGCAACAACTACGTCATCAACTTCAATTGTGATTGTTGAAAAATCTGGCAACTTAACCTCTGGGCGAACATCTACTTCAACAGTAAATACCAGCTTCTCGTTATCAACTAATTCTTTAACATCTACTTCTGGACGTCCAAGAACGGCAACTGAATGCTCGCGTGCAGCTTGTCCGTAAAACTCTGGCAAAGCTGAATTGATAGCCACATCGAGAACAGCAGTACGGCCAACTCGCTGATCGATCATTGCTGCAGGAATTTTTCCCTTACGAAAACCAGGGATGTTTACTTGTGATGCAACCTTTTTATATGCATTAGCTATGTGTGATTCAAGCTCAGTGAAAGCAACTTCAACATCTAAACGAACGCGTGTTGGAGATAGAACTTCTACTGTGCTCTTCACAAATTGCTCCTAATGGGATTGATAACTAAACAAACTGGTCGGGGCGGGGAGATTCGAACTCCCGATCTCCTGCTCCCAAAGCAGGCGCGCTAGCCACTACGCTACGCCCCGGGGCGCAAAGCGAGAGTCTAAACCAGATTTCGCACTCTGATTACCGACCCAGTACCTTTAGCCCCATGCACCTGCGGGTGTAGCTCAATGGTAGAGCCCCAGCCTTCCAAGCTGGCCATGCCGGTTCGATCCCGGTCACCCGCTCCAGTTTATTTACCCGATAGATCCGACCTGTATTCGTGTATAAGTTCCAAAGACCGAAATGCTTGCCGCACCATTTGCACCTGAA
>JBBQRL010000032.1:0-10928 GCA_038214925.1 Candidatus Nanopelagicales bacterium | reverse complement strand
CGATACTGCCAAGGACGATAAAATTATTGTTCCAATTAATTTCTTAAAAATTACCTTCATTTTTATTCTCCAATTATTTAATAGTAAGTAGGTTAGGATTTTAGACAGTGTAAGAAATAAATTTATAAAGTTTAGGATATGACAGGGGTAGTATTTATTTAGTTTGACAAAGGGTCGTATTAAGGCGCATATAATCTATCGAGCGCCGCTTTGTAAACATGTTCGTAAGTGTAATGTATTAATGCGGATCTTTATCGCCAAAAAAGTGCAAGTAGTTTGCAGATGCTTTTTATCTACATCTATCGAACATCTTCTTTTTAAAGCCCCTGCTTCACTTTGCCTGACTCCAGCTCAGCCGTTGAGTTATTTTTTGTAGCAACTTTTACATAAGCCGAAAATATCTACCTTATGGCTAACTTCATGAAATCCATTTAATTTCGCAACCTCTTCGGTCCAATTCTCAATAATTGCAAAAAACGCCGGGGGGGACTGTCGAAAAACGACGGATCACCAAAGTTTGTTTTACAACTCATACACTCTCCATACACCAGCCCGAACGTATGCCCTTTGGAATTACCCAAAAACTCAATCCTGAGGTACTTTTACGTTCGTTCTGATGGCTAAATCAACCTGGCGGGTTGCCCGAGCGGCCAATGGGAGGGGACTGTAAATCCCCCGGCTCTGCCTTCGAAGGTTCAAATCCTTCACCCGCCACCAGCACTAAAAGATTCTGGAGTTGATTTTTACTCAACAGACGTTGAATCGCCCTTTCCCGTATCCTTCCAGAATGAGTTATATCGCTGGAGTTCATGGCGTTGTTGCGGATTATAAATATCCGCAGCGAGTTATTACTGCTGAATTTAGCAAATTAGTTTCACCGGATGGCTCTAAACAAGGTGTGATTGAGCGGATTCATGACGCTACCGGCGTTGAATACAGGTATCTCAGTTTGCCACTGAATTCGTATCAAGAACTTGTTGGCTTTGGTGCTAGAAATGATGTCTTCATAAAAGTTGGATTAGAACTTGGGGAAGAAGTTATTTCTATGGCTCTTGAAAAAGCGGGAATAAACGCAATTGATGTGGATCTAATTATTTTTACATCAGTAACCGGAATAGCAGTACCGTCACTTGATTCTCGTTTGATTCCAATCATGAACTTTCGATCTGATATCAAACGAATTCCCTCCTTTGGACTGGGGTGTATTGCTGGCGCTACAGGGATAGCTAGAGTCCATGATTTTCTCCTAGGTAACCCTGATGGAGTTGCGGTATTGCTCTCGGTCGAATTGTGTTCGTTAACAATTCAACGAAATGATCTTTCGATGGCCAATATCGTGGCAAGTGGTCTTTTTGGTGATGGAGCAGCAGCCGTAGTTATGGTTGGAGAGAAAAAAGCAAAGAAACTTGGGATCAGTGGACCCGAGGTAATGGATTCTCGCAGTCGGGTTTTTGACGCTAGTACTGATTCGATTGGCTGGGACATTAACGACACCGGATTTCATATCGTTCTTTCGGCGGAAGTGCCAAAAATGGTTCAGACAAAACTAAATAAAGACGTGAATAATTTTCTTCAAGATCACGACCTCAAAAAGTCTGATATCTCGCATTGGATTGTTCATCCAGGAGGACCGAAAGTTATTACTGCAGTCTCAGATTCTCTCGGTATTCAAGATTCCCAGTTAGAATTTACTTGGAAATCTTTAGCGGTGAAGGGAAATTTATCTTCCGCCTCTATTCTGCATGTTTTACAGGATATATTTTATGATTTGACACGTCCTCGTCCGATCGTTGGTGAATATGGATTGATAATTTCGATGGGTCCAGGATTTGCAACTGAACTAGTTTTGGTGAGGTGGTAAATAAATGAGCTACGCACAGGCATTTACAATTTTAATTTTAATTGTTGGGATCGAGAGAATTGTTGAACTCGTAGTCTCGAAGCGCAATCTCGAATGGAGTCGGGCCAACGGCGGGATAGAATTTAGTTTTGGACATTATCCATTTATGGTCTTTCTACATACTGGGCTCTTATTTGGTTCACTTGCTGAAATGTATATCTCACAGCCGAAACTGATGCCAGAACTGGCTTGGTCAATGTTTGTCCTGGCGGTTGCCTCACAATTACTCCGATGGTGGTGTGTGATGACACTTGGGAAACGTTGGAACACAAGAATTGTCTTGGTGCCAAATCTCCCTCGGATAACAGCTGGACCATATAAATATTTAAATCATCCAAACTATGTGGCAGTCGTTATTGAGGGATTTGCCCTACCGTTAGTTGGATTCTCATGGATCACTGCAATAATATTTACTGCTCTTAATATTCCACTTCTCTATGTTCGGATTCGAGCAGAGAATCGAGCCTTAGCAACCTTGCCACAGTTATGAAAGATTTATTAGTTGTCGGCGGTGGCCCCATTGGGCTTGCAACTGCGATTCATGCTCGAATGGCTGGCTTGGATGTTGTGATTATCGAACCTCGAGAAAACACGATTGATAAGGCTTGCGGTGAAGGACTCATGCCCGAGGCAATCAATTTACTCAATGAAATGGGTGTTTATCCAACTGGGATAGATTTTTTCGGTATTAAATATATTTCTGGAAAGCGAAGTATTGATGCTCGATTTTCTAGAGGTCGTGGTGTTGGTGTGCGGCGAACTGAACTCTACGATGCCTTGCATCAACGTGCTATCCAATTAGGAGTGCAGTGGCATAAAGCAAAGGTTACAGATTTAAACCAGCACAGTGATTGGATAGAAGCAGCTGGTATCAAAGGAAGATATTTAATCGCTGCAGATGGTCTTCACTCATCAGTGCGCTCAATCTTGGGGCTACACGTAGAAAATACAAAATTACGACGTTATGGCGCCAGGCAACATTTTTACTATGAACCTTGGTCTGATTTAGTTGATGTGCACTGGCTTGATGGCGCCGAACTTTATGTGACACCGGTTAGTAAAGAAATTGTCGGAATAGCAGTCTTAGGAGTACGGCCATTAGATTTCAAAGCCGCTATCGCTTCGGTACCAGAAATAGCGATGCGATTAAAAGACGCCAAAGCCGCAAGTGAATTAAAAGGAGCTGGCCCACTTCGCCAAAATACATCGGCAAGAACAAAGGGGCGGGCGATTTTAGTTGGTGATGCCTCGGGATACGTTGATGCGCTAACTGGTGAAGGATTACGAATTGGTCTGGCCCAGGCAAGAGCGGCCGTCAATGCAGTTGTTAAGCATGATCCAAAAAGTTATGAAAAAGAGTGGCTAAAAATTACTCGTTCGTACCGAGTACTCACTGGCTCATTAACGTGGGCCGCCGCCCATCCTCCGATTCGCAAATTGATAGTGCCAGCAGCACAAACCCTGCCCTGGGTATTCAAAAAAGTAGTCAACTCACTTCAAAGTTAATTTCTTTCGAAGTCGTATAAACTTTGAAAATCAATTTGCGCAACGTGCACCATGAAGCAAGATTTGATTTGAGTTTGAACCCCGCTCTAACTGAGTGCAATCAGGTAAATCGAAGGTAAGGAATATTCATGACTCACCCTGACGTCCAGGTTGTTTGGTTTAAACGCGACTTGCGCGTTCATGACCACGCATCACTTACTGCGGCAGTGGACTCGGGAATGCCAGTTTTGCCTTTATACGTTTTCGAGCCAAGCCTAATCGCGCATCCGCACACTTCACCGCGGCATATCGAATTAGCACTTGATGGGCTTGTTGATTTACGGCAATCACTAGCTTTACTTGGAGCACCTCTTGTGGTGCGAGTGGGCGAAATGCTTGAAGTGCTAGAAGAGTTGTCGACCCAAGTTGGTATCGAATCGATCCACTCACACGAAGAGTTTGGTGTTGCGGCAACATGGAAACGGGACCGTGCGGTAGCTGCTTGGTCACGCGCGCGCGGTGTGAAATATCGCGAGCATCGCCAGACCGGCGCCATGCGCGGACTCACCTCCCGTGATCACTGGAGTAAACAGCGCACCGTGCTTTTTAATCAATCATTACATCCTGTTCCGGTCGCCATTCGACCAACGACAGTTGCTCCAGGTCCAATGCCTTCAATGCACGACCTAGGTGTTACGGCCGAGAACATGGTTTATCGCCAGCGCGGCGGCGAGCGCGCCGGACGCGAGATCTTACGCAATTGGATTAGTGAACGTGTCACGGGATACGAACGACATCTTTCCAGCCCCGTTAGTGGCTGGTCGGGCTGTTCACGGCTATCAGTGCATCTAGCACTCGGCACGGTAAGTGCTCGCGAACTTCACGCCGAGGTGCAGTTACGAAAGAGTCAGGCATCGTCACCAAAATTTTCACTCAACGCCTTTGAAGAGCGCATTGCCTGGCGCGATCACTTTGCCCAGAAGCTAGAAGATGCCCCGCACATTGAGCACCGCGCCCTGCACCCGGCCTTTGATAATTTGCGCCCAACCACCGCAAACGCCGAACGGCTCGAGGCCTTTACCCAAGGCCAGACTGGATACCCAATGATTGACGCCGTGGTCAGATCCCTGGCCGCCACGGGTTGGACGACTTTTCGCATGAGGTCGATGATCACATCTTTCGCCTCGTACGACCTTTGGTTGCCATGGCAAGAGTCGGGGCGGGTACTTGCTCGCTGGTTTACTGACTATGACCCGGGGATTCACTGGCCGCAGATTCAGATGCAGTCCGGAGTTACGGGTATGAATACTTTGCGCATCTATGACCCGATCAAGCAGCAATTTGACCAGGATCCAACCGGGGAGTTCGTGCGCAAATGGGTGCCAGAGTTACGGGACGTGCCACTTTCTGTGCTCTCAATTCCTTGGTTTATGCCGAGCGAACTACGGCACAACTATCCAGAGCCGATTGTTGACCATGCCGCTGCCATTGCTCAAGCTAAGCGAAAAATTTCGGTAATTCGGGCGCAAATAAAGGGCGATGGAACAACGTTGGCACTTTTAAATCGACACGGCTCAAGGCGCAAACAACCAACATCTCGCCGTCGTTAATCGAAACCGGCATTCGACACACCCATTTTTGGAGGGCTTGGCTGTGGCACACCCTGTATCTTCGGCTCTTCAGTCATAGAAGGTTGTGGCTGAGGTAATAAAATTTAGCGAAGCCCGGTGAAATTCTGGCGCTGTCCCGCAACTGTAATAATCGAAAGATTTGAGTCAGGTCGCCTAAATTTTTTACTGAACGATTACCGGCCTCGGAAGAAGGTTGGGCTCATCCCGGCCTGAGTTTCTTCCCTCATTTTTCCAGAGGGAACTACACCATGAGCATTCAAGTCAAAAAGCGAAATGACGCGTTTGAGTCAATTGATCTGGAAAAAATGCACAAGGTGGTTTTCTGGGCAACTGAGGGCATCGAAAACGTAAGCGCGAGCGAAGTTGAAATGCGCAGCCAACTGCAATTTTATGAAGGCATAACCACGGCCGATATCCAAGAGACTTTGATCAAGAGCGCCGCTGATTTAATTAGCGAGGAGTTTCCAAACTACCAGTATGTAGCTGGCCGTTTAATTAATTATCATCTGCGCAAAGCGGTTTATGGCAGTTACCAGCCATGTTCAATCTCTGAGTTGGCCGAGCGAAACGTCAAAAATGGTTTTTACGACAAAGCTGTTCTAGATGCCTACACGAAAACTGAGTGGGATGAAATTGATGCTTATGTTAAACATCAGCGTGATGAAAACTTTACTTACGTCGCAATGGAGCAATGGCGTGGTAAATATTTAGTTCAAAATCGCGTCACTGGTCGCATCTTTGAAACACCACAGATGGCCTACATGATGATTGCGGCAACTTTGTTTATGGATTACGACAAAAATGTGCGGCTGCAATGGGTCAAGGATTATTACGATGAAACGAGCCTGGGCAATATAAGTTTACCGACTCCAGTCATGGCTGGAGTTCGAACCCCACAGCGTCAGTTCAGTAGTTGTGTTTTGATTGAAGTCGATGACAGCTTGGATAGTATCAACGCAACATCGAGTGCCATCGTGAAGTATGTCAGCCAAAAAGCGGGCATTGGAATTGGGGCTGGAAGAATTCGCGCCTTGGGTTCCCCGATTCGTAATGGCGATTCTTACCACACCGGTGTTATTCCTTTTTATAAGTTATTTCAAAGCGCTACAAAATCATGTTCACAAGGTGGCGTTCGAAGTGGATCGGCAACTTTGTATTACCCACTTTGGCATTTAGAGATTGAAGATTTACTAGTTTTAAAAAATAATAAGGGAACCGAAGATAATCGGGTTCGCCACATGGACTATGGCGTGCAGTTCAATAAAGTGATGTACGAGCGATTAATCACCGGTGGTGAAATAACTTGCTTTAGTCCGGACGAAGTTCCGGAAATGTACGACGCATTTTTTGCCGATCAAGACCTCTTTAAAACTTTGTATGAGGCTGCCGAAAAGAATCCGTTGCTTCGCAAGAAAAGTTTTAAAGCGGCCGAACTATTTGGTCGATTTATGCAAGAGCGCAAAGATACTGGCCGCATCTATCTTCAAAATGTCGATCATGCAAATACGCACAGTCCTTTCAAAGAAGAGATTGCTCCAATTAAAATGAGTAATCTTTGTAGCGAAATTGATCTCCCTACGGTTCCACTCAACGATATCAACGACGAGAATGGCCGGATTGCTCTTTGTACTTTGAGTGCGATCAATTGGGGTAACGTTTCAAAACCAGCTGATTTTGAAAAGCTCTGTCGTCTGGCCGTTCGTGGACTTGATGCACTTCTCTCCTATCAAAATTACCCAGTCCGCGCGGCAGAGCTCTCCACTCAAGAGTTTCGCCCACTGGGTGTTGGAATTATTAACTTTGCCTATTTCTTAGCCAAGAACGGCACGTCATATAGCGACCCGGCGGCCCTAGCTTTAGTTGATGAATATGCCGAAGCGTGGAGTTATTACCTTATTAAAGCCTCTGCTGATTTGGCCGCTGAACAAGGGCCATGTACCCGTTGGCAGGATCTGAAATACGCCGATGGCCGACTGCCAATTGATACTCGTAAGTTGGATGTTGACGAACTTGTTCCACACGTTGAGCGGATGGACTGGGCTGGACTGCGCGAGAAAATTAAGACAACTGGAATTAGAAACGCCACAGTGATGGCGATTATGCCCGCCGAAACAAGTGCTCAAATTAGTAATGCGACAAATGGGATTGAGCCGCCTCGAAGTTATGTCAGCATCAAGCAATCAAAGCACGGAGTGTTGAAGCAGGTTGTACCTGAATTTGAACGCTTGCGAAATCAATACGAACTTTTGTGGGATCAAAAAAGCCCCGAGGGCTACCTAAAGCTTTGTGCAGTGCTACAAAAGTACATCGATCAAGGGATCAGCATTAATACCAGCTACAACCCAACTTTCTACCCAGAGGAAAAGATTCCAATGAGTGAGATGTTGAAACATTTACTTTTGGCTTACAAGTACGGAACCAAGCAGTTGTACTACTTCAATACTTATGACGGTCAAGGCGAAATAAATATTAAGGATCTGTCCAGTGCCGAGCCAGTAGTTGAAATGCTCAAGCTTTCATCTGATGCTGAAGAAGACTGTGATAGCTGTGTTATTTAAATCAAAACAAGAGGCCCACTTAAACCAATCAAAGAAGGAGAAATCATGAGCGTTTTTAATATTTCCAATAAGAAGAACCACACTAAATCGCTGGCTTTCCTTGATCCTGAAGGTGGTTCGCCGATTCAACGCTTTGACACCATCAAGTACTCACAGTTCGATAAGTTAACTGAAAAAGAGTTGGGCTTTTTCTGGCGGCCAGAAGAGATTGATGTAATGAAAGACTCTAAAGATTTCCGTGAGTTAACCCCACACGAGCAGCACATCTTTACCAGTAACTTAAAGCGACAGATCCTGTTGGACTCAGTCCAAGGCCGCAGTCCAAACTTAGCCTTGCTGCCATTGGCAACCTTGCCCGAGCTAGAAGTGTGGATTGAAACTTGGGCTTTTAACGAGACGATCCATAGCCGCAGTTACACTCATATTATTCGAAACGTATACTCAAACCCGACCGAAGTCTTTGATGAAATCTTAAGTATCGAGCCAATTATTTCATGTGCTGCTGATATCAGTAAGTATTATGACTCATTGATCGAATATTCGTTGTGGTATCAAACTCTTGGAATTGGAACTCACATTGTCAACGGCGAAACAATTATCGTTGACCTTTATGAGCTAAAAAAACGTTTATGGCTTTGTATTAATAGCGTGAACGTCTTAGAAGGAGTTCGTTTCTATGTGAGTTTTGCCTGCAGCTGGGCCTTTGCCGAACTGAAAAAAATGGAAGGAAATGCCAAAATTATTAAACTAATTGCGCGTGATGAAAATGTGCATTTAGCTTCAACTCAAATCATGATTAATATCTTGCCAACAGATGATCCTGATTTTGCAAAGATCAAAGAAGAGACCCGTGCCGAATGTATCGAGATCTTCAAAGCAGCTGCCGAGCAGGAAAAAGATTGGGCACGTTACCTGTTCCAAGATGGCTCGATGATTGGCCTGAATGAAAAACTTCTGTGCGATTACGTTGATTACATATTAGAAAAGCGTTTAACTGCAGTCGGTTTAAACGATGAGAAAAAGGTTCTGTCTAATCCACTACCTTGGACTCAAAAGTGGATCGCTGGCGCAGATGTGCAAGTTGCACCGCAGGAGACCGAAATTACAAACTACATCATTGGTGGAACCAAGCAGGATGTTGACGGCGAAACTTTTGCTGGCATGAGTTTATGATCACGGTTTACTCTAAGGATCAGTGCCCAAAGTGCGTCCAAGCAAAAGATCTGTTGAATCGTAAGGGGGTCAGTTACGTTGATATCAATATTGAAGCCGACGAAGAGGCTAAGTTGTTTTTAGTCGCACGTGGATTTAAATCGGTGCCGCAAATCTGCGTGGATGGCGTCTTTTTAGATGGTGGACTTTCTGGCCTTGCTGAGCAGCCAGCGGAGTTCTTTAATCATCATAAAGTTGGTTAGTACTTAACCTTGGGTAAATCCCCATGTCCTCAAGGTTTTAACTCCATCACCCGCCACCAGTACGGCTTTTTTAGGCTATCTAAATTTTTAGTATTAGCTCTGTTGCTGCATTGACCACAGTGTCCAGATATGTGATCGCACTGAAAGTGGCTGACGCATAATTGTCAGAACTTGGAAAGCAACATCATCTGGCCGTAAGTATTCGGCTAATGCTGGTGATCCAGTTGTGCGACCGGCACCGATAGCAAACTTAGTTCCGGCATAGATTGACTCATCGCCACCGCCACGAAAGCCTGCAACCGATGCAACCATGATGATGTCGCCAACTTTTTTATCTAACATCGTTGGGAGACATGCACGAGTAATGTGAACTGTGCCTTCGAAGTTAGTACGCATCATGCGGTTGATTTCATCATCGCTGTAATCCAATACAGAGCCGTACATTCCGATTCCGGCATTTGGTGATTACTACGACCTTGCCGGTGATGTCTCTGAGTTCATATGTCATATCGGGAGCGTAGACAAAGCGGGCTCCTGGGGCAAGGCAGAGTTCTGCAAATCTCAACTTTTTGCATGAGCCTTACATGTCGACATCTGCCTACATCCTTATTACCCTTTACGGGTATCCATTTCGCCCCAACCAATTAGGAGCTAACGTGAAGAAACGTTTTGGAATTTTCGCAGCTATCGTTATTGCAGCTGGTTTAACACTTACCGGCTGTTCATCATCTGATGCTGAAACTTCAACATCAGCATCATGTGCAAAGGCAGATCTTGCAACAGTTACTGAAGGCAAGCTAACAATCGCAACTGGCGAGCCTGCTTACTACCCATGGATTATTGACGATGCACCAGAAACCGGAAATGGTTTTGAAGGCGCAGTTGCATATGCAGTTGCAAAGCAACTTGGCTTTGATGCCGCAGATGTCACTTGGGTTCGGACAACTTTTGATTCAGCTGTAACACCAGGAGAAAAGAACTTTGACTTTAACTTGCAGCAATTCTCAATTACCGAAGAGCGCAAGACTGCAGTTGATTTCTCGTCTCCTTACTACACAGCACCACAAGCAATCGTTTCATTTAAGGGAAGCAAGATTGATGGAAAGACATCAATCGCCGATCTTAAGAGTGCAAAGCTCGGCGCAGCTGTTGGAACAACTTCACTTGATGCCATTGAGAGCCAAATTGGTTCAACACCTCAGGTTTTCAATGACAATGCCGCTGGCGTTGCTGCACTCAAGAATAAGCAGATTGATGGCTTAGTTGTAGATCTACCAACTGCTTTCTACCTATCAGGAGTTGAAATTCCAAATGGAATTATCGTTGGTCAACTTCCATCAACTGGAACAGGTGATCAATTTGGTCTCTTGCTATCAAAGGGCAGCCCGCTAACATCATGTGTTACTGGCGCAGTCGATGCGATTACAGCTGATGGCTCATTGGCAACAATTACCGAAACATGGCTTGCAACCAAGACCGGCTCTGCCGTATTGAAGCCGTAATAGGAACTAAGAAGTAAACACGGTAGTTTGGCGACCATGTCAGAGGTTGAAAGCTCTGCGTGGTCGCCGAGCCCGCGTGAATTAGAGCGTCGTTTATCTAGGCGTGCAATAAGCCGCAAGCAAGTAACTATTGCTGCGGTTTCTTCATTTTTGGTCCTTGGAACGTTGGCGCTGATTTTGGTTACTTCACCTGGCTGGGAAACAGTTAAGACAACGTTTTTCGATATTGATTACGGCCGCGAAGTACTGCCAAAAGTTGTCAAAGGCTTATGGATCAATCTGCAGTTAACTTTTATCGGCGGCGCAGCCATTGGTGTGATCGCTTTAGGTTTGGCATTAATGCGAACTACTAAATCACCAGCATTGACCCCTTTTAGATTTCTGGCAACGGCCTACGTTGATATTTTTCGCGGGGCGCCACTAATCCTGATTATCTT
>JBBQRL010000031.1:0-11434 GCA_038214925.1 Candidatus Nanopelagicales bacterium | reverse complement strand
ATGTTGGTATCTCGCTGGAGTGAAAAATTAGAAGTTAATAATTTTTGGTCTGCCATCTTTACCGCGATCATAATTAGTGTGATTACACGGGTCGTTTCTTCCTTTGGTAAGAAAGCGATGACCAACTAGCGCAGTGCAGCCATCCAGGCTTCAATTTCATCTGGATGATGCGGAATATGCTCGCTTAGATTTAAGCAACCATCTTCGGTAACCACAACATCATCTTCAATTCGAATACCAATTCCACGAAACTCAGCGGGAAATAGTTCGTCATCGGGTTGAATATAAAGCCCGGGTTCAACAGTTAAGCACATTCCAACTTCTAAGATTCCATCTCGATATTGATCGGCACGAGCTTGCGCACAATCGTGCACATCCATTCCTAACATGTGACTGACACCGTGCAAGGTCCAACGCTTATGCAGACCAACGGCTGGATCCATAATCTCATCCAAACTCATCGTCAAAATTCCCATATCAATTAATCCTTGCGCCAAAACCGTGTGACTAGCTCGGTTAACTTCCAGAAACGGCACACCTGGTTTAACGGCAGCGATACCTGCTTTTTGTGATTCATAGACCAACATGTACAGCGAACGTTGTGCCGGCGTGAATTTTCCATTAATCGGCAGTGTTCGGGTGATATCTGCGGTGTAGTAAGAATCGAGTTCAACTCCGGCATCGAGTAGCAACAAGTCACCGTTTCGAACATTTCCATCGTTGCGAGTCCAGTGCAAAATACAAGCATGTGAACCAGAGGCTGCAATGGTGTTATAGCCAAGATCATTTCCTTCAATCCGCGCACGGCCAAAGAAGGCAGCTTCAATAACGCGTTCGCCACGCGGAGTAGTCACTGAGGTAGGTAGAACACGAATGACATCGCTAAAGCCGCGATGCGTTGCATCAACTGCTTTTTGCATTTCAGTAATTTCGTAATCATCTTTAATTAATCTGGCAACTGAAACAAAGTTAACTAACTCTTCATCGCGAACATGTTCTTTAACTACCGAGTCAACAAGTTCGTCATAACCACGCAAGGAAGCGGTTTTGCCTTTCTTTAAAAAGGTCGCTAAATCTGAAACTTTTCGTACTTCAATTCCATAGCGCTCTGATGCTTCATCGGTAGTAAAGCGACGGCCAACCCATAGTTCGCCATTTTTAGCATCACGATAAAAAGCATCGGTATCGCGAGTAGAACGTGGGTTAATAAATAAAATAGGTGTGTGACCATCTTCAGATGGTTCCATTACTAAAACTGAATCAGGATGTGCTTCAACACCTTGCACGCCGGTGTAATAGGCAAATGCACTGTGTGGGCGATATTGGTAGTCGGTGTCATTGCTGCGTTGCTTTGGTCCACCACTTGGAATTACTAAACGAAGACCAAGAAAAGTAGCTGAAAGATCGGCGCGACGGGCGATGCAATATGCGATGACTTCATCTTGTTCGATTCCAGTCAGTGGCGTTGGCGCCCAACCAGTCTTCATGAACTCACCGAACATCTCCGATGGTGCTACGTCATAAACCCGCTTTGCCCCGGTTTCAAATGCTTTATCGCCATTATTCATGGGTTGAGCGTACAAGAAGAGAGCTTAATTCCGGAATAGTGGCTGATCTACAAGTTCCTCTTGAATGTGTGGATCTGGTGGACAAGAAGCGTTCAAGGTAACGATCTCAGCCGCGGTTAATTCAATCTTTGAACCAGATAGTGAATCTAAAATCGAAGAGATTTTCGTGGCGCCCGGAATTGGAATTGATGTTGGAAATTGATTTAAATGCCAAGCGATAGTTAATGCATACGGTGTTACGCCTTTTTCACGGGCCATCTGATCGAAAGAGCCCATTGCCCCTTCTGCGATTTTTTCAAAGTTGTTACTTCCACCCAATGGGGACCACGGTAAGTATGCAATACCATTTTCTTCGCAGATTTTAATAACATCTGCAGACAAGCGGTACCGGGGGCTAAATTCATTTTGTACCGAAACAATTCCGCCGTTACTTGGTGTGCCACCGATCTTTATTGCGCGTCTTAGTTGTTCAGCATTAACGTTACTTAATCCAATATTTTCTACATAGCCATGCTCTTTCAAACTCATAACATTCTCGAACTGTTCTTCAAAAGTTAACGACACATCTAAACGATGGTGCTGCCATAGCGGAATCTTGCTAATACCTAATTTGTAAGCCGAGGCCTCGACTGCTCGATATAAGTAATGTTTACTTGCATTTTTACCAGGTTCACCCCACCAACTTCCAGCTAATGCAGAACGAGTTATTCCACCTTTAGTAGCGATGACAACACCAGCTTTTTGGGCAGGAGTCGCGTTCCAGGTACGAAATGCTTCGCCAACAATTAGTTCGTTGTGTCCCATCAGATTCCAAGCAGGCGCATAAATATCTGCGGTATCAAGTAAATTAATTCCAGCATCTAATGCGGCATGTATCAACGCGATCGCAGCAGGGCGATCATCGAGCATCCATTTATTGCGATCGGTTGCCATTGAAAGTGGCATGCAACCTAAGCCAACTGGAACTACTTGATAATTGCCGAGGGTTCTAAGTTTCATAGTTATAAGCCTAATGTCTTAGCCCATGGCTCAACTGCAGTTGAAATAACTACACCCTTTTCAAGGGATTCATCGATTGCCAGTGAAATCAAATGATCTTGCGAGGCTTGCGCCAATGAATATGGGGGTGGGCCATCATTGTGAACCCAAGCGGCCATTTCGACCATCATGGTTGCAATGGCAATCTCCTCATCCATTAAACGAAGCCCCATAAAAGGATTGCGATAAACAACATTTCCATCAAAGGAAATGTGCTCAGTGTCGTGGCCATCGAGATTTAAATCGTGACCAACTTGGTAGCGGGTAAATTTTGATTTTGTAATTGCAGTTGGCTCGGCTAACCGAATGCAATCATTATCAACAATTTCACCCTTACTGCCACGAATAACTATTCGTCGATGTCGTAGTTGGTTGTGCCATTGGTTATCAGTGAAATCGTAAAGGCCAGATTTGTCACTTCCAAATTTAACAGTTGCTAAAATTGTTTTAGCTGATTTAGGTGTTAGATTTTCACTCCAATTACCTCGCTTAAGCGGATCAACTAAGGGCGCCATAAAGCTGGAGGTATTAACCTGTGCTGATTCAAATCCGGCATGAAGAAATGATCGCATCATAGATACGGCGTGATAACCATGGGTTGAAGAGACCTGAACCGAAGTTATTTCACCAATTTTACCACTATCTGAAATTGCTAACCGCGCGGCATGCATGGGTAGACGCATATATTGTTCGGCGACTTGTACTAAATTTTTTGCACCAACGTGAGACCATAAATATCGAAGTGCATTTAAATCTGAAGCTGGTGGTGTTTCAGAGAGAACAGGAATTCCTGCCGGGACAATCTGTATAAGAATCTCGGGATTGGCCGCCCACGTTACGGCACTAACAATAAAATCAGGTTTTTCAGCTGCTAATAAATCGTCAAGATTTAAAAAACTTTTGACTGGAAAAGTATTGGCTTTAGCACTATCGCGTACAACCCAGCCCACGATTTCGAAACGATCTGGCATAAGAAGTGCCAAGCGCAAGAAGAAATCAGCTCGCCAGCCAGCACCGACTATTGCAATTTTTGTTTGTCTCATACGAGATTCTCATTCATTGCGACAGCCTAAGCCTGAGCAGAGTCCAAGTCACCACATGCCCTTCGGGACATCATTTACCAGTGGCTACCATCAAAATAATTAGGGTAAACTCACGTCAGTACAAGGAGACGTCGCATAGCCCGGTCGAGTGCGCCTCACTGCTAACGAGGTAAGGTGTTAAAGCCTTCAGGAGTTCAAATCTCCTCGTCTCCGCTCTGATTTATTTTCAATTTATGAAGTGAGGAAGCGTTGCCTATATTTAAAGTAGCGATTATCGGCGCTGGTCCTGCTGGTTATTTTGCAGCCCAAGCTTTAAATAACCTCACTAACGAAGATCGATCATTTGAAATCGACATGATTGAACGCCTACCTACTCCGTGGGGTTTAGTTCGAAGTGGCGTTGCACCAGATCACCCAAAGATTAAAACAGTTGCAAAAGTCTTTGAAAAAATCGCAGCTGGTGAAAACTTTCGCTTATTTGCAAACGTTGAAATCGGTGAAGATATTTCAATTGCACAGCTTCAAGAAAAATACGATGCTGTAATTCTTGCTACGGGTACATCTTTAGGTAAGAAACTTGGGATTCCGGGCGAAGATCTGCGTGGCTCGCTATCGGCGGCAGCGTTTGTGCCTTGGTATAACGCACACCCAGATTTCGTTGGTGTAGATACTCCACTTGATGCACACGTTGCCGTAGTAATTGGTGCTGGAAACGTTGCCATGGATGTAGCTCGCATGTTGGCACTTGAACCAAGCGAGTTGGATCCAACAGATACCGCCGAGCATGCAATTGAAGCTTTCAAAGAAAGCAACATTCGCAAGGTCTACATCAGCGCTCGCCGTGGACCAGAATTTGCAGCTTTTACTCCACCTGAACTTCGTGATCTACCGAAGCTAGAGCACACCAATGTCATTATTAAAAAGGAAGATATCGAAGCTGCGATTGTTCGCGCTGGTGATGAACCTGAAAAAGAGGTGAAAAGTAATTTAGATGTAATGCTTTTGATCGCCGAAAATCAAAAAACTGAACATGAGCGAACCATGGAGTTTTTGTTCTCGCATACGCCAAAAGAAATTATCGGAACAGAGCGCGTTGAAGGGGTTGTGTTTTCAACACCAAACGGCGACGTTACTGTCAACTGCGGCTTAGTTATCACTGCAATTGGTTATCAGTCACAGGGTATTGTCGGAGTTCCGTACGAAAATGGAAAGGTAGTTAATAACGACGGCCGCGTTAAAGAAAACCTGTATGTCGTTGGCTGGGCAAAGCGTGGGCCATCAGGTGTAATTGGTACTAATAAATCTGATTCAGCCGGGGTTATGGAGTTATTAGTTGAAGATTTAGTTCAACCCAAAAATGCTGGGGATATTTCCGAGTTACTTACTCACCAGGCTGTCGTGACACAGGGACACTGGGAACAAATTAATGCTGCTGAGATTGCAGCTGGCGAACCACTTGGTAAACCACGCAAGAAAAGTGTTGGATGGCAAGAATTACTGGGCCACGCGAGTCTGTAATCCAAAATCAATCAGTAACGTATATTTTTCCATTTTCTTCTAACGCTTCAAATCTTGGAAGAGGTTGATTGGCCGGACCTCGCAGTACAGCACCTGACGTCGCGTTAAATAATGAGCTATGGCAAGGACACAGGAGTCCTTCCTTCATTAATTTAACAGCACAACCAGCATGTGGGCAGATATCACTCATGACGATCACGCCGTTGCTAGAACGATAAGCGACGTAGGTGGTATTTCGTCCCAGGCGATTTTTTGTCTCATAAAGTTTTGTTTCACCAATTGCAAGTGCAGACGAGTCACCTAATAAAGTGCCAAGATTTTTTGGTGTTGGTGTTGGTGTTGGTGTTGGTGTTGGTGTCGCAGAAGCTGTCGGCGTCGGTGTTGGTGTTGGTGTTGGTGTCGCAGAAGCTGTCGGCGTCGGTGTTGCAGAAGCTGTCGGCGTCGGTGTTGCACTAGGTGATGGAGTTGACTTAACCGGGATCAAGACGCCTTTGTTCCAAACCAACTGGTACTTACCTTTTATCTTCTTGCGAATAACCGTGAATTTTTTCCCCGCAAAGATTGTAGTTTGTCCCAATTTTTTTGCCTTGATGGATGGGCTTTGGGCAGGGAAGGCTGTGGAGATTGGTGATAAGAGCACGGCGATCAGACCTGATAAAAAGCCGCGCCGTTGGATTGGATTCATATGAAAATGGTGACAGGGCGGAGAGTACCCGTCCACTTGAAATCTGGCCATAGTGTGGAATTCAAGTAGTGGCTAACGGTGGAGAGGCACGTTTTACTTATTAATCTCAGCCGTAAGGTTGTGTTTACCTAAATGTCATCAGAATTCGATTATGTACTCCTATGAATAAAACTCTCACATCACGAATAACCTTTCGCTTGGGCGCAGTTGCCCTTGCTACATCGTTACTAGTTTCATTACTAGTTCCAACAGCGCAGGCAGCGACATATTCAACGCCGAACGCTCCGACAGTTGTTACTTCTTATATAGGCGCAAAAGGTGTTGTAGTTCGCTGGACACCAGGTGCCGATGTAGATCCAGGTGTCACTGGATACGTTGTTTCAGCTGGAGCCGGCTCATGCCCAATCTTTGTTCCAGTAAAAAATAATAGCGTTGTCACGATGCCAGTTGTCGTGGGTCAACCTGCAGGTACGCCAGTTGTTCAGGCAGTTAATGCTTATGGTTTTTCAAAGCCAACTGCATCAAATAAGAGTTATACGGCGACTGAACTTGCAACAGTTGCGTATTCAAGTAACAAAGCGGTTCAGGTTCTGCAACTCAGTGACTTCCACGGAGCCCTCGAAGGAACATCTTTTGGTGGCGCACTTCTGACAAGTAACTTCGCTGCTGATCGTCTGGCGAACGCTTCAACAATCACAATTGCCTCTGGTGACAGTATTGGTGCAGCGCCGCCAATTTCAAATGAGTTTGAAGAACTTCCAACTATTGAGGTCATGAATCTTGCAAAGTTCGACGTTGCAATCTTTGGTAACCACGAACACGATCGCAACCTTGATCACCTCAGGAAGATCATTGGAGCATCGGATTTCCAGTGGGTAGTTTCAAATTACGGCGATGAGGCTCTTTCAATACTCAAATCAGGCACGAAGACCACTAAGTCCTTCACCATCGTTGATCGTGGTGGTATCAAGATTGGTATCGTCGGTGCAAATACGCCAGAGACAATCGAGCAGGTTTTCCCTGGTAACTTAGATTATAAGGATGCAACAGGTGCAACAAAAACGATTCAAATTCAGCCTGGCGCAACTGCAATCAATAAATCAATTGTTGATGCAAAGGCTGCTGGTGCCGACATCGTCATCGTTATGTTCCACCAGGGCTGGTCTGAAAATGCCGATGGCGTGGCAAAGGGGTTATTCAACACTTTGGCCGCACAGGTTAAGGGTGCTGCTGCGATCTATGGCGGTCACAGCCACCAAACTTTCGCATCATTGATTCCTGGGGCACCACGTGTTGCTCCAACAATTCTTGGACAAGTTCGTAACTCAGGTGTTGAGTACACACGTACCCAGATCTGTGTTCGTGGCGGCAAAGTTGTTGGTCAATCAATTCAGCACGTATTAAAAACTGCTTCGGCAACAATTAATACAAGTGCGGTTGGAACAGCAACGGTTGCAGATGCGCCAACAGCTGCGCTGATCAAGAAGTACAAAGATCTATTATCTGCAAAGCTTGATGTAAAGATCGGTCAAGTATCTGGCATCTTCCCACGTGGTGGAACGCCAGCAGTAGAGCGTTCAGGTGAAACTCCAATGGGTAATTACATTGCAGACTTGATGCGCGCTAAGTACAAGACCGACTTTGCAATTCAAAATGGTGGCGGTATCCGCGACACATTCCCAGCCAAAACGTACATTCCAGCAAATACAGCACTTGTTCGCACAGGTACTGGTGCACTTGATGTAACTCTTGGCGATGCATTCACCGTCTTCCCATTTGGAAATCAGTTAGCAACAACAGTTGTAACTGGTGCAAACCTTTGGAAGGCACTTGAAAACGGAGTCGGCGGTAACTATCCAGGAGATGGTCGCTTCCCACAGGTTTCAGGTCTGAAGTTCTCATTTGATGCATCAAAGCCAATTGGTAGCCGCATCACTGAAGTTACAAAGACAGATGGAACAGCGATCGCTAAGGATGCAAAGGAGTACACACTTACAACGTTGGACTTCTTAATCTACGGCGGCGATGGATACGTTGGTGTCTTCTCACCAACAAAGGCAAGCGTTAAGGGCGCATTACTGGATGTATTTGTCGATGCACTTAAGGCAGATCTAGCCGCTGGAAAGGTAACGCAAGTTCCAGTAGTAGATGGTCGTATCAAGAAGGTTGGCTAAGCATTAATCGCTAATCATTTACGTTAACAACAAAGGGCGCTCAAGAGATTGGGCGCCCTTTGTTTTGCTAAAAATTCCTCTGTTTTATAGGAAGAAAACGGCATTTGGGCGGGGTATAAAAAGCGGGTACTATTGCACTTCACAAATAAATAAGCGTGCGTAGCTCAACGGATAGAGCATCTGACTACGGATCAGAAGGTTAGGGGTTCGAATCCCTTCGCGCGCACAAGTTTAGCCTTCGGTGCCTTTCACACCGGGGGCTATTCTTCTTTTTAGCGCGAGATTAGAAATAGAAAAATGGACATTACAAGCGTGATAATAATTAAACCTAGAACTCTTCGTTGCAACCGAGTAGATCTGGTCTTGGATACCGAATCGATAAAGTTTTCAACAGATTTAATAGACGAAAGTCCTAAATCTATTAATTTTTTAAACATAATAGCGATACCTCTTCTAATTAGACCCTTTAAGTGTAAACCTCTTTTGATATTTCGGCCTCTTCGTCTAAAGATTGAAAGTCGTGCGGACTTTTTATCTTATGAAAAGCATTTAACACTATGGATATAAACCCCGTAGCTTGTGCGCTTGGGCAACTCGACCGACACCTATCATGTGCGCAGCTTCGCGCCAGGATACAGATTTATTTGCAGCGATCTCCTCCACTTCCTTCACAGATCGCATCATAATTTTATTTAGGTTCAATTTAACTTCTTCAGCACTCCAAAAATAGTTTTGTTTATCTTGAACCCATTCAAAATAGGAGACGATTACGCCCCCTGAATTAGCTAAAATATCTGGAACAGTAAGAATTCCTTTTTCATTTAAAATATGGTCTCCCGCTGGGGTCGTTGGAGCATTTGCACCCTCAACTATTATCTTGGCCCTAATTCCAGGTGCGGTTTTCTCGGTGATCGCATCTGATAAAGCCGCCGGTATGAGCACGTCAACTTCAAGATGTAACAGTTCTTCCTGCGTTAACTTTTCAGTTCCAGGCATATTTAAATCATTATTTTCAGTAAAGAATTTCCATAACTCAGTGATACTGTCAAATCCTGTGACCGCGCCATGAACATCACTAACGGCAACAACTTTGAGGCCAAGGTTTTCCAAACCAATAGCGCTCCAATAACCAACTTTTCCGAAACCTTGAATTGCGACCGTTGCACCTTTGGGATTTAAGCCACGAACACGAAGTGCTTCAAGAGTTGAAATAACAACACCATCACCAGTGGCCGAATTACGACCTAATGAGCCACCCAAAACGATCGGCTTACCAGTAACTACCCCAGGAACTGAAAATCCGGCGTTAACCGAATATGTATCCATCATCCATGCCATGTTTTTCTCATCGGTCCCAACATCTGGTGCCGGGATATCGCGTTCGGGTCCAATAATTGGCAAAATTTCAGATGTATAACGCCGGGTTAGTCTTTCATTTTCCCGCTCTGACAAAGTAGCTGGGTCAACAGCGATTCCACCTTTGGCGCCGCCATAAGGAAGATTTGTCAGGGCGCACTTCCAAGTCATAAGCATGGCAAGGGCTACAGTTTCATCTAAATCAATTGATGGGTGGAAACGAACACCACCTTTGGAAGGCCCACGTGTGGTTGAGTATTGAACACGAAAGCCCTTGTACATTTCGACATCATCATTATCGCGACGTAGCGGAACGGCAACTTCCAAAATACGTCTTGGCGTCGACAGAGTCTGCCAATCGTTATCGGAAAGTCCGAGCAGTTCAACCGCACGCTGAAGTTGTTGTCGTGCTGTTTCGAGAGCTGACTCTTTTGCCATCAATCTGCGGCGTTTCTTTTAAGCGCGCAGTGCTTTAGCAAATTCGAGGAAATCTTCAACAAGTAAATCAATTTCAGTTTGACCGTGGGCCAAAGAAATTAACCACTGCTCATCTAAACCTGGTGGCGTAATAATTCCGCGGTTAAGTGCAAATAACCAATGTGCTTCAGCAATTCCAAAGTCAGTTGCTTTGTAATCGCGGTAGTTTCTAACTGGCGTGGTAGACCAAGTAACACATCCTTTTACGCCAAAACCAACGGTATGCGCTGGTAGTTGATACTCATCGATAATTGCACTGATGCGATCTAACGCTTGTTGGTTTAATACCTCAGCTGCTTCAAGTGCAGCATCGGTACAAATACGATCAACGGCGCGTAGACCGGCCATCGCCAGGGGATTACCATTAAAAGTACCGAAGTGGGCCATCTTTCCATTTGTCACAATCTCCATGTACTTCTTCTTGCCACCAAAAGCGGCAAGTGGGACCCCGCCACCAATTGATTTAGCAAGCGTGATCAGATCTGGCTGAACACCAAGACGAGCAGATGCACCATGTGCACCCGCTGTTAAACCAGTTTTTACTTCATCAAAGATAAGGATGACGTTGTGCTCATCGCATAGCTCGCGAACACGTTCTAGGTAACCCGCATCAGGGAGAACAATTGCAAGGTTTTCCAAAACTGGTTCAACAATAAAGCAGGAGATCTTTCTGGCATTTTTTTCAAACATGCGCTGTAGGGAATCAATGTTGTTGTAAGGAACAACGTAGATATCGCCTGGAACTAAGTTTTCATCTATCGCTGGTGTTGGATCTTCTGGATCCCCAATTTTATCTAGCGAAGGCTTACTAGAAACTACAAATGGATCATAGCTTCCGTGGTAGCCACCTTCGACTTTAACAATTCCCATTTTGCCATTAGCTGAACGGGCAACGCGAACTGCATACATCGTTGATTCAGTGCCACTGTTTGTAAATCGAACTTGATCAATACCAAAGCGCTTACACAAAAGTTCGGCGGCATCAGTTGATGTTGGTGATGGCGTTACAAAGAGCATGCCTTGTTGTAGTGATTTTTGAATCTCTTCAACAACAATTGGATTTAAATGACCAGCAAGCATGGCGCCAAAGCCCATAGATAAATCTAAAAGTTTGCGGCCATCGACATCGGTCATGTAGGCACCTTGTGCGCTGGCAATTGAAATTGGGTATGGATCCCAATGCTGAAAACTTGATGTGACGCCAAGTGGCATAGATTTAAATGATCTACGGCTCTCTTGGGCGCTCTTGTCTGTACCTTTGGTGAAAAGTTCCCATTCTTGCTTGAGAATTTCTTCGACTCGCTTGGGATCTACTGGAATTGATGTGGACGGTAAGAATCTGAATGTCTGCTTATGGTTTGACTGAGTCAGCATTTGTAAAACTTGTACGGCAAAGGTTTCAGCTTTTGAAACTCGTTTGAGAAGTACTCTCCCGGTTCGTTTTTTTCTTAACCCAATTCTCTCATACCAAATTTTAAAAGCAAGCCGGATAGACTGTGGTTATGAGACGAATGCCGGTTTTTTTAAGCCTTTTATTGGTTTTTTCTTCAATAAATGCAGTTTCTGATGCTTCGG
>JBBQRL010000030.1:0-12058 GCA_038214925.1 Candidatus Nanopelagicales bacterium | reverse complement strand
CTCTTCCACTGAACAATATTGTGGTTCCCCCAGAAATAGCATATTGATTCGTGATTCTCACGGAGAAAATTGTTCCGACTGAAACACTTCCCGCAGTGCCGATGATATGAATTCCCAGTTGTCTTCCTGATTGCCCATTTGCATTTCCAATTGCATCGCTAATTATTGAAATCTGTGAAGCAATTGCTGAATTACCAATAACAATTTCTGGATTAAGCCGACTGTATTCACCAATCACAGCAGTTCCTGTGAGCATGATGTCGAAAGTATAATTTCCATCTGAATCCGCAGTGAAGAAAACTGAAGAACCCGAACCTCCGTCTGCATTAATAGGAACGCTTATATTTGGAACTATGTTCAACCGCGAAACTGAAATTCCAGCGGCGCCATTGGATCCATTCGTGCCAGATGTTCCAGTTAATCCCGTTGTTCCCGTTGCACCTGTAGCTCCCGCAGGACCTGTTGCACCAGTTAATCCAGTGTCACCTCGATGACCTGCAGCACCATCAGCTCCAGCTGCTCCGGCAGTTCCCGAAATTCCTGCGGTACCTGTGTCACCTTTTGCGCCAGCAGTTCCGGCTGGACCAGTCGCGCCAACTGCACCTGTTGCACCGATTGAACCAACTGCACCTGTCGCACCTGTGAACCCTGTTGATCCAGTCGCACCAGTACTTCCGGAAGCACCTGCAAGACCCATCGCACCTTTATCGCCAGTTGCGCCTTTGTCTCCAGTTGCACCGGTTGCACCTTTATCACCTTTATCGCCTTGCGAACCGGAAGCACCGGTTGCACCTTGATCACCTGTAACAGTTACAACTGATTTAGTTTCTACAGCTTTTAATGAAGTTGAAATCTTCCACATGCCTTTTGCTTTTGGTCCATAAAGATTTGCGTTTTTGGTATCGATATAAAAGTCACCATCGATACCAATTGTTTTTGTAGGAATTCCAGTATCGCTAAGAATCGTATTTACGACCGTGGTACCAGTTCTTCCTGCTGCTTTTGTTGATGTTTTTCCGGCGGCAATAGCTGAAGGAGATATTGCAAGTGAGAATGCGATAGCTATTGCTACTAGGGATTTGCTGCCTTTCATGAGTCACCAATTTCTATAGGGGAAAATCAGTGTGAACCTGTGAAAAATCTAAACGAATAAGGCGCTCCCCATAATTTTTAAGCGTGTGAGGGTGGATTTCCCTACTTAAAACTCTTGCAGACTCACACCTGGTTATCAGGTTCAGTTGTTAATATTCCCATCATTAAAGTGTTTATTACGGGTAGTCGATGACGAGGGGTCACTGGCACTTATTCAGTAAACGAGAGGACATATACATGTCATCAAAGAAAAGAATTGCAGCCGTTGCAATCACAATCGCAGCACTTTCTGTTGGTTCAGTCGTAGGTGCATCAGCACAGGACAATGGAGCAGGTAGAGGTGTTGCGAAGACTGCAGAGCAGATTGCAAAGCATGAAGATCGCGACGCAAACCGCGCCGCACATGAAGCGTTAATCGCTTCAACAATTGGTTTGGATGCCGCAACAATTAATACTCGTCTGCAAGCAGGCGAATCACTTGGTGCAATTGCTGGGACAAAGAAGGCTGCATTAATTACTGCACTCGTTGCAGCACATACAACCAAGATTGATGCCGATGTTGCAGCTGGAAAATTAACTGCTGCACAAGCAACAACAAGGAAGGCTGGTTTAATTGCTCATGTCACCGAGCGCGTAGATGCTGCTGGTGGAAAGGGAATGGGTAGAGGTCACGACGGTAAAGGTGACAAGGGCATGGGCCACAAAGGTTCACGCCACTAATTTCTTCTCCTAATTAGTTAGAAAGACCCGCCACGTGAGCAATCACGCGGTGGGTTTTTCTTTGCTCGTGGCAAGATGAGCGCATGCGCATTCATATTGGAAGTGACCATGCCGGCCTTGAATTAAAAGCAGCACTCGTTGACTACCTGGCTGGCAAAGGCCACGATGTAAAAGATCATGGGCCTCATGTTTATGACGCAGTCGATGATTATCCAGATTTTTGTATCCCAGCTGCCATTGCAACTGTTGCCGATTCAGCATCACTTGGAATTGTTTTAGGTGGTTCGGGTAATGGCGAACAGATTGCGGCAAATAA
Source organism: Candidatus Nanopelagicales bacterium (assembly GCA_038214925.1). Classification (GTDB taxonomy): domain Bacteria; phylum Actinomycetota; class Actinomycetes; order Nanopelagicales; family Nanopelagicaceae; genus Planktophila. The sequence continues at coordinate 9,930 of JBBQRL010000030.1, read as the reverse complement.
AGTAAAGGGTGTGCGCGCTGTGCTGGCGTGGAGCGTTGAAACAGCAAAGCTTGGCCGAGATCACAACAATGCAAACGTCGTTGGTATTGGCGGACGGATGCACAGTATTGATGAGTGCAAAGCGATTATTGATGCCTTTATTGAAACGCCTTTTTCAAATGACGAGCGACATATTCGCCGAATTAATAAAATTGCACACTATGAAAATGAAAGAAAGCTTTAGAACCTAGATCTTTGTGTAGTACATGTCATTAACGGCATGGTTTTTATCGATACCTTGACCTTCAAACCGCGTCACAGGCCTTGAATCAGGTTTATCAATTACTCCCCCGAAAAATAAAGTTGAAGCAGCAAAGACCTGCTGAATCTTTACCGCATATGGAACCCAGTCCGTTGCAATGTGGATGTATCCGTCTTTTTTAATCTTTGAGTAGATCAATGCCAAAAATCCCGCATTAACAATTCGTCTTTTGTAATGTTTTACTTTTGGCCAAGGATCTGGAAAATAGAGATGAATTCCATCGAGGGATTCATCGGCGATCATGTGTTGCAGGACAACGTGTACGTCATCTTCGATAACTTTAATATTTGTTAGTTCCTGCTCAACGATTCGCGCTAACAATTTACCAATTCCTGGCGGGTGTACATCTACTGCTATGTAGCCATTGTTTAGGTGATTTTTTGCGATAATCGCCGTGGCTTCGCCCATGCCAAAGCCGATCTCCATAATTATTTTTTCCGAAGAAGGAAAGAGTGTTTTAAAATCAATGATCTCCTGCTTAAACTCCAAGCCATGTACCGGCTGAAAGACATCCTTGGCAACTCGTTGGGCAGCGGTAATTCGGGAGCCACGGATTGTGTAGCTACGTGCGGTTGGACGTTCCACAAGGTAACTCTGTCATGGTTTGATTGCCTCCTACAAAAGCGACAAAGGAGTCACAAGTGCCAGGACTAAATTTGAGCCGTGCCGAAGCTAAAGATCGTGCCGACCATTTATATGTAAATAGTTATGTAGTAACCCTGGATGTGACCAAGGGCGAAGAAACTTTTTACTCCAAATCTGAGGTTTCCTTTACCTGCAACAAGCCTGGATACGGCACATTTATCGATGCCGTGGGCCGCTCTGTAATCAGCGCAACGCTCAATGGTGCACCCGTTGATACAAAAAACTTCGATGGCGAAACAATCTTTTTAACTAACTTGGCGGCCGAGAACCTTTTGGTTATCGAAATTGAAGCCGAGTATTCAAAATCAGGTGAAGGCCTGCAACGTTCAGTTGATCCATCTGATGGCGAGATTTACTTGTACTCACAAGGAGAGACTGCGCATATTCGCAACATGTTTCCTTGTTTTGATCAACCAGCTCTGAAAGCGACTTTTTCATTAACAGTGACAACACCTGGACATTGGGAAGCGGTTTCAAATAACCCAGTTGAATCCAAAACAACAAAGGGTGATTTAGTGGAGTGGAAGTTTTCGACTACTCCACGAATTGCGACATACCTAGATGCACTCATTGCTGGTCCATATTCGTCCGTGCACGATCTTTACAAGGGTGAGAAAGAGATTCCACTTGGAATCTACTGCCGTAAATCAATGATGCAGTATTTAGACCCAGAAGATATTTTTCTCATCACCAAGCAAGGCTTTGAATACTTTGAAAAGACTTTTGGTCTGGCATATCCATTTGAAAAATATGACCAGATCGCGGTCGTTGACTTTAACTTTGGTGCCATGGAGAACGCGGGCGCCGTAACATTTCGCGAGGATGTTTTAGTTTTCCGTAGCCATGTTCCAGAAAAGTCTTACCTATCACGTGCAAACACAATCTTGCACGAAATGGCGCACATGTGGTTTGGTGACATGGTCACAATGTCTTGGTGGGATGATCTATGGCTCAATGAATCATTTGCCGAATGGTCTTCATACCTTGCCTTATCCGAGGCAACTCGTTTCACCGGAGCTTGGTCAGAATTTAACTGTGCCCGTAAAAACTGGGCCTACCGCCAAGATCAGTTGTCATCAACGCACCCCATCATCGCTGACATGGTTGATATGGAAGCCGTTAACGCTAACTTCGATGGAATTACTTACGCCAAGGGAGCATCGGTATTACATCAATTAGTTGCTCACGTTGGTCGCCCACAATTTATTGCAGCGCTACAAAAGTACTTTGCTAAGCATGCCTGGGGTAACACAACATTAGACGACCTACTTGTTGAACTTGAAGCAAGCAGTGGTCGCAAGTTAGATTCTTGGGTAAACACTTGGCTACAAACTGCCGGTGTAAATACTTTGCGCCCAGTTCTAGATATTCAGGATGGCGCATATAAGAGTGTGGCTATCTCACAAGAGGCTCCCCTAATTCCGGAAGGTTCTAAGGAACTGCGTCCACATCGTTTAGCTGTTGGTCTCTATGACATCAATGCTGGATCGCTAGTTCTGCGAAAGTCGGCTGAATTAGATGTTGTGGGTTCAGCTACCGATGTAACCGAACTTGCTGGCGAAAAGGTTGCTGACTTGTTGCTCATTAACGATCGCGATCTTTCATATGCCAAGTTGCGCTTTGATGATCGATCGATTGCAACCTTGAAGTCACACCTTGGCGATCTTAAAGATGATCTTGCCCGCGCTCTTTGCTGGGCGGCAGTGTGGGATATGCATCGCGATGCCGAAATTTCAGCAGCAGATTTTATGCAGATCGCATTAGCTGGTCTAAAAACTGAAAGCAATGATGCAATTGTCACGATTGTTTTGACTCAACTAGCTACTTCAGTAGAGGCCTATGCAACTGATGCCAATCGTGATTCATATCGCGAGAAGTTGGCAAATGGTCTGTGGGAGTTAACAACGAAGGCAAAGCCAGCAAGTGATTTCCAACTGCTCTTTGCGCGCGCCTTTGCCGCAAACGCTTTCACACCCGTACAAGTTTCGCAGGTACGAGAGCTGCTCAATGGTTTGGCACAAGGTCTAAAAGTTGACACTGATTTACGTTGGTACTTCTTGATTGCACTAACCGAACGCGGTGCAACGACCAAGGCTGAACTTGAGGCAGAACTTGCAACTGATAAGACCACAACTGGAAACATTGCTTACGAGACATGTCTTGCCGCTACCCCAACTGCTGATGCCAAGGCATATGCATTTAACAAGGTGCGCGATGGCGACGTAGCAACTTCAGTGCGAACTGCAATGGTGATGGGCTTTCAGCGACCAAGTCAACGTGTATTGTTAGCGCCATTTGTAGATCACTACTTCGATAGTTTGTTGAGCGAGTGGGATGCAAAATCCTACGAAGGCGCAGCTAAATTTGTTACTGGAATGTATCCATCGTGGGTAATTAGTCAGGCAACTTTAGATAAATCAAACGCTTGGTTAAATGGCACTGGTAAAGATGCGCCAACTGTTTTGCGTAAACTTGTAAAAGAGTCGCAAGATGGTTTGGTTCGTGCGCTAAAGGTACAAACTTTAGATAAGTAAATTACTCGATATGAGTAATTACTGAGGCACTGCTCTTTTTCTTCTCTTTTCGTGTACCCGTCATTGCGTAAGCAAGGACTGAGATAACCACAAACATGATGCTTGGAATCACGACAAAAGTAAGAACAGTTTCAAAAATACTTAAGCCTGGCCCAGGCATGGATCCATCTTCAACTCTGTACATGGCGGTAAGTGTAATTTACTTATGCGGTAGCTGCAGCCACACCAAATGGTTCTAAATACTGCAACCATCTGTGATCTGTACGACCCGTACCCAAGATTCTCCATGCCGCGCCAACTGGTTCACGTGGCAAAGTACGCAAACGCCAGCCCATCTCTTTCAAATGTTTATCAGCTTTCAAGTGATTGCACTTGTGGCAGGCCGAGACAACATTTTCCCAGTTGTGGCCGCCGCCACGACTTCGTGGAATGACATGGTCAATTGATGTGGCCGCTGCCGAACAGTAAACACATTTGTTGTTGTCGCGGGCAAAAATAGCGCGACGAGACAATGGGACTGCATGGCGATATGGAATACGAACAAATTTATTGAGACGCACAACTGAAGGCAGTGGCATTGAGCCACCAGTAAATCGAATTACTTCGCCAGAATCTTCCACCATTGTTGCCCGGTGATTTAAGACAAGGATCAGTGCGCGACGTTCTGTGATGACACCCAATGGTTCGTAGGTGGCGTTCAAAACTAATGTCCGCGACATCTGCTGCTCCCGACCTAGCGCGTGGCCCGCACCAATTGGTTTATCTTGCACTAAAACCTGGCTTGGCGTCGGTATTTCATAGCTGCTTTTGGTTAATTTTTGGATACAGTCTCATTATTATGAGTGAATCTGTGCGTAGTTTTCTGGACTGGGTCGCCGGTACTCCCCTTCGAATCCTGATCATCCTTGTCACAGCAGTTATCACCCAATCTTTTGGTTCTCGCGCAATTGGTAAGGCCATGACTAAGTTGGCATCGGCCGATTTAGTGTTGGGGCCGCGCAATATTGTTGCCCGTCAAAAAGAGCGCGCCAGCACAATTGGTGGCGTATTAACGGCAACATTAAAAGTTGCAATCTGGATTATTGCAACCGCAATGGCTTTAGGTGAATTTGGTTTTGATCTTGGGCCACTTATCGCTTCAGCTGGAATCGTTGGCGTTGCCGTTGGTCTTGGTGCGCAAACTTTAGTTCGCGATATTTTATCTGGCATATTTATGTTGATTGAAGATCAATACGGCGTTGGCGATTCAGTACAAGTTCTAGAAATTGAAGGCGTCGTAGAAAAAGTTGGCCTGCGTGTTACAACTGTTCGTGATCCACAAGGAACGCTGTGGTACTTGCGAAATGGAGAAATCTTAAAGGTTGGAAATCTTTCTCAATCTGGTTGATTGACCATGGCATCTGCTGCCAATTCTAAGTAACTCCACAACTGTTCTTTTAACTCTGCATCTATTTCCACACCATTAACTGCAGTTCTCATGGCATGTAACCAAGAATCTCGCGCTTCGGTTGTAATTTTAAATTGCCCATGGCGCATGCGAAGCCGAGGATGACCGCGATTTTCTTGATAGGTGCTTGGACCACCCCAATATTGTTCGAGAAACCACTGCAGACGCAGCGCTGCGCCTTTCATATCGTCATCTGGATACATGGGACGCAAGATTGGATCAGTAGCAACTACGGCATAAAACTGCGAGGTTAAATCTGCGAAAAACTTTTCGCCGCCCACTTGTTCGTAGAAGGTACTCATGTACGAACTTTAAGCGATGAGATTGCAAGTAGGCCAACTGGAATTGCCGCAAACAGACAGAGCCAGCCATAACTAAGCGTTCCGATAATGACACCAGCAAGTGCGCCGCCAGCTGCGCCAGATAAGTTCATCACTAAATCACTCGCCCCTTGCGATGAGGCTCTAAATTCTTCGTGCACGCTTTCCGATAAATATGCTGAACCGGCAATCAGTGTGCAGGACCAGCCAAGGCCCAGTAGAAATAGACCAATTCCTAAAGTAATTGCATCATCTGCTTTAGCAAAACCAGCGACAACACTGGATGAAAGCAAGATTGCTAGACCAATTTGAATTACTTTAACCCGACCAAGTCGATCACTGAGCATGCCAACAAGTGGAGAAAAGGCATACATGCCTAAGACGTGAACACTTATAACTAAACCAATAACTGACAACGTGACATCAACGTGGGCCATATGCACTGGCGTCATGACCATCACTGAAACCATGGCAACGTGACCAATAGCGATTGCGAGAATGGCAAATAATGCTTGTGGGTTATTGCGAATATGTTTTAAGGCAACCTTAGTTGAATGTTTTTTAACATTAGCCGCCGACTTGTTAGCGGTTAAAAAGGGATCGGGTCTAAGGAAAGCGAAAATCACAAATGTTGCCAAGGAAAGAGTGAATCCAGAAATTATGTAAGGACCAACTAACCGCGGTAAGTTAAAACTCTCCGCTAAATTTCCAGCAGGTTGCATCAAATTTGGCCCAGCAACTGCGCCGATTGTTGAACCCCAAACAACAAAGGAAAGCTGCTTTGCCCGAGTTTCATCGGTTGCTAAATCAATTGCCGCAAACCGTGCCTGATATCCCGCCGCCGATGCCGCCCCAACTAAAAAAGTTCCGATCAACATCAACACTAAATTTTTCTGTTGACCACCAACAATTGCAAAGAGTGAACCAATAACACCTGAACTAAATCCCACTGAAAGCGCTAAACGTCGCCCACCTCGTTGCGTTAAACGTGCCAAGGGCAAGGCCAGTGCAGCAGCGCCAAGTACCGCACTTGTCTGTGCCAGCCCAGCTAAAGTTTCTGAGTTTGAAATAGATGAAACAAGTAAGGAACCAGCGGCAACGGTGCCGGCAACTCCAACACCATTTAATATCTGGGCAACTGCCAGCGTCTTAACGGTTTTTTGTTGAAGCGCTGTATTTGGCATTTAAGAAAGTAAACGAACCCAGACTGCCGTATCAGTTGGCAATGTGTGTCCAGTAACCGGACCGCTTGCAACCAAGATCTGGCTATTGCTTGGCAGTTGTATTGCTGCGCCAAAGTTGATGTAACAAGCGAAATCTCCGGGGCGCTCGAAGGCGACAACGTTATCGCCGGCTTCAATCCATTCCATTGGACCATCACCTAAACCTGCTTCGGCTTTACGAATTGCCAAAGCTTCGCGGTACATGGAAAGCGTTGAACCTTCCACACCATCTTGGCTATCGACTGAATATTTACCCCACCACGATGATTGCGGTAACCAGGCTTCGTTAGGTTTCAATGAGTCATTAGTTGAAAAACCAAATGCACCAGCTGGATCAGATGACCAAGGAAGTGGAACGCGACAACCATCGCGACCACGATCTAGGTAACCACTCATTTTCCAACGCGGATCAGTTAAACGATCCTCTGGAATATCGCGAACTTCCGGAACAGCTAACTCTTCGCCTTGATACAAGTACGTGCCACCAGGCAATGCCAAAGTCATTAACGTTGCACTGCGGGCACGCAAAGTTCCGCGAGCAATATTGAGCTTGCTTTCATCACCCTGACGAGAAAAAGTTGTATCGCCGTGATTTGTTAAACCAAGATCTAAACGATCAATCGAACGGACAACGTCGTGATTGTTAAATACCCACGATGTTGGCGCGCCAACTTCAGCAAGGGCATCGATTGAGTTATCAATCTTTGCCTTGATCTCTTTGGCATCCCACAACGTTGTCAGCATTTCAAAATTGAATGAGTTTTGAAGTTCATCGGGGCGAACATAGCGAGCAATACGCGAAGTCGGAGAAACCCACGCTTCGGCTACTGCCATTCGATCTCCTGGATATGAGTCAAAGATTTTTCGCCATGAACGATAAATTTCGTGAACACCTTCTTGATCCCAAAATGGCTTGTGTTCAGTACCAAGCATTGTTGCCGTTACATCTTTTCTAATATCTGGCAAACCTTCTTCTTTAATCATTCCGTGCGCCACATCGATTCGGAAACCATCGACACCACGATCTAGCCAAAACTTCAAAACATCTTCTAGGTGCGTGCGAACTTCTGGATTTTCCCAATTGAGATCGGGTTGTTCGACAGCAAATAAATGTAAGTACCACTGCCCCGGTGTGCCATCGGCTTCGGTAATTCGCTTCCATGCTGGTCCGCCAAAGACGGCTTCCCAGTTATTAGGTGGCAAATCTCCGTTTGGGCCTTTGCCATCGCGGAACATGTAGCGGTCGCGCTCTTTTGAACCAGGAGCAGCTGCCATCGCTTCTCTAAACCATTTGTGTTCATCGGAAGTGTGGTTTGGAACGATGTCAACGATTAACTTGATTCCAAAACCATGTACTTCTTTGATTAATTGTTCGGCTTGAGCCAAAGTTCCATATGCCGGTTCGATATCCATGTAATCGGAAACGTCGTAACCATGATCGTGTTGCGGTGATGGATACCAAGGAGAGATCCAAATCGCATCGATACCTAGTTGGTGCAAATATGGCAGACGTGAACGGATTCCTTCGACATCGCCAATCCCATCGCCATTCGCGTCGGCAAATGAACGTGGATAAATTTGATAAGTAACGGCGTCTCGCCACCAAGGACGTTCATTGCGAGGGGCTAGTGATGGCATCTCTACTTCTCCAGATATTTATTGAGTAGTTCGAGCTCAGCGTCATTGATGGGCCTCGATTTTTTTGTATCCATGGAAACAGTAACTTGAACGGTTTTAATTCGTGCGAGCAACTCTCCCTTATTCTTAATTTCATAGGTAATTCCAAAGGATGAGTTACCGATTACATGTACCCATAGTTCAATATCTAGATAAATATCACCTTCATAGATCGGTGCAATAAAATCTACTTCGGCGCGAGCAACCACCATTTCCAAGATGCCAGACCAGGCAAAACGCGCTTCTTGGGCATAGACCAAGTACGTCGCATTATTAACGTGACCAAAGGCATCGAGATCGCCCCAACGTACGTACTGCTTGTTTTGATATCTCATTAACGAGTGAGTTTCCGATACGTCATGCGATGTGGACGTGATGCTTCGGCGCCAAGGCGTTCAATTTTGTTGGCTTCATAACTTTCGAAGTTTCCTTCAAACCAGAACCACTTTGCATCGCCTTCGTAGGCCAAAATATGTGTTGCGACGCGGTCAAGGAACCATCGATCGTGAGAGATCACAACGGCGCAACCCGGAAATTCCAGCAATGCGTTTTCTAGTGATCCTAAAGTTTCCACATCAAGATCGTTCGTAGGCTCATCCAGTAGCAAGAGGTTTCCACCTTGTTTTAGTGTCAGCGCTAAGTTCAGGCGGTTACGTTCGCCGCCAGACAAAATACCGGCAGCTTTCTGCTGATCTGGGCCCTTAAAGCCAAAGCAAGAAACATAAGCACGCGAAGGCATTTCTACTTGGCCGACTTTAATAAAGTCTTGACCGTCGGAGACAACTTCCCACAGAGATTTCTTTGGATCGATTCCGCCACGACTCTGATCTACGTATGAAATCTTTACGGTTTCACCGATTTTTACCGAACCTGAATCTGGTTCTTCCATTCCCATTAACGTCTTAAACAACGTGGTTTTACCAGCACCGTTAGGACCAATAATTCCAACGATTCCATTGCGGGGCAGCGTAAATGAAAGATCTTCAATTAAGACGCGATCGCCAAAGCCCTTAGTTAAGTTATTAACTTCAATAACAACATTTCCAAGACGTGGGCCAGGTGGAATTTGAATCTCTTCGAAATCTAATTTGCGTAACTTGTCCGCTTCGGCGGCCATCTCTTCATAACGTGCCAGACGTGCCTTTGATTTCGCCTGACGACCCTTTGCATTTTGGCGAACCCAGTCCAGCTCTTCGGCTAAACGCTTTGCGCGCTTGGCATCTTTTTGACCTTCAACTTTTAGACGACCAGCTTTTGTTTCTAGATACGTTGAGTAATTTCCTTCGTATGGATAAGCACGACCACGATCGAGTTCCAGAATCCACTGCGCAACGTTGTCCAAGAAATATCTATCGTGCGTAATGGCTACAACTGCGCCAGCATATTTATTTAAATGTTGTTCTAGCCATAAAACTGATTCCGCGTCTAAGTGGTTTGTTGGCTCATCGAGCAACAATAAATCTGGGGCTTGCAATAGCAATTTACATAATGCAACACGGCGCTTTTCTCCGCCAGATAAAACCGAAACATCGGCATCCGGTGGTGGGCAACGCAATGCATCCATTGCTTGCTCTAACTGCGAATCTAACTCCCAGGCATTACGGTGATCTAGATGCTCTTGTAGCTTGCCCATTTCCGCAAGTAATTTGTCGTAATCAGCGTTGGGATCGGCAAGTTCGACACCAATCTCATCGAAGCGCGCCAACATGGCAACAGTTTCAGCTACGCCTTCTTTTACGTTATCAATAACATTTTTACTTTCATTGAGAACTGGCTCCTGCAA
>JBBQRL010000029.1:0-12069 GCA_038214925.1 Candidatus Nanopelagicales bacterium | reverse complement strand
TTCAGCACCCGATCAGTGGTCACCTGCCTTTGTAATTCACCATATGGCCGATGCGGAGCTGCAATTTGGAGTTCGGTTTGCAAATGCTTTGGCTGAAGATAATCCAGCGATCGTGCCCTTCGATGAAGAGAAATTTCCCATTGGCCTAAAGTATGCGCAGCGAAATCCACAAATTTCACTTGTGGCATTTGAAGCTGCCCACAATTTAAATTATGAGATTTTAAAAAACGCCTCAGCCGATGATTGGAATCGTACCTCTGTGCATCCCGAGAAAGGTCAGGTACATCTGACTTCGCTAGTAAAACTTTGTGGTGGCCATATTGGCGCTCACACTGAGCAACTAACTAATAGTTAGAGCCATCAGCCTCGCCAAACTGGGCGCTAAATTGGTATTCGGGATAAGGTTTCATCATAGAACAAATAATTTTTTAAAGGAGCTACCATGTCAGATTCAGGTAAGTGCCCAGTGGCACACGGTGCCATCACAGTAAATGAATATTCAAATGTTAGCTGGTGGCCCAAGGCTCTCAATCTAGATATCTTGCATCAGCAAGATGCAAAGACCAATCCACTCGGTGCCGATTTTGACTATCGCGAAGCACTCAAGAGTTTAGATATCCCAGCATTGAAAAAAGATATGCATTCATTAATGACGGATAGCCAAAGTTGGTGGCCAGCAGACTGGGGACACTATGGCGGTCTAATGATTCGTATGTCATGGCACGCGGCAGGAACGTATCGAACTGCCGACGGACGTGGCGGCGCCGGAACTGGAAATCTTCGTTTTGCGCCCTTGAACTCTTGGCCAGATAACGTCAACTTAGATAAGGCACGTCGTTTGTTGTGGCCAATTAAAAAGAAGTATGGAAACTCCGTCAGCTGGGCCGATCTCATGGTCTTGGCCGGAACTATTGCTTACGAGTCAATGGGATTAAAAGTTTTTGGTTTTGGTTTTGGTCGTCCCGATTCATGGCATCCAGAAAAAGATATTTATTGGGGCTCTGAATCTGAACTACTTGCGCCAAGTGATTCACGTTACGGTGATTTAAATGATGCCAGCACAATGGAAAACCCATTGGCCGCAGTTCAGATGGGTCTTATTTACGTTAACCCTGAAGGCATAAATGGAAAATCTAATCCAGCATTAACCGCCGCACATATCCGGGAAACTTTTGCACGTATGGCAATGAATGATGAAGAGACCGTTGCGCTCACTGCTGGTGGTCACACAGTTGGAAAAGCACATGGAAATGGCAGCGCAGCTGCTCTTGGTCCTGCACCCGAAGGTGCTGACTTGAGCGAACAAGGTTTTGGCTGGATGAACCACACAACTCGCAGCGTTGGCCGCGACACTGTTTCAAGTGGAATTGAAGGCGCATGGACAACCAACCCAACACAATGGGATAACGGTTACTTCCATTTGTTACTGAACTACGAATGGCAGTTAACAAAATCTCCGGCTGGGGCGACTCAGTGGGAGCCAATTGATATTAAAGAAGAAGATAAGCCAGCCGATGTGGAAGATCCGTCAATTCGCTTAATGCCAATGATGACAGATGCCGATATGGCGATGAAGGTTGATTCGGCATATCGCGAAATTTCGGAAAACTTTTATAAGAACCCAGAATACTTTGATGAAGTTTTTGCGCGGGCCTGGTTCAAACTTACCCACCGCGATATGGGACCAAAGGTTCGCTACGTTGGTCCAGATGTTCCGGCCGAAGATTTAATTTGGCAAGATCCAGTAAAGCCAGGCAACGCAAACTTTGATGTTGCCGCGGTTAAGACAAAAATCGCAGCTTCTGGATTATCTGTCGCTGATTTAGTGTCAACTGCATGGGATAGTGCACGCACATTCCGTGGATCTGATCTTCGAGGTGGTGCAAATGGTGCACGAATTGCCTTGGCACCACAAAAAGATTGGCAAGGAAATGAGCCAGCACGTTTGCAACGTGTACTAGATGTTCTTGCACCAATTGCAACTGCCGCAGGTGCATCGCTTGCCGATGTCATCGTCTTGGCCGGAAATGTTGGCGTTGAGCAAGCTGCAAAGGCGGCTGGTGCAACTCTGACTTTAGATTTCAAAGCCGGACGTGGCGATGCGACAGCTGAACAAACTGATGGCGAATCATTTGCGCCACTTGAGCCATTGCACGATGGCTTCCGTAACTGGCAAAAAGATGATTACATCGTTACACCAGAGGAAATGTTGCTCGATCGCACACAGTTGATGGGCTTTACTGCTCATGAAATGACTGCATTAGTTGGTGGAATGCGCGTTATGGGAACTAACTATGGCGGCACAAAACACGGCGTCTTCACCGATCGCGTCGGCGCACTGACAACTGATTTTTTCGTCAACCTGACTGATATGGCATTTACGTGGGAGCCAGCTGGTGTGAACTTGTACAACATACGAGAGCGCAAAACAGGTGACATTAAGTTCACGGCAACCCGTGCCGATTTAGTCTTTGGCTCAAACTCGGTACTTCGCGCTTATTCGGAGCTGTACGCACAAGATGACAGCAAGCAAAAGTTTGTTGATGACTTTGGCGCAGCGTGGAGCAAGCTGATGAACGCAGATCGTTTCGATATCTAGTCACTAGTATTGGGGACTAACCACTTCGTCAGGAGACCGTTTTGTTTCAGGCTATTTTTCTCGGCATCATTCAGGGCCTGACGGAGTTTTTGCCAATCTCATCGAGCGCGCATATCCGTATTGCTGGTGAGTTTATGGATAAGGCACAAGATCCTGGTGCCCGGTTTACCGCAATTACTCAAATTGGTACTGAGTTAGCTGTACTAATCTTTTTTAGAAAAGATATCGCGGCGATTATTTCAGCGTGGATTAAATCATTGAATAAAAGCAATCAACTACTAGCCCCCGAAAAACAATCAGCAAGAATGGGCTGGCTCATCATTATTGGTTCACTTCCCATTGTTATTTTGGGGTACTTGGGTCGTAACTTCATCGAAAATGATCTGCGCTCGCTGTGGTTAATCGCAACGGTCATGGTTGTCTTTGGGCTAGTTCTTGGCGCTGCAGATAAATTTGGAAAATCAAATCGCAATTTGGAGCAACTCTCTACCAAGCACGGATTGTTGTATGGATTTGCCCAAGCGATGGCTTTGATTCCTGGCGTTTCTAGATCTGGAGCAACTATTGCGATGGGTCGCTTTCTTGGCTACTCCCGCGAAGCGGCGCTTCGATATTCGTTTCTGCTTGCGATTCCAGCTGTCTTTGGCAGTGGTTTTTATCAACTCCAGCAAGCGGTTTCAGATAAATCAACACCTGCAGTTTTCTCGATTTCAGAAACAGCTGTGGCAACCGGCATCGCCTTCGTTGTTGGCTACTTTGTGATTGCCTGGCTACTCAAGTTTGTTACGACAAGAAGTTTTACTCCATTTATAATTTATCGAGTTGTTGTGGGTTCAACCTTGCTGGTCTTACTAAGTACAGGAGTCATCAATTCTTAATTCGCGTCTGACCAAACCATTAGCCGATAAGTTTCGGGAAAATGTTTCAGGTTCAAAAGATGGCCATCCTGATTGGGTCAATAAAATTGCTATTGGCAACGATGTTGGATTATTTGGGCCAGGTAGTGCCGTTTGGCAAGTTCACGGAAATATCGCCACGTTAGTGGGCGGTGTGCGTGCTTTGTTGTTGCAAGCCGCACACCCAGCTCCACTTGCCGGCGTGGCCGAACATTCTCGTTATGAAAAAGATCCATTGGGGCGCCTAGCCGGAACAACTCGCTGGTTAACGATTACAACCTTTGCATCCCTTGAAGCGATCGAAAAAGAAGCAGCCCGCGTCAACACTATGCACGATCATGTAAAAGGTGAATTCACCAATAAATCAGGTGATAATCAAAGCTACAAAGCAAAAGATCCACGCTTTTTGCTTTGGGTTCATTGTGCCTTTACCGATTCATTTTTAAAAGCGCATCTTGCTCTGGGCTATCCCATCGATAAAGGTGCAGATTCATACGTGGGCGAATGGAGCAAAAGTGCTATTCCACTCGGTTTAACAGATGCACCCCGGTCAGTTGCCGAATTAGAAGCGGCGCTTAATGATTTTCGCCAGCATGATTTACGGCCAGCCGAGCGAACGAAGGAAGTTGTGGATTTTATTCTGAACCCACCATTTGGTGGGGCTGGAAAGTATTTCTATAAAATTATCGCTAACGCTGCAATTGCAACTCTGGATGATCGAGAGATCACTTTGCTGGGATTAAAGAAACGTTCAAAAATTTGGTTGAAAATTTCACGTGCCTGCCTAGGAGTTTTCTCGGCAATTCTTGGAACTGACCCACCTGCTTTAACGGTTGCAAAAGATCGAATTAGTAAAATAAGTTAAGTTGGGATAGGCATAATACGAATATGAACCCCGACGTTGCAGTTGAAATAATTGATGTCAACCAGTGGCAGCGCCTTCGCACAATTCGCTTGGAATCATTAAAAGAGAGCGCATCGGCTTTTGGGGCAAACTTTGATAAAGAGGCTGTCGAAACGGAAACTCAATGGCGGGAAAGATTTGAAAAATTAGATTTTATTATTGCTAGTGTCGATGGCAAAGATGCGGCGGTGATGTCGATTGAAGTTCTAGATGGCGATTTTGGCGCAACATGTTGGATTGGTGGCTGCTGGAGTGATCCTCAGTATCGAGGAAAGGGTTTATTTCGCGCACTTTTTAACTTTATCGATCTCCAAGATCGGCCATGGAAAGTTCAGGGCCTTGGGGTATGGACCGATAATTACAGCGCAATTGCAGCGTATGAAACTTTAGGCTTTGTAACTATGGGTGAAAATAAATTGAGTACTCGAGTTCTTGGCAAATACTTTCAGCGAATGATCCGCTCGCCAAAACCATAAGTAAATCAACCTTCAAGCTTGTAACCCAAGCCTCGAATAGTTTGAATCAATATTGGATTTGCTGGATCTTTTTCGATTTTTGAACGAAGCCGTTTAATGTGCACATCTAAAGTTTTAGTATCTCCATAATAATCGCTGCCCCAAACACGGTCGATTAATTGGGAACGAGTTAAGACTCGACCTGAATTGCGCATGAGAAATTCAAGGAGCTCAAACTCCTTGAGCGGTAATGCCACTAAATTGCCGAGGACTAAGACTTGATGCTTTCCGATATTTAATTGAACCGGACCAACTTCAAGCAAGTCCCCATCTTCCAATAATTCGATATCAGGAACTCCGCGACGCAAAACAGCTTTAATTCGCGCAATTAATTCGCGTGAAGAGTATGGCTTAGTCACGTAATCATCGGCACCGATTTCGAGTCCAACGACTTTGTCGATTTCGGCATCTTTGGCCGTTAGCATAATTATCGGCACTTGTGAGCGAGTGCGAATCGTGCGGCAAACTTCAACGCCAGAGATAACCGGAATCATTAAATCTAATAAAATTAGGTCAGCCCCGTCTTTATCAAATACTTCAATCGCCTTTTTGCCATCTTCGGCAATGACCGTTTCAAAACCCTCTTTTTCAAGAAGGAAAGATAGCGCTTCTGAAAATGAAATCTCATCTTCAACGATTAATATGCGCGCCATTATTTATTTTCCGATGCGTGGCTAACAAGAGGCAGAATCAAAGTAAAAGTACTTCCGATGTTTTCTGCGCTCCAGACCTTCACGTCACCACCATGTTTAGCGGCCACATGTTTAACTATGGACAAACCCAAACCAGTACCACCGGTTTGGCGCGAACGTGCGGGATCAACCCGGTAAAAACGCTCAAAGATACGTTCAAGCTCACTTTCAGGAATTCCAATTCCTTGATCCGTTACCGAGATCTCTACCAAGTTATCGTGGACGGTACTTGTGATGGCGACCTTAGTGTTTTCGGGCGAATAGTTAATGGCATTTTCAATGAGGTTTTGCGTCGCCATAATTAATTGGTCGCGATCACCATAAATTTTTGCTTCATTCTCTTCTTGAAAAGTAATTGATACGCCACGACTTTGCGCACTTATTTGACACTGATCAATTGCTTCTTTAACCAGGCAAGACAATGAAATTTCTTGCGCTTCTTGTAACGGGTCAGAATCTTGAATCCGTGAAAGATTAATGATTTCCTGTACTAAGTCACTTAATCGTTTCGCCTCAGATTGCATTCGGGTAGCGAATTTAATGACTGATTCGGGTTCATCTTTTGCACCAAGCACGGCCTCACTTAATAGTGAAAGCGCACCGATGGGTGTTTTTAATTCATGTGAAATGTTTGCTACAAAGTCTCGTCGAATGTCGTGGATGCGCTGTGCTTCACTTTCATCGGAAACTAAAACAAGAACTAATTGATTTTTTGTTAATGGTAAAACATTGACGGTGAGTTCGTGTTTTCCTTCACCAATAGGTCCTCGTGGGATATCAATTTCACCTAGCTGTTTCAGATTTGTCCGCCGAACGACTCGAATGAGAGCTAATAATTCTGAGCTTTGAATCCGGCCGTCTGGAAGAATGCCAAGCCGCTCAATTCCTTGCGTACCAAATACCATAACCTCACCCGGTGCGACGATAAAGGCATCTCCGCCCAATTGGTTTAGGACATCGAGGAGAATTGGGGGTAGAGATTCAGGCTCAAATGTCGCTATATCTTTACGAAAGAGCCCCATGTTTGAACTCTATCGCCTGAATGCCCCAGTTTACCTTCTGTTCACTTAAGCAGGGGTATCTATTCATTTGCCACCCCTAGGTTTCCGACATGGCCCTAATCAGATCAGCGTTTCAAGATGAACTCGACGGCGTCTCTCAATCACTTGTAGATCTGTGTGAGCGAGTAGCGACCTTGATGGAAATGGCGACACAGTCAATACTAACGCGTGATTTAAAGTTAGCTGAAGAAGTTATCGCAGCAGATGTTGCCGTCGATGATTTTCAGCATGATTTAGATGCACGCATTATTGACATTATTGCCCGCCAACAGCCGGTTGCATCAGATCTTCGCGCATTGGCAACTGCTTTGCGTATGAGTGCTGATTTAGAGCGCATGGGAGATCTGGCACATCACGTGGCAAAAATTACTCGTCGTCGTCATCCCGATTTTGCGATACCTGCCGAACTAGTTCACATCTTCACATCTAAAGGTGCAGCGGCGGTAAAGATTGCTCGCAAGACTGCCGTTGTAATTGCCACCCGCAATATTGAAATGGCGCTCGAAGTTGAAAAAGATGATGACGAGATTGACAATCTGCACCGCGAAATGATCTCAGCTTTAATTGCACCTAATTGGTCGCACGGAGTTGAAACCGCAATCGATTTAACTTTACTTGGTCGTTACTACGAGCGATATGCCGATCACGCAGTATCTGTTGCCCGACGAGTTTATTTCTTGGTAACTGGAAAGTTTGCCTAGTAATGACAACTCTTGTTCCACCGGCGCCTCGCGAAATTACGACTGTTCCGCGCCGATCAGACAAAGTTTTTCGGGCGGTTGTAACACTTGGCGGAATGGCATCGCTCGTCATTCTTGGTTTGATCGCAATTTTTCTTTCGGCAAAAGGTTTGAATGTTTTGCAAGCGGAAAAATTTAGCTTCATTACTGAATCAAGGTGGGAAGTAATTGCTGACGAAAATGGCAATATCGTCGAAACAAATATTGGTATTGGCGCGATGCTTGTTGGAACTTTCTTAGCGGCATTAATCGCCATTATTGTCGGGGTTCCAATCGCGGTTTTAAGCGCGTTATATTTAACTTTTTATGCAAAAGATCGAGTAAAAAAGTTTCTTGTTTCGCTAATTGATTTAATGGCAGCTTTCCCATCGTTGTTATTTGGCTTTTGGGGATTTTTTATCTTCATGTCGTCCGCCGAGTATTGGGCGAAACTGATAAATAAATACCTAGGCTTCATTCCATTATTTGATGTGCCAGCTCCAATTTTTGAACGTTCCCCATTCATCGCAGGATTAGTTTTGGCGATCATGATCATCCCGATTGTCACCTCTATTTCAAGAGAAATATTTGACCAAACGCCACTCGATCGAATCCAAGCTGCATATGCTTTAGGCGCATCAAAGTTGGCCATGATTCGAGCCGTTGTAATTCCATACGGTCGTGGCGGCGTAGTTGGTGGGGCGATGCTGGGGCTAGGGCGCGCGATGGGTGAAACCGTTGCGGTTTACACAGTTTTAAATGTGGTCTACCAAATAAATTGGCAAGTGTTATTTGGCGCTGGCGGAAACGTTGCCTCATTGATTCTTTTGAAATTTGGAGAAGCCGGACCATATGAAGTCGATGCGCTGATGGCAGCTGGGTTAATTTTATTCGTACTCACTCTGGTAGTGAACGCTGTTGCAGATTTGCTTATTAATAGATTTGGCGGAAAAGGCAGATGAGTCAGATTCTGATCCCACAACCTTCTCGCCCCTGGGAAGTTACCCAAAAGCAACGTGTTGAAACCGGCTTGCTTATAATCTTAGGTGCCATCTTGGCCAGTGTTACGGTGAAACTTACTGGACTTAATGGAAAATTAGGGTTTAGCGCTGCTTTCTTTTTCATTACAATCGCGCTAATTTTTATTCAACAATTAAAAGCTCGCGATTTAGCTGCTGCAAAAGATTCAGTTTTGGGCGGCGTTGCGTTATTGGCCATGATTTTAGTGATCATTCCAATTATGAGCATCATTTCTACAGTCGTCATCAAGGGCTATAAAGGCATCCATCCAACCTTGCTTTTCAAGGATATGGCACTGAATTCAGTGAACGATCCGATTACTGAAGGTGGACTTCTTCACGCTTTAGTAGGAACCATAATTATGGTTGCGGGCGCACTCATCATTTCATTCCCAATTGGCGTACTCACTGCGCTTTATCTCACCGAGATCCGCGGAAAGTTTGCGCGCCCAATCAAGTTTCTAGTTCAAGCCATGAGCGGTGTTCCATCTATTGTTGCGGGTCTTTTCATTCTTTCTAGTCTGGTTTATCCAGTTACTAAAGAACTTTCCGGATTAATGGGATCATTGGCCTTAACAATTTTGATGATTCCAACTATTGCGCGAACTTCCGAAGAGATGTTGCTTCTTATTCCAAATGAATTGCGCGAAGCTGGTGTGGCTTTGGGTGCAACTCAATGGCGCACCGTCTCTGGCGTTATTTTACCGGCGGCCAAAAGCGGTTTAGTAACTGCAATTATTTTGGGAGTCGCTCGTGTCATCGGTGAGACCGCGCCATTGCTTCTGGTTACCGGCGGTGGAGATTCACTCAATCTCGATCCAACCTCTGGAGCTATGGGCTCATTGCCGTATTACATTTGGAAGGCATTTTTAACAGGAGGAACAGAAGAAGCATTCGCGCGTGCCTGGGGTGGAATGCTCGTGCTCCTTGCTTTCATCTTTATCTTATTTGGCTTAACGCGTTTTATTAGTGGAAGAAGGGTCAGCTAAATGTCGAATGTACAGATTTCTGATAACAACGAGAACGTGGAGAAAAAAATGCAAACGACACCGTCATCTCTAGCTTCTGTGGCCGGAAACAGAGAACAACGCGTGCCGGGGACGCAACTACTTGGCAGTGGTCTTGAAACCTTGGGTGTGCATGCCTGGTTTGGGGAAAAGCACGTTCTCTCTGACGTCTCTTTAGACTTTGCTGCTGGCACAGTGACGGCCTTAATCGGCCCTTCTGGATGCGGAAAATCTACTTATTTGCGAACCCTTAATCGGATGCACGAATTTATTCCAACTGCAGCGTTAGCTGGCCAAGTTTTACTTGATGGAAAAGATATTTATGCTCCTGGAACTGACGTAACAAAGATTCGCCTGCGAGTTGGAATGGTCTTTCAAAAACCAAACCCATTTCCATCCATGACTATTGGTGAAAATGTTTTATCGGGACTGAAGTTAGCTCAGCTAAAAAGAGATAACACTGATGAAATTTTAGAGTCGTGTTTAGAGCGTGCCGGATTGTGGAGTGAAGTCAAGGATCGTTTAGGCGAACATGGTGGCGCACTTTCTGGTGGTCAACAGCAGCGTCTTTGTATCGCTCGAGCACTGGCGGTCTCGCCACAAGTACTGCTCATGGATGAACCATGTTCAGCATTAGACCCTGGCTCAACATTTAGAATTGAGCAAACAATTTCTGAACTCGCAAAAACCATGACGATTGTGATCGTTACACATAATATGCAGCAAGCGGCGCGAGTATCGGACTACACCGCGTTTTTCTTATCTGATGGTGGCCCTGGCCAAATGGTTGAAGTTGCCCCAACTAGCAAGATTTTCTCAGCGCCAACAGATAAGCGGACCGAAGATTACGTAACCGGTCGATTCGGCTGACACCTACTGTTCACTTAAAGTAGGGAGGCAATTCATTTTTTGCTTGCTTAGCCGTAACTCTGGTTGTTTACTTTAAAGGGGTAAAGCGCTCAACCCTCCTATGAAAGGTTAGTAAATGAAATTTTCGAAAAAAGCGACCGCAGCTGTTATTGCGGCCTTCTTTGTACTTGCCGGAACACCATCGGCACATGCCGTGGACCTGCAAGGTTCCGGTGCATCATTTGTTGATCCCCTTCTTCAAGCGTGCAAAGCTGGCTTTGCCACATCATCAAAGCATTCATATGTATATACATCAACGGGATCAGGTACAGGTCAGAAAAACGCTGATGCCAACATTGGAAACTTTTGGTTCTCAGATTCTCCACATACAGCGAGCACCAAGCGCTCAACGGTTTTTCACGCCCCTATCGTTGCAGCTCCAATTGCAGTTCTTGTAAATCTGCCAGCGAAAAAAGAAATTTATTTAACACCAGCAACAATTGCAGGAATCTTTGCTGGTGAAATTATCAAGTGGAATGATCCAGCAATCGTTGCGGATAACAATCGTTCTGTAAAGACAGTTACATATCGTAAAGATAATTTAGGTAACGTGGTGACAAAAAATGGAAATCCGGTAATTCTTCGCTCGGGTACAAAGAGCATTTACTACACACTTCCAAATAAGCCAATTAAAGTTGTGTTTCGTGCTGACGGATCTGGTACTTCAAATAATTTTACAAAGTGGCTAAATGGAGTTGCGCCAACGGTATGGACTAAGCCAGCAAACGATGCTTTCACTACAGCGTTCCCAGGGGACATCAATTCACCAGCAAATATTGGTCGCATCGTTGGTGCTAACCAATCTCAGGGAATTGCAACATTGGCTGCAAAGACTCCTTACTCAATTGCTTATGCCGAGAAGAACTGGGGCGATGCATATGGTCTTCGCGCCGCATATGTCGGTAACGCCGCCGGAAACTTCACTTTCCCAGATTCTGCTGCAACCTCAGCTTTCTTAGGAGAGGCAACGCAAGATGCAAATGGAATCGTTTCATACGATTACGGCACAAAAGTTGCCGGTGTATACACACTTGGAATTGTTAGTTACATGTTGGTTGAAACTTCTTATGAAGACAAGGCAAAGGGTGCTGCCGTTAAGGAGCTAGCCGAATACATTTTGTCACCAGCATGCTCCGGCGCAGATCCGAAGTTGGGCTACATCGTTATCCAAGGGACATTCTTGGATAAGGCAAAAGAGCAAATCGCAAAGATGAACAAGTAATTAGTTTCGCTCCTTTAATACGGATCGTAACTTTATAGATCGAGGGTAAGAACGGTCAGCTAAGGAAACTTAGCTGGCCGTTCTTTTTAATTTAACGAGTTAACCAATAAGGTATTGCTCATGGGCCCAGCTTTTAACCGAATGTGGGCGGCAAGTCTTATCTCAAATCTCTCAGATGGCGTACTGATGGCTGCAGCTCCTTTGCTTGCCATCTCGTTAACTGACAATACGGTTCTAATTTCGGCGATCGGCGCCACGGTCAAGTTGCCATGGCTACTTTTTGCAATTCCAATTGGCGCCATGGTTGATCGCATTGATCGCCGCTTCATCTTGGCTAGCGCCAATGCGATCCGCGCTACCATCGTTGGTGGTTTAGCTCTTGCTATCGCTACCAATGCCATCACCATCTATATGTTAATTGTTGCCGGATTCATTATTGGCACGTGTGAAGTTGCCGCCGACACCACATCGCAGTCGTTGATCCCGCAAATACTAAAGAAAGAAAACTTTGAAAAGGGTAATTCAC
>JBBQRL010000028.1:0-13435 GCA_038214925.1 Candidatus Nanopelagicales bacterium | reverse complement strand
ATCCAACCCCGTTAAAAAACCCCGCCAATCACTGCGATTGGCGGGGTTTTTTCATGTTCGCATGGCCCCACTCAAGGCAGTAGAATAATGATGTTGTTTCCGGGGTCGATGTAATTTCGAACCGGCGGTTATAGTCCGCGACCCGATGCCAGCCAGGTATCGGTTGACTCAGTGAAATTCTGAGACCGACGGTTAAAGTCCGGATGAGAGGAAACCAACAAGAGGTAGGTATTTCACCTACCTTCTTTGTGCATTTTCCATTTCAGGAAATTGTTGTGCACCCACCCCGGTAACTCGTTTCTAGAGTGAAGGGGAAGAAAATGGATTACACAGTTGCGATGCAACGTGCCATTGCCCTGTCACAAAAAGGTTTAGGTAAAACGTCGCCCAACCCAATTGTTGGCGCCGTGATCATCGATTCAACTGGCGCTGTTATAGCCGAAGGTTTTCACGATCGTATGCAATCGGTTGATCACGCCGAAGTTGTTGCTTTAAAAGTCGCTGGCGAAAAAGCACTCGGTGCCACCATGGTCGTAACTTTGGAACCATGTAATCACACCGGTACTACTGGCCCATGCACCCAAGCGATTATCGATGCTGGAATTTCTGCAGTTGTTTTTTCAGTAACCGATCCCAATGCAACGGCCGCAGGTGGCGCACAAGCCCTTCGCCAAGCAGGTCTGCAAGTAACTGCTGGAGTTTTAGAGGTTGAAGCAGCCTTTGCCAACCGTGCTTGGCTGATGAAGATAAAAAAGAATCGACCATTTTTCACCTGGAAAGTTGCGGCCACCCTAGATGGAAAAGTTGCCGCAACCGATGGCAGCTCCAAATGGATCTCTAATGAAAAATCTAGAGCCGATGTACAAGTATTGCGCAGACAGGCCGATGCAATCTTGGTGGGAACAAATACGGTCGTTACCGATAATCCACATTTAATTCCGCGTGGTGATTTTGCCGGTTTTACCCATAATCCTTTGCGCGTTGTATGCGGTGAGCAATCCTTACCAGCAGATGCCAAAGTATTTGATGATGCTGCGCCAACAATGGTCGTGGCCAGTAAAGATCTTGATCTGTTAGTTGAAAAACTCAATGAACGCGGAATTAATCATGTATTTGTCGAAGCTGGCCCCACTTTGGCTAGCGCCATGTTGGACGGCTGCCTAATGGATGAGTTAGTTATTTATCAAGCGCCTACGATATTAGGGGCTGGAAAGCAGTTCTTTACCTTTGATTATCCAACCAAGATTGAGAATCAAATGCGGATGGATCACATCAGCACACAAGTAATCGATGGCGATGTTAAATCTGTCTACACAATTAGGAACGGTGAATAAATGTTTACTGGACTAGTTGGCGAATTAGGAAAAGTGTCACAAATTTCTCGTGGGGCACAATCGGCCGTGTTTACAATCGAGGCACCGCTACTTATCGCCGAGATCAAACCAGGGGATTCAGTCAGCGTAAATGGTGTGTGCCTCACTGCCGTGACGGTAGCTGGTTCCGCTTTCACTGCAGATGTAATGATTCAAACTCTTAATGTAACTAGCCTCTCCATTATTGAAGTCGGCTCATCGGTAAACCTAGAACTTGCCGCACAGCTCAACGCTCGAATGGGTGGGCACATGGTTCAGGGCCATGTCGATGGGGTTGCTCATGTCATCGCCTTAACTCCTGGTGAAAAATGGTCTCGCTTTGATTTATCGATTCCAGAAAACTTAGGAAAGTACATAGTTAATCAAGGCTCAATAACCCTCGATGGTGTTTCGTTAACCGTTGGAGAAGTTAATGATTCCAACAATCACGTAACGGTGTGGTTGATTCCGGAAACGCTCACTCGAACTAATTTATCGGGTAAAAAAGTAGGAGATCCGATCAATGTAGAGGTAGATATTTTGGCTAAGTACGTAGAGCGATTAATGAAAAAGGGTGGCAACGATGAGTAAGTTACAAACCGCCCTCGATGCCTTTGCTCGTGGTGAAATGATCATCGTTGTCGATGATGAAAGCCGAGAAAATGAAGGTGATCTGATGTTGCTCGCTGAAAAAGCTACTGCGGCAAATGTTGGTTTTATGGTCCGACATACAACTGGAATTTTGTGTGTAGCAATTACCCAAGCGCGGGCCCGCCTGCTTCGTCTGCCATTAATGGTTGAAGATAACCAAGACTCAAAGAAGACTGCTTTTACCGTAAGCGTCGATGTAAAAAAAGGAATTACAACTGGAGTAAGCGCTCAAGAACGAGCAAATACAGTGGTGGCATTAGCGTCTCTCGAAAGTGTGGCTTCAGATTTCATTAGACCAGGCCATGTTTTTCCGCTGATTAGCGTTGATGGGGGATTAGCCAACCGTCGTGGACATACCGAAGCTGGAATTGCACTTGCCCAGTTAGTTGGCGCACAACCGGCCGCTTTGTTATCTGAAATAGTTAACGAAGATGGCTCAATGGCGCGCGGTCAATCATTACTTGATTTTGCCACCACACATGGCTTACACATTGTTTCCATCGAAGAGTTATCAAAGCTGGCAATACCGCTAGTACCGGTTAGCCCACTAACCTTTTCCTTTGATTGGGCATCATTGCCACTTCGAAATAAAGAGTGGAATATTTCGACTGTTCCAACGCTCTCACATCGAGCAAATGCAGTGATGAGATTTGGCACGGCTGGCGCAACACCGTTAGTGCGAATTCATAGCGAATGCTTTACTGGTGACGTTTTGCATTCACAACGCTGTGACTGCGGCGATCAGCTAGAGCAATCAATTTCACTGATTGAGGCAAGTGGTTATGGCTACATTATTTACTTACGCAATCACGAAGGTCGTGGAATTGGATTATCCGAGAAAATTAAGGCCTACCAACTGCAAGATCAAGGCATGGATACGGTTGAGGCAAATCTTGAATTAGGTCATCAAGTCGATGCTCGAAACTGGAGCGAGGCCGTTGCAATCGTTTCAAATCTCAACCTCTCTGCTATTACATTGTTAACAAATAACCCCGAGAAAGTAGCTGCCGTTGTGGCCGCTGGTGTTAGTTGTACTCAGCGCCATCTAGATACACCGATCAATCAATTTAATGAAAAATATTTAGCTACAAAAGAGAGCAAACTAGGACATCTGCGAGGAGTGAAATAAATGGCCGGACATGCACCTTCCATCGAAACGAAATCTCTACCAACGGCAAAGGTCGCGATTATCTCTTCCTCGTGGCATCTTGATCTTTGTAATGACTTAGTAGCAGGTGCACAACGTGCATTGGCTACCGCAGCAATTACGCAGGTAGAAGTTATCTATGTGCCTGGCTCCTTTGAAATTCCACTAGCTGCCCAATACGCATTCGAGCAAGGCTTTGATGGCGTTGTGGCAGTTGGATTAGTACTCAAGGGAGCGACCCCACACTTTGATTATGTCTGCCAAGGCGTCACACAGGGAGTAATCGACGTGAGTTTAAAATTTAGTAAACCAATTGGCTACGGCGTTTTGATGTGTAACGATCTCGATCAGGCAAAAGCCCGATCTGGCGTTGCCGGCAGTTCAGAAGATAAGGGATTTGACGCCGCAGTTGCGGTAATAGAACTGTTGCATTTGCGCGCGTAAAGTGCCAAGTTTGATGCTGGGGCCATCGTCGTTAGACTCCTATCTATGAGTACGCATAGCGCAGGAGCTGCATTTAAAAAGGCGCTTCTTGAAGAGTCTCCGCTTCAAATCGTCGGAACTATCAACGCTAACCATGCCCTGCTTGCCAAGCGTGCCGGTTATCGCGCCATCTATTTATCCGGTGGCGGAGTCGCCGCTGGTTCAATGGGAATTCCGGATCTTGGAATTACAACACTGGAGGATGTTTTAACGGATGTTCGACGTATTACAAATGTTTGCGATACCCCATTGTTAGTCGATGCTGATACTGGTTTTGGTGCATCAGCTTTTAACATTGGAAGAACGGTAAAAGATTTGATCAAGGCTGGCGCAGCGGCGATGCACATTGAAGATCAAGAAGGCGCAAAACGTTGTGGACACCGGCCTAACAAAGCAATCGTCGCTAAGGGCGAAATGGTGGATCGAATTAAAGCCGCGGTCGATGCCCGCACCGATGATAATTTTTCAATTATGGCCCGCACCGATGCGATCGCAAACGAGGGAATTGATTTAGCGCTAGAAAGAGTTCATGCCTACATTGAAGCAGGTGCTGACTTAATTTTCCCAGAAGCTATTGTCACATTGGCTGATTACAAAACTTTTAGTAGCGCCGTTACAAAGCCAATTTTGGCAAACATCACCGAATTTGGTTTGACTCCGCTATTTAGCAAAGATGAACTTGCCGCCAACGGTGTAGGAATGATTTTGTATCCATTATCTAGCTTTAGAGCCATGAATAAGGCGGCTGAGAATGTTTATACAGCTATCAGGCGCGATGGCACTCAGGCACATGTGATCGACACAATGCAGACAAGAGAAGAGTTGTACCAAGTGATTAATTACTATGAGTATGAAAAAGCGCTGGACCAAACACTAGGCGAAGACAACGGATAAGGGATCATGACTGAATTCAAAGCGAAAAAATCGGTAGCACTTTCAGGTGTTCCAGCAGGAAGTACCGCCCTTAGCACAGTCGGTGGCGGCGATCTTCACTACCGTGGCTACAGCATCAAAGATTTAGCGATTAATTGTCAGTTTGAGGAAGTCGCCTATTTATTGGTTCATGGCAGCCTTCCAACTCAAACTCAATTAGATATGTACAAGGCAAAACTACGCGGTTTACGTGCTCTTTCGCCGCAATTAAAAACAGTTCTCGAGCAAATTCCGGCCACAGCACATGCTATGGATGTTTTGCGAACTGCATTTTCAGCTTTGGGTGCAATAAATCCAGAGTCCACAGCTCACACTGAAATCGAAGCACGCGACATTGCTGATTCAATGCTGGCTAAAACTGGATCGATCCTTGGCTACTGGCATCACTTTGCAAATAATGGAAAAAAGATTGAAGTGGAGACTGACGATAACTCAATCGGTGCTCACTTCTTGCACTTATTACATGGTGAAAAGCCAAGTGCGCTGTGGGAAAGAGCGATGCACGAATCACTTGTTTTATATGCCGAACATGAATTTAACGCCTCAACATTTACCGGGCGTGTAATTGCTGGAACCGGCGCCGATATGTACTCATGTGTTGCTGGATCTATTGGTGCACTCAGTGGTCCAAAGCACGGCGGTGCTAATGAAGTCGCACTTGAAATTCAACTTCGTTACAAAACAGCTGACGACGCCGAAGCTGATATCCGCAAGCGGTTAGAGACAAAAGAAGTTGTGATTGGTTTTGGTCATCCGGTCTATACCGTGTCTGATCCCCGACATGAAATTGTAAAAGTTGTTACCAAAGAACTTGCGCTTGAAGCTGGTAAAGAGAACTTATATGAAATCGCGGATCGGATTGAAACAGTAATGTGGGATGCTAAAAAAATGTTCCCTAATGTGGACTGGTTTTCAGCTGTTGCCTACGATTCCATGAATATTCCGGTCAACTATTTCACACCACTATTCGTGATGGCACGCATTTCCGGATGGACTGCACATGTAATCGAACAACGTCTTGATGGAAAGATTATTCGCCCAACGGCTACATATGTTGGCCCGGAAGATCTTGCCTTTGTCCCAATCGAAAAGCGATAACCATGTCAGGCCAGGCAGCGAAGAGCATTCAACCGTACGATCAAGAGATCATCGATATCGTTGATTATGCACTTAATTATCAGGTCACCTCATCGGTGGCATATGAAACTGCCTGGAACTGTTTTTTAGATACGTTGGGCTGCGGTCTGGAAGCGTTGGAATATGAAGCATGTACAAAACTAATGGGGCCAGTTGTTTCTGGCTTGACTGTAAAAAATGGAGTCAAGATTCCTGGAACAACACATGTTCTAGATCCAGTGCAGGGTGCTTTTAATATCGGCGCCATGATTCGTTGGTTAGATTTTAACGATACTTGGCTGGCCGCTGAATGGGGACATCCATCAGATAACTTAGGTGCAATTTTGGCAACTGCCGATTGGCTCTCACGCACTACTGAAAAGAAATTCACAATTAAAGATGTCTTAACGGCCATGATCAAAGCACATGAGATCCAAGGATGTATTGCTTTAGAAAACTCATTTAATAAAGTTGGCTTAGACCACGTCGTTTTGGTCAAAGTTGCTTCAACGGCAGTCGTGGCACAGATGCTTGGCTTGACCCGCGATCAAGCCCTAGCTGCCGTTTCACTTGCTTGGGTTGATGGACAATCACTTCGAACATATCGCCATTTTCCAAACGCAGGATCTAGAAAGTCGTGGGCGGCCGGCGATGCAACATCACGTGCAGTTCGCTTGGCATTGATCGCACAAACTGGCGAGATGGGTTACCCGTCGGCCTTAACTGCAAAAACGTGGGGCTTTTATGATGTTTCATTTAAAGGTAATGCCTTTACATTTCAACGCCCGTACGGAACATACGTCATGGAAAATATCCTCTTTAAAATCTCTTTTCCAGCAGAGTTTCACTCACAAACAGCCGTTGAAGCGGCCATGATTTTATTTGGCCAGATGAATGCCGCCGGTAAGACACAGGCAGATATCAAAAAAGTAACAATTCGTACGCACGAGGCTTGTATTCGAATCATCGATAAAAAAGGTCCGCTGAACAACCCAGCCGATCGTGATCACAGCATTCAATATATGGTTGCAGTTCCATTAATTTTTGGTCGCTTAACTGCGCGCGATTATGAAGAAGATATTGCGGCGGATCAGCGCATCGACGCGCTTCGCGAAAAAATAGTGTGTGTGGAAGATACCAATTACACCGCTGACTATCACGACCCCGAAAAGCGCTCGATTGCCAACGCAATCACTATCGAATTTACTGATGGCACAAAATTAGGGGAAGTAGCCGTTGAGTATCCAATCGGACATGCGCTGCGTCGTACTGAAGGAATCCCATTGTTGATCGAGAAGTACAAAACAAACTTGGCACGGATTTATGACGCCGATAAGCAGAAAAAGATTTTAGAACTTTCACTTGATTACAACACGTTAGCATCAACTCCGGTAGATGAGTTTATGGATTTGATGGCGCTCTAATGAGCGATATGTCGGCAAAAGTTCGGAAAGCCCTAGAAGTAGCCGTAGCGGCAATTGGTGGCGCCCCGCGCGAAGGTCAGATCGAAATGGCTGAAGCCGTGGCTAACGCGTTAACAAATCGACATCACCTCATGGTTCAAGCCGGAACTGGAACTGGTAAATCTTTAGCGTATTTAGTACCAGGAATTGTTCATGGCCGGAAAGTCTTAGTAGCAACGGCCACCTTGGCATTGCAGCGACAATTAATCGATCGCGATTTACCCGCAGTTGTACCTGCTTTAGAAAAAGAGCTTGGCCGATCAATCACCTATGCAATTTACAAAGGCGTTGGCAACTATGTCTGCCTACAAAAAATGAATAGTGATGATGTTGATGCCGACGGCGCGCTTATTTTAGAAGTTTCATCCCTTGAAAAAGATGCTAAGCGTTTAATCGATTGGGCTAAAACTCCAGGTGTCAGTGGCGATCGAGACGACGCCCCCGAAGTTGATCGAAGAGTATGGGCAGCTAATAGTGTTTCGGGTCGTGAATGTGTCGGCGCTGAAATCTGCGAATTTGGCGGGAAATGCTTTGCGGTAAACGCCAAAGCGAAAGCGCAAACTGCCGATATTGTCGTCACAAACCACACCTTATTAGCTATCGAAATCGTTGATTCACACAAGATTCTCCCTGAGCGTGATTGTGTGATTTTAGATGAAGCGCACGAGTTCATGGATCGCGCAACACAAGCGGTAACGGAGGAGCTAACTTCTAATCGTGTATTGCGCGCCGCCGCTATGGCCAGAAAATTCATGCCGGGCAAGCTTTCCGATGCTTTTCATAAAGCAGCAAACGATTTTCACGAATCGATGGTTGATTATGGTGACGGCATTAAAGGAGATCTCACTTCACAGGGTCGGCTAGAAGTGATTCCACAGTCATTGGAATCACCAATTCGAAAAATCGCCGAAAATTCAAAGGCGATCGTTCAGTTTTTGTTAGCTGATGATGAAATTATTGACACTGATGCATTAACGGAGCGAGCACGCGTTAAAGGCGCCGTCAATGAGATCGCAACAACTGCCGCTAAATTACTAAAACTGGGAGACGGGCTAGTACTTTGGTACGAGCCAACATTTTCAACTCTGTATCTTGCTCCATTATCAGTCTCAGAAGTTTTGCGAGAAAACCTGCTGACTAAGTCCCCAGTGATTGCAACGTCGGCAACGCTAACAGTTGGCAAGGGCTTTGATTCAATGGCCAAGTCAATTGGTTTTGTAATCGGCGAAGAATTAAATGCAGAATTGCGCGATGATGAGATCGACCCAGCTAATTTACAGATGCTAGATGTTGGCTCACCATTTGATTTTGCTAATCAAGGTGTTTTATATATGCCAAAACATTTACCAGAACCAGGACGAGATGGACCGAGCCAAGAAGTACTGACCGAACTTGGTGAACTCATTGATGCTGCAGGCGGACGAACCCTTGCCTTATTTTCTTCTTGGCGTGGGGTAGAAGCAGCTGATGCACATTTGCGTAAAGTTTTAGAAGAGTTACCAATAAAAATAATTACCCAAAAACGTGGCGACGCCGTTGGTCCACTCGTTGCCAGATTCGCAAAGGATGAAACCTCTGTTTTGCTTGGCACAATGTCGCTCTGGCAGGGTGTAGATGTTCCGGGAAATAGTTGTATTTTGGTCGCGATCGATCGGATTCCATTTCCACGTCCCGATGAACCGGTCATGAGTGCGCGCGCGGCCCAAGCCGATGCCGCTGGCGGAAGTGGCTTTATGCAGATTTCGCTACCCAGGGCAGCGCTTTTACTAGCTCAAGGAACCGGTCGATTAATCAGATCAGTTGATGATCGCGGCGTTGTTGCGATCTTAGATTCGCGAATTGTGACGAAGCGATATGGATCAACGTTACTTAATTCAATGCCGCCTCTATGGAGAACCTCAGATTCAGCCGTTGTCCGAGACTCGCTGCGCAGACTGGCCGAGAGCATGGAAGAATAAAACTATGCCTCGCATCGAAACCCCTACTCTGGCACAGCACCGCGATTGGCGGCGCAACCAGTTAATCGAGGCTGCCGCAAGTATCGCCCTCGAATCAGGTGGCTCGGCAATTACTGTTGCCGCAGTTGCCACGCGAGCCGGACTTTCCAGAACATCGGTGTACGAATATTTTGGTAGCAGCGCCGAATTAGTTGCTGATCTAGTAATTGATGAGCTCAGTAATTTTGCGGAGTATCTTGCACAAGAAGTAGCTACAAGCACTGATGCCGCAGATCGAATTCAAATGTGGGTGGAAGCGGCCTTGACCTACATTGCCGATGGTCGCCATTTATTGGCAAAGGCTTTGAACATGACGACTTTGCCGCAGGATCGCTCGCATCAGATTAGAAATGCACACCGAACTTTGTTGGCCCCACTTGTAACTGCGCTAGAAGAGATTGGTGTTTCAGATACAACTCGCGCTTTGGCTTTTATTCAAGCGGTAACTGATGTTTCAACCAAGCGAATTGAAGCTGGCCACGATGCAAAAGCTGAGATTAAATCTGCTCAAGCATTTTGCACCAGTGGCCTAGCCGCAATTTAATTTATTTTCGCTTAACCGTAAAAGAGAACTTAAGCGCGTCGTAGCTATCTTTCTTGCCAGCGGCAGTTGCCGTAATGGTGCAATCACTTTGTCGGATCAAGGTATTTCCGGTAATTGAACAGCGTCCACTTGTTGTGTACTTAATCTTTTCACCGTAATTTGTGGTCTTAGCTAAAGCGGTTTTTACACCAACTTTTGAAGCTGTCACAGCTTTGATATTTGGAACTACTTGCACTCCCATTTTCAATTGAATCGGAAAACGAACAGTTGTCGCCGCAGAAGTTGGGCTACCGGCCGAAGTTACGGCAATGCTGCACAAGCCTGTGCCAGTTAGGGCGGTTAATTTGCCATTGACTACGGTGCACTCTGGTGCGAGTGATTCAATGGTTAGCGCCGCGCCAGATTTTGAGGTTGCCACAATGGTTACTAACTCACGGTAACCCAAGAGAAATGAATCACGAGTACTGATTGTTACGCTATTGATACTTGCCGAGATTTCATCAGTTGGCAGAACTACAACATTTGAATCAGCTGGCTTAAAAGTTAATGGCAGAAATTGATCCTCGGAAAAATCACCACGAATTGTGTGGTCATACCGTAAGAACAGACCGCACTTAGTTACAGTGCAATCAACGTTGACCGTACCTGATGTGAAAACACCAGCGGGCTTAAAGACAATGACAGATGTTGGGGTAAATGATGCTCCCCGCTCATTTGAAATCCACAATTCAGCTGCCTTGTTGCAAATTGCTGGTCGGACACCGGCAACGCCTTCTTGGCACTGTTGGATATATAAACCACCCTTAGCTGGAAAGCTCGAGAGGAGTATCGCCACGTTGGCGCCCTGGAAATCTAGGTTAGTTAAAGTCGAGCCAATTAATTGGGTTTGTGCAGCTTGGGCTTGGGTAGGTAATAATAACGAGGTAAATAATGCGATAACAATTGCTAACTTTTTCAATTTTTTCTCCTTGGGTATTTTTCTATTTGATTTTTATTGGGATAAATAAGTCGTAACTTCGATCATTGCCGCGTAAGTGATCGGCGCGAACAGTGACTGCGCAAATAACTTTCTTGCAATCAAATTTTCCTATCTTTCTAGTTACCTGAAGCCTTTGGGTAAAGCGACCGCCTGGTAGAAACTCTTGCGCTAGCCCAACACCATATGGTGGGGGATTAGATGAGATCCAGAAAGAGGCATCACCAACTCCTGCTTTATTGATACCGCCACCACACGGTGAAGGCAGCACGCCTTTCTTTTGAATGACACAGTAAGAAAGATAAATCCCAACCGTTTCATCGAAATGATTTCCGGTAACAGTTATGGTCGAACCATTTTTTGCTACCGATTTCGAGGTGGTTAATTTTTGCCCTTGCCCA
Organism: Candidatus Nanopelagicales bacterium; assembly: GCA_038214925.1. Taxonomy (GTDB): domain Bacteria; phylum Actinomycetota; class Actinomycetes; order Nanopelagicales; family Nanopelagicaceae; genus Planktophila. The sequence goes on along the minus strand of JBBQRL010000028.1, from coordinate 2,372 downwards.
CCCTTTACGGTTGCAGCCGAAGCTGATGTCAGACCCATCAGGGGCAACAGCAAAAGAAGTATCAAGACGCGCTTCATGGGTAAAAGATTAGGTCGATTGCGGGCCGGCCTTATCCGACAGGACACGGATATTTGTTGGACAAAGTTTTGGCAGACTGTACACATGAAGAAATTGAGTGTCATCGCATTAGTTTTTGCCCTCACCGGGTGCGCTAATTCACAGGCTCTTAACTCATTTACGATTTCGCAAAATGAAATATCGGCGGTCGCGGTTGCCGATCAAAGTAATTTTTCAGTGTCGCGAGTCATAGTTTTAGCTAATGGCGTCGCCGAGATCATGCTCGCTTTGAATGCAAAATCACTTGTGATTGGCCGAGATATTTCTAGCACCGAATCTGCGCTTTCGGATGTACCGATCGTAACTTCGGGCCACCAAGTGATTCCAGAAAAAATTATCTCTTTAAAGCCAGATCTAGTAATAATCGATGCATCAACTGGCCCAAAGGTTGCGCTCGATCAAATCAGATCCGCTGGTATAAAAATCGTGGAAACCCCTGAGAGTTGGACGCTGGCCGATATCGCGCCAAAAATTACTGCAGTCAGCCAAGTGATTGGCGCCGAAAAAGCCGGCGCAGCCTTGATTGCCAAGTTAAGTGCGACTTCTCAATTTACTAAAGTTACCGGAAACCCAAAGGTAGCGTTTTTATATTTACGTGGCACTTCTTCCATCTATTTAATTGGCGGTCCTGGTTCTGGCACCGATTCCATGTTGGCAGCTGTTGGCGCCACAGATGTTGGCGCAGAAAAACTTCCGCGCGCATTTAATACCTTAACGGCGGAAAGTTTGGCCGAGCTTAACCCTGATGTCATTTTAGTAATGAGTAAAGGTTTGGAATCAGTCGGTGGAGTACAAGGTTTAATCAAGTTACCAGGTGTGGCCCAAACTAAGGCCGGTAAAAACGCCGCCATTATCGATGTCGATGACTCACTACTTCTCTCTTTTGGACCACGTACGTATTCTTTAGTTAATCAACTAGCTAAAGCGATTGATGCGGTAAATCAATGAAAAAGTCTGCTCCTGCATTTACAATTGCTTTATTACTGGCCTCAGTTTTTGTTGGCCTCATGGTTGGTGCAACACAGATCAATGGTTTTTGGTCGGCCTTAATCAATCCAGGAAGCAATGAAATCTTGTGGCAGATTCGAATTCCTCGTGTTGGCGCTGCAATTATTGTCGGCGCAGCACTTGCTATCGCTGGATTAATGGCCCAAGGTGCATGTAATAACGCCCTAGCCGAACCAGCAATTCTTGGAACTTCAGCTGGTGCATCATTTGGCGCAATTCTTGGAATTCTTCTAGGCATTGTTCAAGTGGGTTCATTAGGAGCAGTTGCCTTTGCGGTAATAGGGGCGCTGCTGGCAACGGCGCTGACTTTTAAATTGGCCTCGCTGGGTCGGGCCTTGTCATCATTTGCACTCATTATTGTTGGTATCGCTGTTTCGGCGTTGCTCACGTCTTTAGTGGCTTTGCTCAGCGCTATGGTCGATCGCGCCGATGCCAGATCTATTTCCTTTTGGAGTTTTGGATCATTGGCACTGATTACTCCGGAAAATTTAATTGGAATTTCTCTAACAACTGTTGCCGGCATTTTAATTGCTTGGAAAATCGCGCCATCACTTGATCGCCTTTCCTTAGGGGATGCAACGGCCTTTCATTTAGGTGTTGATGTCAGGCGAATTCGTTTACTGGCGCTAATTTCACTTTCGTTACTTGCTGGTGGAGCCGTTAGTACAGTTGGAAGTATCGCCTTTATTGGCCTAGCTGCACCGCATATTGCCCGCTTTATTTACGGTCCAGCCCACAAATATCTGATCGCTCAAACCGGCGTAATTGGAAGTTTCATTGTCGTTACCGCCGATTCGCTAGCACGCACAATCGCCCAGCCCAATGAATTATCAATTGGTTTATTAACCTCACTTGTCGGTGCACCAGTCTTAATTGCACTAGTTACCGTTAAAAATAATATTTGGAAAATGCAATGATTACTTTAAAAAATATTACGGTTTTTCGAGATCGACAGTTGGTCATCAATCAGGTAACCGAACAGATTCCGGCTGGCCAGATTACGGCGATTATTGGGCCAAATGGTTCTGGTAAGTCCACGTTACTGGCTGCAATTGCTGGCGACTTATCATTGCATGCAGGTGTGATCACCATTGATAACGTAGATGTTCGACGTTCAACTGCGACCGAGTTGTCAGATTTACGATCTATGTGTCTGCAAAACCAGTTATTTACTTTAGGTTTTACAGTTCGGCTTTGCCGCCATGTAGTTGGCCGACAAGATCGCAATTGATGTCGCTTGGGTGAGT
>JBBQRL010000027.1:0-14357 GCA_038214925.1 Candidatus Nanopelagicales bacterium | reverse complement strand
GAAACCCAACTAAGCCACCACCGGCATCCCTAGCATTTTTGGGTGGCACTGCAGCGCTATTTTGTAATTTACAGATATCTATCGCTACCGGACTTTTTGCGTTTATAAAAGAATTTTTTGTTGTATTTACTTTGATCCACTGCAGTTTTCTTCCAGTGGTCCAACGACATTCCAGAATTCCACCAGCAATGCTAAAAGTGTCCCCTGAACTTTCACAAATAGCTTTTTCTACTGGGGTTGTCGAAAAATTACTCGTTTTCGGAACTTTGGCGTTTGGGTAGTAACGCCACTGAACATTCTTGAGAAAATCATTAGTAAGGCCGCCTATCCAAACGCATTTCATATACCCAATACTGTTGGAGATTTTTACGCCAAGTTTTGGGCAAGTGGTTCCCTCGGTTGGAAGCAGAACTTGTGGGGTTGGAGTTGGCGTAGCAACAGGAGTTGGTGTTGGTTCTGCTGGTTTTAACACCGGGTTAATTGCTGGTTTTGCACCTGCTTTCGTTGCAACGCCTTTATTCCACGCCAATTTGTTTCCAGATTTAATGCAGGTAAACTTCTTGCCACTGACTGTCGAAGTGGCGCCCGCCTTTGTGCATTTAGCTCCAGCCTTAACTGCCGCGTTCGAAGGTGCAGCGGTAATTAGCGTTAGGGAAACTAATATGGCAAGTACGAGGCGCAGACGATTCATAGGTAAAAATTACCAATTTAAGTAGGTTATTGAAATAGGGGAATGGTCAGAGTCTTTAGGTAATTAATTAGTCACGAGGTATTCGGGCCCTTCGGTTTAACTCCTCGCGGATTCCCATCCAGCCACACAGAGTGCACTTCATCTCGGCGCCGTTGATATCCATGGATCGACTAACGGGTGTGTAGATCTCGGAGTTCTCTTCGGTAACGGTGTCGGTCCGAAGGATTACTTTGACGCCGCCTTTTTCTTTGCAGATTGGGCAGCGGGTAAAGCGGCTGATGTGCATGGGTCGCTTGGCCAAGGGTTTATTAGTTGGTGACAGGACGTCGTAATCTGCTTGGGCTAGGTCGCGCAAGATGTAATCGATGGTTCGGGGTAACGCGGTTTTTGGTGTGGTCTCCCATTTGATGTTTCGTTTGCGTCTGGATGGAAAGCAGTACTTGACTCCCCTTTTATCTATTTTAAGGAGCAGTCTTTGGTCAACATAAATTTCGAAGATTTTATTTGTTCTAGTTACGTGGATTTCTAGTCGAGAATTTGGCAAGCGGCGCAAGATTGATTGGGTGGTGAACTCCTCGGAAGATAAGCTCTCGATATCTAGTTCCGGGTTTTGCTCGCTCATGATTGGGTAATTTTACTCAAGTTAGTAATTATTACGTGGGATGAAATTAGCTGGGATTACTCAAAAGGACGAGCGTGGGGTTATTGGTTACATTAGGGGTACTAGTAAGTCCTACGGTAGAGGCTGGTTTGAAATGGCTCGTGATCTAAATGGTAAGCATGTTGTGGTTGTCGGAGCAACGGGTGTGCTGGGTACACAGATTGCGGCGCAGTTAGTAAATGCGGGTGCGATTGTTAGCGGCGTTGTTCGAGATGCCAGCCTTTTGGATGTAACTGTTGTTAGGCGATCTGCCATTGCCGATATTCGTGATGGCGATGCCATTGCTGCGGCGTTAAAAGAGTTGGCGCCATTTGATGGTGTTGTAAATGCCGCCGGTGTTGTTGCCTTTGGTGATTTGAAGGATTTAGATAACAAAACGTTGACGGATTTGTTTGCAATTAATTCGATTGCACCAATTGTTATGTTGCGCGAGAGTGCTTCGCTCATTACCGAAGGTGGTTTCTTTCTCAATATTTCTGCAGTTGTCGCGCAGGCGCCAATGGCTGGAATGGCTGCATACAGTGCGTCAAAAGCTGCCGTTTGGGGCGCAATGATTGCGGCAACTCGCGAATTTAGACGTTTAAAAATTGATGTGATCGATGCCAGACCGCCTCATACTGAAACTGGTTTAGCTAATCGGCCAATTGCCGGCAGTGCGCCCAAGTTGCCCGAAGGTTTAACGCCGTTGGCTGTTGCAACAACCATTGTTGCCGGGTTACTAGATGGAGCGCGTGATCTGCCAGTTGAGGCATTTGCTTCATAAATAAAGTTTTTCCAGCTTAAAAATCAGATGGCGGGTTTAATGCAGGTAGCGTAATTTCTACGTATGAGTAATTTTGCGCCCACACCCCCCGTTAATCTGCCACGTGATCTCGCTGCACTTCTTGCGACTGGATATGTTGCCCGGACCGTAAAACAAGAGTTACAGGAAAATTTGCTACGCCGGTTAGGTAATGGCGAAGTAACACTTCCTGGAATTGTTGGCTTTGAAAATACGGTAGGGCCACAAGTAGAGCGTGCGATATTAGCGGGCCACGACTTTGTCTTGCTAGGTGAACGTGGACAGGGAAAGACACGGCTAATTCGTTCGCTGATCTCGTTGTTGGATGAATGGCTGCCATTTGTTGCCGGTTGTGAAATCAATGATGAACCAACTGCGCCGGTCTGCGCCAGATGTCGCAGATTAGCTATCGAAGTTGGTGACACGCTAGCAATTGATTATCGCCACCGCAGTCAGCGCTACGGAGAAAAATTAGCTACTCCCGATACTTCGGTTGGTGATTTAGTGGGCGATGTTGACCCAATCAAAGTCGCCGAAGGTCGATCACTGGGTGATCCAGAGACGATTCACTTTGGATTAGTGCCTCGAACAAATCGTGGAATATTTGCAATTAATGAATTGCCAGATCTGGTCGAGCGAATTCAAGTGGCGTTGCTCAATGTTTTAGAAGAGCGCGACATTCAGGTGCGGGGTTATAACTTGCGGTTACCGTTAGATATGTTGGTCGTGGCAAGTGCTAACCCAGAGGATTACACAAACCGCGGGCGCATTATTACGCCGTTAAAAGATCGCTTTGGTGCGGAAATTCGTACACACTACCCACTAGATCTTGATCTTGAAATTGCATTGTTGCAACAAGAGGCAAAGATTGCTGCTGTGATTCCGCGACACATGTTAGATATCGTCGCCCGATTTACTCGTGCGGTCAGAGAATCGGAAGCAATTGATCAGCGAAGTGGAGTTTCGGCCCGCTTTGCAATTGCTTGCGTCGAAGAATTATCTGGGGCGGCGCTGCGACGGGCAGCCATTGCCGGGGATGATCAACCCGTTGCTCGGATCGGTGATTTAATCGATGTGGTGCCATCGCTGCGCGGCAAAGTTGAATTTGATGTGACCGAAGAAGGATACGAAGAAGAGACGTTGGTATTGCTTGCTCGGCAGGCAACGGCCGAGTCGTGGCGTATTCATTTGGGTGGCCAAAGCACGCGCACATTTTTAACGAATTTAGTGGAATGGTTTGATGCCGGCAATACTTTGGCTACATCTGATGTCATGAGCAGTAAAGATATTTTGTCGGCGATTGGCCCAATGGAGGGACTCGGTGCAATTGTTTCATCGGCTGAAGATGGCATGGTCGAATCCGCTGGTCTAACGGCAGCTTGTATTGAATTTGCCGCCGAAGGTTTGTGGCTAACACGTCGCATTGATAAAGATGAGAGTGGCAAAGTGGTTACATATGCCGGTACTCCCCCAAAAAATAATCCGGTAGTGGAAAACTAAAAAATGAGCCGCGCTCGTCCATCTCTATATCGCCGCTTTCGGGGTGGTCCAGATCCACTTGCCCGGCGGGCCGATGCGGGTGGGGCTGTTGATGAAATTGGAAAAAAGATCTTGCAAGGCCAATCGGTGCAAGAAGCGTTGCGTGAATTTATGCGATCAGGTGGCCAAGATCGAAAAGGGCTTGCTGAAATGGCGCGCCAGTTACGGGAAAAACGAAAAGAACTTCGTGAATCTGGACAGATGAATGGATTGCTCAGCGATCTGCGCGAGATGTTAGACAAGGCCGTTGATCTAGAACGTGCCGCCCTATTTCCAGATCCATCTGATGATGCACGTTTTGCCGAATCTGTTTTAGATGCATTGCCAAACGATGTGCCCCGCGCCCTAACCGAATTAAGCAAATACGATTGGAAATCTGCCGAGGCGGCCGAACTCTTTAAGCAGATAGAAGATCGGTTGCGCAAAGATGTGATTGATCAACAGTTTGCTGGCTTAAGTCAAGCAGCCCAAGATATGTCCGACCCACAAGTCCAAGCTGCAATGAAGGAGATGATTCAAGATCTCAATGCCTTACTTGAGGCAAACCTTGCTGGTGCGGCGACCAATGAAGATTACAAAGAGTTCATCGAAAAACATAAAGAGTTTTTTCCGGATGCGCCTGAAACGTTAGATGAATTTATCGATGATTTAGCCCGTCAGTCGGCGGCTATGCAGCGCATGCTTGCTTCAATGAGCCCCGAACAACGGGCCGAATTAGCCGAAGCCATGGCACAGGCCCTTGAAGGGATGGGATTAGAAGATGAGATGGCACAACTGCAAAAAAATCTTCAGATGCTTCGACCTGAATTTTCTCGCCAACGAGGTGCTGGGCTAACTGGCGAGGCATCACTTGGGCTACCTGATGCAACCCGCGCACTTGCCGAACTATCTGATCTAGAGAATTTGATGTCGCAGTTATCTGATGCCGAAGAGTTAGCTGATTTTTCACAGATCGATCCAGATGCATTAGAGCGAATGTTGGGCCGGTCGATGCGCGATGATTTGGCTGCGCTAGAAAAAATGCAACGTGAATTAGTAGAGCAGGGATTTTTCCTTGGCGAAGGTGAAAGCCTGCGCCTTAGCCCAAAGGCGGTTCGCCGAATTGGCCAGGCAGCCTTGCGGGAAGTCTTTGATCAGATAAGTGGTTCAGAACGTGGCGATCATGACAATTTAGATGCTGGCGCTGCTGGTGAACCAACTGGTACGCATCGGCCATGGCAATTTGGTGATGACAAAGCAATTGATGTTGTGCGATCTGTTCAAAACGCATCGCTGCGCCGAGTCACAACTGGTTCTAGCAAATTAATTGATCCAGATGATTTTGCCGTTGCCGAAACTGAAAGTGTTTCGCGCGCAGCCATTGCCTTGTTAGTTGATCAATCTTCATCCATGGATGCAAATGGAACGTGGAGTGCGGCCAAAACTATGGCCTTGGCACTGCATGCTTTAACGGCATCGAAATATCCATTAGATGCGCTGCAAGTAATTGGTTTTGCAAATTTGGCCAGGGTAGTAGATCCCATGGAGATTCCAGATTTACAAGCAAGTTATGTTCCGGGAACTAATTTGCAACACGCACTGATGTTGGCGGGACGGTTTTTAGATCGCCATCCGGGGACGCAGAAGATTGTGATGGTCGTAACCGATGGTGAACCAACTGCGCACTTAGATGGCAGCGGTGGGGCTTGGTTTGATTGGCCACCTTCGCAAGAGACTATCGCCGAAACCGTTGCCCAAATCGATGCCATGACTCGGCGCAAAATTGTAATTTCCTGGTTTCGACTTGGCGATGAACCACGATTAGCTCGTTTTCTGGATGCAATGGCCCGGCGAAATGGCGGAAAGGTTTTAGCACCGGCAACTGATCGATTAGGTGACTATGTCATCAGTGATTACGTACGGGCACGAAATCGTGCCGGCTAAAACCTTATTAGTGAAATAGTTAGGTAAATCTGTAGTTAAACTCCGTCATGGAGGATTCGCATAGCGGCCGAGTGCGCGCGTCTCGAACACGCGTAGACGAGAGTCTCGAGGGTTCAAATCCCTCATCCTCCGCTCGTTTTACTCGCTTCGCCTGAATCACGCATTTAGGTTTGATCGCTTTGAGGTTACATAACGACTGAGTGCCACTATTTGGTTTGGCACCTTGGGCAAAAATGTGAAGAGCGATTGCCAAAAGCGATTCGTTTAATGGGGCGGCCACATCGTGGGCATGGTTTACCGGTTTGGCCATAGGCAGCTAAGGATTGATCAAAGAATCCGCTTTCGCCATTTACGTTTATATACATGGCATCAAATGAAGTTCCGCCAAGTGCTAACGCCTCACTCATGACTTCGGCGGCGTAATCGACAAGGGAAGTAACTTTGCGAGCGCTTAATTGATTCGATGGTGTTTCGGGGTGAATCTTTGCTCGCCATAATGATTCATCGGCATAGATATTTCCAACACCGCTCATTATTTCTTGGTTCAAAATGATGGATTTAATCGCCGCTTTGCGAGATCTAATCTGGGTTATTACCGCTTGCTTATCGAAGTTAGGATCAAATGGATCAAGGGCTATGTGTGTGGCCGGGGCAGCGATGCCATTTACCAGCGGCTCGATAGATAACCAACCAAAGGTTCGTTGATCAACAAACATCAGTTCACGGCTTCGCAGGCCCCGGGAAAGATTAAAGCGAGCGCGCACATGTTTTGCCGCTGGTCGATCTGGGTGGGCGACTAGAAATTGGCCAGACATTCCAAGGTGGGCGACTAAGACTTCATCGCGGTTAAGGGTGAACCATAAAAACTTACCGCGGCGATTAACGGCCGAGATCTTTGCGCCAACTAGGTTATGCAGCGGGGCAAGTGATGTTGGCTTAAGTGCGCGAGCGTGAAAATCTTGGGCCGATCTAATGGTGTAGCCCTGTACAAGTTCGACTAGCCCTCTTCGAACGGTTTCAACTTCGGGTAATTCAGGCATCAGCGATTCGAGATAAATAAAACTTTGCCACTATCAGTGGTAGCAACCATGGTGCCATCTGGCATTAGCTCTAAATCACGGATGCGCTCGTTTACATCGACAGATGTAATGGTGCCAACTTGATTAGGGGCAATTAGTTCGATGAAGATTAAAAGCTTTGCAACTAACGTACCCATGACGATCTGAGATTGCCTTTCTTTCCACAACGGACCAGCGGGCAGTTGAATCAGCTCGGTCGTTGCAACCGATGGATCCCAATAGTGCAGTGGTTTTTCATAACCGGCATGGGTGCCAGTACTTGTCGGGCTGACATAGTCGCCGTCGCCGTAAGGTTTTCCGTAAGTAACAAAGGGCCAACCGTAATCCTTGCCTTGCTTGATTAAATTCAGCTCATCTCCCCCGCTTGGGCCATGTTCCGAGATATATAGCGATTTTCCAATTCTTACAATCCCTTGCGGATTGCGATGGCCTTGTGAAATCTGCACAATCGATTTAGCAGTTACTTTAAAGACGCCACCTAGCCAGACGCGGGCAGATCTTTGGTTAATCTTTGGAAAGCCAAGGTCACCAGTTGTTAAGTAAACGGTTTTGCTATCAATGACTTCGATTCGCCCAGCTGCATGTTGCACGGCGCTAATGGGTACGCAGGGCTTGCCCTGAAACCAGCGTTCGCGTTTTTGAATGGATTGTTTTGTTTTATTTAGTGTGTAGCGAAACACAACCAGACGAACACATTCGGGATTTAAAGTTAATTGTGGATAGGAAATGAGTAATTCAGCGGTGATGGCATCTTCTTGCAAAACTGCGATATCGGTGGGGGCGTGGCGAGAATCACGAATGCGCTCACTTTGTTTCATGACCTTGCCAACTGTTGTTAATTTATTTTGGGAATACATAAAGAGTGTGTCACCGCGCAGGCCACCACCCAAAAGTAGTGAGCCATCTTTTAATACCGCCAGGGCCGCCCCGCGAGTTCCTTCTACTTGAATCTCTGGCAAATCAACTTCTTGAATTGCTAAATTAATTTCGTTAGCTTTTGCCGACGGGTTTGTGGCCATTACAAGTGGAATCGCAATAATTACAGCCGCTAGCGCGCTTTTAGTAATTCGAAACCAGGCTGGAGAATTCATAGGCAAAATCTAGTTGCTAGGGCTTTAACTTGCCACGCCAGGCCGAAAAAGATTTCACTGATCCTGCGTGTGGCAAACGCAGCCATAGGTACGGATGGATTTCGGCTAGGTTATTGAATTTATTAAAGCTGGGAACTGGTGCGTGCGTGATAGCAACTGCATTTTCGCTGGCAAATGTGTATGGGTTACCGATGTAAACCTGCAGGTTGCGCCGCTTTGCCAGGTCTTGCAAAGTCTCTAGGTAAAAGTAAATCCGTTTGCTAGATAGTTGCAGCTTGGTAAGTGCAGCCTCGTTAAAAACAAAGACAACGGGCAGGTCTGGGTTGGCGGTTAAGGCCGGGTCGCTATCCCCCAGTGAATCAATAGTTAGCATGACGTATTCGGGGGTGCGGTTTTTAAACGGAGTTAACGGGCCAGTTGTTGCCGATGGGTCAGGGTCGGCGGCAAGAAGTGAATCTGGCGTGACATCTTCTAACGGCAACACATCTTTAAACTCTTGAATCGGGCAGGCTTTTTTCAATGAACATTTAAAACATAAACCTGGCGCACGATTTTCTACTTGCCAGCGGGCAAAGCCGTATGGCTTGCCAGTTGCAGATCCAACTGTCCATTGCCAACCCGAAAGATTTGCCGCGCGCGAGCCATCGAGCAAGTTTTGATACATCCGTTCTTGCCCCAGCAACCAACCAGCTTCGTTGCGAACGCTCCATTGCGAGGCTAACCACATGCGCGCTTGGTTAACGATCCAGCCTTGGGTTTCTAATTCATCAACGACCGAATCAACACAAGCCATGCCTTTTGGCCAACCATCGTCTTCGGTATTCCAATTTTGTTCATAACGCAGATTGTGAAAAAGTCTGGTGCCAATGCGGGCATATAAATGTCGGGTGTATTCCTGCCACATTAATTCATCTTGAAATTTTTCTTTATCGGCAAACGGCGCTGCCTTTACTGCCCGCCATGCTTGCGGCAAAGTAATTAGATTGTGTCGAATATATGGTGACAACATTGTGGCACCGCGAGTGTTAACGGGTTGAACTTGGGAACGCTTTTTGGCATAACCCTTAACATCTAAATTAGCCAACGCTTCATCTGCTGCGCTTTGTCCGCCTTGAATATCGCTGCGACCACCACCGCTGTGTAGACCTTGAAAGTGTTCTTCGAATAGGTCTACTAAATCGCCCGTTACATCAATTGATTGCACGAGCAAAATCTACAAGGCCTTTGCTATTTTCGCAGTGCCTTAACGATTGCCCAAGCCCAGTAAATTAATCCAAATTGCAGCGGCAAGCGGGCATAGGCAATAAGTGGGTATGGCATTGCGCGAGAGCTCCAGTCGATCGCCATTTTTATGTTTGCTGGATATACGGCAATAAATAATGCGATTGCGCCATACGCGGCTAATAAACGAACTGGTGTGGCACCGATTTTTAATGACATCGGAGTTAGTAATGCAATACCGATAATAATTTCAGCTAGGCCGCTGAGATAAACCCACAGTCGTGGGCCACCCGGCAAGAAGGTTGGAACAATTGCATCAATTCCCTTGGGATAAATAAAGTGCGCGATTCCGGCGACGAGTAAAACGATGCCCATCGAGCGACCAACAGTTGCAATATTCATGGCGAAAGCCTATTTCTTCTTTTCTGAGAAAGGAGCAACCTTGCTGCCTACGACCAGCGCCGCCCCGATTAAAACCAGGTTCTTAATAATGTACTGGCCCTCAAGAGTCAGATCAAAGGGAAAATTAGTGAAACAGATTTCTGGACGCAGAATCAGAGGCAGGAATGTGCCAGGCATCTGGAGTGCTAGTAAAAAAAGCCCAACTCGGGTCAGAGGTGTGTAGATCAGACAAATACCAATCAGGATTTCCCAATAACCGAGGATTGGAATGAAGATATTGGGGTCAAACCAGTAGACGGTCTTTGCAATTAAATCATTAGCGGGACTGTTGCCAAAGGGCTTTAATGCGCCAAACCAGATAAAGATGATAGCCAGGCTGTAACGAAGAATCGGTAACGAGACTTTGTCTAGATACTTAATGATGACGTTATCGATCGTGTTTAGGTTTAGCGACTTTGATGAGAGCTTCATATCTTTCTCCCGGCATCTTCTTCTAAAGTGAGAATCACTTTAGCCAAGTGTCTCACAACAAAAGTGAGATTTTAATACCCCAGGAGTGCGGTTGCTTACTTTTTCCCGATCGCCTTTTTTAGATCAAGATACTCCTCACATTTGACGCCGCACAAGGCTTTTAACTTTGCCAAATTCTTTTTAGCCAAGGGAACTTTTTTCATCACAATAAATAATTCACCCTGATATTCAAGTGCGCCTAAATGCTTTGGGTTAATCGATAGCGCTTTAGTGTAATAAGTCGCAGATGACGAATACATCTTTAACTTACGAGATGTAAAGCCAAGTAAATTATTGACATCGGCATCGTTGGGAAACTCTTTATTAACTTCGATCAAAGCCGCACGAGCAGTTTTAAAATCTTTAGCTTCCACAAACTCTCTAATAGTGACCATTTCCGTGGAAAGCAATTTCGCAGTTGGAGCTGCAATCACAACAGGCGTTGGAGTTGGGGTTGGTGTAACTATCACGACAGGTGTTGGTGTTGGAGTTGGGGTTGGTGTTGCGGTTACAACAGGTGTTGGAGTTGGGGTTGGTGTTGGAGTCGGAGTTGCTACTGGTGCAGGTGTTGGTGCACCAGAATCAGCTGCGAAAGAAATTGATATTGGGGAAAGCGCAATTACCAAAGCAAGAATTAAAGAGCGACGCACCATTACGTTTTTCAATTCATTTACTCCTTATTAATTTAATTAGCTGGTTCGAGGGCAGGTGTTGGCACGCTCGGCACTTCCATCGGCTGCGTCTCGCGCTCACGACGAACTACTCGATCTGGCTCACCAATTTCAGCCATAGTCATACCTTCCGCTAAGAGAACCCAAATTTATCACCGCCCCCGAAATCTGGCATGGCAGAAATGGGCCTTACCTTTTCCATCTAACGTAAAACGCTATGCCCGTGTTTAATTGGCACATGATCGTAGCCCAGTGGCGCAGACGTTTCATCAAGACTCTGCGGATCTACCCATTTGTGGTGCTTGGCCTGCTTGCAGTGACTTTTCAATTGGGTGGTTTCGAAGGTGGCGAAGGTGCGCCTATTTCTCAGCAAGTAATAAAAATAGCCTCATATTTTTTTATTGGAGTTGCACCCGTTGTTGCGATTATTGGTTTTTATCTCATCGGCCGAGCTGGTGATGCGGAGTTTCTCAATAACACTACTAACCAAGACAAGTTTGCTTACGGCGATGCCTTTGCCGTTCCCAGCGAGGAAATGCATGGATTCAAGTTGGCATTTCTTACTGGCCGGATACCAACCTTCACAGGACTAACCGGTGACATCTACTCCGCTGATGCCAGCGCGGTCTGCACTAAAGATGCTGAACACACGCCCCCGGTAATCAATTGTGAATGTGGTTTTTATGCCTACAAAGATTTTGATGATGCGCTTTTTGAGCGCTCGGTTAATCCGGGCTCTTTCTTATTAGATGTTGATCTTTATGGCTTAGGCTTTGTCTATCGCCGTGGATATCGCGCTGAAACACAAGTGGTAAATAAATTAACAATTCCCAAGCGTTGTATGCGCTGTAAAACTTTACCGGCTAAAGTTTTTGTTACCTCTTTCAAATTGGGGCTTGGCAATTTCACCTGGTGGCAGTGGCAAGTTCGGTGCGGACTTTGCAGCAGTGGCGTTAAAGCAAAAGACACCATGAGTTTTGATGAGATGGCCCAGGCGCTAAAGGTGGCAATTTCCTAAATCAAGATGCTAACCCAGTCAGTTTCTGAGTGTGAACTGAGTACAACTAGAGGTGAATATTTGAAATTCCTTGCATTTTGCAAGATATGACTACTTTCGAGATGCGGTGTTATGCCCCGCAATTTACCCTTTATCGGGGCAATTAGATCCCAACGAGAGGGAGCAAGATATGAAGACTATGCGTCGCGGAGTAATTGTCGCATTTGCAATGGCAGCAGCGTTGACTCTGTCAGCGTGCGGCAGTTCAACAAAGGCAGCAGTTAAAGAAACAATGATGAAAGAAACAATGATGGTTGGAACAATTGTTGATGTCGCAGTTGCTACCGATGGATTTGCAACATTAGTTGCAGCACTAAAAGCAGCTGATCTAGTGGAGACACTAAGCGGCGAAGGTCCATTCACAGTATTTGCACCAACGGATGCAGCATTTGCTGCGCTTCCAGCTGGTGTACTAGATGCATTGTTGCTTCCAGAAAATAAGGCAACACTTGTAAAGATTCTGACATACCACGTTGTATCAGGCATGGTCATGGCAGCAGATGTAAAAGATGGCGATGTGCCAACAGTTGAAGGTCAAACTGTAAAGCTTTCAACAATGGGTGGCGTTACTGTTAACGGTGCCAATGTTGTAATCGCAGATGTTATGGCAAGCAACGGTGTCATTCACGCAATTGATGCAGTGATCTTGCCACCAGATGTTGATGTAACACCATTTGTAACTAAGTAAGTAAAGCGTGAACTTAGCGCGTATAAGTTAATGCAGGTGGCCGTCTCTAACGAGGCGGCCATTGTGCATTTAAGCGTCGGGAGTAGTGCTTTCGGCAAGTTGGGCAGCCACAATTCCGTAGCCGGTTTTATTTGGCGCAACTAACTCTTTTTTACTTTGCACAGCCAGTAAATAGAAAACGTAGTACGTGGCATTGGCACGATCGATTATTTCCACGGCCAGACTGACAGATTTACCTTCGGTTTTGCACTCAACGATTGCAAAGGTTTTGGCATCACCTAAGAAGGCATAACCCTGAGTAATGATGTTAGTGAAATCTTTTACGGATACACCGGCGCGAAAGGAAGCAGCTGAATACGAGCGCGCGGTTTTAAAATTCTGTTTTGCAATAGCCTGACTTTGGCCTCTAACGGTGGCTAACGCGTTTTTCTTCACGGTCGAAGAGCAGTTGGTTCCATCTTCGGGATTTTTTACCGCGTTTGCCGTTGGTATCGAAGTTGCAACAAGCAACACGGCAGTTATAAATGCACCAAGGCCTGCTCGCAGTTTCATAGGTAAAGTCTAATCTCAGAAGTGGGTTTTAGTCGCCCAAGCCTTCGTAGTTGGCGAAAGCCCAAAAATCAATTTCATCTAAGTCAACAACTTTCATGCCGTGGTTGGCAAAGATTCCGGCGATCTGTGCGCGATGTTCAGTCGCGTGGTGAATGGCTTGAGTCAATATCGTTTCGCGGTTACGGCGAATCTGCCTACCTTCCCAATTCGTAAATTCAACAAAGCCAATTGGGTTTTTGGCCGCTTCACGAAGACGGGCATCGAAAGTTGCCGATAAATGTTTTAATTCAACGACTTCTTTATTATTTGTTGGAACTTGAGTTGGGATATCGCCCGTTCCATCTAGGAGGTCGGCATAACGTGAAGCAGTTAAATGTTCCAAAATTTCGGCAACGGTCCATGTGTCATTTGGTGCTGACATTTTAAGGCTGCTATCTGGCTGGCTAGCGATTTGATCAAAAACATATGCATTAGCCCAGGCCATATGACGAAATAATCGGTCAGTTACTAAATCCATGGCGCCAATATAGCGATTGGGCTTGCTCGAGTGAGGGGCAAACGCCTACCCTTTAGTCAAGGGCTGATAGGCCGGACTTAACGAAGAGAGAAGTGCACACATGGATCAACTTGAACTGTTAAAGCTTTGGAATGCCAATCGTAAGCAGATTATTAGTGCACAGATGGCACCCGCATTGGTATTAGGTGCTATTTTTGTAACTGCAGCTTTCGGTAAGTTCGCTGATGCGCCAGACTCAGCACGTTACTTGGCAATTGGTGTTGCCGCCGCAACTGGAATCTTGGCAGTAATTACACAGTACGCCGTAATTCGCGAAGCTGAAGCGCTAGTTGCAGATCTCAACAAGATTGAGAATAAGTCAGCACTTGCTGAAAAAATCGCTGCATCACGTTCATTCCTTTCACTAACGGCAATTGCAATCGTTGGTCTTAGCTTGGCGATCTTTGCACTCGTCGTGTGGGCAGTACTCGCGTAATTATGGATATTGGACTAGTTATCGTTTTAGGTTTTGCGGCAATGATTTTGCTTCTCATCTATAGATTTGATAGGCCTGCCAAAAATCGTAAAAAATTAGCTGGTCGTGGCGGGGATTTTGCAGAATAAGTAAAGTATCCGCATGAGAACTCTATTTACCGGCGCACCTATTCATGGTGTCGCCGGTAAATCTCTTTTGGGGCTCATTATTGAGGATGGAAAAATTGTTTCCGTCGATGCTAACGATCCTCATGATCTGCGAGTAGATCTAGCTCCCAATCACTTTGTTATCCCCGCCTTTGGCGATGGACATGCTCACCCTTTATTTGCTGGGCGCGAAGCACAAGGCCCACGGGTTAGCGGCATATTTTCTATCGATCAAGTTTTAGCAACGGTTAAAAACTTTGCCGATCAAAATCCTGATGTGCCCTGGATTGTTGGCGGTGCCTACGAGGCATCGTTAGTTGTTGGTGGTTTATTTAGTGCAACGTTATTAGATA
>JBBQRL010000026.1:0-15116 GCA_038214925.1 Candidatus Nanopelagicales bacterium | reverse complement strand
CCAAATACTGCTCGTACATTTCATCGACGAGCCAATCATTTGCGCCAAAATCCTGTGCCGACACTGGCAAACCCCTTTTGCGTTGATTACTGGGCAAGCCTATCGGCACTGACTCGCCAGCATAAACAGTTTTTCTAACTGATTCCGCGAGATGCGCCACACCCACCCCGATAGGAATTCCTCTGATTTCAGGGGACAAACAGGGGCTAAATCGGGCAGAGTTTGGTCATGCCATTAGCCGTCGTAACAGGAGCAAGTAGAGGTCTAGGTTTTGAAAGCGCCAAGGCTTTAGCTGGCGCTGGCTTTGACCTAGCCATGATCGCCAAGGATCCAACACGGTTGGCGCAAGCCCAAACAGATATTGCCGCTCAATTTCCGCAACAAAAATTTACTTCTTACATCGTCGATCTTGAAGATATAGCTGCAACTCGTACGATCGCCCAACAGATTGCGACTGAACAAGTTGCTCCCGATGTTTTGATGTTGGCCCACGGTGTGATGAGTGAAAAAATGTCGAAGACTTTAAAAACAACTGATCAAGAGTGGCGCCGAGTCATGACCATTAATTTAGATTCGGTTTTTACATTAGTAAATGCGATAGCACCCGTCATGGTTGAAGCACGTAAGGGGCGAGTAATTATTTACTCAGCCTGCCTTGGTCGAATGTCTGGCCCAGGAAATGCAGGAGGTCTTGCGCCATATCGAATTAGTAAAGCTGGCGTTAACGCTTTTGTGAGAAATCTTGCCCATGAAACTGGTCTCGGTTCGCGCGGAGTTTTAGTTGATGCGATCTGTCCTAATCATTCGGCAACAGATATGGGTGGTCCTGATGCACCGCGCACTGCCGCTGAAGGTGCGGCAACTGCTAACTGGTTGGCGCTGCGTGAATTTAACCCAGGAGATACCACTGGTGTTTTGTGGGAAGACAATCAAATAGTTGAGTGGTGAATTAAGTCTAAAGCTACGTACGACTCCATAAAGAAATCTTCAGGATTTAATTAGTGGTAAAAAGTACTTTCTACAGATTAGTCGGAACTGCACGCAACGTAGCAACCAGCGTTGTCAGCGCCAAAATTGCAAGTGCTCCGCCAACAAACCACCACTGTGCTTGGAACATATAAGAAACAACTCCCAATGCGATTAAATTAGCTAGAACTGAAGGCGACCTTCCAAAGTATTTGCCACGTCGATAACCAAAAGCTGAAGCCGCCAGGCCGCCAGAGCCGAGTAGTGCAAATATCAGCACTCCCAGCAAGGGCGGCAATTCAAATGAATCTGCAAAAATCGTAAGCCCCACCAACCACAACGCCAGCGCAAAAATTACCCCAGCCTCTAAAAAGAGTAGGGATGCCACTAGTGCGCGAGCTTTAGCGGCTTTGGCAGGATCAGATTTCATAGTTCAGAGATTAACTTATGAGGTGAATGATGGTGCTCTTTTCTCACGACGGAATCCATGATTCTCAAACGCATCTCTCCTCGCCCTCGTATTTCTACGAGCAACTTCGACGGGAGCTCGCCTCATCTATCAGGTCCCAAACCCCACTTGCGCTGATCAAAATAATTTTCAATAATCCTGAAAGCGAACAAGTTCGAGCTCACGACATCTTGCATTTCTCATTTGAGTTAACTCAATTGACCCGGACTGAAGATTGCGTCGGCCGACTTGGAATCAATGAAGTGGTCATTATTGTTCGGGGCGGACCGAGCAAAGTTGAGCCATTTATTGCACGGTTGCTAGATGCAACCTCGTTGACAGTCAACCACAGTCTTGAAATCAAAATTGCATCGGTTTTTGCAGGAGAGCAAGAAACTGCACTTTCAATCTTGGAGCGGCTAGATCGCACTCCACTAGATATTCAGAGGTAAAACCTTAATTCCCCGTCTACTCTGCGTGAGAAGTTCACTTATTTATCCACTCAGATATCTTCACCCTAATTAAACAAATGGCGACTGATTTAGCGTGCCCACATGGACCTAGACCTAGATATTACTTTTGGTGCCATTGCACCATTTATGAGCGATCCCACGATTGAAGAAGTGTGGATTAACTCCCCCGAACGTATATTTATCGCGCGAAATGGGCGTAGTGAATTAACTAATCTTTTATTAACTTCTGATGATGTTCGTAACATCGTTGAACGAGCACTTATGTGGAGTGGACGCCGGCTGGATCTTTCTCACCCATTTGTTGATGCACGACTTCCTGATGGCAGCCGATTACACGTTGCCATTCCAGAAATAACCGCACAACATTGGGCGGTAAATATTCGAAAGCACTTAATGCGCAATTTAACGCTGAAAGATTTAGTTGCTCGTGGAGTTATGAGTGAAGAGATTGAAACAGTGCTTACAAATAGTGTTCAAGCCGGCCTCAATATCTTAGTTTGTGGCGGAACTCAGGCTGGAAAAACCACCGTGCTAAACGCATTGGCTGGTGCTATTTCCAGATCCGAGAGAGTAGTGACAATTGAGGAAGTCTTCGAGCTCTCACCTCAACTTCCTGACGTTGTACAGATGCAGACACGAAGTGCGAATTTGCAGGGTGAAGGCGAAATACCACTTCGACGCCTGATTAAGGAATCTCTTCGAATGCGACCTTCGAGAATTATTGTTGGAGAAGTGCGTGAAGCTGAAGCACTAGATCTATTAATTGCGCTCAATTCGGGGCTACCTGGCATGGGAACTTTGCATGCTAATTCTCCACGCGATGCAATCATAAAACTTCAGACTCTGCCGTTACTGGCAGGAGAGAATATTTCTCACAAATTCATCGCCCCGACAGTTGCATCTGCAATCGATTTGATCGTCCATACAACACTTGATGCCCAAGGTATTCGACGAATAAATGAAGTAGCAGCCGTGACTGGGCGATATGAAAATGATCGCGCAGAGATTGAAATGCTCTGGAAATGGGATGGCCTTCAATACCAGCGAGGTGTGGGCTCACTTCCTAATCCGGAACGATTTGCTGCAATTGGGAGACCGCTAGCTACTTGGTGGCATATTTGAAACTTTCAATTCGAATCGGTGTTACTGCCTCAGTTTCAACCGCCGTTGTTTTACTCATGACTCGATCCATTGTTATCGCCGCAGCCTTTGGCTTTTTATCGGCGGGTATTGCCTTTGTAACTGTTCATGGAAAAAATAGTATTAATGAAGCTGCACTCATAGCAGCTTGGCCCGAAGTGATTGATCACTTAATGTCTGGAATTCAATCCGGTCTTTCCTTGACTGAATCTTTGGCAGGGCTTTCCACACGAGGTCCCGAAATTTTGCGACCAGCGTTCACGCAATTTCGCACAACGTTGTATGGAAGTGGTGATCTAACAATGGCAATTGAAGAGTTAAAGGCAAAGTTTGCCCATCACGGGAGTGATCAAATTTTCGAGGCATTACTAATCTCTAAAACCTTAGGAGGCAGCGAACTTCTGCAGATACTTCGTACCCTTGGCGATTTTTTACGACAGGATCTTGCTTTACGTCGTGAGATTGAAGTTAAACATGGCTGGATAAAAAACTCTGCACATATCTCCGCTGCTGCGCCTTGGATCCTTCTTTTGCTGCTTTCTACCCAACCAAGTACTGCCATCGCGTACTCCACTTCGGCCGGTGCGATGATCTTGTTGGCTGGATTATTTATGACAGCAATTGCTTATTTGTGGATGAATCGATTGGGGCGTTTACCGCAAACCCCACGAGTATTTGTCGGTTCTAATAAATGATTGGTGATGTTAAATGTTAATTGTTGTGGTTTTAACGGCGCTATTTGTAGTTCCAGCTGCTTTCCTTATTGTCATTGGTGATGAAATCAACCCAATAGAGCAGGCTCAAAAAATTGCACGAAATAATGCGATCAAAAGTGATGATCGAACACAATTACGAGCACGACTTGAAGAGCTTGGCCGAGGAAGTGCGAAAGATTACGAAGATTTTAGAATCAGACAGTATGGATTTTGTGCGGGCTCAGCACTCTTAGCTGTAGTCATCTTTCTCTTTTTTTCACGTAGTATATTTTTTGCAATTTTTGCATCTATGTTAGTTGCAGCCCTGATGTATGTGATTCTTGATAAAGAACTGAGTAAGGCAGTTAAAAAACGACGGGAATTAATAGAGGCTGAATTTCCTGCCGTAATTGAAATGTTGACCCTTGCAATTGCCGCTGGCGAAACCCCAATGAGTGCGATGCTTAGAATCGCCGAGTCCTCAAATGGTGAAATCGCACAAGAATTTCAAATTGTTGTAGCCGATGTGCGTGCTGGAGCCCCGTTAAATGAAACTCTGGATGCAATGGGTCGCCGGGTTAAATCAGTAATGATCCGTCGATTTGTTGATGCCCTTGTTACGGCAACATTGCGTGGTGCACCGCTGGTAGAAGTTTTATCTCGCCATGCGATTGAAGCCCGCGGCAATCAGCGAAATCGAATCATGGCCGCGGCGGGCAAGGCAGAAATCTCCATGATGATTCCAGTTGTCTTCCTCATCTTGCCGATCTCTATTTTGTTTGCGTTGTGGCCATCGCTAACAAATCTAAATATCTTCGCGAGTTAAGCCGCACTCTCGGCTCGTTCGCGCTTTCCAACGCTTAGTTCGATCAATTCACCTTGTGAATCAACCACGTCAACCACATCGCGGGCGGCGATCTCTTGACGAGTTGGTCGACCAGCTTTGCGCTTCTTGGCGATGATGCGACCTTCTTCAAATAGCTCTCCGCCCCACACACCTGCTGGCTCTTGGCGAGATAACGCGCCTGCTAAGCACTGCGCACGCACGGGACATCCACCGCACAGGGACTTTGCTTCTGCGATCTGTAACTCTTCATCGGAAAAGTAGAGTTCAGGATCTGCAGTGTGGCATGGCAAATTAAATGAAGAGCCGTCGCTGTATGTGCCGGTTACGGCATCTAAACCGATCTTCTCATCTGCCCAGCCTGGTACTAGTAGTTCGCTGAAGAGAACGCTCATGTTCTCACCTCTGCTTTCATTGTTGGCCAACTTTCGTCGGGTACTGCTTCTGATTTCTTTCTTTTAGAAAAACAAAAAGGGCTCCGAATCCTTGTGGATTCGAGGCCCTTGGCTTCTTGTTCTAAATCGATTTACTCGATTGAACCACCAGTGGCCTCTTGTCCGGCATAAAAAGCTGCGTAAAACGCAGGCTTTGAGGTATGCCAAGCAGAAGGCTTATTGGTTGTATGAGCAGAGGCAATTGCAGCAGAACGCAATGCGTTTGCTGTTACGAATGATGCGTTAGACATATTCGCTACCTTTCCACTCATTTCATTACCCACCATGGATAGTGAAGATCCAATAGTAAAGCATGGGCACTGATGCTGGCAAGGTGATTAAATTGTCAGGAATTAGGCGTAATTAAGCGTAAAACGAGGCTCGGCCAAGTGATTCAAAGATTTAATTATTGTTGGACAAAGCAGCGTCTAGTTGATTAGCCCGGCTTCGGATAAAAAGC
Organism: Candidatus Nanopelagicales bacterium; assembly: GCA_038214925.1. Lineage (GTDB taxonomy): Bacteria > Actinomycetota > Actinomycetes > Nanopelagicales > Nanopelagicaceae > Planktophila. The sequence continues at coordinate 9,656 of JBBQRL010000026.1, read as the reverse complement.
GTGAAGCTTTTCCGCGGTAGCTAAGGCGTAGATCTGATTTAGCGCGAGTGACTCCAACATAGAACAAGCGGCGCTCTTCATCGACTGAGGCTTGATCATTTGTGGTGCTGCTGTTTTCTAGCGGCAAAATTCCTTCGGTAGCACCGATGAGAAATACCCGCTCCCATTCCAGGCCCTTGGCCGCGTGCAAAGTTGCAAGTGTTGTTACCGGCATTGTTGGTGGATTATTTTGGGAAACGCGATCTTCTACTTCGCGAAGATATGTGCGCAGATTCTTTGGCGTGAAATTTGATTCACCATCTAGTTCGCGAGCTAAGTGCAGCAGTGCGGCAATTCCATCGATTGCTCCCCCAGTAAGAAAAGGTTGGGCAAGTGTTCGAAGTTCATCGAGCCAGACAACGCCTTGAGTTGGAATTACCGATGCGTTACGAACTAGGCGCAAGAAATCGCGGACCTCTTTGCGTTCAAAGAAACGTTCCGAATTTCGAACTTGATACGGCAGACCGGCAGAGTTCATGGCACGTTCAACTCCACTTAACTGGCTATTGGTGCGCGCAAGCACTGCAATTTCTTGAGCGGGCGTTCCTTCTGAAATTAGAACTGAGATGTCGCGAACAACGCCAGCGATTTCAGCTGATTCATCGTTGTATGCGGTAATTGTTGGCTTAGTACCGTGATCGTTAATCGCTACTAAGTCATTACCCATGGCACCTTTTCGCAAGATGCTATTGGCGGTATAAATAATTTCGGGAGTTGATCGGTAGCCAGTAGTTAAGCGAACAACTTCGGCTTCTGGAAAACGGTGCGTAAAAGAATTTAGGAAAACTGGAGTAGCACCAGCAAATGAGTAAATTGTTTGAGCAGGATCACCCACAACGCAAAGTTCTTGGCGCGAACCCAGCCAAGCATTTATCAAACGCTGTTGCAGCGGGGAAACGTCCTGATATTCATCAACAGTAAAGAATCGGTACTGATCTTGCACACGTTCGCGCACTTCCCGCTCTTCTTCAATCATGGCAGTCGTTAATAAAAGTACGTCCTCAAAATCCATCGCGCGTTCTTGATTTTTAACGGATTCGTAAGCGGTGTAGACCTTGGCTAACTGTTCTGGATTAATGCGAGGTCGCACCGTGCGCTTTTGTGATTCAGCTAAGTAATCCGATGGGGCAACTTGCGAAACTTTGGCCCATTCAATTTCAGTTGCGATATCGCGCAGTAAATCCCGTGAAGTAATGGAAAGTTCACCCTGTAGCTGTGCGCGTTTAATGGCTTCAGTTAGGAAACTGGACTTGGTTGTAATCAAATCAGGTGTGCGGCCACCAAATACCTGCGGCCAGAAAAAGGTTAACTGCTTCAGGGCGGCGGCGTGAATGGTGCGAGCGGCAACGGATGGAACACCTAAAGCACGAAGACGTGTTCGCATCTCACCAGCGGCACGAGCAGTAAAGGTAAGTGCTAAAACTTTATGCGGATCCATGGTGCCAATGGCGGCGGCATATGCAATTCGGTGAGTGATTGCGCGAGTTTTTCCAGTTCCGGCACCAGCGATGACGCACACTGGACCACGAGTTGCTAGTGCAACTGCGCGTTGTTCATTATCTAAAGCTTCCAGAATCTCTTCGGCGCGAAGATTGCCTACGGCCTCCATGATTCTCCGCCAAGTAAATCCTTACTGGTGAAGCCATCAACGCTTGCATACCAAGAAGTAATCATGCGACGTGCAACTGAAATGCTTGGTGGCAACAGTAAATCACCAGTAGCAACAGCTGCTTTCATATCAGCTCTGGAAAACCAACGGACTTCTGTAATTTCTGTTCCATCAGGGCGCGCATTTTCTGGATGCTGTGTCACGCCTTCAAATGCGATCATGATTGATGCTGGAAATGGCCAAGGTTGCGAAGTTAAATAATTAATATCATCTAAATAAACACCAGCTTCTTCAAATACTTCTCGGGAAACACACTCTTCAAAAGATTCGCCAGTTTCGACAAAGCCGGCAAATGTAGAGAAACGTTTTTCTGGCCACACTGGTTGATGGCCCAATAAAACTCGATCTGCTAAATCTTTTACTAAAACAATTACTGCTGCATCGGTACGTGGATAGTGTTGGGTTGAATCCACTGGGCAGGTACGAACGCTTCCGCCTAAATCACTGACAGTCGGTGCACCACATCTGGCACAATGTGTATGTGTGGCATGCCAATTAGCTAAACCAACTGCGTGCATCGCAAGAGCTAAATCTTCCGAATCTAGATTTCCACCAACTTCGCGCAGAGTCTTAAAGCCTTCATACTTTCGCTGATCAAAATCTGATTCGCCATCATCAGTCGCCGGATTAATCCACGTTGTTCGCCATGCAAAATATGGTTGGTTATCCTCGTGGCTAGTTCCTAAAAAGAAACGATCACCTTCGGTAAAAGCGGCTTGTAGTTGAGTTACCGCTACCGCATCGATAAAAGTAAGTGCTTCATCGGTGGCACTAAGTCGGGCATCGATGATTTGAATTATCTGCGCATCCGTCCACAACTGGGCCAATTTGGCAGCGTCGATACGTAGATCGCTGGCGCGATCAATCGGTGAAAGGTTTGGCTCACTCATATGGGTGAACGCTACTAGCCTTGGCCCATGCTCGTAACCTCATGGAATCTGCTGCATGGAATGGCTATTCCACCTACAAATAATGTGGCCGACGACCAAGTAAAGCTGGGGCAGGCGATTGTGCAGATTGGCGCCGACCTTATTGGCATGCAAGAAGTAGATGAAAAATTGGAACGATCAGGTGAGATTTCACAGACCAGATTAGTTGCCGAAGCGATGGCAACACCGCATTGGGCATTTGCGGCAAGTGTTATTGGTACACCGGGTTTCGATTGGCGCGCGTTAAATAAAACCGATCTTTCAATTGTTACTGGCGCAGATTCGCACACCAGTGATGGCGCCGAATTAGTTGGCGGTTATGGAATTGGCATAGTTTCTAAGATTCCAGTCTTGCATTGGGATCGAAAAGAGTTGGGGCGATCAATCGTAGGTATGCCGTTATTAATTCCGGGCGAGCGAAAAAATGGGAAGCAGGGCGTTAAAGCGATTTATGTGGCCGATGAACCCAGAGTCGCATTAGCGGCGACTTTAGAAAATGGTTGGACCGTTATTAATACTCATCTTTCCTTTGTACCTTTTGTAAATTTGAAACAGCTACGGGCTCTTAAAAAATGGGCAAAGTCATTAGCGCAACAATATGGAACCCAAGTTTTAATTATGGGCGATCTTAATCTGCCAAAGAATATTCCAATTATTGCATCTGATTGGAGATCATTAATTAATCACAATACTTATCCTTCGTGGGGGGCAAAGATTCAATTTGATTACATCATAAGTAACTCATTAGATGAGAATGGTTTTGAGCCGCTAGATACTGTGAAAACTGGTGTGAGTGATCACTTACCGATTCGGGTGCGGATTAAATAACCTGCAGCGCAACGATGGAAATCGGGTACGGGTTAATTAACTTGTAGTGCAACGGTAGATATCAGCGTAATCAACGCCGCTTCATCAAGTAAATCAGCTGGCTGGTCGGTGATTCCGGTTGGAACATAATGAAAGGCAGCACTGATCTTCCAGATATCGCAGCCCGATAACTTGGCCCAAGCCAAGCGATACATGGCTAACTGAACTTGTGCAGATTTACCGAGCTGCTTGGAGCCGGTTTTCCAGTCAACTACTTGGAAGCCATCACCAGTCGGGTCCTTATAAATCGCATCGATTCGGCCTCGAATAAGTACGCCGGCGATCGTTGTTTCAAAGGGAACTTCTACTCGGGCAGGTGTGCGGTTAGCAAAACTACTTTTTAGCCAAGCTGATTTTAAATCCTCTAACTTTGAATCATCATCGAGTGGATCTAAATAATCTAAGTACTCATCGCCAAATAATGTTGCGGCATCGGTAAATTGACGCTCGACCCACAAGTGGAAAGCAGTGCCGCGACGTGAGTATGGATCTTGTCCCCGCGGCATTGGCCGGCGAATATTGAGCGCTAGCTCCTGGGGGTTTTCCGCTAAGGAAACTAAGGTAGATGTAGAAAGCCGAGTTGGTAGTGCAACTTCGGTGACTTCATTTTTTTGCTTTAACTGTTCAGTAATAAGTGATTGGGCATCGGTAATCCAAGAATTAATTACTGGATCTGCCGATGCTTCAAAAGCATGTGCCGTACTTGATTGAACTTTATTAATCGCATCATCGAATTGCGCCCGTCGATCGCCCAAGAAATCCCGTGGCCACGCAGCTGTTTGTGGAGTTTCCAGAGTTGGATTTTTACTATCTTCATCTGGTGCGACGATATCTGAAATCAACTGGCCACCGTTAGCGGCCGCAGATGTTGCAATGATGGTGAAGATCGAACTTGGGGCAACAGCTTTAGAACCATCGCGCCACCATGATGCGGTGCACAATAAATGTGTTCGGGCACGAGTAACGGCAACGTATGCCAAACGCATCTCTTCCCGCATCTTTATTTGATCTACACAAGCTGCGCTAAAGGCTTTAATCGCCTTGGCGGCATCGCTATTTTTTTCAATTCCAGCCAAAGAAAATTGCGGTAGCTCGCGGGCATCACCGCGCAATGCAAATGGCACATGCTTCTCATTTTTAAGCCAGTTATCGGGATCGCTTCGATTGACACCCGGAAACGTTCCTTCCGATAAACCAGGTACTGCAACCACATCCCATTCAGCGCCCTTTGCCATGTGCACAGTAAGGATTTGAACGACATCCGTTCTCACTTCAGGGGCACCGACTTTTAAGCCACCCTCTTCATCAGATGCGACATCTAGCCAATCAAGAAACGCTGAAATTGAACCGCCACTGCGCTCAAACTTAGCTGCTTCATCCAAGAAGCGATCTAGATGTCGACGGCCAGTTTGTGATCCTTCCCGCAAAGTTATTTCACTTTCCAGCGCTAAGTAGTTTTCAATTTCACTAATTAAATCAATAATCTGCCCACCCGAGCGAGCACGCAACCGGCGTAAATCTTGCGCAAAAATTACAAGTCGTTGATATCCAATATCGCTGAAGCCAGATTTTTTAGCTGTCGCTATTTCATCAAGGGCATCGATAATGGAGCCAGCGAATTGATCGTCGGCTTCCAGTTGATCAGGGTTTCCAGCTGCAATTTTTTTGATAAAGCTTTTAGAGTCGGCGTGCATAGTTTGGGCACGTTCTCGGGAAAATCTACCCAGTGCTGCAATATCGCGTGGACCTAAATTTATTCGTGGACCAGTTAAGTGGCGCATCAAAGCAGAGCCAGCATCGGGATCGGTAATTAACTTCATCAACGTAACCACATCAGCAACTTCTGGAATATGGATCAAGCCGCCGATTCCAATTACTTCTACCGGTAAACCCTGTTCACGAAGCGCATTTTCGATCGCCGGAATTTGGCTGCGCTTTCGTACCAACACTGCAAATGATTTCCCAATTACCGGATTCCACAAATCTTTAAAGTATTCACCAATTGCTAGAGCTTCAGTTTCAATAGTTTCATAGACGCCGTAGGCAAGTTGGCCCGCGCCAGCACCGATTCGCGCTTCTAGTTGAACAACTTGTTGGCCACCGGCGATTTTTATATGGGTGCCAATTTCATTTGCTGCAGCCAAAATAATTTTATCGTTGCGAAAAGTTGTAGGCAGTGAAAATTGATCGATGCCAGTTTGTCCGGCCGCCTTCGGAAAGTACTTTCCAAATGAAGCCATAGTGCCGGCCGAAGCCCCACGCCAGGTATAAATGGCTTGCGATGGGTCTCCCACCGCCATAACTGGGTGGCCAGTTGATGAAACTAAATCGCCATACAACGCTGAAAGCATTCGTACTTGTGATTGCGACGTATCTTGATACTCATCGAGTAAAACCACGGTGTACTTACCGCGCTCTAATGCACCGACATCGGCAAAGTTTTCTGCAATATCGGCAGCTAGCGACATTTGATCATCAAAGGAAAACTCACCAGCTGCTTTGCGACGCTCCATAAATGTGGCAACCATGGGCAAAAGACCATTGCGCTGTTGCATAGCACGGGCAACGCTTCGAACTTCCTCGTTTGTACTTCCCGATAACTTTTGCAAATCTTCGAGCATCTCATTATCGATAGTTTCGATATCGGCGGCTTTAACTTGATGCTCTAACATGAATTTAGAAAGACCAAGTAAATCTTTAATGACGGTACTAACCGCACTATCATTGCGATATGAATCATCGTGCCAGTTACGAACAACATCGGATGCGATCTGCCAAATTGCTGCCTCGCCCAGTGGTTCGGCGTCAGCATCGATTCCGTATCGAATGGCGTGCTCACTTAATAATTTACCGGCATACGAGTGATAGGTCGTAACCGCTGTGCTTGTTGTCGTGATGTATTTGAACTCTGGTAATTGTGATAACTGACGTAATCGCTTTCGAATTCGAACCGATAATTCGCCAGCGGCTTTGCGCGTAAATGTCAGACCTAATATCTGATCAGGTGCGGCAAAACCATTGGCTACTAAATACAAAACACGATTACTCATTGTTTCAGTTTTACCCGAACCAGCGCCCGCGATGACAACGGCTGGCTCTAGGCCGCTGCTAATGATGGCCGACTGATGTTTGGTAATTGGTTTGATCTGGGAACCAAACTTTGGGTGTGCTTGTAGCTTGGCAATGATCTCTTCCGGCGTGTACTTAGGTGAGTTACTCATGGCTCAATCACCGACCGTCCATCACTTTGAACTGGGCAGGATTTCCGTACTGGGCAGCCTTTACAGCGCTTATTGACGGTGGCAAAAAATATTGCCGCCGCCATGCCTTCACCAATTTTCTCAATCGTTTCTTTTGTTTCCACTAAATCGATTGTGTACTGCTGCCTAATAGTTGCACCAGCCGTGCCCGTACCTAGATAAACCAGTTCGGCGCCAGCACTTGTTGTGCCTTCGGTAAATCCACCTTCGGCAATTCCAAGTTGATAACTCGCTAGCTGTAAATTCTTTTTCGCCTCATCTTTACTAATTGCGGTATTTCCAGTTTTAAAATCGATAATAAATAAGGAGCCGTCGGCTTCGACTTCAAGGCGATCAACACTTCCCTTAATCCGCGCCCGGCCTAGCTTGATATCAAAACGTAGTTCGGCACCCACAACCGTGCGCGGTGTAACTTTGTGATACTCGACAAATTTCGCAAGCATCGTTACCGCAGTTTCAAGGTGAGATGCACTGACCCATCCGCTATCTGGATCAATTAATTTCCACGAGCTTTCCAAACTTGCGATTAACGATTCGCGTGTTGTATTTGGCTCTTGTACCATCTTGGCGGCAAAGGCGTGAATCGCCGAACCTAAAACTTGTGCTGTGCTATCGCCATCAGTTCCGCCATTGTTTTGTAAAAACCATTTCACGCCACATTCAATAAATGATTCGGCGCCACTTGGCGAGACAACTACTTCTTGATCACCATCAATAACTGGGGCATCGGTACTAAGTAGCACTGAACCGATCCAACTGTGTGGATCAGCTAACGCAATTCCATTTTCGCTCATAGATTTCAAAATCGATGCCGCTTGATCCCCGTTATCGCCATGTAACTGGCCACGAAGTTCGGCTACTAAAGCTGGCACGGTAATAGGTCTTGGGACTTCAGTCGTATTGATCTCTTCATCATCAATGCCATTGACCATTACTTCAATTGCCTCAAAGAACTGTGATGGCTCTTCATCTTCTCGCTGAACGGCGGTGATGAAAAGTGATTGCTGGGCGCGGGTTAGCGCCACATGAAATAACCGTTGTTCATCTTGCATTAAGCCGTTTGCGGCAATTACATCTAACTGATCGCGGGCAATATCGGGGTTGCGCTCTCGTTCTACTAAACGTTCGGCGCCTAGCAAAGATGATCGCTGCTTGAGATTTGGCCAGGTACCTTCTTGCAAACCAGCGATCGCAACTAAATCCCATTGTCGACCCTTTGCACTGTGCACCGTCAAAATTTCAACAAAATCTGGACGAATACCTTTGGCGGTAATTACATCGCCGGCAATATCTTCCACAATAATTTCATTAATAAATGACGCTGGTCCTGACAATGGAAAACGTTCTGAATATCGTTGGGATGATTCAAACAACTGCATCATGGCATCTAAATCACGATCAGCTGCCGCACCCCGCAAGCCTGAGCGAAGTGCTTGGTTACGCCAGGTAACGGCAAGTTTTTGCCCATCACTAGTTACCGCGTTATCCCAAATTGCCCACAACAAATCATCGGCTAGCGAAGTTTTATTTCGTGCAACAGCGCGAGCAGTTTTTAAAAGATTGTGAAGTCGAAGCACACTGTCGGCGCCTTCAATTGTGATCTCACCATCATCAATAGCATCGAGTAACAACTGGGTGCCAGAGCGATCATCGCCTTCAGCGCGATTTGCAATTAAAGATCGGCGAATTCGACGTAGAGAAATTGAATCAGCCCCACCAAATTCACTGAGTAATAACCGCTCGGCCGTATCTAAATTAAGTGGTTGAGCATTAATGGCAACACGGGCCAACAGCAAAAATGGCGAGATCGCTGGGTTGCCGGCGAGTGCTTGCAGCTCGGATGCAACTGGTATTCCAAGGTGTGAAAATGCCCGGCGCAAGGCAGATGCCGCGACTCCTGGCGTTCTCAAAATAACGGCCATCGTGCTGTAGGCGATGCCTTCACGAAGATGCGCACTTCTAAATTGATGGGCGATAAAGGCAGCTTCTTCCGCCCCCGATTTAAAGCGATGAACCCCTACAAAACCCTGGTTTTCATTGGCGCAGCTGCGTTTTCTAGTAATTGGCGAACCACGCAAACCGTGCACGTATGTATGCCCAACTTCAAAGACGGCGGCCGCACTTCGATAAACCTGATCTAAAACAATTTCAGTAGCACGGTATGGATCTAACGCGCCCGCTAACCCATCGGGATCGGCGCCGCGAAAACGTCCAACGCTGCTATCGGCATCGGCGCAGATAATTACATCGTTACCAACCAATAAAGAAAGTAGTTCGCGTTGCGACGGATCGGACTCCTGAAACTCATCAACCATGATGGTTGCAAAACGTTTACGTAGTTCATCTAATAAATCTGGATTATTTTGTAAGTGAATTGAGGCACGGGAAACAAGTTCGGATGGATCGATTCGAAGTTTGGCATCTTGCGCCGAAATTTCGCGCATCACCATGGAATTTATATATCGCTTCCAAAATGCAGCGGCTGCTTCCCAATATTTTTCGCCTTCAGTTTTTCCAAGCTCGGCTAATTTATCTGGGCCAATGCCACGTTCTGATGCACGCAAAATTAAATCGCGAAGTTCGCGGGCAAAGCCATGAGTTGTTAGCGCTTTATGTAAATCTTCCGGCCACTCTTTAAAACCATCGGTAATATCACCTTGCAGTAATTCGCGAATGTAACTTTCTTGTTCGGGGCCGCTGAGTAAAATCGGATCTGGATCGCCCTTTGCTTTCATCTTTAAAATTGAGAAAGCAAGTGAGTGAAAAGTTCTAGCCAATGGTTCAAACATTGTTTTGCTTGTACGCAAGGCAATTGCATCGCGAAGTTCGGATGCTCGCTCGCGACCAAAAGTAATCAATAAAATTGAGTCAGGATTTTGCCCAGCATTTATT
>JBBQRL010000025.1:0-15140 GCA_038214925.1 Candidatus Nanopelagicales bacterium | reverse complement strand
CGGGTATCTCGAACAGTTACCGGAACTCCGTAGCTTTCCAGGATTCGGACAAACTCGGCTTCATCTTCGCGGCGAGATGCCGTCCACTTAGAACCCGGGGTTGGATTTAGCGGAATTAAATTAACGTGTGAGTTTCTATTTTTTAATAAACGCCCCAATAAATCTGCCCGCCACGATTGATCGTTAATGTCACGGATCAATGCGTATTCGATGGAGTAACGACGGCCGGTCTTCTTTTCATAAGCATCGGCGGCGGCCAAAACTTCGCGAATGTTGTAGCGATTATTAATTGGTACTAATGAATCACGCAGTTCGTCATCTGGGGTGTGCAGGGAAACCGCCAAAGTAACTGCCACGCCTTCTTCGGTAAGTTTTTCAATTCCATTAACTAACCCGACGGTTGAAACAACAACTGAACGGGCACTAATACCTAAGCCATCCGGGTTAGGGTCGGTAATATTTCGAACGGTGCGAATAACGGCGTTGTAGTTAGCAAGTGGCTCGCCCATTCCCATAAAAACAATATTAGAAAGTCGAGTTGGCCCACCCGGTAGTTCGCCATTGGCACAGGCACGTGCTGCGGCAACGATTTGACCGGTAATTTCGGCGGCCGATAAGTTGCGCGTTAAACCTGCTTGACCGGTGGCACAAAACGGGCAGTTCATGCCACAACCTGCTTGCGATGAAATACAAACCGTTACGCGGTCGGTGTAGCGCATTAAAACACTTTCTACCAAAACACCATCGTGTAACTTCCACAAATCTTTTCGGGTCATGCCGTTATCTGTGGTTCTAGTTGTCACAAGTTTAATCATTTGTGGGGTGAGTGCATCGGCGATCACCTGACGTGAATCTGCTGGGATATCACTCCACTCTTGTGGATCACTGGAAAGATGTGAAAAATAATGTGTGGCAACTTGATTAGCGCGGTAGCCCGGAAAACCTAACTCTTCGGCAAAGGCTTTGCGGTCGGCCGGTGCGAAATCAGCGATATGTTTCGGGGCTTTTTTACGTTGTACTGGCTCATCAAAGACCAGGTTTATCTCAGGGACGCGATTGCTCATAGGTATCTCTTTACTAATTCAAGGGCTAACCACATTGCCGGGGCCGATAAAACAACGGAATCAAGGCGATCAAGCATTCCGCCGTGGCCTGGCAAAAGCGTTCCCATATCTTTCAAACTTAAATCACGTTTCATCGCACTTTCAATCAGATCCCCGCATGTTGCGGTAAAGACAATCATTACGCCAACCACGGCGCCGATCCACCACTGCATCTCCATGAGGTAATGAAAAGCCAATGCCCCACCACTAATGGTGAAAATAATCGATCCAATTAGACCTTCCCAGGTTTTCTTCGGTGAAATCTTTGGCACCAATGGGTGCTTTCCTAATAGAACACCAACGATGTAACCAAAGGTGTCATTGCATCCGACTAAAACCATAAATGTCATTACCTGTTGAAATCCATTGTCGGGGCGACCAAGCAAAATTAAAAAGCCAGCTAAAAATGGAAGGTAGAGCAGTGAAAAAGTAGTTCCGGTCGCCTTTGCCACAAAACCTTCGGGGCCCTGCAATAGTGCGCGAATTAAAAGCAGCGGCATAGCAATGGCAGTTGCAATGGCAAGACCAGCAACTCCCCCGTTCCAGGCAGCGTAAGCCAAACCAATTGAAGCAACCGCTAAACCATTAAAGGAGATGATGATCGACCTAGCGGCAAATGCCCGAACAATTTCCCGCACACCTAAAATAACGGCAGTTGCAACAACAATGGCAAATAATTCTCGTTGATACGAAAGCATAAACCAAACTAGTGCGATTAAAGATAAACCGACAGCGATAGATGGCAGCAGCTTTCGCCCAGCCTTTTTGTTGATCGCCTCGTTTAACGAATGAATGTCAGACATGAAGTGAAACTCCTTAAACTTCGAGGAGTTCAACCTCCTTGTGCTTTAACATCTCATCGATCTTTGCTACGTGATCGCCAGTTATTTTTTCTAACTCTTTTTCACCGCGCGCTAAATCATCTTTACCAATATCGCCATCTTTTTCTAGTTTTTCCATCGCCTCTTTGGCAGTACGGCGGATATTGCGCATCGAAATCTTGGCATCTTCAGCCTTAGTCTTTACTAACTTAATAAACTCTTTCCGACGCTCTTCCGTTAACTGCGGAAAATTAACGCGGATTACAACGCCATCGTTGCCTGGATTTACACCAAGATCGGAGCCGCGAATAGCGTTTTCAATCGCTGCCATGGCACCTTTATCAAATGGGGAGATTATTGCCATGCGCGCCTCTGGCACCTGAATCGTTGCCAGCTGCGATAGCGCGGTATAGGTACCGTAGTAATCAACCATTACCTTATTAAATAGCGATGGATGTGCGCGGCCGGTGCGAACAGATGCAAAATCATCCTTTGCAACTTCAACGGCCTTGTTCATCTTAGTTTCGGCGTCTTTAAGTGCGCCTGCTACATCTGCCATTATTTTTACTCCCTGAGAGTTCTTACGCGCTCATCGCTTATGCGACGAGAGTTCCAATTGTTTCACCACGCACCGCGCGGCCAATATTTCCTTTTTCCATTAAATCAAAGATAACTATTGGTAACTTGTTTTCCCGGCACAGCGCAAAGGCTGCAGCATCGGCAACGGCAAGTGATTTAGATAGAACTTCATCGTATGAAATCGTGTCAAACTTTGTCGCCTTCGGATCCTTCTTTGGATCGGCGCTGTAAACACCATCGACACCACTTTTAGCTAGCAACAATGCTTCGGCGCCAATTTCAAGTGCGCGCTGAGCTGAAACCGTATCCGTTGTAAAGAAAGGCATTCCGGCGCCAGCACCAAAAATTACTACGCGACCTTTTTCAAGATGGCGAATAGCACGCAATGGAATATATGGCTCGGCAACTTGGCCCATGGTGATGGCAGTTTGTACGCGAGTACCGATGCCCTCTTTTTCTAGAAAATCTTGTAACGCTAAACAGTTCATCACTGTTCCCAGCATTCCCATGTAGTCAGCGCGCGAGCGATCCATTCCGCGCTGTTGTAATTCAGCGCCGCGGAAATAATTACCGCCGCCAACAACTATGGCTACCTGTACGCCACTTCGGGCAACATCTGCGATTTGCCGGGCAATATCTTGAACAACATCGGGATCAACACCAATGCCTTTTTCGCCACCGAAAACTTCACCAGAAAGTTTAAGGAGCACTCTGCGATACGTTCCTCTTGTACCGGGCATGAGTGCTCCTTAACTCTTAACTTCTGTCGTATTCGTAGTCTAAGTGTTTTTAAACCAGTACTTATTGACCCACGCGGAAGCGATGGAATGCCTTGACGGCAGTTCCGGCCTCATCGAGGATCTGCTTAACAGTCTTCTTCGCATCCTTGGCAAATGACTGCTCGATTAAGGAAACATCCTTAACAAAGCCAGCTACTCGACCTTCAACGATTTTCAAAAGGGCGGCTTCTGGCTTGCCCTCTTCGCGCGCAGTATCTTCGGCAATACGGCGCTCGTTTTCAATCAGATCTGCTGGAACTTCATCGCGGCTAACAAATTGCGGCGCAAAGGCGGCAATGTGCTGTGCGATATCTTTTCCAACTTCTGCTGCCTCCTTAACAAGTTCAACCAAAACACCAACCTGTGGTGGAAGATCCGGACTTGTGCGGTGCAAATAAATGCCAACTGGTGAATCCTTGATGACTGCAATGCGGCGAACTTCAATCTTTTCGCCCAATGTTGCATTTGCCTCATCGACTACTGACTGAACGGTTTTGCCGTTGGCCATAGTTGATGAAAGGTAGCTCTCCACTGAATCTGACTGCGCATTTTGCAAGTGAGCAAGAAGTTCATCGGCTAGTGCAATAAAGCGCTCGCCCTTTGCCACGAAATCTGTCTCGCAGTTAAGTTCAAGCATCACACCAAGATTGCCTTCGACCTTTGCAACAACTGCGCCATTTGATGTTAAACGACCTTCGCGCTTGGTAACGCCCTTAAGTCCCTTCACGCGAATGAGATCTAGCGCCTTGCTGTAATCGCCATCGGCTTCATCAAGTGCTTTTTTGCAATCGAGCATTCCTGCTGCAGTTGCTTCACGCAGCTTCTTTACATCTTCTGATGTGTAGTTAGCCAATTTACGCCTCCGGTGTCGTTGGTGCTGCTTCTACATTTTCAGTAGTTGCTAGCATCTCTTTTTCAACATCTGCGATCGCTGCTGCTTCTTCAGTTGCTGGCGCATCGGTCTTGGTCTCTTCCTTAACATTTGCAGAACGTGCCTTGAGGCCCGCAACAATTGCATCGGTGATGACACGTGTTAAAACATCGATTGAACGAATTGCATCGTCGTTACCAGGAATCTTGTAATCAACTTCATCTGGATCACAGTTTGTATCCAAGATTGCAACTACTGGAATTCCAAGCTTCTTAGCTTCCTGTACTGCTAAGTGCTCTTTCTTAGTATCGACAACCCAAATTGCTGAAGGCAACTTAGTCATGTTACGGATACCGTCTAGGTTCTTAAATAGTTTTTCGCGTTCGCGACGAAGAACAAGAAGCTCCTTCTTTGTTAGAAGTAGATCGTTCTTCTCTTCCATTGATTCCAACTCTTTTAGACGTTGAATACGCTTGTATACAGTTGGGAAGTTAGTAAGCATTCCGCCTAACCAACGCTCAGTCACTGTTGGCATGCCAACGCGTGCGGCGTGCTCAAGAATTGGCATGTGTGCCTGCTTCTTGGTACCAACGAACAAAACGTGTCCACCCTTTGCAACTGTGTCCTTAACAAATTCATATGCTGAATCAATAAGTGCAAGTGATTGCTGGATGTCGATGATGTAGATGCCATTGCGCTCTGTGAAAATAAAACGCTTCATCTTTGGATTCCATCGACGTGTTTGGTGTCCGAAGTGGACTCCTGCGTCGAGGAGCTCTCGCATTGTTACAACTGCCATGACGGCATACTCCTTCTTAGGTTTTCTTTGCAGTGCAAAGAGAAAACCCGCTCGGTTGTGGCTAAACAATTTGAATAGCCCGTCGCACTCGAAATCACCGACCACAATTTCTTGTGGACCGAGGTGGTTATGCCGGCCGAAGCCGGTGAGTGCTGAGATGTCACCGCGCAATTAGACGCGATGCAGATCAAATCCTACCCGAGGCGTGAGCGTGGAATTACCGCCCCAGTACGCGCAAAAGCCCCCAGGCGGTGATTCGAATAACGGCTTCTAATGCAATTGCCACCGACATTTTGCTCTTTCCATGGACTCGTTCAATAAAAGTAATCGGGATTTCGGCGACCGATCCCCCGCGGGCAATTGCCCGACGGGTCATTTCAATCTGGAAGCAATAGCCCTCGCTTCGAATGCTGCCCAGCTCCATTTTTTTCAATAATTCAACTGAGTAAATCCGAAAGCCAGATGTCGCATCGGCGATACCCAAATTCAACATAACGTCGGCGTAGCGATTAGCTGATTTCGATAAATATTCGCGGAACTTGCTCCAGTTTGAAATTGCGCCATCTTGCACCCAGCGCGAACCAATTAATAAATCAGCACTGCCAATCCACTCCATCATTGTTTGTAAATCACTTACTTGGTGTGATCCATCGGCATCCATTTCGATGATGTACTCGTATCCACGTTCAATTCCGATAGCAAACCCAGTTCGATAGGCATTGCCCAAGCCTTGCTTGCCGGCCCGCTCAATAACTTCAATACCAAAGCTGCTAACAATTTTGGAAGTGCCATCGGGTGAGCCATCATCGATTACTAAAATATCTACTGGCAGATCTTCAAGTTGCATTAATAAAACGCCAATGCTTTGCGCCTCGTTATACGTTGGAATAACTACCAAGATTTTCTTCATGCGCGTGGGTGTGCCTGCTTAAAAGCTTTTTGTAAACGTTCCGTTGAAACATGGGTGTAAATCTGGGTTGTTGCCAAAGATGCATGCCCCAAGATTTCCTGCACGGTGCGCAAATCAGCACCACCTTCGAGTAAATGTGTAGCCGCCGAATGTCGCAGACCATGTGGTCCCATCGCCTCGATTCCTTCAATCGCAGATAACGCCTGGTAGACAACGGTGCGCACAGTACGTGGATCAATTCGTTTACCACGCTGGCCAATAAAAATTGCTTCACCCGATAATTTATTCACTAATGATTGGCGACCAACTTTTAACCATGCTTCCAAAGCGCGCAGCGCCGGAATACCCAAGGGAATAGTGCGCTCTTTATTTCCTTTACCTAAAACCCGAATCGTTTGCCGACCATAATCAACGTCTTTTAAATCAAGTCCGCATAGTTCGCCCACACGAGCACCCGTGGCGTACAACATTTCAACCATGGCCACATCGCGCAGCGACAATGGAGTTTCCTCTTCGGCCGCGCGCGTTGCCATAGAATCCATCGCTACCTTTGCTTGATCGATTTCTAAAACATCGGGCAAGGTGCGATGACCTTTGGGTGTAGCAAGAGTTACTGCAACATCTTTAGCTAGATACTTGTTTTTAACGGCCCACTTAGTAAATAGCCGAACCGATACCGCTCGCCTAGAAAGTGAAGTTCGGGCCGTGCCTTTTACTTGTTGATTAGCTAGCCAGGAACGCAGATGTGTTAACTCCAGGGCCGAAATATCTTTTACGCCTAAGTTCTCTAAATGATTAACCAGTGAAGTTAAATCGCCAATGTAGGCACGCACTGTATGAACCGAGAGATTTCGCTCTTCTTCTAAGTGGCGCACAAATGCTTCAACTACTGTGTCAAAGTTTGCGTTCACAAGAATTTAGTTTACGGCAGGTGTGCGACCCTGACGAAGAAGTCCAAAAGTAAGCGCGTCTTCTAGCGCCATGGCCGATGCTGCGATCACATTTTCATGCACGCCGACCGTGTTCCATTCGCCTTTGCCATCGCTGGTTTCAACTAATACGCGGGTAATAGCACCCGTTCCTAAGCGACCTTCTAAGATACGTACTTTGTAATCTGTTAGCTCTAGCGTTTCCAGCTCTGGGTATAGTTTTAATAAACCGGTACGAAGCGCGTTATCGAATGCGTTTACTGGTCCATTTCCTAGACCGTTGCAGGTAATTTCCTCGCCCATTGCGGTAACAGTTACTTCTGCCTTTGTAATAATACGTTGATCAAGTGCACGTTCAACTGATGTTACCCAGTGATTGATAGTGAAAAACGATGGACGCTTGCCAGCGATTTCTTCGTGGACTAATAATTCAAAAGAGGCATCGGCTGCTTCAAAAGTGAAACCGCGTGATTCCATCTCTTTAACGCGAGCAACGATGCGACCAATGAGCTCTTTATCTCCACCAAGATCAACACCTAACTCTTGTGATTTAAGTTCAATTGAGGCACGGCCAGCCATATCGGATACCAACATGCGCATATCGTTACCGACTGATGATGGATCTTCGTGTTGGTACAACGACGGATCTACCTTGATGGCACTGGCATGTAAGCCGGCCTTGTGGGCAAAGGCAGATACACCAACATATGGTTGGCGGCTACTTGGTGCAACGTTGGTAACTTCGGCAACCGCATGTGAAATTCTAAAAGCCTCGCGCAAAGCGTTGGGTGGCAAGACCAACTGTTTCTTTTTTAATTCCAAGTTAGCGATGATGGTTACTAAATCAGCGTTACCGGTTCGCTCGCCATAACCATTTAAAGTTCCTTGTACGTGAGTAACACCTGCTGCAATTGCCGCCATTGAATTTGCAACTGCGCAACCGGTGTCGTTGTGGCAATGAATTCCAAGCCGGGCACTGCTAGCCGTTAATACATCGTGGACCACTTGCGATAATTCATCGGGCAACATGCCACCGTTGGTATCGCACAACGCAATTACATCGGCGCCAGCTTCGGCCGCGGTGCGAATAACTTCTAGGGCATAGGCCCGATTACTGCGGTAGCCATCGAAGAAGTGCTCGGCATCTAAAAACACACGCTGGCCTTCTTGAATTAAGTGCGTTACTGAATCTTTAATCATCGCTAAGTTTTCATCCAGAGATGTTTTCAAGGCAAGATCAACGTGGCGATCAAAAGCCTTTGCCACCAAAGTAACTGCTGGTGCTCCGCTATCTCGCAATGCGCCAAGCAGTACATCATCGGCGGCGTTGCCGTTGGGGCGACGGGTTGCACCAAATGCAACAAAAGTGGCGTTCTTTAACTTTAGCTCTTTTTTAGCTAGCGCAAAAAATTCAGTATCTTTTGGATTAGCACCTGGCCAGCCGCCTTCAATAAAGCCCACACCTAAATCATCTAAGTGGCGCGCGATATTGAGTTTGTCATGCACCGAAAGATTTAAACCCTCTTGCTGGGCGCCGTCCCGCAAAGTTGTGTCATAGATATGAAAACTATCGTTAATTGACATTACTTAACCGCACTCATCCAGTTGTGCGCATCAGCGGCGTTGCCATGTTGAATTGCTAATAAGTGGTTTCTAATCTGCATGGTGATCGCACCAGGTTGTCCATCGCCTGTTACCCACGTTCCCATGACAGATTTTGCTTGACCAACGGGTGAAACAACGGCGGCAGTTCCGCAGGCAAAGATCTCTGTTATCTCACCTGATGCAACGCCATTTTTCCAATCATCAACTGACAACATTACTTCTTCAGTTTTATATCCCAGATCTTTTGCCACCGATAAAATTGAATCGCGGGTAATTCCGGGTAATAAAGTTCCGGTTAACTTTGGTGTAATAACAGTTACATCGGCGCCTTTTCCTTTAACAAAGTAAAGGTTCATGCCGCCCATCTCCTCTACCCATTTGCGTTCCTGGGCATCGATCCAGACAACTTGATCGCATCCTTCTTTAGCGGCAGCTTTTTGGGCAACTAATGATGCTGCGTAATTTCCACCACACTTTGCCTCGCCCGTTCCCCCTTGTGCTGCACGTACATATTCGGTTGAAATCCATACTGATACTGCCTTCGATGGATCGAAGTAAGCACCGGCAGGTGTTGCAATAAGAAGGTATGTGGCTTTATTTGATGGTCGAACACCTAAACCAACTTCAGTCGCGATCATAAATGGGCGAATATAAAGTGATTCGCCGACTTTGTTAGGTACCCAACCGGCATCTTGTTTTACAAGTGCCTCGATGGTTTCCATAAACAATTCAACTGGCATTTCTGGCAACGCTAAACGCTTAGCTGAATTAGCAAAACGTTGCGCATTTGCGGTGGGACGAAATAAAGCGATGCTGCCATCGGGTTGGCGATAGGCCTTCATGCCTTCAAAGATTTCCTGACCGTAATGGAATACGGCAGTTGCTGGATCTAACGAAATTGGTCCGTAAGGAATTAATTCCGGTTCGGCCCAACCATCTTTTTCACTCCATTCACAACGCACCATGTGGTCGGTGTAGTACTTACCGAAACCACCTTCGGCAACTAACGCATCGCGCGTTGCCACATCTTTGGCCGCTGGATTAAGAGTGATCTTCATGGATTACAACGCGCTAGCTAGCGCATCTCCTACCGCAGTTGTACTGCGCTTGATATCACCGCGGGTTAACAAATCTGCCGCCACTACACGTTCTACATCGCGCGCAGCATCAGACAAACCTAAATGATCTAGCATCATGGCAACTGACATAACCGTGGCCGTTGGATCAGCTAAGTTTTTGCCAGCGATATCTGGTGCTGATCCATGTACTGGTTCAAACATCGATGGGAATTTTCCAGTTGGATTGATATTACCCGAGGCCGCCAGACCAATTCCGCCACAGATAGCAGCTGCGATATCGGTGAGGATGTCGCCAAATAAGTTATCGGTGACAACAACATCAAAGCGCTCTGGATTAGTTACAAAGAACATGGAAGCGGCATCAACGTGCAAGTAATCAGTTGTAATTCCTGGATACTCTTTTGCGACTTCGTTAAATGTACGAGTCCACAAACCACCGGCGCGCGTTAAAACATTGTTTTTATGAACCAAGGTAAGTTTTTTGCGATCGCGCTTTGCAGCGCGCTCGAAGGCATCGCGGATAACTCGTTCGGCGCCCCGGCGAGTATTCAAACTTTCTTCAGTTGCGATCTCGTTTTCCGTACCTTCAGCTAATACGCCACCTGCGCCAACGTATGGACCTTCAGTTCCTTCGCGAACAACCACGAAATCGATGGCGGCTTTTGTTGCCAATGGACCAGTAACTCCTGGCATTAAACGTGCTGGGCGAAGATTGATGTAATGATCAAAGGCAAAGCGAAGCTTTAATAAAAGTCCACGCTCTAACACCCCACTTGGAACCGTTGGATCTCCTACGGCCCCTAGCAAAATTACATCGGCCTTTGCCAGTTCGGCCAAAGTTGCATCTGGCAATACTTCGCCAGTGCGATGCCAATACGCTGCGCCTAAATCGTATGACGTCTTTTTAAATTCAACGCCATACTTTTTAGCAACAACGTCTAGAACTTTTAAGCCCTCAGTAACAACTTCTGGCCCAATTCCATCGCCAGCAATGATCGCTAGATTAATAGTTTTCATTAACCCACCAATGTGACAGAGCGAACTACGTCAGCTCCGGTTTCCTTTTTCACAGCTGAAATTAATTCATCACTGATTTGGGAATCAACGGTGATCGCCATGAGTGCGCTACCGCCGGCGGTGCTGCGGGCAACCTGCATACCCGCAATATTGATGCCAGCTTTTCCAAGTGCGTTACCAACTGCGCCAACAACACCTGGCTTATCAGAGTAACGAAGGAACAAAAGGTTTTCAGTTGGTGGCAGATCAAGATCAAAGCTATCGATTGCAATAATCTTTTCAGTTTTGCGAATCCCCATCAGCGTTCCATCTACCGTAACGATCTTTCCATCGGCAAGTGCAGCCCGAAGTGAAATCATGGATCGGTATTCTGGGCTTTCTGGATCTGTTGTTACAGATGATGTCAGACCACGTTCGGCCGCCAATGCTGGTGCATTCACGTAGGTGACATCAGCTAAACCACAACCAAGTAGCGCACCTTTTAGTGCACTGGTTGCAAGAATTGTTGAGTCGTGGCCCGAGATATCGCCCTTAACAAAGATGTCCATACTTACTGGTGCTTCACCGGCAATTGCAGTTGCAATCTGTGCCATCTTTTCAACCAATGGCAAACTTGGACGAATCTCTTCGTGAATCGCACCGCCCTTTACGTTGACTGCATCAGGTACTAATTCGCCAGCCAAGGCTTTACGAACCGATACCGCTACTGCGATTCCAGCACGCTCTTGGGCTTCATCCGTTGATGCACCTAAGTGAGGTGTGGCAACGACTTGATCCAAAGTAAATAGTGGTGAATCAGTACATGGTTCAGTTGAGAAAACATCAAGACCTGCACCGGCGACGCGACCTTCGGTGATTGCATCAAAGAGTGCGGCCTCATCTAATACTCCGCCACGTGCGGCGTTGATGATTCGAACTGATGGCTTTACTTTCTTCAATGCATCTACACCGATTAGGTTTGCAGTTTCTTTAGTCTTTGGCAAGTGAATCGTAATGAAATCAGAGATCTTCAATAGTTCATCGAGTTCAACTAAGCGCACACCTAATTGAGCTGCGCGAGCAGGTTGTAGATATGGATCGTAGGCAACTACATCCATGCCAAATGCCTGCATGCGGTGAGCAACGAGCTGACCAATGCGACCAAAGCCAACGATTCCTAATGTCTTTTCAAAGAGTTCAGCGCCGGTGTATTTAGATCTAGCCCACTTACCGTTTCGAAGTGCGGCATGTGCAGGTGAAATAAAACGTGCCGATGCCATCAATAGCGAGATCGCTAACTCGGCGGCCGAGACAATATTTGATGTTGGCGCATTGACAACCATGACACCGGCGGCAGTTGCCGCTGGAATATCTACGTTATCTAAACCAACGCCGGCACGTGCAATTACTTTTAAACCCTTTGCCGCTGCGATCGCTTCGGCATCCATCTTTGTGGCCGAGCGGATTAAAACCGCATCTACACCTTTTGTTAAGGCCGCCAGAAGTTCTGCTCGGTTTGCACCATCGCAGTTAACAACTTCAAAATCTGGACCTAACGCATCGAGTGTGGCTGGGCTTAATTCTTCGGCGATTAAAACTATAGGTTTAGCCACGCGCTGCGCTGCCTTCTTTGTAATCGTCGCCCTTTGACTGCTTCATCCAGGAAAACATCTTGCGAAGTTCACGGCCCACAGATTCAATTGGGTGAACTTCACCCTTTGCGCGCAACGCCTTAAATTCAACTCCGCCAGCTTCTTGATCATCGATAAAGCGCTTAGCAAATGCTCCGCTTTGGATATCGGCAAGAACTGCCTTCATGTTTTCCTTAACGCGTGGATCGATAACGCGTGGACCAGAAACATAATCACCAAATTCAGCGGTGTCAGAGACTGACCAACGCTGCTTTGCAATTCCACCTTCGTACATCAAATCTACGATCAACTTTAATTCATGCAAGCACTCAAAGTAAGCAACTTCTGGCTGGTAACCAGCTTCAGTTAATGTTTCAAAACCATACATAACTAATTGAGAAGCTCCGCCACAAAGAACTGACTGCTCGCCAAATAGATCTGTTTCAGTCTCTTCGGTAAATGTAGTCAGGATTCCACCGGCGCGTAATCCGCCGATTGCCTTTGCGTAAGAAAGTGTGAGTGGCCATGCATTTCCAGTTGCATCTTGTTCCACGGCAACAATTACCGGAACTCCGCGACCAGCTGCATATTCACGGCGAACCAAGTGTCCTGGACCCTTTGGCGCAACCATGCAGACATCAACTGATGCAGATGGCTTGATGTAACCAAAACGAATATTGAAACCATGACCAAAAAACAGCGCATCGCCATCTTTTAGATTTGGCAAAATTGAATCGGTGTAGATGTGGCGCTGCAAATGATCTGGCGCCAAGATCATGATGACCGTTGCTTCCTTAACGGCTTCGGCAACTGAAACAACGCGAAGACCTTCGGCCTCTGCCTTTGCACGCGATGGTGAACCATCTTTTAAACCAACTCGCACATCGACACCACTATCGCGCAAGTTGAGCGCATGTGCATGTCCTTGTGATCCGTAACCGATGATCGCGACTTTGCGACCCTGGATGATTGCTAAATCAGCATCCTCTTCGTGATACATCGTTGCTGCCACGGTATTGCTCCATTCGTTTTTTTGTATTTGGTCGTTAGTTTTGGTAATCAGCCTGACCGCTGTCGGCGGTAGGAATACTTTGCGTGCTAAGGGTACGGTCTGCCAGCGAGCCGCTACCACGCTCGATCGCGACTAAGCCCGATTGCGCAAGCTCTCGGATGCCAAAACGCTCTAACGCGTTAAGTAAATCACTGATTTTCGCGGCATCACCGGTCGCCTCGATGGTCATGGACTCGGCATCTTCATCCACGATTACACCGTCATAGGTTTCCAAAACAGCATCAACATCGAAGCAATTTTTTGACGTCGCCGAAATCTTTACTAGCAATAACTCGGCCTGAACTGAATCACTCAACTTTAATTCCGCAATATGAATAACGTTGATGAGTTTGTCTAACTGGCGAATTACTTGTTCCAGCGAGTGGCTTTCGACATTGATCACAATTGTCATTCTGGAAATATCTGGGTTTTCAGTTGGACCCACCGCTAGTGAATCAATGTTGTAACCACGACGAGAAAAAAGTCCAGATACGCGCGCCAGAACACCCGGAGAGTTTTCTACTAGAACTGCCAAAGTATGTTGACTCATTTATAGCTCCTGTGAATCCCAGTCTGGCGCCATTTCACGAGCGATTTTTATATCATCATTTGAAGTTCCCGCTGCAACCATTGGCCACACCATGGCATCTTTAAATACTCGAAAATCAACAACAACTGGTTGATCATTAATTGCATTGGCCTGCTTGATAATCGCATCGACATCTTCTGGACGCTCACACGTTAAACCCACGCAACCCATGGCATCGGCAAGCTTTACGAAGTCAGGAATACGCTTTGATTCCAAAGCAGTATTTGAGTAACGACCTTCGTAGAACAAGGTCTGCCACTGGCGAACCATGCCTAGAGATTCATTGTTGATAATGGCAACTTTAATTGGAATATTGTTTAAGGCACAGGTTACTAATTCCTGGTTTGTCATCTGGAAGCAACCATCGCCATCGATCGCCCACACAACTGCATCTGGTGCGCCAACTTTTGCGCCCATTGCAGCCGGAACTGCGTAACCCATCGTTCCAAGACCGCCCGAATTTAACCAAGTACGAGGGTTTTCATATTTAACAAATTGAGAAGCCCACATTTGATGTTGGCCAACACCGGCAACATAGATCGCTTCCGGGCCAGTAATAGTGCTTAATCTTTCAATTACATATTGTGGTGACAGTGAACCATCGTGTGGCAGGTCGTAACCAAGTGGGTAAGTCGCGCGCAATTTATTCATCGCGGCAACCCATACTGAATAATCTGGTTGTTTCTTAGCGAATTCCGCCTTCACCGCTGGAATTAATGCAGCCATGGTGCGCTTTAAATCGCCAACAACTGGAACATCGGCAAAGCGATTCTTGCCGATTTCAGCCGGGTCGATATCGGCGTGAATAACTTTGGCACCAACTGCAAATGTTGAAAGCTTGCCAGTTACCCGATCATCAAAGCGTGCACCTAAAGTAATAAGTAGATCGGCCTTTTGCAACGCAGTTACTGCGCTAACGGTTCCGTGCATTCCGGGCATTCCGTAATGCAATGGGTGGCTATCTGGAAATGCACCGCGCGCCATTAATGTAGTTACAACTGGTACGCCCAGTAATTCGGCAAGTTGCATCAGCTCTTTACTTGCATTTGCTTTGATTACTCCGCCGCCAACATATAAAACTGGTTTTGACGATTGCGCGATTAAGGCGGCAGCATCTGAAATCGCTTGGCTAACTGGTTCGATTTGTGGGTGGTAGCCAGGCAGGGACAACTCTTTTGGCCAAACAAAATCTGTCTCTTTCTGCAACGCATCTTTTGCAATATCAACGAGCACTGGACCTGGACGACCAGAGCCAGCGATGTAAAAGGCTTCGGCAATTGCCCGTGGAATATCTTTTGGATCAGTAATTAAATAGTTGTGTTTGGTAAATGGCATCGTGATGCCGCGAATATCTGCTTCTTGGAAAGCATCGGTACCAATTGCCGCCGACGGCACCTG
>JBBQRL010000024.1:0-16303 GCA_038214925.1 Candidatus Nanopelagicales bacterium | reverse complement strand
GCAAGTGAGTGAAAAGTTCTAGCCAATGGTTCAAACATTGTTTTGCTTGTACGCAAGGCAATTGCATCGCGAAGTTCGGATGCTCGCTCGCGACCAAAAGTAATCAATAAAATTGAGTCAGGATTTTGCCCAGCATTTATTCGAGACAACGCCGCTTCAACTAAAACAGTTGTCTTTCCAGTACCCGGCCCACCTTGCACCACCAATGGTGATCCACGGTGGGTAACAACAGCCGCTTGCCGGGCATCCAATGTGGCAGGAGCAACCTGAAGTACCTGTCGTACAAGGCTGAATGGCTGCTTACTCACAGTGCGAATCTTGCCTCAGAGAACCGACAAATTACGGTTTACGCGTTGAGGTTTGCCTTCTTCTGGCGTGATGTTGCGCGTGCGCGCTCATCGCCATTGAGAACAACCTTGCGGATACGAACAACGGCTGGCGTTACTTCAACGCACTCGTCTTCGCGACAGAACTCCAACGCACCTTCCATGTTGAGCTTCTTTGGTGGAATCAAACGCTCTGATTCATCAGTTCCGGAAGCACGCATGTTAGTCAACTTCTTTTCACGAACGCAGTTAACGTCCATGTCATCACTTCGTGAGTTCTCGCCAATAACCATACCTTCGTACACTTCATCGCCAGGTTCTACGAAAATAGTTCCGCGATCTTGTGTTCCATATAGAGCGTATGAAGTAACGGTTCCCATACGGTCTGAAACAAGGGAACCAGTTCCGCGAGTACGGATATCGCCATACCAAGGCTCGTAACCATCGAAGACGTGGTGTAGTAAACCAGTTCCGCGAGTTTCAGTTAAGAACTCGGTACGGAAACCAATCAGGCCACGTGATGGAACCTTGTAATCCAGACGGATCCAACCGGTTCCGTGATTAACCATTTGCTCCATGCGACCTTTACGAAGTGCCATCAACTGCGTTAAAACACCAAGATATTCTTCAGGTGCATCAATTGTTAAACGCTCCATCGGTTCGTGAATCTTGCCGTCAATTTTCTTGATAACTACTTGTGGCTTACCAACAGTTAGTTCAAAGCCTTCGCGCTTCATGATTTCAACAAGTACTGCTAGCTGAAGTTCTCCGCGCCCCTGTACTTCCCAAGTATCTGGGCGCTCGGTGTTTAGCACTCGCAAAGAAACGTTACCGACTAATTCGGCATCAAGGCGGTTCTTAACTTGGCGGGCAGTAAGCAGTTTTCCACTCTTGCCGGCCAGTGGTGATGTATTAATACCAATTGTCATAGAAATCGATGGCTCATCAACGATGATTAATGGCAGCGCGTGTGGATTCTCAAGGTCCGCCAAAGTTTCACCCAAAGTAATTGTTTCGATTCCGGCTACCGCAATAATGTCGCCAGGATGTGCTTCAAGTGTTGGCACACGATCTAGCGCTTCGGTAATGAGAAGCTCGGAAATCTTTACCCGCTCGATGGTGCCATCAGTTTTCATCCAAGCAACTGACTGACCCTTTTTAATAACACCTTCGCGCACCCGACACAAGGCCAAGCGACCAAGGAAGGCAGATGAGTCAAGGTTAGTGACGTGGGCCTGCAACGGTGCGCCTTCGTGATAAACCGGCGCTGGAATTGCCGAGAAGATGGTGTCGAACAAAACGTCTAGGTTTTCTTCAACTGGCATTCCACCATCTGATGGACGAGTCAATGATGCACGACCAGCTTTTGCTGATGCGTACACAACTGGAAATTCAATCTGCTCTTCATTTGCGCCAAGATCAAGGAACAACTCGTAAGCCTCGTCGACAACTTCTGCGATTCGTGAATCGGGACGGTCTACTTTGTTGATTAACAAGATAACTGGCAAATTCTTTTCTAGCGCTTTACGCAATACGAAACGTGTTTGTGGCAATGGACCTTCTGATGCATCCACTAGCAAAATAACACCGTCAACCATTTCGAGTCCGCGCTCTACTTCGCCACCAAAATCTGCGTGGCCCGGAGTATCGATGATGTTAACAATTGTGTCACCGCGCTTTACCGCAGTGTTTTTGGCAAGGATAGTAATTCCCTTTTCGCGTTCTAGATCCATTGAATCCATCATGCGATCTTGGCCTTCGCCCTGAACTTTGTGAGCTGCGAATGCGCCGGACTGCCACAACATGGCATCAACCAACGTTGTTTTACCGTGGTCAACGTGCGCAATGATGGCAACGTTACGTAAGTTATCGCGTGTTTTTACCGGCAAACCATCTAGGTGTGGTTGGCGCTTACTTGAAAAGGGTCTGCTAGACATTGAATCTGAACTCCACTACGTCTCCATCGGCCATTACATATTCCTTACCTTCCATGCGGACTTTGCCATTAGCTTTCGCTAGCGCCATAGTCCCGGTGGCAATGAGATCTGCAAAGCTGACGATTTCAGCTTTAATAAATCCCTTTTGGAAATCTGTATGAATAACACCAGCGGCCATGGGTGCGGTGTCACCTTTGTGAATTGTCCATGCGCGAGCTTCTTTTGGACCGGCAGTTAAATAAGTCTGCAGGCCCAAAGTATCGAAACCAACACGTGCCAAAGTTGCCAGACCTGGTTCTTTCAAACCAATGGATTGCAACAATTCTAATGCGTCCTCATCACTGAGTTCGGCGAGTTCTGCTTCTGTTTTTGCATCTAGAAAAATAGCTTCGGCAGGTGAAACAAGTGCCTGAAGTTTTGCGCGCAACGCGTCATCATTAATTTCGGCGGCATCAACGTTGAAAACATAAAGAAATGGTTTAGCCGTTAATAAGTGCAAATCTTGTAATAGCTCCATTTCGATTGAACTTTGGGACAACGGCTTTCCAGATTGCAACCAATCATTTGCCGCTTTTACCGCTTCCAAAACCGCGCTCTTTTCTTTGGCAACGCGCGCCTCTTTTTCCAGACGCGGAATTGCTTTTTCAATTGTCTGTAAATCTGCGAGCGCTAATTCAGTGTTGATCGTTTCCATATCTGATGCTGGATCGATTCGACCATCTACGTGCACGACATCGCCATCGCTGAAAACTCGGATGACTTGGCAGATCGCATCGGTTTCGCGGATGTTGGTAAGAAACTTATTGCCAAGGCCGGCACCTTCGGATGCACCTTTTACAATTCCGGCGATATCCACGAAGGAGACAACGGCTGGCAGAAGTTTTTCAGAGGAAAAAATTGTGGCCAGCTTGGCTAGGCGCTCATCTGGCACTCCCACCATTCCCACATTGGGCTCTATGGTTGCAAAGGGGTAGTTAGCGGCCAAGACGTTGTTTTTGGTGAGCGCGTTAAAAAGGGTCGACTTACCCACGTTTGGCAGTCCGACGATTCCGATTGAGAGGCTCACTGGGGTAAGCCTACGGGGCTTTGTCAGTGCTCCCTGCCACGATAAGCCTATGCCCGCTTACGTAGTGACCTTATTAATAGGAGTAGCCGCTGGTTTTGCCATCGGATATCTCCTTAGCGCCCTGAAATCGAAAAATTCATCAGGTAATCAAATTCTGCTCGATGATTACAAGGCACAACTCGAAGCCGAGCGAGGTAAAACCGAAGGTGCGGTGAAGTTAAATGCCGAACTCGTTGCCATGAAAGAGTCGGTGAAGGCGTTGGCACAGCAAGCAAATGATGCCAACCTGACTCGTACTGCCGCTGAAGCAAAGTTAAATACAACAATTCTAGAGATGCGTCGCGCTTCCGAATCGATCTTTGATGAAACGAAAAAGATCGCTGGTGCTCTGTCTAATTCGCAGGTCCGTGGAAAATTTGGCGAGGCTCAATTAGAGCTACTGCTGCAACAGGCTGGTTTGCGCGAGGGTCATGAATACACCAGCCAGCGTTCAACTACCGATGCCGACTCATCTGGAATTCCAGATGTCACGGTCACTATGCCGGGCGGAAGTTATTTATTTATCGATTCTAAGTTTCCCTTTGATCGCTTCCTCGATGCTTTTGGCACCGAAGATCAAGATCAGCGCGATGAGTTTTTAACCCAACACACAAAGGATTTGTTAAAGCATGTCGAAGCGCTGGCAAAGCGTGGCTATCACAAATCGCAAGGCTCCCCTGATTTTGTAGTGCTCTTCGTTCCCTTTGAAACCTTGTTGTCAGAGGCGCTACGAATTGATCCGATGTTTTTGGAAAAAGCCTTTAAAGTCGGTGTTACCGTGGCAACTCCAACGTCCATGATGGCGCTGTTGCGCACGATTGGCTATATTTTTACGCGTAACAAATTAGCCGAAAATGCCGATGAGATTCAAAAAGTAGCAAGCACATTTTTGAAAAATATTACTTTGCTGCACACCAAGATCGTTGCCGTCGGTAAGGCCATCTCATCGACTTCTAAAGCATATGAAGATCTAGTGCCAACGGCGGAGAAAACAGTTTTGGCACCTGCTCGCCGAATTCATAATTTGGGAGTTACTGGCGATAAAGATAAGTTAGCCATTGACTATCCAGAAGCACCTGGTGCGGTCCGAGATTTAAAAAACAATGAGTTAGATGGCGGCGATGATTACATCGATGCAGAAGAGGTAGAGCAATCATGAGTACTTTACAAAAAGTAGCGATTCAAGGTCCTGGACTTAAAAAGCAGGGAATTGTTGTTTTACAGACCCTTCTCATCTCCTTCTTCGTCTTTATTGAAATGACTATTCGCACTGGCGTTGGGATATTAACTGGCCTAGCGATCTGCTTGGCGACCTTTGCCTCACTTCGCTTAGGCCGTCCCGGAACTACCTATGTTTCAGTGGTGACACCGCCGCTGGCCTTTGCCGGTTCTGCGCTGCTCATTACTATTTTATTAGGCGGATTCAAGCCTTCTCGCGTGGGTATTGATTTTATTGCTGCGCTGGCAAGTGAGGCGCCATTTTTAATTATCTCAGCGCTAGTTGGTTGGTTTGTTTACTTAAATCAAAAAGCAAAAGCTAGACCTTCAAAGGCCCGTCGCACAACAGATTAAATCTGGCCCGCTGCTTTCATATCTTTTCGAAGCTCCGGTGGCAAAGCAAAAAGTAATGTCTCCTCCGCAGCGGTTACTTCTTGCACATCGGTAAAGCCCAACTTAGCTAAAGAACTCAAAACATCGGTTACTAAAATCTCTGGCACTGATGCACCGCTTGTAACACCGATAGTTTCCACACCGGTAAACCATGCATCTTGTAGCTGCTCGGCGTAATCAATTAAATATGAAGCCTTTGCTCCGTATTCCAGCGCAACTTCAACTAATCGAACTGAGTTAGACGAGTTAAGTGAGCCAACCACAATTACTAAATCTGCTTGTGGGGCAATTGCTTTAATCGCTTCTTGACGATTTTGGGTTGCATAACAAATATCATCACTAGGAGGTGCTTGAATATCTGGGAAGCGCTCTTTTAAAATTGCAACTGATTGCAAGGTCTCATCGACCGACAACGTTGTTTGCGAAAGCCAGACTAAATTCTTTCCTGGCGTTGGTTGAATATTTCGGGCACCTTCTAGGCCATCGACGATTCGAACTTGACCAACTGCTTCACCGGCAGTTCCTTCAACTTCTTCATGGTTGTGGTGACCGATTAATAAAATCTCGGAGCCTTCGGCGGCAAAGCGGCGCACTTCGTGGTGGACCTTTGTCACAAGTGGACAGGTGGCATCAATAGTTTTGAGATTTCTAGCTGCTGCTTGTTCGTGCACAAGGGGTGAAACTCCGTGGGCCGAGAAAACTACGGTCTTACCCTCTGGCACCTCATCGGTTTCTTCAACAAAGATCGCACCTTTGGCTTCAAGGGATGCAACGACGTGAACGTTGTGCACGATCTGCTTGCGCACGTAAACAGGTGCGCCATACAAGGCCAAGGCTTTTTCAACGGTAATGACCGCCCGATCTACCCCAGCGCAATATCCGCGAGGCGCCGCCAACAGAACTCTCTTAGCCATGGGAGCAGTCTATTAGGCTCGCCCCATGTTCGAAACTTCAAGTGAGGCACCGGCGCCAGTTCGGGTCGTCACCGAGGCGATCAAAGATTATGTCGAGCGATTAGGTCCAATCTGGATCGAAGGTGAAATCAGCGAACTCAATGAACGCAGCGGCATGATGGCTTTTATCCGGCTGCGCGATCCCAGCGTTGATATGTCAATTTCGGTGATGTGTCACAAATCAGTGATCGCATCGGCCCAACCATTGCCGGCAAATGCACGTGTTGTTATTTACGCAAAACCATCTTGGTATACAAAAAATGGTTCGCTCTCTTTTTCAGCCCGTGAAATTCGACAAGTCGGTGTTGGTGAATTATTAGCACGGTTGGAAGCGTTAAAAACACAGTTAGCCGCTGAAGGTTTATTTGATTCTGATCGAAAAGTAGCGCTGCCTTTATTGCCCAAGAAAATTGGTTTGATCTGTGGTCGAAATACAGATGCCGAGAAAGATGTTGTTGAAAATGCAAAACGTCGTTGGCCATCGGTTCAATTCGAGATCCGTGAAGTTAGCGTGCAAGGCGCCGCTGCAGTCAGTGAAGTCTCGCAAGCTTTGCGCGAATTAGAGGCCGATCAAGATGTTGAAGTAATTGTGATTACTCGTGGCGGCGGATCCTTTGAAGATCTGCTGCCCTTTAGCGATGAAACATTGGTTCGATTAGCGGCGTCGTGTGAAACCCCAATCGTCAGTGCGATCGGCCATGAAAAAGATTCACCACTTCTTGATCTAGTCGCCGACTACCGTGCCTCTACGCCAACTGATGCGGCAAAGCGAGTAGTGCCAGATATAGCCGAAGAGTTTGCATTAATTAAGGGCTTGCAAGATCGGGCCGGTCGGCGCTTAGTAAATTTAATTGAATTTGAATCCACCCGGATTGCTAATTTCATGGGCCGCCCAGTAATGAAAGATCCAATGGTCTTAATAACCACTCGGGCCGATGTAATTATTGCCCTCAAAGATCGATCACAGAGATCTTTTGGGACTCGATTAAAATTAGCGAAGGAAGAGTTAAAGCAAGTAAAGGCGCGAGTGCGTGCACTGTCGCCACAGGCAACTTTGGATCGTGGGTATTCAGTTGTTCAGTTAGCAAATGGAGATATTGTTACCGATCCAAAATCAGTAAAAGCTGGTGAACTGCTACGACTTCGTCTGGCTAAGGGCGAACTGCAGGCAACAACCACAGCGCGACAAAGGGAGTAGATTTAGACCATGCCTGAAGCCAAGAAGATCTCGTATGAAGCCGCACGCGATGAGTTAGCTGAAGTTGTTGAAGCCCTTGAAGCTGGTAGCGCAACGTTAGAAGAGTCCTTGAAGTTATGGGAGCGCGGCGAAGAGTTGGCCAAGATCTGCCAAGAATGGCTAGATGGTGCCAAGAAAAAACTTGATGCGGCGAAACCTTAAATGCCTACTTTTTCTTACTCCGATTTACTGCCACTAGGTCCGGATACCACTAAATATCGCCTAGTTAGTAAAGAGGGAGTCTCTGTTGTAAAACTTGGCGGTCACGAGTTTCTACAGATTGAACCAGAGGCGTTAGAAAAATTAACCGCTGAAGCAATTCATGATATTTCGCATTACTTGCGTCCGACACATTTGCAGCAGTTAGCAAATATCGTAAAAGATCCAGAGGCTTCACCTAACGATCGTTTTGTCGCTACCGATCTTTTAAAAAATGCCAATATTTCGGCCGGTGGTATTTTACCGATGTGCCAAGACACTGGCACCGCCATTGTTATGGGTAAAAAGGGTCAATTTGTTCTCACTACCGGCAAGGATGAAGTGGCCATCTCGCAGGGAATTTACGATGCCTACACAAATCTAAATCTGCGCTACTCGCAAATGGCCCCAATAACTACGTGGGAAGAAAAAAACACCGGCAATAACTTGCCTGCCCAAATTGAAATCTATGCCGATAGTGATCACGCCGATGAATACAACTTCTTATATATCGCCAAAGGTGGCGGTAGTGCCAACAAATCATTTTTATATCAAGAGACGAAAGCAGTTTTAAATCCTAAAGCGTTAATGGCTTGGCTCGATGAAAAACTTCGATCCATTGGTACCGCAGCCTGCCCGCCGTATCACTTAGCAATTGTCATTGGTGGAACAAGTGCCGAGCACACTGTGAAAACTTCAAAGCTGGCCAGCACCAAGTATTTAGATTCGCTGCCAACTTCAGGTGATCCGGCAACTGGCCATGGTTTCCGCGATCTGGAATTAGAACAGCAGGTACTAGAACTCACTAGAACGTTAGGAATCGGCGCCCAATTTGGTGGCAAGTACTTCTGTCACGATGTTCGAGTAATCCGACTTCCTCGCCACGGTGCCTCACTTCCCATTGCTATCGCCGTTTCCTGTTCGGCCGATCGTCAGGCAAAGGCCAAGATCACTAAAGATGGTATTTTTCTGGAAGAGTTGGAACGGGATCCAGCACATTTCTTGCCCGAGACAACTGATGAACATCTAGACGATAACGTTGTTGCAATTGATTTAAGTAAGCCAATGAAAGAGATTGTGGCCGAGCTTTCTCGGCACCCAGTAAAGACGCGACTTTCCTTAACTGGCACGTTAATTGTTGCTCGCGATTTAGCCCACGCAAAAATCAAGGAGATGATGGATGCCGGCAAACCAATGCCAGAATACTTAAAGAATTACGCGGTCTATTACGCAGGTCCAGCCAAAACTCCGGAAGGTTATGCCTCGGGTTCCTTTGGACCAACTACTGCCGGTCGAATGGATTCTTACGTTGACTACTTCCAATCAATGGGTGGATCCATGGTGATGTTAGCCAAGGGAAATAGATCAAAGGCCGTTACCGATTCCTGCCAAAAATTTGGTGGTTTCTATCTTGGATCAATCGGCGGACCAGCAGCGCGCTTGGCCCAAGATTGCATTAAGAAAGTTGAAGTTTTAGATTTTGAAGAGCTAGGCATGGAAGCGGTCTGGAAGATCGATATCGTAGATTTTCCAGCGTTCATTGTTGTCGATGACAAAGGTAATGATTTTTTTACGGAATCTTCAAAATTGATCTCACTGGGTACAAAACCCGAAAACTAAATTAGTACCAGTTACTACGTTTGTGCTTGGCCCAGGCTTTGCATGGGCTCTCATAGCGAATGCTGATGTAGCGAAGTCCCCAACGAATTTGGGTTACTGGATTTGTGCGCCAATCAGTTCCCACCACATTCATCTTTGATGCAGGTAGGGCCTGTGGAATTCCGTGGGCGCCAGATTTCTTATTTCGCGCTTTGTAGTTCCAACTACTCTCTTGGGACCACAACTGATTGAGGCAGCTGTACTCTTTTTCCTCAAA
Organism: Candidatus Nanopelagicales bacterium; assembly: GCA_038214925.1. GTDB lineage: Bacteria > Actinomycetota > Actinomycetes > Nanopelagicales > Nanopelagicaceae > Planktophila. Next base: position 7,060 of record JBBQRL010000024.1, on the reverse strand, counting down.
TCCATACTCATCATAGAGAATTGACTTAGCCACTTTTTTAGCGCCAAATGCAGTTCGGGCTAATTCAATCTGGCGACTAGCTGCCGAGACTAAGGCTAAATCGCTGGCAAAGATCGCCCCGGAAATCAAAGCGTAGGTATCGTCAAATAAAGTTGTAACCATGGCCGGATCAATCACGGCTACTTCGTTTTTGGCTTGAATCTCCACCGCTGAATTCAGGGAGAGCTCTAACCCATTGGCAGTTGGCAAAAGAGTGACGGCCAGAAGCAGGCCAGAAAGCAGCGACCAGATCGTCGCCTTCTTCTTTGAGAATCGTGTTCTCATGGGACTGCCTCCTTCCAACTTCTAAAACGAACTGCTGGCCCATGGCCAATCGGCCTCAATTGAGGCTTCATTAACCAGCGGGAATGGCTTTATCGTGCGGTACTTAGGGGTGATCGGCAAATCAAAGCCCGCACGAGTCGCAGATTCTCAGGAAGATGGATCGCTGTGGATAGGTAAAACCGCAGGTCAGAAAGGCGAATGTCCGAAATGTCGTAAATGTGACTGTGACATTGTTTTAGCCAGGATTAGCTGGTGATTGGGCCTTCCAAGAGTTCGGTAACCAGGGCGGCGATTGGCGAGCGCTCGCTGCGAGTCAAGGTGACGTGGGCAAAGAGCGGATGGCCCTTCAAGGTTTCCACTACGGCCACTACTCCGTCGTGGCGACCGACCCGGAGGTTGTCTCGTTGGGCAACGTCGTGGGTCAAGATCACTCGAGATGCCGTTCCGATTCTAGAAAGGACGGTCAGCAAAACTCCCCGTTCCAAAGATTGCGCCTCATCGACGATCACAAATGAGTCGTGCAGCGAACGGCCACGGATATGGGTCAGTGGCAAAACTTCAATCAATCCCCGGTCGACGATTTCATCGATCACGGCCTGGCTAACGATCGCTCCTAAGGTATCGAAAACGGCCTGGGCCCACGGTGACATTTTTTCACCTTCTGAACCTGGCAAGTAACCCAGCTCTTGGCCACCCACTGGATAGAGCGGGCGGAAGATGACAACTTTTTTATGCACTCGTTTTTCCATGACCGCTTCCAGACCGGCACATAAAGCAAGGGCTGACTTTCCAGTTCCGGCCCGGCCGCCCAAGGAAACGATTCCCACTGATTCATCCAGCAAAATATCAAGGGCGATTCGTTGTTCGGCGCTTCGACCATGCAGGCCAAAAGCTTGTCGATCGCCGCGAACTAATTTAAGTTGTTTATCGGCGGTGACTCTGGCCAATGCGCTACTTTTTTGGGAGTGCAAAATTACGCCAGTGTGAACCGGCAGTTGGTGGGCGCATTCATGGTCGGCAAATTCACCAGAATAGAGATCATCGATTATTGCCGAATCCACATTGATCTCTTCAATGCCGGTCCAGCCGCTACTAGAGACAAGTTCGGCTAAATACTCTTGGGCTTCAACGCCAACCGATGATGCTTTCACCCGAAGTGGTAAATCTTTTGTTACTAAAACAACCTGCTTGCCATCGGACATCAGATTTTTTGCAATCGCCAAAATTCTGGTGTCATTGGTGCCATCCCGCAAAAATCCATTGGGCAAAGTTGAAAGATCGGTGTGATTGAGTTCAACTGAAAGCGTGCCACCTTCGGGTGTGATGTCTAATGGCTTGTCTAGCCGGCCATGGGTAATTCGCAGATCATCTAAAGCCCGAAGCGCAGCTCGTGCAAAATAGCCAAGTTCTGGGTGATCGCGTTTGGTCTCTAACTCTCCGATTACTGAGATCGGGATTATTACTTCATGTTCGGCAAATCTAAGAAGGGCGCCTGGATCAGCAAGTAAAACGCTGGTATCTAAAACAAAGGTTTTACGCTCTTTTTGACTCTTAGCTGCCAATGCCGGCTCCTCGATATTTTATTTTTAATAGGCGAGACTACTTCGGACAGTTAAAAGGTAGAACTCGGGCATCTTATTTGCGCGCAGACACGCTTGCCGACTTGGTTAAATTTGAGTGTCGAATTATGAACCGAAACGGCGCTGTCTCACGGAGTAAGAACGCAGGGCACGGAGAAAATCTAGGTGACGAAAATCAGGCCAATAGGCTTCACAAAAGTAAAACTCAGATGATGCGCTCTGCCATAATAAAAATCCACCAAGACGTTGTTCGCCAGATGTTCGAATTAAGAGCTCGGGATCTGGTTGGCCCGCTGTATATAAAAACTTTGAAATATCTTCGGCCGTTAACTCGGAAGCCGCTTGCGTTAACGAATGACCGGCACGCTCTTCTTCATTTAAATAACTCTTGACTGCATCAACTATCTCTCGGCGACCACCATAACTGATAGCGACATTTACTTCGACACCATCATTTCGAATTGGCTTGAGCGCGTTAAGTTTCTCGGCTAGCCAAGGTGGCAATAGTTCTAGCGCTCCAACGGCTTTGAGATTCCAACGCCCAGTTGCGGCAATTTCATCAACGGTATCGCCAATAATTTTTAGCAAGCCTTCGATCTCTTCTTCTGATCTTTTAAAGTTATCGGTTGAAAGCAACCACAAAGTTACGACCTTAACTTCGGCTTGATCACACCAGCCCAGAAAATCAATAATCTTGCTGGCTCCAGCTTTATGGCCGTGTGGATCATGCGTTGTTGGATTTGATTTTGCCCAACGACGATTGCCATCCAAGATAACGCCAACATGGTGTGGGGTTTTAGAAAAATCAAGCGAACGAAGTAATCGCCACTCGTACAGTGGGTAGATCAGCGATTTAATTACTTTACGAATACTGACGAACAACTCTGCGCTCCGCAGCAAAGGATGCAATGGGAAGAGTGCCCGCCAAAATTAACCAGATGATCTTTCTTAATGACCAGCGTGCTTTCACGCCAAACTGAAGCGCAGTTAAAACATATGCGGCATAAACCCACCCGTGCACAAAGGGGATCCAGGCGACCATCGATTTCCACTCCTCATTATTGAGAAAGTAGGCCACTGGAATATCAACGAACCATAAAAGCAGCGACATAACGCCAGCTATTACGGCCATGACTCGATAACGCTTGATAACTCCGCTCATGGGGTAACTCTACGGCGATAGAAGGGAAGAAACACAACTACGGCAGCCATGAGCCACCAAATGACCACATACGACAGGTGCTGCCAATAAAAACCAGGGATTCGAGATGTTAATTTTTCCGGCACTACGCGAGTTCGGATTAATTCACCGCTTCGGATCTGCTCGGTGCTAGCCACGATGTAGCCATCGAATAAATCTAGGTCGGTTCGGGAAACCACAACTGCGCTATCTAACCGCGAAATAACTGATGCCGAGTTTTCCGCCCGATCACCTTCTTGGCTAGCAACTAACAATCCAGTAATTTCCACATCCATAGATTGTTGAATATCAGGATTGAGCAATCGCTCTGACCAGAGCCCTCGCACTACTAAAATTGCAGATTTTGAATTGACTTGCATCAGTGCAACTTCCCAATCTTCGATTTTGCCATTGCCATCTTTTTGATTGGGTGCCTGAAAATTTCCAATATATTTTCCAGTTACTGAAACTGTTCGGTTGAGCGCAGTAGCCGGAATGGCAACACGGGGTTGGGTTACGTTTTCAAGTGGTGCGATATTTGTATCAATTACCGTTGCTGTTTTTAAAGCTTGCTTTAAATCGGCGGCACGTTGTAGCTGCCAAAAACCTAGCGCGATGAAAAGTGCGACAACAAGTGCAACGCCAATAATCTGTGCGAGTTTGTCGAGAAAGTTACTCTTGCGAGTCATCGCTTCGATTGATGCCCATAAAACGCTTATAGAAACTGCGCATCAAGAATGCGACTGCAATACAAAGCAAACCCACAGTTAGTGAGCCGGCTGAGCCCATAAATACTTGTTCTTCCATGACATAATCATGTCATGCAATCGCAAAGTCCGTTCGATTACAACGAACGCTATGGCATCAAGCCGCGCCGAAGCTGGGTTGGTTTTGCAATTTTCATCGCCATCGCAGGAGTTGGTTGGCTCACATGGGCCGGTCTACATCATTCCAATCCACCAATTCGTCTTCAGTTAATCTCATTTACTGTCGATAGCGATCGTGAAGTTACGATCCGATATTCAGTAGATAGAAATGGCGTTGCTGGGCCAGTTGTCTGCACATTGATTGCGCGCGATTACGACAAAAACATAGTTGGACAAATTGATGAAGAGATATCGCCCGGTCAAGGCAAAATCGAACTAGTCACCCAAGTTGCTACGCGTGTTTTAGCGGTTAATGCTGATGTAACCAGTTGTCGCGCTCAGTAAGTAACTAGTACCGTTGCGCATTATGACTCAGACCTGGCTTACCCAAGAAGCGGCAGATCGTTTGCACGCCGAACTCGTTCACCTTGAGGGTCCCGGTCGAAAAGAAATTACCGCAAAAATTGAAGCGGCCCGCGCCGAAGGCGATTTGAAAGAAAATGGCGGCTACCACGCAGCTCGTGATGAGCAAGGAAAAATGGAAGCGCGGATTCGCCAATTAAAGGTGATGCTAGAAAACGCCCACATTGGAACACCACCAGCAAGTGCCGATGGAAAAGTTGGTGCCGGAATGGTTGTAACAGCACTGATTGCTGGCGATGAAATGAAATTTTTATTGGGATCGCGTGAAATTTCATCTGGTGATCTCGATGTTTACAGCGAGAAATCACCGTTAGGTGCAGCGGTTTTGGGAATTGAAATAGGTGCAAAGGTTTCTTACACCGCACCTAATGGTCGGGAAATTTCAGTGGAAGTAGTTGCCGCTGAATTTTACGCTTGAGCTAGAACTAGCTCGAACTATTTTTATACTTGCGAATGCTAAGTGGAATAAAAATAGCCATTAACAAAATCATATAAAGTAATGATGTCTCTAATGGATGTTGGCTAGGCCATGAATTTGCAGTGGCACCAAATTGATTTTGTAGGCCAAATAATTGGCGACAGGCTGCCACCACCGTTGAAACTGGATTCCACTCGGCAAAGTACTGCAACGCTTTTGGCATGCCAGTTGTTGGGGCAAATGCATTAGATAAAAAGGTAAGTGGGAATGTAACTAAGAAACCAGCGGCTTGAACCGTGCGCGCCTCTTTAATTACTAGGCCAACAAAGATGCCAATCCAAGAGAGTGCATAACCAAAGGCAAAGAGAAATAGAAAACCAAGCCCGATGCTGAGCAATCCAGAAGTTGGACGCCAGCCAACAACGTATCCAGCGATTGCCATAACAACCAAAACTAAAATATTTAGAAGTGCATCTCCAAAAGTTCGGCCAATAACCACGGCGCCACGAGAAATTGGTAGTGATCTAAAGCGATCGATTAAACCCTTTTTCATATCCTCGGCTAAGCCAGATGCCGTAGAAGCTAAAGTAAAGGCCACTGTTTGCACAAAGATTCCAGGCATCAAAAGTTGAACGTATCCCCCAGGCTGGTCCGTTGAAATTGAGCCACCGAAAACATAACGAAACAAAAGAACGAACATAACTGGCTGAATTGTGGAGAAAATCAGGACTTCTGGGATTCGAGCAAGCTGAAGCAACTGTCGCTTGGTGATGACGAGCGAATCACTGAGTACGTATTTCATTATTTGCGCCCCTTCTTTTTGTTTGCTGGCTCTATAACAGTCTCTTCAGCAACGTGTCCCGTTAGCGAAAGGAAAACATCATCAAGTGATGGGCGTTTCAGGGCGATATCCAGTGGATGAATCTTGGCATCATCTAAGGCGCGCAACGCCTCCATTAACGCGACCGAGCCAGTGGAAACAGGAGCGCTAATAGTGCGATCCTCAACATGTGTTGCATGAGCACTAACTTTTGCCACAATTTCTTGGGTGCGGACAACATCATTGCTTTCAACGGTAATTTCTAAACGTTCTCCGCCAACTTGCTTCTTCAAGTTATCTGAAGTTCCGCGAGCAATTACCGTGCCACGATCAATAACAGCGATTTCATCGGCTAACTGATCAGCCTCTTCTAAATACTGAGTTGTTAGTAATAGCGTCACGCCACCTTTTACTAGCTCCTGAATGACTCCCCACATATCTTGGCGACCACGAGGATCAAGACCAGTTGTGGGTTCATCTAAAAATAAAATTTTTGGTTGAACAATTAACGATGCGGCAAGATCAAGTCGGCGACGCATTCCACCCGAATACGTTTTGATGGGACGCTTTGCTGCATCGACTAAATCAAAGCGCTCTAGTAATTCATTGGCACGGTCAATCGATTTCTGTCGGCCCAAGTGATACAAACGGCCAAACATCACCAAGTTATCCCAGCCAGTTAATGTTTCATCAACTGCTGCATATTGACCAGATAAGCCAATAACTTCACGGACTTTTTCTGGATATTTAATAACATCAATTCCAGCGACAGTTGCAGACCCTGAATCGGGCTTTAACAGCGTTGCGAGAATTCTCACAGTTGTTGTTTTACCGGCTCCATTAGGACCAAGTACGCCTAAAACAGTTCCTTCTTCAACATCTAGTGAGAGATCGTTGAGCGCAACAACCTCACCTTTGTTATAGGTCTTAATCAAGTGTTCGGCCACGACTGTCTTCACGAGGTAACCTTATCAACATGAGTAATGAAAATTCAGTAACGCAGACCACAAAAACTTTCACCCATAAAGAGATCATGGTCGTCCTTGGCGGCCTTATGACCGGAATGCTGTTAGCGGCGCTAGATCAAACAATTGTTTCAACAGCGCTAAAGAGCATCGTTGAAGAGTTTGATGGGCTCAACCATTACACATGGGTAGTTACCGCTTATCTCCTAACCTCAACTGCATCAACGCCTCTTTACGGAAAAATCTCCGATATTTATGGCCGACGAATTGTTTTTCAATTTGCCATCGTTACCTTTTTAATTGGATCTTTTTTAGCTGGCGCATCACAAAATATGGAACAGCTGATTGCTTTCCGAGCGATTCAAGGTTTAGGTGCTGGCGGATTAATGGCGCTAACTTTCGTGATCATTGGTGACATAGTTTCACCGCGCGAACGTGGTCGCTACCAAGGTTATTTCGGTGCAGTCTGGGGCTTGTCTTCAGT
>JBBQRL010000023.1:0-16485 GCA_038214925.1 Candidatus Nanopelagicales bacterium | reverse complement strand
GACTCATCTTTTGGTGTGTTAGGTGTCATGGGCCTAACTATAAGGGTCGACTCTGGCCGACCACGAGTCGCAACTGGACGCGGGCAAGGGTAGGCTTGGATAGCAAAAGAATTTAAGAGAGATTAACAAGGGAGAGCATCATGACAACAGAAGCAACAACGACAGCAACTACGGTTACCGGGATTCTTTTGACAGATGTAGCTGCCTCAAAAGTCTCTGCGCTTTTGGCGCAAGAAGGTCGCGATGATCTCAACCTTCGCGTGGCAGTTCAGCCAGGTGGATGTTCAGGATTGAAATACCAGCTGTACTTTGATGATCGCAACATGGAAGGCGACATTGTGCGCGAGTTTGGCGCAGTTAAAGTTATCACCGACAAGATGAGCGACCCATATCTTTCTGGGGCAACAATTGATTTCGTAGACACCATTGAAAAGCAAGGTTTCACAATTGATAATCCAAATGCGGCAGGCTCTTGCGCATGCGGCGATTCATTCAACTAAAAAAATAATTACGCGTAGGCTCGCCCCATGAAAATTGGTGTTGGGGGTTCAGTTGGCATTGATCATTTAATGACCTTCTCTGGAAAGTTCACCGATTCTTTGGTCGCTGATTCATTAGAGAAACTCTCGCTTTCTTTTTTAGTTGACTCCATGGATGTCAGACGTGGCGGGTGTGCCGCAAATATCGCATTTGGCATGGGCACACTTGGCCTCAACCCAATTTTGATTGCCGCCGTTGGAAAAGATTGGGCTGATTATGAAGCCTGGCTTTCTCGTCATGGTGTTGATACCGGACACGTTCACATCTCGACAACTTTGCACACTGCTCATTTTGTTGTGACTACAGATCAGAGCCTTAATCAGATCGCCTCATTTTTTCCGGGAGCAATGAGTGAGGCTCGAAATATTGAACTAGCGCCGATCATGGAAAAAGTAGGTCGCTTAGACATGATGGTCATTTCACCCGATGATCCAGCAGCGATGTTGCGCCATTCGGAAGTTTGCCGTCAACTAGGAATTGCCTTCGCCGCCGACCCATCACAACAAATGGCCCGCATGAGCGGTGATGAGATCAAACTTCTTATTGATGGCGCCACGTATCTATTTTTAAATGAATATGAACTCGCGCTAGCCATGCAGAAAACGGGATGGTCCGATGCCGAGATTTTGGAACGGGTCAAATATCGCGTCGTTACGTTGGGTTCAAAAGGCGCCAAGGTGGAAAGTGCATCCGGAGAATTCGTGGAAGTTGTCTGTCCAAAAGAAAAAACCAAAGTGGATCCAACTGGAGTAGGGGATTCATTTAGGTCGGGCTTTATCGCCGGTCTGGCCTGGGGGGTTTCCCACGAGCGATGCGCACAGTTGGGCGCCTTGATTGCAACGTATGTAATTGAAACTCTTGGCACTCAGGAATACCGCTTCACCAAGGATGAGTTTGTCGCCCGTTTTGCCGAGGCCTATGGCAGCAAAAACGCCGCCGAAATTTCAGCTCACCTACGATAGTTTTTGGGCCCACCTCGGTGTGAGGAGAGCCACCACTATTCACGCACAGGCTCGTACCCGCTGCGCCGAAATACAAACTATCCTTGTGCACATGCCTAATCGTCGTTTTTTGAGATCCCTTCAAATCCTGCTATTGGCCTCACTGGGCTTGCTCCTTACTGGCTGCTCGAAAGTTTCAGGCTTAGGTTTTGAAGAAGGCGTCACGAGTGTGAACGATCAATCGTTGTCATTATGGCAAGGTGCTTGGATTGCCGGCGGAGTTGTCGGAGTTATTACTTTAATTTTGATTCTATGGCCAGCGGTTTTTCATCGCCCAAAAGTTGGCGGACCAGAATTTCCAAAGCAAACCCAGTACAACATTCCAGTTGAAATCGGTTACACGATAATCCCGTTTATTATCGTTGCTGTTCTTTTCTTTTACACGATCCAAAAGCAAACGATTATCACTGAAAAAACTACAACGTATGCGCACGAAATTACGGTCAATGGTTTTCAATGGTCATGGCAATTTGGATATCCAGAAGCTGGACCAGATGCAGTTGTGACGGGAACGCCGGCGCAACCACCAACGTTAGTAGTGCCAGTCGGGCAACGTGTTCGTTATACCTTGAATGCAAATGATGTTGTTCATGGTTTCTGGATCCCGGCTTTTATGATTCAAATGCAGACTTTGCCAGGCCTTACCAATGAACTTGAATTTACCGCAAATAAATTAGGTGAGTTCCCAGGACGTTGCAATATTTTATGTGGACGAAACCACTCCTTGATGCTTTTCACAGTAAAGGTAGTGACGCTAGCTGAGTACAAGAGTTACCTAGAGACAATTAAGGGGGGTCAAGCATGACCACATACGCAGAGCGTCCAACCATTACGGCTGGCGTCACCGCGCCCAATCCCAAAGGCAAGTCATTTGTTAAGTGGATAACGTCAACTGACCACAAGACAATCGGCTATCTCTACCTCATCACTTCTTTTACATGGTTTCTCATTGGTGGCGTTCTCGCCCTAGCCCTGCGTGCCGAATTGGCACGTCCCGGAATGCAGTTCTTAAGTAACGAGCAGTACAACCAGATTTTCACAATGCACGGAACGATTATGTTGCTGATGTTTGCCACACCGCTCTTTGTTGGTTTTGCTAACGTCATCATGCCTTTGCAAATTGGCGCTGCCGATGTGGCCTTCCCGCGCCTTAATATGTTGTCGTACTGGCTTTACTTATTTGGTTCCATAATGGCTTTTGGTGGTTTCCTTTCACCAGGCGGTGCAGCTTCGTTTGGCTGGACGGTTTATGCCCCGATTTCAAATGCAACGTATTCACCCGGAATCGGTGCTGATCTTTGGTTAGTTGGTCTAGCTATTAGTGGAGTTGGAACAATTCTAGGTGGCGTTAATTTCATTACAACTATTTTTACAATGCGTGCACCAGGTATGACCATGTTCCGGATGTCGATTTTTTCATGGAACGTTTTACTTACCGCAATTTTAGTTTTGTTAGCTTTCCCGCCATTGGCAGCAGCGCTGCTAGGACTAGAGGCCGATCGCCTTTACGGAACAAATCTCTTTAATCCTGAAAATGGGGGAGTGATGCTCTTCCAGCATCTCTTCTGGTTCTTCGGTCACCCAGAAGTTTATATTGTGGCACTTCCATTTTTTGGAATAGCAACGGAAATCTTGCCGGTCTTTAGTCGTAAACCGATCTTTGGTTATAAGGGATTAATTGCGGCAACTATTGCGATCGCAGCTCTGTCAGTTTCTGTGTGGGCCCACCATATGTTTGCCAGCGGACAAGTCCTTCTTCCCTTCTTCTCATTTATGACATTTTTAATTGGTGTTCCAACTGGTGTTAAATTCTTCAACTGGATTGGCACAATGTGGCGCGGGCACGTCACTTTTGAAACACCAATGCTGTGGGTAATGGGCTTCCTAGTCACTTTCTTATTCGGTGGAATTACTGGAATTATTCTGGCTTCACCACCCTTAGATTTTGCGGTTTCGGCTAGTTACTTCGTTGTTGCCCACTTCCATTACGTGCTCTTTGGCACTGTGGTCTTTGCGATGTTTGCCGGGTTTTATTTCTGGTGGCCAAAATTCACTGGCCGCATGCTCAATGAACGCCTTGGCAAGATCCACTTTTGGACCTTGTTCGTGGGCTTCCACCTTACGTTTTTAATTCAACACTGGCTTGGAATTAAGGGTTTTCCACGACGTTATGCAGATTATCTAGCCACCGATGGCTTCACATTCATGAATACGGTATCCACCGTTGGTTCATTCTTACTTGCGCTATCGATGATCCCATTTGCGATTAACATCTGGATTACTCGTAAAGCTCCGCTAGTTGGAGTAGATGATCCATGGGGTTACGGCTCATCCCTTGAATGGGCGACATCATGTCCACCACCTCGCCATAACTTCTTAACGATGCCACGTATTTCAAGTGAGCGACCAGCTTTTGATCTGCACCATCCGCACATCAAGACTGAAGGGCACTAATACGCTATGAAGGTATCTTGGCGTCTCTTTATTGGCTTGAGCCTTTTCTACTTTTTGCTAACGGTGGTTTATTGGTATGTCGGAGGTGAAGCAGTCGGAATCGCCGGTTTGCTTCTTTCTGGATGTCTAGCCGGCATGGTGGGTTTTTATGTCTGGTTTACGCAAAAGCGAATTGGTGTAACTCTTCCCGAAGATAATGAAATAGGTGAGATCGCAGATAGCGCCGGAGAACTTGGTTTTTATAGCCCTTATTCATGGTGGCCACTTCCGGTTGCCTTAAGTGCCGGCGCGATGGGTCTAGGCTTGATCATCGGTTGGTGGTTAGTTCTTATCGCTCTCGGTGCACTTGTGATTTCAATAATCGGCATGGTTACCGAATATGAAAAACCAGTTAACGCTAACGCCCATTAATGAGTGAAATTCGGGCACAGATACTCCTCATTGATTTTCCCTATACATCAGCAGCGCAAATTGTAATTAATGCTCCAGCGGCAAAGATTTTTAATCTGCTAGCCGATGCCAGATCTCATCATCTCTTCGATGGCTCCGGGACAGTATTGAATTCGATTAAAGCATGGAGCGCAATCCGAAGTGAATGGCGAAATCCTTGGTTGCGCTAAAGAAAATAAGTGAGAGCTAAAAGTAACCGCGATTAGTGGTGTTCGATGGCCTTTAGCTCTTCGGTAGTTACCTTAGGAATAGATTCAGCATGTGATTTGCTCATACGTGCGCGGAGTTTATTTTTCAACGCACCGGCACGTTTTACTCCGCGAGCATCAATTTCAGGAAGATCTAAGGCGGGTAATTGTTCATGTGAGGTAAGGATGAAGGCCTGCTCTGGTGAAATTGGCTCGTGCACCTCTACAAATTCACCATGTGGCAACATAATGAGTCGGCCAGTCTCGCGCCCGTGTAGAACTAATTCGCGATCTGCGCGCTGCAATGACAGGCACAATCGCTTAGTAATTACGAAAGCAAGTGGTGGCAATATAAAGATTGCAAATCTGGTGCCCCACAAAATTTGATTAATAGATAGATCAAAGTGGGTAGCGATTAAGTCGTTACCACCATTAATCAAAGCAACGACCATAAAGGTAAGTGACATTGCGCCAAGTGCGGTGCGATTTGGTGCGTTGCGCGGACGATCAAGTAGGTGATGCTCGCGCTTGTCTCCAGTTATCCAACTTTCGATAAATGGATACAGAGCCATACCGGTAAATAAAATACCCGGAATGATCAGGCCTGGAATTAAAATATTCCAGGAGATTGTGTAGCCAAAGAAATAAGTTTCGATTGGTGGAGCCATACGAACTAACCCATCTAGCCAACCCATGTACCAATCGGGTTGTGAGCCAGCTGAAACTTGAGCTGGCGTATATGGACCGTATAACCAAATGGGGTTGATTGAGGCGACCGCACCCAGGAAGGCAGTTACACCAAAGACGATGAAGAAGAATCCGCCAGCTTTAGCCATGTACATCGGCATTAACTGATAGCCGACTACGTTCTTTTCAGTACGACCTGGACCTGGATACTGAGTGTGCTTCTGGTACCAAACCAACATTAAGTGGACGGTAATCAGCGCTAAGAAAGCACCGGGAAGCAAGAGCACGTGCACGATATAAATTCGTGGAATAAATAGTTCACCCGGGAATACACCGCCAAATGCGAAGTATGAAATATACGAACCAACAACAGGCAGGGCTTGAATGATTGCCTCAGCGATACGGATACCAGTTCCTGAAAGTAGATCATCGGGAAGTGAGTAACCCAAGAAACCTTCAACGATTCCAAGAGTCAAAAGTCCAACACCAATGATCCAGTTTCCTTCACGTGGCTTGCGGAATGCTCCAGTAAAGAAAATTCGCAGCAAGTGGGCAACCATTGCCGCCATAAAAATAAGCGCTGCCCAGTGATGAATCTGGCGCATCAACAATCCGCCACGGACTTCAAAAGAAATATGTAACGACGAGGCGTAAGCAGCTGACATCTTTACGCCTTCAAGTGGCTGATACGAACCTTCGTAAACAACTTCTCGCATTGAAGGGTCATACCAAAAAGTAAGGAACGTTCCAGTCAAGAGCAAAATTACGAATGAGTACAAAACAATTTCACCAAGCAGGAAAGACCAATGGTCTGGGAAGACCTTCTTTAGGGATTTTCTTAAGAATCCAGCAGCACCAACTCGTTCATCGACGTAGTTTGCTACCTGACCTAATTTAGCTTCAGCTGTCATTATTTTTCACGCCCCCAGAAACTCGGTCCAACTGGTTCAGAAAATGGTTTGCGGGCGATGAGATAACCCTCAGCGTCCACTGTGATATCTAACTGCGGAAGTGGCCTGGCCGCAGGTCCAAAAATGACTTTTGCGGCACGCGTGACGTCGAATGTTGATTGATGGCACGGGCACAAAAGGTGCTTTGTTGTTTGTTCATATAAGGCGACGGCGCATCCCATATGTGAGCAGATCTTAGAAAAAGCGATGATGCCCTCGTGCGTCATCGCTAAGCGATCTGGCTCAAGGTTGAACTCGCTGGGACGAAGACGGATCAAAAGCAGCGCATCCTTGGCGATGTCATCTAGATGGCGCTCTTTTGGGTCTTCAAATTCAGGAAGGACTTGGGCAACTGATCCAACTTCAAGATCTGATGCCTTGATTCGACGATTACTGGGATCGGAAACTAAGTAAGTTCCAGCCTTCCAATTAGTTGTTTTTTGTTCTGGACCTGGCAATGGACCAAGGTCACGAAGCAACAGAACTGGCGTAAGAGCAGATAAGCCAAGTGCGGCTCCTAATGATCTTTTAATGAGTGAGCGACGACCTAAACCAGCACCAGCTGCACCTTCTTTAACTGTTGCTACAAATGCGGCGCGATCTTCATCGCTAGATCGAAACTCATGACGCTGCATTACAACTTCTTGATCGGGCATTAAAGTCTTTGCCCAGTGGATTGCACCAATACCGGTAAAAAATAGCGCGATCGCCATTCCAAGACCAAGACCGAGTTGATGAGCATTTTGACTACCCATGATTGGAATAAAGATGAAGAGATCATCGGGGACAAAAATGTAAGAGAAAATTAACAAGAGCGTACCAAGTGCGGAAATTCCAAACATAGTTGCAACTTGACGTTCGGCACGTGCCGCCGCTTTTGGATCGGTATCAGTCCTGCGATGAACGTGCGCCGGCAAGCCAGGATCTTTTATCGGCTGTAACTCATTGCTCATAATTTATTTCGCCTTCATGGCAAGCCAAACGGCAACACCGATAAGTAATCCGAGTCCCAATGTCCAGGCAAGTAGACCTTCAGTGACCGGACCAACTCGACCCAATGATGCGCCGCCAAGATTTGGTTCAGCTTCGGCTGACTTGATCCACTTGATAACAGATAATTTTTCTTGAGGTGTCAGCGTCTTGTCATTAAATACTGGCATTGATTGCGGGCCAGTCACCATCGCTTCATAAATATGTTTCGGTTCTACGCCCATAACAGTTGGTGCATATTTTCCTTGTGTCAGTGCGCCGCCTTGGCCGGCGAAGTTGTGACACATTGCGCAGTTGTTTCTAAAGAGCTCGCCACCTTCGGCAGTACTTCCATCTCGTTCATAATTTAATTGTGCACTGCCTGGAACTTCAGGTCCTGGTGCTAACGAAGCGATATATGCAGCTACAGCAGTAGTTTCAGCTTCATCATAAACCGGTGCTTTGCGAGCTGCCTGAGTACTCATGTTGGCCATCGGCATACGACCAGTACCAACCTGGAAATCTACTGACGCAGCTCCGACTCCAACTAATGCTGGAACGTTAGATGCACCTTCGGCATTAAGTCCGTGACAAGAAGAACAACCCTTTAAAAATATCTGTCGGCCTTCTTGAATCAAAGTTGTTCGATCAGCCGATGTTGTTTCTGCCGATGTTGTGGCACTTGCAATACTGAAAGTGCCGCCAATTCCTAAGAGCGCAGCGATTAATAGAAGAGGAGCTACGGCCTTGTGGCGACGATAGCGAGATAGATGCTTCACTTTTTTCCTTTGCTACTTAATTAAGTAGATCGCAGAAAATAATGCGATCCACACGACGTCGACGAAGTGCCAATAATATGAAACCACAATTGCTGTTGTCGCCTGCTGATGTGTAAATCTGCGAGCTTTAGAAACCCGGATCATTACAATGAGAAATGCGATAAGCCCACCGGTTACGTGCAATCCGTGGAAACCAGTTGTTACGTAGAAAACTGAACCGTAAGCATTTGAAGAAAGTGTTAATCCTTCGCTGACTAACACGGCGTACTCATAAATCTGTCCAGCAACGAAGAAAGCGCCCATCATGAAGGTCAGGGAAAACCACTCGCGCATTCCCCACTTACTAATTTGCAGTAAAGAACCCGTTCGGTGATTTTGAAAACGCTCGGCGGCAAAGACGCCAAACTGACACGTCACCGATGACAAAACTAAAATCGTTGTATTAAACGCAGCAAATGGCACACTCAGGATTTCAGTTGATAATCCCCAAATAGTTGGCCCTTGAACGGCACGAATGGTGAAGTACATGGCAAACAATGCGGCAAAGAACATCAGTTCACTTGATAGCCAAACAATTGTTCCAACGGCAACTGCATTGGGCCTTGTGATCTTGTGATAGTCAACTGCACTGGTCATGGGAGAGATTATTCCCGAAAACACGCTCGGCGTCTGTTTGGCTACCCCTCAGACCCCTCAATTTTGCAGCTGATTGAGGTGAAACCGATCACCTCCACAATGGCTCAACCTTGCTAAAAAATTGGAGGCAATAGCGTTGGGCTGGCAATAGACTTTAACCATGTCAGAGCTCAAAAAACAGATCATCGTTTATTCCGATGATTCCTCGGTTCGCAAATCCATCGCTTCGGCTTTGGGACGGCGGGTGGCAAAAGACCTGCCCGAGCACGAGATTCATGAGTTTGCAACGGCTCCAGCGTTACGGGCCTATATCGACACAAAAAATCTTGCTGGCGAGTTTCGGGCCGACCTTTTCATTTTAGATGGCGAAAGCGCGCCCGAGGGTGGCCTTGGAGTTGCACGCCAATTAAAGGATGAAGTCTTTAACTGTCCTCCGGTCCTAGTTATTATTGGACGCCAAGAAGACGCCTGGTTAGCGGCTTGGTCCATGGCCGAGGCATCGGTAATTCATCCAATCGATCCCTTCACTCTGGCCAAGACAGCGGCGCAATTGTTACGCGGCGCAGCGCCGGTTTCTGCTTAACTCTCAACTATGAGTGAATTGCGATGGAAAGAACACATTGCACTTTTAGATTCTGGTTTGGATTTAGAAATTGATGACGTTCGATGGTGCATGAATGAACTCCTTACTGGCAATGCCGAACTTGATACTTTAAAAGTATTTTTATTATCATTAAAAGCAAAGGGTGAAACGGCCGAAGAGGTAGGCGCTTTGGTTGCTCAGATGTATCAACATTCAGCGCCGATTTCTATTTCGGAAAGGGCTGTCGATACCGTCGGAACTGGTGGCGATGGCGCGCACACGATAAATATTTCAACAACGGCGGCGATCATTGCCGCCGCAGCTGGCGCAAAGGTAGTTAAACATGGAAACCGCGCCGCATCCTCTAAATCTGGCGCAGCCGATCTCTTGGAAAATCTAGGAATTAATATCAACTTAGATGGCAAGGGTGTGGAAGCAACTTTTGCCCAGTTAGGAATTGGCTTTTGCTTTGCACCTGTATTTCATCCGGCGATGAGATTTGCTGGACCAGCTCGAAAAGAGTTAGCCGTACCAACGGTTTTCAACATCTTGGGTCCGTTGGCAAATCCAGCCAAACCCAAGGCAGCTGCCATTGGTGTGGCAAATGACCGGATGCACCTGGTCATGGCCCAAGTCCTTGGAGATAAAGGCGTAGATGGTTTTGTCTTTCGTGGTGATGATGGTTTAGATGAAATCACATTAGCTACAACAACATCGGTTTTAACAATAGGTCGTGGTGAGATCTCAAGTGATTTATTAGATCCTTTAGATTTTGGAATTAAACGCGCACCCACATCTGACTTAGCAGGGGGAGATGGAGCAGAGAACGCTCGAATTACATCGGCGATCTTTGCCGGCGAAACTGGCGCCCCACGCGATGCAGTACTACTTAACGCCGCGGCCGCGATTGCAGCTTATGAAGCGCGATTTGATTTAAATTTACATGATCGAATCGCGATTGGTTTGGAGAAAGCGATCGCATCGGTTGATTCGGGTGCGGCCGCACAATTAGTTCAGAAATGGGCCGCACTCACTCAGAAGTTAGCGGTGCTTTAGCTCGTTTTTTTCTAGATGGAAAATTACGCATTGACTCTAACGTGGTAACTCCATGACCCGTAAGTCGTTCAATCAATCCATGTAAAACATCGACCGTTGCCAATGCATCATCTAATGCTCGATGCGTGGGCGAAGTTTGTGCACCAAAGAAAACTGCCAACGTTCCCAACTTGCAGTTCATAACTTCATCGCGATCTAAAACCGCCCTGGCTAATCGCGCTGTGTCTATCGTGATGTAGTTGGGCCATTCGTAACTATGCTTTGTTGCAGCGGCTTTTAAAAAACTCATATCAAAGGGCGAATTATGGGCAACTATTACCGTTTCATCACTTGTACCTAAAAATTCAAAGAGCGTAGGTAGTAGCTCGTCGATGAATGGGGCCGAAAGCAACATCTCATCAGTAATACCGGTTAATTGAGTAATGAACTCTGGGATTGAATGTCCAGGATCGACGAAACTTCGAAACGTACCGAGAACTTCGCCACCTTTTACTTTCACAACTCCAATTTCAGTAATAGCCGCACCGGAGGAAGGGGAGCCACCAGAAGTTTCTAAATCCAAAACTGCAAAGGTGGTCTCTGCCAGCGAGAGTTCGGAAATAACTTTCATAACGAGCATGTTATGTCATTGCTCTGACAAAGTGCAGTGCGTATTATTTGCACCATGTCAGTTACGGGAGCACCAGAGGGTTGGATGCAAGATTGGTCGGCGCTTGGTAACGGTAAAAATGCTCGGGTCGGAGTTTTATTAGTTCACGGTTTTACCGGTGCGCCAGCTTCAATGCGACCATGGGGTGAGTTCTTACATTCAAAGGGTTACACGGTTCGAGTTCCACTTTTGCCGGGTCACGGTACAAAACCTGTTGATCTAAACCAAGTTAAATGGCAGCAATGGCCGGCCAAGGTGGTCAGCGAACTAGAAGAGTTAGCCAAAAGTTGTGACACGATATTTTTAGCTGGGCTTTCAATGGGTGGTGGCACTGTTCTCAATGTCGCCATTGATTACAACTCAAAAATTGCTGGACTTATTTTGGTTAATCCAATGATCCACGTAAAGGGCGTGCCAGTTGAACTGGCATATTTTGTATCGCGTTTTCAAAAAATGCGTGCCAGCGTTGGTGATGACATTAAACGTCCGGGTATTACCGAATGGGGCTACGACGCCTTGACTAGCAGGGGAGTGCACCAGCTGCTAAAGATGCTGCGTTTAACTCGTAAAAATTTAAGCAAGGTCACGGTTCCGGTTCAGCTTTTTCACTCCGTTGATGATCACACCTTGCCGGTGACTAATACCGAAATTATTTTGGATGAGATCGGCTCAGCTGATAAGACTAGAATCGAACTTGTCAATAGTTATCACGTGGCTACCCTGGATTACGACCAGGAATTAATTTTTCAAAACTCGCTGACCTTCATCGAGAACTTAACGCGAGCTAGATAAAGCAAGGCGAAATTGACGATTTATGATCGTTCAACCGATCATTCTTTCGGCTCGATTAATTAACGTATTACAACCTACGCCAAAACCAGCAAATGCTGGATTAGTTGTTTGCCCGGCGCGATAGCGGTACCAAATTTGCTGGATTATTACGGCTAATCGAAACAAGCCAAAAACTTCATAGTAAGTAAAGTCTTGACAATCGCTTTTGGAAACCGCCAAATATCGTTCTACAAATTCTTTTCTCGTAGGCATTCCAACTGCATGAGAAGGTTGTCTGCGAAGATCTAAGAAATCAGGGTCATCGCTCTGGTCGACCCAGTAAGCCATAGCTGATCCTAAATCCATCAGTGGATCACCAACAGTTGCTAGCTCCCAATCTAAAACTCCCACTAACGCGCCACTCTCTGGATTTATTACTGAGTTATCGATTCGCCAATCTCCATGAATGACACACAGTTTTTGATCACCCGGCTGATTCTCATCTAACCATTTCATTAGCAATTCGGCGGTTGGCACATCATCGGTAAGTGCATTTCGGTAGCGCACTGACCAGCCCGCTACTTGTCGTCGAACATAGCCCGGACCTTTATTGAGCTCTGCGAGTACGCCGGCATCAACAGTATGAAGATGAGCAAGTCCTTCAATAAGAGAACTCCCAATGACAGCTATTTTTTCAGTTGGCAGATTTTTTGGGATATCCCTACGAAGAATCTCACCGTTAATTTTTTCCATCAGGTAGAAATGACTTCCGATAATTGATTGATCATCGCAGAGTGCAAAGATTTCTGGCACTAATGGGTAATTAGATTTCAAACGAGATTGGATTAACACTTCTCGTTTCATGTCATGTGCTGACGCAGCTTTTTTACCAACTGGCGGACGGCGCAAAACCAGTTCGCGATCAGGATAGGTAAGTAGGTACGTTAAATTTGAGGCTCCACTGCGAAATTGCATCACTTCGGGAAGTGAGTCGTTAACTTCGATTTTTTGGGAAAGCCAGGAATGAACTGCTGCGACATCAAAGATGTCTTCTTGCCTTATTGGCGTTAGTTCATCAGTCATGTTTTCCAGGCAAGTAAGGTTTAATTTCAAGTCGGGCGATATCGCGCAGATGAACTTCATCTGGTCCATCGACAATGCGCAAGGTTCTTACACCCGCATACATTTGGGCCAAAACAGTATCTTGGCTAACGCCAGCGCCGCCATGAACTTGGATCGCCTGGTCGATAATTCGCAGAGCAACTGCTGGGACGGCAACTTTGATCGCCGCAATCTCTTGCCTGGCAAATTTTGCGCCCTTGGTATCGATCATCCAGGCCGCTTTCAAGACCAGCAAGCGGGCTTGATCGATATCGATACGAGCTTGTGCAATCCAGTTTTGAATGACACCTTGATTGATCAGATCTATTCCAAAAGTATTTCTAGATATCGCCCGTTCAATCAAAAGTTTGAGAGCGCGTTCAGCCATTCCGATTGCGCGCATGCAGTGATGAATCCGACCGGGACCAAGGCGGGCTTGCGCGATCGCAAAACCATCTCCTTCGTTACCAATCAGATTTGCTACTGGAACTCGCACATTAGTAAATGTAATTTCCGCATGTCCGTGTTGATCAACGTAGCCAAAGACGGTCAGGTTTCTTTCGATTGTTAATCCGGGAGTATTTGCCGGCACCAAAATCATCGATTGTTGGCGATGATCTTCTGCGTCGGGATCTGTCTTTCCCATCACGATAAAAATGGCACATCGCGAATCCATGGCACCAGTGGTCCACCATTTTGTTCCGTTGATAACGTACTCGTCATCCTCGCGGGTAATTCTGGTTGCGATATTGCGGGCATCACTGGAAGCAACATCTGGCTCGGTCATGCAAAAACCAGAACGGATTTTTCCATCGAGTAACGGTGTTAACCATTGTGCCTTTTGTTCGGTGCTACCAAACATGTGCAGAACTTCCATGTTGCCAGTATCTGGTGCGGAAGAGTTAGTTGCCTCAGGTGCAATATCTGGTGACCAGCCAGTAATTTCGGCCAGCGTCGCATAATCGGTAACAGTTAATCCATGAGCGGGATCTTTTGAATCCGGTAAAAATAGATTCCAGAGTCCTAGTTTTTTTGCTTTTTCTTTTAACTCTTCAACGACTGCGGGTAGTTGGTGTGGACCTGTCTGCCCCAATTGCGCGTGATAAACAGCCTCGGCTGGAAAAACCGATTCATCCATAAACTGCTGCAACTTCTTGGAATATTCAATCGCCTTGGGGCTTAAATCAAAATTCATACTAGTACGGTACTCACATTGCGCCGATATTGGGAGAGGCTTGAAATGGGAGTTTTAGATCGCTTCAAATTAGATGGAAAAGTTGCGGTAGTTACTGGAGCATCATCGGGGTTAGGTGTTGCTTTTTCGCAAGCATTGGCCGAAGCCGGTGCAGATTTGGTTTTAGGTGCGCGTCGCGTAGATAAATTAGCTAATACCGCCAAACTGGTTGAGGCAGCTGGTCAACGATGTGTTTTTAAAGAAACCGATGTAACAAACCCAGAAGATTGCACGGCTTTAATTGAATTAGCGATCGTAACTTATGGTCGAGTGGATATTTTGGTAAATAATGCAGGAGTTGGAACAGCGGTCCCAGCGACTAAGGAAACGCCAGAGCAATTTAAATCAGTGATAGATATCAATTTACATGGTGCTTACTGGATGGCACAGGCATTTGCCCGTTCCAATAAAAACGGTGGCGCTATTGTGAACATCTCAAGCATTCTTGGAATTCATCCAATGGGATTACCGCAAGCTGCATATGCCGCAAGTAAGGCCGGCCTGATTGGACTGACTCGAGATTTAGCAACGCAGTGGTCGGGCCGAAAAGGAATCCGCGTAAATGCATTAGCTCCAGGATTTTTTCCATCTGAGATGAGCGATGAATTGCCGGAAGAGATTACAAAGCTAGTCGCCACGACTGCGCCATTAGGTCGCATGGGGGACCCAATGGAACTAGCAGCCACATTGGTGTGGCTAGTAAGTGATGCTTCATCGTACGTAACTGGAATTACCGTGCCAGTTGATGGCGGAATTGTGATGCCCTAATTAGATTGTTTATTGTTTTTTATTAGTTAACAGCCAGTTGATTAAGCTCTTAGAAAATTCGCCATTAAATATTGGCGCGTGGGCGCCATCTTTGATTCGCCATAGCGCGACCGTGGTGCTGTTGCACTTGGCATAGCTGAGAATCGAGGTTTCCGCACCGGTGATGCTTTTATCAAAATCTAGAGTTTGTTTTGCAGTTGTAGGTTTTTTACTGCATTGATTTCGATTCGCCCAGTCAGAAACTGTCTGCATGGCTGACGGATATGGTTTTCCAAGCTGCCCGCCTTCAATTTTGATAACGGGATCTAAAGTTCCATGTATTTGAAGAATTGATACCGGTGAATTCGGTGCGCAATCGGAGGGCTTGAGGTAGCCAGCACCAGCGATGCTAGCGATGGCGGCAAATTTTCCACTGTGATTGCAGGCCATTCGGTGTGCCATGAAACCGCCATTGGAGTGGCCAATTATAAAAATCGCTTTTTGATCGATTGAATACGTCCGGCTAATTTTATCTACTACTTTGATCAAATAACCCTGGTCATCAATTGTCGAGTTATTAAAGTTGCAGCACGCCTGTGTTGCGTTCCAGAAATTCATATCTTGTTTATCTTTGGTGCCAATCGGAAATGCTAGAAGGACACCTTTTCTCTCAGATTCATTAGCTAAGATTTGGTAGTTCTTCATGTAAGTCGGATCGCCGGAGTATCCATGTAGCATCAAAATCAAAGGTGCGGTTTGCTTTGAATTGTAGTTTTTTGGGATGACTAGCGAGAAGGGTCGCTCGCCCGCGATAGTTACTTCTTTCGCTGAAGAAGGAAGCGAAGAAGTCGTGCTAAAGAAGAGAGCGAGAAGGACAAGAAGAATCGAATATCTTTGATTTTTCTTAATCGGCATTGTTTCCATTTTCTAATGTGATGAAGTGGACGATACTGGGATCGAACCAGTGACCCCCACAATGTCAAAGCCCGTTACCTTGACTTTAAGCGTGTCCTTACGTTTCTACAGTAATGAGTTTAAGCGTAGATAGTGCCCATTAGGTTCTGTAGTTGTCTAGGTGTCTCTACAAGGTGTTAGCAAAGTGTTAGCAAGATTAGACCCGGTGGCTACTGATCTCCACAAAGGACGCAAGCGCTATTGTCCTAGACCGTTCAACAGCCGCACACCGGGCTAATTAAATTCTGTCGGTGTTAGGCGTTAGTGTGTATGGGGTTAGTCCTACGATCGAACAAAGTACAAAACACTAAAAGACACAAAGGCTTAAAGCCAATAACCCATAATTAACTTATAGTTTTCTAAGCATGATGTTTACCCCACCTGTCTTTATTGACTATCTCTCCCTGAAATAGACCGTTCTAAACCGATTACAGACTAGTTAGACGGTTCGGGGTAGTTCTGTCTAGTTTCGGGGGATAAATGGACACGGGGAGTCTGGAGGTGTCTTATGTACAGCAAAAAACTAGCCCGGTTCAGTTGAACCGTATCGAGCCTTTCTTTTAATGTCGTCTAATAGTGTAGCTACGTGACTCGGTGGTGGATTACGTTCGACAGGTTCAGAGACGTATCGCGGTGGTATAGCGGTAGGTGTAGGTGCCACTAATAAACCTAGTCGCGCACTGTCTAGATAGCCTTGTATGACCTTTTCGAGTACACCGCCGGCGTGACCGTTTAA
>JBBQRL010000022.1:0-20768 GCA_038214925.1 Candidatus Nanopelagicales bacterium | reverse complement strand
CATTAGCAACTGGCGATCATTACGTAGATCCGCCAGTTGTTCTAGCTCCTATGGCTGGAATTACTAACGCACCATTTAGAACTTTGTGCCGCGAACAAGGTGCTGGGTTGTTCGTCTCTGAAATGGTTACGGCACGCGCATTAATAGAGCGACGTCCAGAAACTTTGCGCATGATTGTGCCAGGTAAAGATGAATGGCCACGATCTGTTCAGCTTTATAGTGTCGATCCAACAACGATGCGTGCGGCAGTGACAATGCTTGGCAAAGAAAATCTAGCCGATCATATCGATATGAATTTTGGTTGCCCAGTTCCAAAAGTTACCCGCAAAGGCGGGGGAGCTGCCCTTCCTTTTAAACGAAAACTTTTCAGCAATATTGTTGGTGCAGCGGTAGAGGCGGCAAAACCATTTGGTATTCCGGTAACGGTCAAGATGCGAATCGGCATCGATAGTGATCACCACACGTATTTGGAAGCGGCAAAGTCGGCGGCAGATTTAGGTGTTGCGTGGGTGGCATTACATGCTCGCACCGCCGCCCAAATGTATGAAGGTAAAGCTGATTGGTCGGCAATTACGGCATTAGTTGAGCATTTAAAACCAACGGGTGTACCTGTTTTAGGCAATGGCGATATCTGGTCGGGCGCCGACGCGGTAGCAATGACTGAACAAACTGGTTGCGCCGGTGTTGTTGTAGGCCGCGGATGTCTTGGTCGGCCATGGTTATTTACAGATTTAGTATCGGCGCTGCAAGGAAACGATAAACAAATCACGCCAACGCTGCACGAAGTTCGCGAAGTGATGTTTCGTCATGCACATCTAATCGTTGAATATTTAGAGTCGGAAGATCGCGGAATGCGCGATATGCGAAAGCACATGGCTTGGTATTTAAAGGGCTTCCGAGTAGCGCGTGAAATTCGCCATGATTTAGGAATGGTTTCATCGTTACCCGAGATGCGCTTATTACTTGATCAATTAGAGGATCAGCCATATCCAATTGAGGTTGGCGAAAAGCCACGTGGTCGTACAAGTCATGGCCGAGCACCAACCTTGCCCGATGGCTGGCTCAATGATCCAGATGAACTAGTTCACGTTGAACTAGAGGATGCGTTTTCTGGCGGATAAATGTTTTTATTTCGATGGATCCGTCGCACAATCACCGTTATTTTATTATTAGCGTTGATTGCACCAGCCTACGGAGTTTCCCAAGTTTGGCGAGCTGCACATAATCCAGTCACACGTTCGGCTGATGTGATTATCGTCTTAGGTGCTGCGCAATTTGATGGGAAACCAGCTGAAGTTTTAGAGGCACGTTTAATTGAAGCAAAGCGCATCTATGATTTAGGTTTAGCGCCAACGATTATCACCGTAGGTGCCGGTGCGCCAGGAGATCGAACAACGGAAGCGGCATCTGGAAAATATTGGTTGCGAATGAATGGAATTTTGGCTCGTAAAATTACGGCAGTAGAAGAGGGTCGAGATACATTAACAAGCACTAAGGCATATACAAAAGTTATGAAGAAGCGATATGTCAGTGATGTCATCATTGTGACCGATGCTTTTCATTGCAAACGCGCGGTAACTATGGCAAATGATCAGGGAGTTATCGCTACGTGTTCACCCGTGCAAACTGGGCCTAACTCATTGGAAAATAGTGGATACAAATATTTACTGCGCGAAGCAGGGGCATATTTGGCCTACATCACCGTTGGTAAACGAGGAATTCAGATAAGTGATCATTTACCTGAAGCCGACATTCTCACTAAAGTGCTGCCATGAGTTACAGCGCTTTTGATCAAGAGCGATTCTTGGATGAACCAGCAAAGCGTGCTGGCCGTACCGAATTTATGCGAGATCGCGCCCGAGTAATTCACTCAGCTGCGCTTCGTCGATTGGCGGCAAAGACACAAGTAGCCGTGCCTTGGGAAAATGATTTTCAGCGAACACGTCTTTCACATTCTTTAGAGTGTGCCCAGATTGGCCGCGAACTTGGTGAATCACTAGGAGCAGATCCAGATTTACAAGATACCGCTTGCCTAGCACACGATTTAGGTCATCCACCTTTTGGTCACAATGGCGAAGAAGCACTCGCTGTTATTGCCGAAAACTTTGGTGGCTTTGAAGGCAACGCACAAAGCTTTCGACTATTGGTGCGCCTTGAAGCAAAGACGGTAGATACCAATGGAAAAAGTATTGGCCTGAACTTAACTCGCGCCTCATTAGATGGTGCAACTAAGTATCCATGGCCACGAAGTGAGAATCCTCAAAAGTTTGGGGTTTACGATGATGATCAAGAGATTTTTAATTGGATGCGCCAAGGTGCACCGGCTGGAAAAAAATGTATTGAAGCCCAGATTATGGATTGGTCCGACGATTGCGCATATTCGGTGCATGATTTAGAGGATGCGATATTTGCCGGCCAAGTTTCGGTAAAGAACTTTGAACAGGATTTTGATCAGCTATTTAAGGTTATGACGCAAGATTACAAAAGTGATGCAACGGCGCAGGAAGCAATTGCTGCTCATTCAAGGCTTTCGGCATTATCTGCCTGGCCGCATTATTACGATGGCAGTCATCGCAGTTTGGCCAGATTAAAAGATTCAACCAGTCAATTAATTGGAAGATTTGTTTTGGCCGCTGAAGTTGAAACTCGCCGGTTGCACGGAGATGGTCCACTGTCTAGATACAGTGCCAACCTGGAAATTCCTCGTGAACAAAAAGTTGAGGTTGATTTTCTTAAAGCAATTGCTGGTCACTACTTAATCAACGCGGCACACTCCCAAGATCGCTATGCCAAGCAACAGATAATCATCGGTGATTTAGTGGAGATGTTGCACAAGTATCCACACGAGTTAGATTCCTTTTTCCAGAAGCCATGGAATGAAGCCAGTGATGAATTAGCCAAGATGCGTGTGATTATCGATCAAGTCGCCGCGCTAACTGACCCTGGTGCCTACGCCTTACACGCACGGTTAACTGCTAATCGGTAAGGTTGTGGCATGAGCGGGCGCATTAGAGATGAAGATGTTGCATACATCCGCGACCGTGCGCCAATTGATGAAGTAGTTGCAGATTACGTTCAACTAAAAAACGCTGGTGGTGGACAAAAGAAAGGCTTGTGTCCTTTTCACGATGAAAAGTCACCGTCATTTCATGTGACTCCCAGCAAGGGATACTTCCATTGCTTTGGCTGCCAAACCGGTGGCGACGCTATCGCCTTCTTAATGAAAATTGATCACTTAACATTTACGGAAACTATTGAACGCCTGGCCGATCGCATTGGCTATACCTTGCGCTATGACGAAAGCTCTTCTTCTGGCCCAGTCTTTACATCTGGTGCACGAAGTCGTCTGATTACTGCAAATGCTGAGGCGGCAAAGTTTTATCAAGAACAGCTCAATACGTCACCAGGTGCGGCGCATGGACGTGAACTTTTAACAAAGCGTGGATTTGATAAAGCGGCATGTGTTCAATTTGGCGTTGGCTATGCACCCGATGAATGGGATTCACTAACTAAACATCTTCGCGCAATGGATTACACCATTGATGAGTTAGAGCTTGCCGGCTTATCCAAGATGGGCCAACGCGGACCAATTGATCGTTTTCGAAATCGCCTAACTTGGCCGATTCGAGATATTTCCGGAGATGTTGTTGGTTTTGGCGCACGAAAACTTGCCAGTGATGAAGAAGATCAAGGCCCAAAATATCTCAATACTCCAGAGACGCCGATCTATAAGAAAAGCCAAGTTTTATATGGTTTAGATGTCGCTAAAAAAGAGATTGCAAAGAAGCGCCAGGCGGTAATTGTTGAGGGTTACACAGATGTGATGGCTGCACATCTAGCTGGAATTACAACGGCGGTTGCAACGTGTGGAACTGCATTTGGCAGCGATCACATTCGAATTCTTCGCAGATTGCTGATGGATGATGATTCTTTCCGAGGCGAAGTTATCTTTACTTTCGATGGCGATGCAGCTGGGCAAAAAGCTGCACTTCGCGCCTTTAGTGAAGATCAAAAATTTGTTACCCAAACATTTGTTGCGGTGGAGCCAGATGGTCTTGATCCATGCGAACTTCGCCAAGAAAAAGGTGATCTAGCATTGCGCGATTTAATCGCACGTCGTATTCCATTGTTCGAGTTTGCAATCCGTAGCGAACTAGCAAAACATAAATTAGATTCAGCTGAAGGCCGGGTAAATGCGTTAAATACAACGGCGCCATTGGTAGCCCAAATCAGAGATAAATCTTTACGCCCCGAGTACATCCGTTTACTTGCTGGGTGGCTTGGTGTTGAAGTTGAGATTGTGACGCGCGCCGTAAATCAGGGAGTTAAAAATGCTCCTCGCGCATCAGGTGCAGCCGTTGATGGCGACCAAGTACCAGCGCCAGAAAACTTTCGACCAGATCCCAATGAAGCGAGATTAATTCTTGAACGTGAAGTTTTGAAGGCCCGCTTACAAGAGGGGCAACTCTTTATCGAAGATTTATGGGGTTCAATTGAAGTTGGCGCCTTTACGCATCCGGCATATCTTGCGCTGCGTAGTGCAATCGACACCGAAGAGAAACTTTCACCAGAAAATATAAAAGATGAAAATGTTCGAGCGTTATTTACTGAACTTAGTGTGGAACCGATCCGAGCCGATGGTAAACCCACTGGTGTTTACGTTGCGAGTATCGTTGCCAGATTGCGAGAGGTTGCAATTTCTCGTTCGATTGCGGAATTAAAATCTTCCTTGCAGCGATTAAATCCAGTTGAAAATGAGATTGAATACAACGCCGCCTTTGCCCAACTGGTGGCCTTAGAAAGTGCGCGTAGATCCCTGCATGATTTAGCTCTCGGGGCTCTCTAAACTCACCTTCAGGTATTTGTCAGTTTGAGCGCTCACGCATGGGTGCGATAGAGTTCGGGCTTACGCCTTTAATCCCTGATAGCTCAACGGCAGAGCAGTCGACTGTTAATCGACAGGTTCTTGGTTCGAATCCAAGTCAGGGAGCACGAAAATCATCCACCCTGCGATCTGGGGCTTCTCGGTTATTCTTAGGCATGACAATTAATCGCCGCTTATTTCTACAGGGCTCGGTTACCGTTGCTTTGAGTTCACTCTTTGGATTTTCAACGAAAGCTGAAGCGGCCAGCACCAAAATCGTAAAGCTGACCAAGGTCAAAGTTGGCGCAAATTTCAAGTTCACGCTTCCAAATGGTGCGCCGGCGCTTTTGTTTAGGACTAAGACAGGTGTCTTTGCCTATCAAACTATCTGTACTCATCAAGGGGGACAGGTAAATTATTTGTCAGCGAGCAAGCTTCTTATCTGTTCAGTTCACAATGCCAGTTTTGATCCATTCAAAAAAGCCCAAGTTGTAGCGGGACCAACTGGTTCTTCAAAAGATTCAATTATGCCACTGCCGTCAGTAAAAGTAAAAGTCGCAGGCGCTTGGGTTATTTTAACGTAGTCTAAGCTCTTACGAAGGAATATTTACATTATCTTTCAGTATTCAATGATTAATTGCCTTCATGGGAGAAAAAATGTTAAAGAGCACATATAAAATTTTTGCTGGCTTCCTAGTAGGTGCCTTAGTTGTGGGCGGGATTGCAAATGCAACGACTTCAGAGCCAGCAGGAATAAAAGTCTGTGTTGATAAGAAAAGCCAGGCAATTTTCTTAGCTCCGGCAAATGGGTGTTCTTCTGCGCGAACAGGATTAACCATTGGCGCTCCAAGTATTGATGTAAAGAGCGTTGCCGCCCTGGTTACACCATCCGTGGTTTCGATAAAAGTCACGTCAATAGCAGGATCTGGTAGCGGGAGCGGCTCAATCTATAAGACAGATGGCGCCGCTTCATTTATCATCACAAATAATCACGTGATTGAAACCGCAGTATCGAGTGGAACAATCGTTGTGGAGTTACTAAATGGCGACACCATTCCTGCCCAAATAGTGGGACGTGATATTGCTTATGACCTTGCAGTCTTAAAAATTGCAAGAGGTAACTTGCCAACCGTTACCGTTGGAGATTCCAGTAAAATTAGCGTTGGTGAACAGGTGGTTGCAATCGGATCTCCTTTGGGTTTGGCGAGTACCGTAACAAGTGGGATTATCTCTGCGCTTAATCGTCCAGTAACAACTGGCTCAATTGGCTCAGAGTCGTTTGTCAATGCAATTCAAACCGATGCAGCTATTAATCCGGGAAATTCTGGAGGCGCACTTTTAGATTCAAGGGGCCGAATTATTGGCGTCAACTCTGCCATCGCAACACTTTCTTCGGGCGGGGCCAGTGGAAGTATTGGGCTTGGGTTTTCAATTCCAATAAACGAGGCAAAGCGTGTGATCGACGAGTTGATAGCAACAGGCAAATCAACTCGGCCCGTACTTGGAATTTTCTTTGATACGACCTTTGTTGGAATTGGTGCCAAAATTCTTCGATTAAGTCCGGGCGAAGGCGCGGAAAAAGCAGGAATACCGGCAGGCTCTGTTATTAAATCTATCGGGGGAGTCCGAATAAGTGATCAAGTCGCAGCAATTGTAAAAATTCGCTCATACGCGCCAGGTGCTTCGGTAGAAGTCAGCGTCGAACTACCCGGAGGTGGGCAAAAGAGTTTTACGGTCACTTTAGGAAGTGCTCCTTCCAATTAACGTAATGTGATTGAAATACGAGCAGGGTATTGTTTACTCATGGCCCTATTTCAACTTAACGTCACACTTCCAGATCGTCCAGGTTCTTTAGGCCTACTAGCTTCCGCAATTGGCGCAGCAGGTGGCGATATTCGCGCGCTCGCCGTTATTAAATCTGAAGATGGTCGCGGTTACGATGACATTACTGTTGCCATACCAGGCAGTGATCCAACAGATTTACTAAATGTTTTAGGTGCCATTGGCGGGGTAGAAGTAATTTCGATTAATCCGCTTTAAAAGTACTTACAGAGTTTTGCGGGAGATAACCTCGGCGCCTTGACTTGGCAAGGAAGTAAAAAATCTTGGGGCTTTAAATTTTTGTGCGGCAAAGGCTTTTTCAATGGCGTTAATGGTTTCACGACTCTTTTTTACATCAATGAGAGCGATCGCACTTCCACCAAAACCTCCACCCACCATTCGCGCACCAAGTGCACCGGCCGTTAGCGAAGCTTCAACCGCCGCATTTAATTCTGGGCACGAGACTGAGTAATCATCGCGAAGTGAAGCATGTGATGCGTTAAGGAGTTCGCCAACCTTTTTAAAATCATGTGCTTTCAAAGCGATCACACATTCATGAACCCGGGCCATTTCAGTTACGGCGTGGTGAGCCCGGCGATATTCCTCGCCGGTGATTAATTCTTTTCCACTCTGTAAAGCAGCCATGCTTAGTTGGCGCATTGATTCGACACCTAATTTTTTGGCAGCAGATTCACACGATGCTCGGCGGTTGGCATAGCCACCATCGGTTAATGCATGGTGTGCTTGGGTATCAATAATGAGAAGTTCTAGGCCACTTGCTGCAACGTCGAAGGGGATATTTTGGGTAGTCAGATCACGGCAATCAAGCAAGATTGCTGATCCAACTGAGGCCATTAATGAAACAGATTGATCCATGATTCCGCAGGGGACTCCGACGTAATCATTTTCAGCGCGCTGCGTTAGTCGTGCTAACTCTTGTAAATCAAAACCTAAATTAAAGAGATGATTTACAGCCGTGGCCACCGAGCATTCCAATGCCGCCGATGAGGAAAGTCCGGCACCAAGTGGAACATGGCCATCGATCATTAGATCAACGCCAGAAGTAACTCCCATCGACCACAAGACGCCTAGGGCGTAGCGCTCCCATTCACCCTTTAAGCCAGGCTTAACATTTTTAATATCTACCGTGACAATTTTGTTTCGACGTTGCACCGAAGCAATTCGAACGACTGAATCATCGCGCTTTCTAATTGCGGCATATGTGCGCTCACTTATTGCAAAGGGCAAGACAAAGCCTTGGCTGTAATCAATATGTTCGCCGATTAAATTAACTCGGCCCGGTGCAGCTGCGATCAGATCAGCTTCAACACCAAAAGTTTCCAGAAATTTCTCATCGATCGAACTCATTATTGTCCAAATGAAAGGAGCGTATCTAAAACCATTGTGTTGATATCGCGAGTAGGTGACCAATTAAGCGCGGCCTTAGCTTTTGAAATATCGGCTATGAGTACCGCTGGATCACCGGCGCGCCTTGGTGAATCTACCGATGGAATTTTTCGCCCAGCTGCCGCACTTGCCGCCGCAACAACTTCGCGAACTGAATAACCTGATCCACTTCCTAAATTATAAATTTCATGACCGGGGCGATTCAGCGAATCTAAGGCATTGATATGGGCTTCAATTAAATCGATTACGTGAACATAGTCGCGAATACATGTGCCATCAGGTGTGGGCCAGTCGGTACCAAAGATTTTAACTGGGTTATCGATTTTGCTCCGTAAAACATTTGGAATTAAGTGAGTCTCGGGATTATGGCGCTCGGCTAACCAACCGCGATCACATTTGAGGGCGCCAGCAACGTTGAAGTAGCGAAGCGAAGCAGCAGCAATTGCATGTTCTTGGGCTTCGGCGGTAATCATGTGATCAATGGCCAACTTGGTTGCGCCATATGGATTTGTTGGAAGCGTTGCCGCGGTTTCTAAAATCGGGACCTGTTGTGGCTCACCATAAGTGGCTGCAGATGAAGAGAAGACAATCTTGGTAACGGATTGCTTGCGCATTTCATCAAGCAGATTGCGAGTACCGACAACATTTACCGAATGATACAAATCTGGTTTTTCCACTGATTCACCGACGAGTGATTTGCCGGCAAAGTGCATCACTGCGTCACAGCTAGTCAGTGCATCAGCAATATCAGTTAAATTTAAAAGTGAACCTTGAATAAAGCGCGCACTAGCAGGGGCGCTATCTGCATGCCCGGTGCTGCAATCATCCAAAATCGAGATTTCAAACCCACGCGAAGTTAATATTTCGACGGCGGTAGAGCCGATGTAACCAGTACCACCAGTAACTAATACTCGCATTACAAAACTACTTCACGAAGTTGGGCCGCTGATTGCTCTGGACGCATATCCATAATAAATGCACCCATGGCAGACTCTGATCCAGCTAAATACTTTAACTTGCCCGGTGCACGTCGCACACTTGTTATCTGCCAATGAAGACGCAATACATCTCGGCCAACACGTACCGGTGCCTGATGCCAAGCGGCGATGTATGCCATTTCAATTCCAAAGACGCCATCGAGGCGTCTGGTTACCTCTAGTGCAATCTCCGGGAAACTATCGCGGTCAGCATCGGTGAGGCCAGTTAAATCAGCGACTGGATGAAGTGGTGCGATATGAATTTCAAATGGATAACGGGCTGCATATGGCACAAAAGCGATCCAGCGATCATTTTTAGCGATGACACGTTCCTGATCGCGAATTTCACGGGCGAGAACTTCATCAAACAAAACTTTCCCGGTTTGCGTTTTGTACAGGTTTGCCGCAGCTAACATTTTTTCAACACGTGGTGGCAAGTAAGAATAAGCATAAATTTGACCATGTGGATGCGAGAGGGTTACGCCAATTTCTTCACCACGGTTTTCAAATGGTGCGATGTGTTCGATAAATACTTCCTGCGATAAGTCGGCAGTGCGATCGATCCAGGCTTCTAAAAGCACACGAACCCGATGTGTCGTTAAATCTTTAAAAGCGTTGCCATGTTGGGCCGTGAAACAGATAACTTCACACTTTCCAGCGGCACTTCCCAAATCAGTATCTGGACCAACCAAATCAGGTAGCACCCAATCTCCAACTGGGGGTCGAAGCGATGGTGAACGATTATCAAAAACAACGACTTCAAAATCAGGTTCTGGAATCTCAGTTAGTAACTCACCAGTTGTTGGACACAGCGGACATAATTCTTTTGGCGGTAAAAAGATTCTGCCCTGACGATGAGCAGCCATTGCTACCCATTCATTAACCAAAGGATCTAAACGAAGTTCGCCAATACCCGGTTCTTCTTCTTTTGGACGGGCATCGATGGCAGTTCGAATCTGAGCCTGGGTATCGTAATAACGGATGGTGCGACCATCGGCCATGGTTCGATCATTGCGAACGATGCCAGCGCTAAGTTTTTTACTCTCGTCCATAGAGTAGGTACTCTACCTTTATGAGCAAGCAATCGGCGATATTGATTAGTCCATCTTCTTCTTTGATGCTTGAAGTTATCAATACCGCCTTAATTATTTCGCACTGGGGAGCTCCCTTACCAGGTCAAGTTAGTTCAGCACACGTCGCAATTACACCTTCAATCGCAAATAGTTCCTGGGATGTTCCACAGTTTCCAGGATTGATGCGCGAAAGTTCGCGCGGTTTTTTGGGCCGTCCAACACTTTCTGGTCATCGCAATGGAACTGCCTGGTCGACACACTTTGAAGTAACTGATTTTCATCATAATGAAAATCACGTAACTGTTACTTTTCGTGATTTTCATGCTGAGTTGGACGTTATTAGTACTTTTGATTTAGATACACATGGCGTACTTACCCAAAAAGCAACCGTTAAAAATATTGGAACAAGTGATTACACCCTCAACGAATTTTTACATTGGTTGCCACTGCCACGTGACGCAACACAAACTCTAGATTTTGCTGGTCGCTGGTCTAATGAGCGCAACCCACAAAAACGAGAGATCGCGATTGGAACTTGGGTACGTGAAAGTCGCGAAGGACGAAGCGGTCATAATTTTTCAATCGCAGATATCGCAATGACGGCGCACACTACTTTTGGAAAAGGTAGTGCTTGGGCTACAAGTATCGCCTGGAGCGGAAATTCGCATTACTTAGTAGAAAAACTTTTCGACGGCTCACAATCAATGGGAGCGGGCGAGTTACTGTTACCTGGCGAATTGGTTTTGGCAGCTGGTGAAAGTTATGAAGCGCCGTCACTTATCAGCACGTATTCATCTGATGGGTTAGATGGAATTAGCGCGGCTTATCACGCACACATTCGTGCACGAGATGTGCATCCAAAGCGAGCTCGTCCATTAACACTTAACATGTGGGAAGCGCTCTACTTTGATCACGATGAAGCCAAGATCAAAGCGCTAGTTGATGTTGCTGCCGAAATCGGGATCGAACGAGTTGTTTTAGATGATGGCTGGTTCCATGATCGCCGAAACGATCGTGCTGGGCTAGGTGATTGGGTAATTGATCCTGCCGTATGGCCACAAGGTTTATCGCCAATCATTAAACACATCAATGAAAAGGGAATTGAATTTGGCCTGTGGTTTGAGGGTGAAATGGTTAACCCAGATTCCGATCTTTATCGCGCACATCCGGAATGGATTTTGCATGAAGGTGATCGTGTTCCGCCACTGTGGCGCCACCAATTAGTGTTAGATCTTGGCCACGAAGGTGCTTACAACCATGTTTTAGAACAGACTTCAGCAGTTTTAGCAGCGCACAACATTGCCTACATCAAGTGGGATCACAATCGAGTACTAGTCGATGCTGGACATTTGGGCAAAGCCGGTGTGCGCCGCCAAACTCAAGCAATTTATCGTTTATTTACCGAATTAAAAATCCGTCATCCACATCTGGAAATTGAATCATGCGCATCGGGTGGTGCGCGCATTGATCTTGGTGTTATTGATTTAGTTGATCGTTTTTGGACTAGCGATAACAATGATGCGCTCGAGCGTCAAACAATCCAGCGCTGGAGTGCCCAAGTTATCCCACCAGAATTACTGGGAACTCACATTGGGCCAACGCATGGTCATCAAACTGGTCGAACGCTAGAACTTTCAATGCGCGCCGTCACGGCCTTGTTTGGTCATGCTGGAATTGAATGGAATATCACTCAAGCAACTGCGAAAGAGCGGGAACACCTAGCTACGTGGGCGAAGTACTACAAGGCAAATCGTGGCTTGTTGCACTCTGGCCGAGTTACCCGCGTTGATTATCCAGAAGTACATGCATATTTACACGGTGTGGTTTCACATGAAAAAGATGAAGCGATCTTTGCTTATGTGCAATTGACGCCAACAACTGCGATTCATCCAGCGCCATTGAAATTTCCGGGGTTAGTAGCAAATGATTCGTATAGTGTGAAAGCTGTTTTCCCAGCTGGAACACCACGTTACATGCTGATTACGCCACCGCTTTGGATGGATGGAATAATAATGAGTGGAGCAGCGCTAGCAACGATTGGTGTAACTGCGCCAATTCTTGCGCCAGCAAATGCTTTTCTTATTGAAATTAAAAAGAACTAGTCAGTCCAGTTGAGCGTTCGTTCGACTGCTTTTTTCCAACCGGCATAACCAGTAGCGCGCTCTTGCGCTGTGGATGTTGGTGTCCATCGACGCGACTGCTTCCATTGCTTTTGTACTTCTTCAGGTGAGGACCAAAATTCAACAGCTAGGCCAGCGGCATAGGCGGCACCTAACGCAGTAGTTTCAGCGATTAATGGTCGGGTGATATCGATTCCCATAATGTCGGCCTGCATCTGCATGCACAGTGAGTTAGCCGTAATGCCACCATCTACTCGCATCTCTTTCATCGGCACGCCACTATCGGCAACCATTGCATCCATAACATCACGTGTTTGATAACAAATTGCTTCAAGTGCTGCACGCGCAAGGTGTGCTTTAGTTGCCGCTCGTGTCAGCCCAACAATGACACCGCGGGCATCGCTGCGCCAATAAGGTGCAAATAATCCGGAAAACGCTGGCACAAAGTAGACACCAGCTGTATCTGAAACAGATGAGGCAAGGTTTTCCGTTTCAGCGGCGTGAGAAATAATTCCAAGTTGATCTCGCAGCCATTGAATCGCTGAACCAGTAACAGCAACTGATCCTTCAAGGGCATACCGTGCCGGTTGATCGCCAAATTTAAAACAAACAGTTGTTAGTAAGCCATTTTTGGATCGAACAATCTCAGTTCCAGTGTTGAGTAAGGCAAAGTTTCCGGTGCCATATGTTGTCTTTGATTCACCACGTTCAAAACAAACTTGCCCAACCATTGCTGCTTGTTGATCTCCCAAAATTCCAGCAATTGGAATTGCCGTGCCAAATGGACCATGCGGATCAGTGAGCGCGTACTTTTCGGAAGAGGATTTTATCTCTGGCAAAGCAGATCGAGGGACACCGAAAATTGTGAGTAATTCATCATCCCAGTCGAGCGTTTCTAAATTCATTAACAGAGTTCGGCTCGCGTTTGTTACATCGGTTGCATAAGCACCGCCACGAACACCACCCGATAAGTTCCACAGTAGCCAGGCATCGATAGTGCCAAAACGCGCTGATGCTAAACGTGCCGCTGGAATATTTTCCAGCAGCCAATGCATTTTGCTACCGGAAAAATATGGCGCGATCGTTAAACCAGTTTTATACCGAATTACTTGCTGTTGCTGATCGGTTAATGAGTTAAGAAACTCTGAAGTTCTCGTGTCTTGCCATACGATCGCATTGGAAAGCGGGCGACCGGTTTCAACATCCCATACAAGGGTAGTTTCGCGTTGATTAGTGATACCGATGGCTGCTAGTTCAGAGCCTAAAATATTGGCTTGTTTGAGCGCACCTGTTATTACTTCTTGGGCCCGCTCCCAAATTTCATTGGCATCGTGTTCGACCCAACCGGCTTGCGGCAATATTTGGCGATGTTCGAGTTGATGTTGGCCAACAACCTGGCCGGCATGGTCAAAAATCATGAAACGAGTGCTGCTCGTTCCTTGATCCAAACTGCCTATGTATTTCACGATGCGCCAAACCCCTCGTCGTAAGTTAGGCTTAGCGTACTCAATGGAGAAGGAGAAGCAACGCATGTTCTTATCGCAACTGACTCCAGACCAGCGCGAAAACGCGCTGACGCAACTTGCCACCGATGAGTTTGATATTTTGGTAATTGGCGGGGGAGTCACAGGAGTTGGCGCAGCACTGGATGCGGCATCGCGCGGCCTAAAAGTAGCGCTAATTGAATCGCAAGATATCGCCGCCGGAACTTCTAGCCGTTCCAGCAAATTAATTCATGGTGGCCTTCGTTATTTAGAACAATACGATTTTAAGTTAGTACGTGAAGCGCTCCACGAGCGCGAATTAATGGTTACATCATTGTGTCCCCATCTGGTTAAGCCAGTTGGATTTCTTTTTCCATTAACTGAAAAATTAAAAGAGCGTACATACGTTGGTGCTGGTCTGGCTTTATACGACGCACTTCGCGGTTTTCAACGCGCGATGCCATGGCACAAGCACCTAAGCCAAAAAAAGATTAATGAAATTGCCCCTTCACTTCGCCACGATTTAGTTACTGGTGCGATCAAATATTTCGATGCTCAAGTTGATGATGCCAGACACACGTTAGCTGTTGCTCGTACCGCTGCACGTCACGGGGCGATCATCGCAACTCGTGTAAGTGCCGAATCACTTATCCGTGAAGGCAAACGTGTAGTTGGTGTCAATGCTCGTGATCTTGAAACTGGCGCAATGATTGCAATTAAAGCTGGCGCCACAGTTATGTGTGCCGGAATTTGGAGCGATGAGTTACACGCTAAATTTGATTTAACTCCTGGCTACACCGTCACCATGAGTAAAGGGGTGCACATTGTTGTGCCTGGCTCAGCGATTCAATCTGATGCGGGAATTATCGTGAAAACTCCAGTCTCTGTTTTATTTTTAATTCCTTGGGGCGATAAGTGGATCGTTGGAACAACCGATACGCCATACGATGGCGATCGCGCCGAGCCATTTGCATCACGCGAAGATGTGCAATACATCCTTGATCAGGCAAATCGAGTATTAGAGCCACAATTAAATGTGGAAGAGATTATTGGTGTTTATGCAGGTCTGCGCCCGTTGGTAGCAAATAATAAGAGTGCAACAACGACAAAACTCTCGCGCGAGCACACGGTAGATCGACCAGCACCAGGATTTGTCTCCATTGCTGGCGGCAAATACACCACCTATCGAATTATGGGCAAGGATGTTGTTGATCGCGCAGTAATTGAACTTCGCAGACTGACTAATGATTCAGTAACTGAAAAACTTCCACTAGTTGGTGCTGATGGGTACTTCGCGCTAGAACAGCAAAAGGAGCGGATCGCAGCTGAATCTGGTTTAGCAGTTGAAACAGTTACTCATCTACTCAATCGCTATGGTTCATTAATTAGTGAGATTTTAGAGTTGATTGAAGAGCAACCAAGCCTTGGAGAAAAATTAGCTGAAAATCTGCCATATCTAAAGGCTGAAATTGTTTATGCAGCAAGCCATGAAGGCGCGCGTTCAGTTGACGATGTCATTTCACGTCGCACACGTTTGGCATTTGAAGCCCAGGGCCATGCTCTCTCGTTAGCTGATGAAGTTGCGGCATTGATTGCGCCAACTCTTGGCTGGAGCTCAAAAGAAAAGAAACAATCCATTGCCGCCTATGAACAGCTAGTTGACCGTGAAGTTGTTGCACTTAATCAACTTTTAGCGGTTAATTCTTTATCTGACCTCGGCAGCCGTCAGTAGTTGGTTTTTTAGTCGCTGTTGGTGAAGGCGTTGGCTTGGGTGATGGCGTTGGCCCTTGTTCAACCGTGAATGAAACTGGGAATGAACTCATCGCATGTGTTCCAGAAATATCCTCATAAACAACTTTGGCGTTATACGTACCAGCTGGAACCGCACGTAGGGCAAGGGTCCAAACGCCACTTGTTTCTCGCACAACGGATTGAGTTGGTTTAAGTGCTGGCACGTTTGCCTTATCAAAAACTAATTTCACGGAGCCGGTTACAACTGGGTTACCTGTTGGTCTATTCACGGTAACTTTGAATGTAACAAGTTTATGTGTCTTGGTGGCTATTTGTTCTACGATTGCCATCGTTGAAATTTCTTGCGAAGGCATTAGATCCACTGGTTCCGGTGTCCAACTTCCATTAGCAAGTGCTAGAAATGATGATGGCGTACCGCGAAATACATTGAGATCTAAACGGTTTCCGGGAACTCCGTATTTTGGTGCGATTCCGCAGGAAGAGTATTGCCACACAGTCCATCCGGAATCACAATTTGCACGAGTCCAAGAGTGAACGTGACAGCCAATATTTTTTTGACCTGGTTGGTTGATGGGATTAGCTGGATCAATTGAATAGTGTGCGAGCCACAATGGGTACTGAGACAATTCTTTTGTTCGAGTCATGGAGCTTTCTAGGAAATTAGCATATGAATACAAGATCGGAGTACGGCCTGTTTTCTCTTTTAGGGATGCCAAAAAAGTAGTGGCCCACAGCGTCACGGCCGAACGCGTTGCATATTGCCGACAAGCACCAGTTGACGAATAACTAACGCATTTATTTTCTAGATCCAATGCATAGGGCAAATCTCTTGGACCATATCCGCCCATAGATGCCAATCGCCAGACGACTTTTTGGGCCTGCGCTAGCGCATCTTTTTTAATTCCTTCAGCATCAGTGACGTATGGCAAAACTGCATAATGATAGAAACCGGTATAGATACCAGCTGCTTGCGCCGCATTGTGATCCATCATTGAGTATTTAAGTGCCAACTGATCTGCTTCATCACGAGTATCAGATGCCTTAATAAAAACAAATCGCATTCCGGCGTCATACATCTTTACGAAATCAATTTCCTTGCCATTGGGATGTTGCCACCTGCTAATATCGGCGCCGTGCACCCGGCCGCCAGGACCAACTAAATCAATAAACTGCGCTGCATCATTGATCTCTGGCAATTGTTTAATTTCAATCGAACGAATTGGTGAATACATTGTCGTTCCATTAATGACGGCAACGGCTCGATATCGAACTTTAGATTCAAGCGCGGTAGCAAGTGCGGTAACCCTCCAGGTTCCCACGGATGTAACTTTTGTAGAAAACTTAGTCGTACCCCATTTACCGTTGGTATCTACCTGGACTTTGACTGTCGTTCCAGATTTATTTGGCTTGAGATTTCCATAGAGAGTTAGAAGAGTTTCGGAGGCACTTGGAGTCTGAAGAACGGACATGGATAGCACCGAAGTTACTGCCGAAGCATTAGGTGCTATAAATACAGTGAGGAATACCGCAATCACTGAAATAAGAGATTTAATCTTCATCGCTCAGCAATCTCTACTTTTTGCCCCAGCACCTGCTCGATCACTAAAAGAAGGTCGGCTTTTAGGTTAGGTCGAGTTTCTGAGTACTCATGTGATGCGGCAAATTTACGGCTATCTGAGAAATCTAATGTGAGCAGATTGTTTTCGAAGGAACTCAGGCGGGCATCAAAGTAGGCGATCCATGCAACTCGATTTTTGGCCTCGAGGTTATCGAGAATTTCATTCCACTGACTGCGAATATCACTGAGCTCCACAAGAGGAAAGATTACCGTTGAACGTAGATCAGTCGCAAAAATTAATGCCTTGGCGCGCCAATCCACTTGAAATATTCGCCTACTAATTGAACCCGCATATTTTTGCTGCGATCTGGCTGAACATTTATGACTTGGGAGATGCGAGAGATGATCTGCTCAATCGCTTTTTCGCTGACAAAGCGCATCCGACCAATCTCAGCATTTGTTAAGCCATCGGCCACCATTCGCAAAGTATCGATTTGAATATTAGTGAGCTTAGACATCAGGTGCTCTTTACTGATCTGATCTAAAACCACATTTCCGTGGATCCACGTTATGGGAGTATCACTAGCAAAAATTCTGGACTCGGAGATAATTTCGCACAGACTTGCGATATTTGAAATCGCACTTTTAATTATTACTTTGGTACCGGCAGGAATCTCTGTCTGCGACTTGCCAAGCAGCCGAAAATCGGCACATGCGACTAATAAAATAATGCCAATCAGTGGATTTTCTTTTCGAATTGCCGTCGCTACGGTAATTGAGTCTTCCCCATTTACATGCATATCAATCAGTAAAGCATTTGGCTGCAAGCTGCGTTGTAGTGAAATGGCAGCAGCTGCTTTTCGAGCTTCACCAACCACATTGGTTCCATGTAATTTAAGGGCGGCGCTAATTGTAGATAGTTCAAAGATATCGTCGGCAACTACCAAGACGCGATCGCTCATACAACAAAGTTACGCTAAGTGAGATTGAATCGTACTGAAATGGGAAAATTATGAGTGCTGGCACTAATGTAGGGAAATCCCTAGTTGTTTCTAATTAAAGAATTTGAGCAATTATTTGTGGAATTTCTTCAATAATTGCTTCGGCATTAATTGGTCCACCGTTGGAAGCTAAAGCCGAAGCACGTGCATGAATAAATGCACCCGTTGCGCCAACGTATGCTAAATAGTTATTGTCGTTAAGAATCTCAATTGAATTTGTTGCAACAAGTGCGCCAATAATTCCAGCTAAAACATCCCCAGCGCCGGCTGTTGCTAACCATGGAGTAGCAACTGGGAGTGAAATTAAAAGTGAATCATTTGCAACATACGTTATTGATCCTTTTAGCAGAACCGTTACACCCAAAGTCTGCGCTGCCTGTACTACCCATTTTTTGGGATCACCTTCAATCGCCTCAGAAGTTACAAGGATTCCACGATCAGTTAGGAGTTGAGCTAGCTCACCGACGTGCGGAGTAATCAGGGTGGGCTGCTTAAGTGATCCAGCCAAAGGCAACGCCCCTGCATCCAAAACAGTTGGAACTGATTGCAATTTCAAAAGTTTGAACCATCTGTGTCGAAGCCATGTTGAAATACCGGATCCTCGTTTTGAATCAATTCCACTGCCGACCAACCAAGCGGTGACCTTGCCTGGCTGCACAACGACCGAAGGAGTTGAATGCAAAACTAAGTGGGCTAGACCAGATGAACTATGAAATCGAATCATGCCAAGTCCGGTTGCCGATGCGGCAGCTGTGGTGAGAACGGCGGCACCTGGGTACTGGGCCGATCCGGTGATTACACCTAGAACTCCTCGACTGTATTTATGATCTAGATCTGACGGAATTATGAGGCATTTGGCAGCATCGCGAGCGTTCCACTTTTTTACGATCATGTTCAACCACTCATTTCTACAGTTTGCACGTTGTTATTGAGTCTACTGCTGCATTAGCGGCAAGTCACAGTCGTATTGGGAAAGAAAAAACCGCTATCTCCTTTAAGATTGAGCCTATGTCCGAGCCGTTATTTGCAGATGCGCGTAAATTCCGTAATGCAAACATAACCATGTTGATTTCGGCTGCGCTGAGTCTTTTCGCGGCCATGGTTTTATCGATTGATGCCTTTGCGTTAGCAAAAAATAAGGATGCCGAACTTGGTTGCAGCATCAACGCAATCATTGATTGCAGCAAAGTAGCGCTTTCATGGCAATCAACGATCTTTGGTTTCCCTAACTCCTTTATTGGATTAATGTTTGAATCTGCCGTCATTACCATCGCAATTGCGGGCCTCATGTCAGTTAAATTTCCAAATTCACTGATTCGGATAGCATTTTTTATCTACTCAGCTGCCTTAATTTTCGCCTTATGGCTTCTTTCGCAATCATTGTTTGTGATCGGTGCTTTTTGCCCATGGTGCATGCTGGTAACGGTTTCAACAATTTCAGTCTTCATGAGCATGCTACGAATCAATATTTATCAAAATGCATTTAACTGGTCCGAGCAACGCCATCAGAAAGTTCTGGCAAAGGTGCTTCGTGGTCGAGATTACGACATCGCATTTATTGGATATGCGATCATCGCGGCCCTAATTATTTGGAAATATGGCACTTACTTTTTGCCAGATTTTCTTTATAACTAAACAAAAAATCCTGAGGAATCTGAGTGGGGCGGGTCGGGCTCGAACCGACGACGACGGAATTATGAGTTCGGCGGCGATGACTGGGAGTAACACGGTGTAGCCCAGTTTACGCAGGGAAATCACAAAAACTTGAGTTCCGCCGTCATCCAATAACGGCCTGTATTGGGGTATCAAGTGCACCAAATGTGCATGGTTCTTAAATAGTGAGGCGGGTCGGGCTCGAACCGACGACGACTAAATTATGAGTTTAGGGCTCTAACCAACTGAGCTACCGCCTCGTCCCGATTAGTTTATTACATACAAGTTAGATTGCTGTAATTGGTGCAAATAGAACGACAGTACCTGGCTTATAGGGCGACTCTTCTGTTTATTAAGTGCGCGTAGGTTAAAACTGCGCTTACTTTCCTGCATTTTGCTTGTACAAGTTGTTACATAACCTGTCGCAGATTTAGAAGTTTTTATGGGGAATCTATGGGCAGATATGGGCAAAAGCATGGGCAGTTTTGTCCCGTTGTCACCAATGAGAGAGAAGGAAGGTTGGGTTTGTATTAAAGGTGGTCGCAACGGTGGTGAAAGATTTAAAGTTGAGTGGCAAGTTGGTGCAGAAATTATTATTGCCGAGCAAGATGATTGGGATGGCACCATTACTGAACGCCTAAGAAAGCCTAAGAAATAAAGTCCTTTATACGTATTTGATACCTAGGCAAAGGTAGAAGGATTGAGTAAGGTGAAGATATGAAGCGCGTGTTTCTTGCCTTTCTTTTAGTAATCTCAATATCTGCTGTACCAATCCACTCAGCCACCGCCGAAATCGTTCAACTAAGGGTTGCCGATGACCAAATGACTGGATACAAGCGCTCACTCTTTAAGCACTAGATAGATGCCGATAAGAACGGTTGTGATACACGAAAGAAAGTTCTCATAGAAGAAGCGGTTATCAAACCCAAAATTGGCAAGAAATGTTTTGCTGACAAGTGGTAAGTGGTTAAGCCCTTATGATGGAAAGTCATACACAAAAGATTCTGCGCTAGATATTGACCATCTAGTTCCTCTTACAGAGGCTTGGCGCTCTGGTG
>JBBQRL010000021.1:0-20901 GCA_038214925.1 Candidatus Nanopelagicales bacterium | reverse complement strand
AAGCCAGGCGATGCAATTTTAATTAACTCACCGATTTATCATAATTATTACAACTGGATTACCGAGACTGGTTTAAGTATTGTCGA
The DNA here is from genome assembly GCA_038214925.1 of Candidatus Nanopelagicales bacterium. GTDB lineage: Bacteria > Actinomycetota > Actinomycetes > Nanopelagicales > Nanopelagicaceae > Planktophila. The sequence continues at coordinate 20,815 of JBBQRL010000021.1, read as the reverse complement.
TGCACCATTTGATCGAACCGGTGATGAAGATGAAAACCCTTGGGAAATAAATTGGGATGGTATCGAAAAAGCATATGCATCTGGTATTAAAGTTCACTTTGTCGTAAATCCGCATAACCCGCTTGGACGGTTGTATTCAAAAGATGAACTTGCCCGCTTGGTCGCTTTAGCAAAAAAGCACAATGTTTTAATTATTAGCAACGAATTACATGCACCACTTACTTATATAAAAGAAAACTTTGTCCCTATTTTATCTTTAGGTAGCGATGCCCAGGCGGTCAGTATCGTTGTCACCGCCGCTTCTAAGGGTTGGAATATCGCCGGCTTAAAATGTGCAATTATCCTTACCCAAAATGATGGCCTCAACGAAAAGCTTAAGTCGCTGCCAGCAGCTCTGCATTACCGTGCCTCGTTATTGGGTGGTTTTGCAACGGCGGTAGCTTTTGCCGAATGTGAACCTTGGTTAGATGAGGCGCTAGTTCAGATGGATCACAATCGCTATTTGGTAAAAGAATTACTGGCTAAGAAACTTCCAACGGTTAGGTATCACATTCCGCAAGCCGGTTACTTGGCCTGGCTGGATTTAGAAAATTTGAATCTCGGCCAAGATCCTAGCCTGACTTTGCTGGAAAAGGGCCGGGTGGCATTTAACGCTGGACATACTTTTGGAAAGCAATCATCGCAATATGTACGCCTAAACTTTGCAACTAGCCCAGAAATTATTACCGAAGCAATTGAACGGATCGCCAAGGTAATTTAAATGGCAAGCAAAAAATACGATGTAGTGATTATGGGTGGCGGTCATAACGGTCTTGTTGCCGCCTCATATTTAGCTAAAGCCGGTAAGTCAGTTGTGATCTTGGAGGCAAACCCAGAAATTGGCGGAGCTACCCAAAGCGTCCGGTCATTTCCTGGTTTTGATGCGAAAGTTTCTAGATACTCATATCTAGTTGCCTTGTTGCCAGATAAAATCGTGAATGATTTAGGTCTTAGATTTGATTGTGTTTCCAGAGAAGTTTCGAGTTACACCCCTTATGGCCATGACCAGGGCTTGTATGTTTCCAGAGCATGGGATGAAAAGACTGCCGATTCATTTAACACGATAGATCCAACAGGTAGCGAAGGTCAGAGCTGGCAGGATTTTTACGGTGAAATCGCCGAATTTGCGCAAAGAATAGCGCCAACAATGTTGCAACCATTAAAGACTCGATCACAAATGCGCCAGCACATTGATTTACCAACCGTGTGGGATTATTTAATTGAAAAACCAATTGGGCAGGTAATTAACGATCGCTTTACTAATGACATCGTTAAAGGTGTTGTACTGACCGATGCCTTGATTGGTACATATGCCTCGGCCTTTGATCTGCAATCAAATATCTGTTTCCTCTATCACCTAATTGGCAATGGTACGGGGGAGTGGAAAGTGCCACGTGGTGGAATGGGTGCACTTGTTAATGAATTAATTGAAGTAGCTAAAAATAGTGGCGTTGAGATTAAAGTAGATAGCAAAGTGTGTGCAGTTGTTAGCGATTCAGAAGGTGTCTCAGTTACGACCGAATCTGGCGAAACCTTTACCGCCGATTACCTACTTTCTAATGCTGCTCCGCAAGTATTGGCGAAGCTGCAAAATAAAACACAACCACCTGCCTTAGATGGCAGCCAGTTAAAAATTAACATCTTGCTCAAACGTTTGCCGCAATTAAAATCTGGCATCGATCCTCGGATTGCCTTTGCCGGCACCTTTCATGTTAATGAAAGTTTTACGCAGTGCGAGGATGTCTTTGCCTCAACCCAAGCTGGCACGATGCCAGCACATATGCCACTAGAAATGTATTGCCACACCTTGTCCGACCCATCGATTCTTAGCCCCGAACTTGCGGCCGCTGGCTTCCATACTCTGACAATCTTTTCGCTTCACACGCCAGCTTCATTATTTGATCAAGATAATGATGGAGCCAGAGAACAGGCTTTAGCATCTGCACTTGCTTCGATTAATCAGTATCTGGCTGAACCAATTGAAGATGTGATCGCAGCGATTGAAGTTAAGACACCATTAGATATTGAAGCGGCGATTGGCCTGCCGAGAGGAAATATTTTCCATCGTGATCTGCAATTTCCATTTCGGGAAGATGAAAGCGCACCATCGTGGGGCGTGGAAACCGATGATCCACGTATCTTTATCTGCGGGGCTGGTGCAGTACGTGGCGGCGGCGTAAGCGGAATTCCTGGCCATAATGCGGCGATGGCAGTGCTCGCCGCCAATTAGACTTATCCCATGACTCTTCGTCCTGAAACATCTGCAATCTCGGCTGGTCGTCCAGCACCCGCACCAGATGCTTCTTTGAATCCACCGCTAATAATTTCATCGACGTATCACGCAGGTGGCGCAATTGGTTACGGACGATACGGAAATGAAAGTTGGAGTGCACTGGAATCTGCAATCGCAGAGTTAGAAGGCGGACCAACGCTTTCATTCTCTTCAGGTATGGCAGCGATTAGTGCAGTTTTTTCCATAATGCCAATTGGTGCACCAGTTGTTGCATCCAATCAGGGATACAGCGGAACTATGGGACTACTCAATCAGCTCAATACATCAGGACGCTTAGAAGTTCGCTTTGTTGATATTACAAATATCGAGCAAGTAATTGCCGCGATGAAAGGTGCCGCTTTAGTTTGGGTAGAGTCACCAACAAATCCTTGTTTAGACATTGCAGATTTGCCAGCGATTATTGCAGCAGCGAAAAAATTGAGTATCGGTGTTGGCGTTGATAATACTTTTGCCACCCCGTTGGTTCAGCAACCCTTAGCAATGGGCGCCGATGTCGTGATGCACTCGGTCACAAAGTTCCTATCTGGGCACAGTGATGTTGTTTTAGGTTCACTTTCAACCAATGATGCCGCGCTTTTAAATCGGCTAGAAGATGCTCGTAAATTTAATGGTGCAATCCCAGGACCATTTGAAGCGTGGCTAGCATTGCGCGGAATTAGAACATTTCCAATTCGCTTTAGAGCGGCGGAAAGCAATGCAAAGGATCTAGCTAAACGCTTAGCCGACCATCCTAAAGTCACAAAAGTTCGTTACCCAGGTTTTGGCGCAGTAATTTCCTTTGAAGTAGATGGCAGTGTTGAGGCGACCGATCAGGTCTGTGCTAGTTCAAAAATTATTACTCATGCAACAAGTCTTGGCGGAGTTGAATCATTGTGGGAACGTCGTCGTCGTTGGGCAGGCGAAAGTCATTCAGTACCAGAGCGATTAATCCGTTTATCAGTTGGTTGCGAGCACGTTGAAGATTTGTGGTCTGATATTCATGATTCGTTAAGCCAGTTATAGAGAAATTTCCAGGAATAGCGAGTATTTTTATCTCATGTTTAAAGCATTTCGTCGCTTAGCAGCGGCAATGACAGTTGGATTGCTAGCCTTTAGCGCAGTTGGCTCATTGCTTTCTTGGATCGAAAAGCAAGAGGATTCTGTTGCCGAGGCCTGGATTGATGAGGATGAATTCGACAATGTCTGAGTACCAATATATCGCCGGAAGTTGCAATATCGGTAAAGGTGAAATTAGACGCCGCCAGTTGGTGGGATTTATCGGTCTGCTTGTCTCAATCTCGTACTTAGTAACATTTAACGCACTTGATGCACCCGCGGCAATTCGTGGCGGAATCTTTTTTCCATTGATGGTTACAGCTATCGGATTTGTTCAGTCACGAAGCAAATTCTGTTTAGCCTACGGTTTTGCTGGAACTTTCAACATCGGTAAATTGGGTGACATTGCCCGCGTTGCATCAAAAGAAGATCGCGCAGCAGATCGCAAAACTGCGCTGGTTATTCTTGGTAAATCTTTGCTTCTTGCAGCTATAGCAACTGGGGTGGTCTTAGTACTACCCTTATGAGTATGAAGATTATTATTCATACCCGTAATGCAGATTTAGCCGAAGACTTTAAGTTAATTGCCGAAGAAAAACTCAACAGCATGGAGCGATTTAGTGTTGTTATCGATCGCGTTGAAGTTGAAGTTCTTCATGAAGCAAACCCCCATCAGGGAAAAAATAATCACAAAGTCGTTCTAACTTCACACGGCTCTGGGCCATTACTGCGAGCAGAGGCGGCCGAGTTCAACGACCTGGCTGCATTTGATGCGGCAATTAAATCTTTTGCACTGCAAATAAGAAAACATCACGAACGCGAAAAAGATGTTGATCGTACGACAGTTCGAAAGATGAAGATTAAAAACTAAACGATCTCGGTTTCATCTTTTCGAGTTGCAGTAAGACTTGCTACGGCGGTAATCACTAGCGTTGCCACAATCACGCCAAGACTCATCTCAATCGTGGTGTAAGGAAGTTTTACACCTGCGATGTAATTTACATCTGCACCATGGAAAGCTTCGATAATCATCTTGAAGCCAATGAAGGCCAAGATAAATGAAAGACCTTTTGAAAGATAAATCAGACGCTCGAGTAGACCTTGTAACAAGAAGTACAGCTGGCGCAGACCCATTAGGGCGAAGATATTGGCGCAGACAACGATGTATGGGTCGCGCGTAATACCGAAGATAGCTGGGATTGAGTCAAGTGCAAAGACTAAGTCGGTGATACCTAATGAAATCAGTGCGATCGTGAATGTAGATGCGCCCTTTGAGCGAAGGAGAGTAACTACCCGATCTTCCTTCTCTTCTTTCTCATCATCATGTTCGGTGAGTAATTTGTAGGCGGTAAAGATCAGGAAGGCGCCGAAGATAAAGAAGGCTCCAGAAAACTTTTCTAAGATCGCACTGCCGGCAGCGATGAACCCACCACGTAAAACCAAAGCGATAATGATGCCAAGGAGCAGAACTAATTGTTGCTTCGTCTTTTCAATCTTAAATCGTGCCAAGATGATGACGAAGACAAAGATATTGTCGACAGATAACGCATATTCAGTTAACCAGCCAGCAAAGAACTCTTTTTGGGCATTGGGATCGGCAGTCCAATTGGACATAAATAATCCAAAAACAATTGCGGCGGATACATAGATTAATGTCCAGATACCCGCTTCAGTCATGGTTGTCTCTTTATTACGGCGAATGATTGCTAAGGCTAAGTCGAAGAGAATGACCGCCGACAATATTCCAAGAGTTACTAGCCAGACCGAAGTATTTTCCATGTGCCGTATTGTGCCAGTTAGTGGTAAACCCACACAGTTGAAACCGCAGAGATCGATAACATTCCGGCTCGACTATCGACTATTCCGGTACTTGTGATCAGTAATTTGCCAGATATTTCTACGTCAATCACCGAATCACTCAAATTCATCAATACCGAAACATTGCCTCTGCGATATGCCAATAGCTGTTTTGAATTAGAGGTGCTGGTCGGAGTATTAATCCAGGTGATATCTCCCGTTGAAACTAGATGTTCGCTGCGCAATTCGATGGCGTTGCGATATAAATTTAAGGTGCTCTTAGGATTGATGTTTTGTTTTTCAACAGTGAGATCAGCCCACGTATCTTGCAGTGGCAACCAAGGTGTTCCGGAAGTGAAACCAAATGGCGCAGCATCACCGCTCCATGGAAGTGGCACACGTGCACCATCGCGACCTTTTTGTTCACCTTGCGTGCGGTGATAAATCGGATCTTGTCTGGCGCTATCTGGAATTACACCATCTGGTAAACCAAGTTCTTGGCCGGCATAAACATACGTTGATCCAGGTAGCCCTAATACAAACAGCGCCAATGCGCGAGATTGCAGTTGCCCGATTCGCGATGCCACACGAGGTGAATCATGATTGCTAAGTGCCCAAGTAGGTAAAGCATTTACCGAGCCAACTAATTCAATGGTGTTGCTAATAACCTTATGAAGAAATTCCGCGTTAAAAGGAGCATCAAGTAAGTCAAAATTAAATACTTGGTGTAGCTCATCAGGTCGCACGTATCGGGTGGCGTTAATCGGTGGGTGAACCCAGGCCTCGGCGACTGCCATTACTTCGCGGTCGCCGTAAGAATCAAAGAGTGTGCGCCATTTGCGGTAGATATCGTGCACGCCGGGACGATCAAAATATGGCACTGTAATAAGCAAGGCATGGCGGACTTCGTGATCCATCGAGATATCTAAACGCAAAGCGTTACTTAATCCTTGTGGATCGTGGTGATCTTTTAAGACATCTTCTTTCACTAACCCATGTGCAACATCGATTCTAAAACCATCGACGCCATGATCTAACCAAAAACGTAACGTCTTTTCGAAATCAGCGGCGACATCTGGATTTTCCCAATTTAAATCAGGTTGTGATGAATCAAAAAGATGTAAGTAGTACTGACCATCTTCTACTTGTGTCCACGATGGGCCACCAAATAAAGAGATCCAGTTATTTGGGGGAGTGCCATCGGCTTTAGCATCGTAAAAATGAAAACGTGCTCGCTCGGGTGAGCCACGGCCAGTTTTTAACGCCGCCTGAAACCAAACGTGTTGATCGGAAAAATGGTTAGGAACAATGTCGGCGATTACTCGTAAATCTAAAGAATGAGCAACTTCAATCATCTTTTTTGCATCAGCTAAATTTCCAAAACGTGGATCTACATCGCGTGGATTAGCAACGTCGTAACCACCATCTTTATTAGGTGATGTGAAAAAAGGACTCAACCAAATTGCATCAACACCAAGGCTCTTCACATATTCAAGTTTGGAAGTGACACCTAGAAGATCGCCTTCACCATCGCCATTACTGTCGAAAAAAGAGCGTGGATAGATCTGATAGATCGACGCTTCTTTCCACCACGGTGAGGATTTCATGACACTAGGTTAGGCAAAGCCAAATCACCAGACAATGTAAAACCTGTGTAATAGCCCCTTGCAGGTATCGCTTTTATAACTTTTTGAGCAAAGCGTGGATTTCTCCCGATAAAGCTTTCAGTTCCTTGAGTTCTTCGATCGCGGCAGTGTGCGTTTCATTAATCTGTTGTTCAACTTTTTCAGCTTGAACCTTCTGTCCCACCATAATTATGGAAAGAAGAACTAACTGTAAAAAAGTTTGGGCTATCCAGGAGACTATTACTAACGTGTCGCCCGACTGAAGCGCCTTGGGTAGCGAGATTAGGGCGATTGCCGCAAAGATATAGGCGCACCACATAGTTGCAACGCCTGAAGTTATTTTTTCGGCGATCATTAAATTGAAGCGCTTCATGTTCCCAAGGATACACTTTAGGCGTGCAAATCAATTGTGAAGCCGCTTTGTCAGAGGCCACAAGTCGAATCGTAGATACGGGCAATTTTGTTCGAGCCGTACTTTCGGGGCGCCGACGAAATATGACCGTAGATTTTGAGCGAATTGACGTTCGACCGTTAGAAATTAAAGGCGAGTTAAATCTGCAGTTAATGCAAGATGATGGCCGAGTAACTACCGCTAAGAATTTTTTGCCAGAAAAAACATTTATCACCCAACTTCTGCATAGTGGCTATGCCAACATCATGGTGGAGAGCACTACCGAGGCCTACATCATTCGAATTACCAAAAGTGGTGATGCCCAGGTAAATATTGAAACAAGATCACTTGCCCAAAACCTGGCTCATGATAAAAAGAAAGAGCGATTACTGGATGCATCTGATCCGTATCTGCGTGAAATAGGAATTGCCGATGCCAAGGGCGTAATCAAGCCTTCCCGCCAGGATAAATACAAACAAGTAGAAGAGTTTTTGCGTATTTTGTCACCATCGTTAAATGCTGCAATTGAAGCTGGTCAGATTGATAAGCCAACATTGGCAAAACCGCTAAAGATTGTGGATCTTGGCTGCGGACATGCTTATTTAACATTTGCCGCTCATCAGTTTTTAATCGCATCTGGAATGCCAGTGCAAGTAACTGGAATCGATGTCCGAACCGATAGCCGCGATCGAAACAATGCCATTGCTGAGAAACTTGGAATTTCAAAAACTATCGAGTTCAAAGCAGAAGAGATCTCTAAAACCACATCGGAAAACGCTGATGTGGCAATTGCCTTACACGCCTGCGATACCGCAACCGATGATGCAATCGCTTGGGCCGTTAATGGTGGGGCGAAGTTACTTTTAATTGCGCCTTGCTGCCACCACGATATTCAAAAGCAGATTGATACTGCGCCAGAGCCATGGGGAGCGCTAACTAAATTTGGTTTAATGAAAGAGCGCCTTGGTGATTTACTGACCGACTCATTTCGGGCACAGCTACTTCGAATCGTTGGATATCGGGTAGAGGTAATTGAGTTTGTTGCTGGCGAACATACGCCGCGCAACTTGATGATCCGCGCAGTAAAGACCGATGCCAAACCAGATGCCTTAGATATTGCGCGATATCTAGCGATAACGGCCCAATGGGGCGTTGCTCCCGCATTAGAAAAGAAACTCGTCGCACTTAACATCCGTTAGACTTTACGCATGTCCAAGGTCCTTGCATCACTTCCGGTTGGTGAAAAAGTCGGTATCGCCTTTTCCGGCGGACTAGATACTTCAGTTGCCGTTGCGTGGATGCGCGCAAAGGGCGCAGTCCCTTGCACCTACACCGCAGATCTTGGCCAATACGATGAACCCGATATCGATTCTGTGCCAGTCCGTGCAAAAGAGTATGGCGCCGAAATTTCACGCCTGGTTGATTGCAAAAACGCTTTAGTAGAAGAAGGCTTAGCTGCCATTGCTTGTGGTGCTTTTCATATTCGCTCTGGCGGAAAACAATATTTCAATACAACACCACTTGGCCGCGTGGTAACTGGCACCATGTTGGTTCGCGCCATGCACCAAGATTCAGTTGAAATCTGGGGCGATGGCTCAACTTATAAAGGCAATGACATTGAACGTTTTTATCGTTACGGACTTTTAGCAAACCCAAACCTTCGTATCTATAAGCCATGGCTTGACGCTGATTTTGTTACCGAACTTGGCGGCCGGAAAGAGATGAGTGAATGGCTAGTTGCGAACGGCCTGCCGTATCGCGACAGTACTGAAAAGGCATATTCAACTGATGCAAATATTTTAGGTGCAACCCACGAGGCAAAGAGTTTGGAAAACCTTGATACATCGGTAGAACTTGTTCAGCCAATTATGGGTGTGCGATTTTGGGATGAAAATGTAAAAATTGCTAGCGAAGATGTTCGTATTACCTTTACCCAGGGCCGCCCAACGGCGATAAACGGTAAAGCATTTACTGATGTTGTTGAATTAATGCGCGAAGTAAATGCAATTGGCGGTCGCCATGGTTTAGGAATGGCCGATCAAATTGAGAACCGCATCATTGAAGCAAAGAGTCGTGGAATTTATGAAGCTCCAGGTATGGCGCTGTTGTTTATCGCATACGAGCGTTTACTGAGTGCGATTCACAACGAAGACACTATTGCCAACTATCATGCAGAAGGCCGCCGCTTAGGTCGCTTGTTGTATGAAGGACGCTGGTTTGATCCACAAGCATTAATGCTGCGCGAATCATTACAACGCTGGGTGGCATCGGCCGTTACGGGTGAAGTAACAATTCGTATGCGCCGCGGTGATGATTATTCAATTATTAATACAACTGGCCCTGGTCTTAGTTATCACCCAGAAAAACTGTCGATGGAGCGAGCCGAAAACGCCGCCTTTGGACCAGTTGATCGCATCGGACAATTAACAATGCGAAACCTTGATATTGCCGATACTCGCGCAAAGTTAGAGCTGTACCGCGCACAAGGACAAATCGGTGATGGCGAATTTAAATTAATTGGCGAGATCGAATAATTCTTTACTGATTTAATAATGTAAAAGTAAGACGGTTGTGCCCGCTCTCTGAAGCGTAATTCCATTCAGATGCAAGTTCGTCGTAGAGTTGAGTTCCTAAGCCAGCTTTATTCTTCACTCTCATCTCACCATTAGAAATTACGGTAATTGTTAGAACCTCAGATCTGAGAATTCCCGAAATTTTTATAACATCTGACTTTGCATGCCGAATAGCATTTGCAATTGACTCTTCAATCAGTTGAACAGCGTTTCTGAAAACGTAATCCTTTAATTGGTCTTGCGGTGGTAAATCAACTGATATTTCAGCAATGCCATCCCAAGACTTAATAATCTTGTCAATTTTTAACTCTAGTGGGGCCATTCGCGTGTAAGAAATACTAGATAAATCCTGGTTAAGTAAACCCGAGGCACGATCTAGTGCCTCTCTGGCTAACTCAAAATCCCCACTGTCGGCAGCTCCTTTGAGCAAGATACTTGAAGCAGTTAAGCCGGCTTGAACTTCCCCGTGTAGATATTGAGCAAGTCCTGCGTGGCGTTGGGCTTGAACGCCTAAAGAAATAGCGCTTTGAAATTTGTCTTCTAGGAGAGATTTTTTCAAACTCTTAATTATAGCATTTCGTTGGGCTGATGTAATTTCTAAACCATTAATTACTCCTAGCAACATAAAATATGAAACTGAAATCACAAGCTGATAATAAATAATTGTAGAACTGTCATTGACCATAATAAAGTTGGGTGAAATAAAGTTGAGTTGAATAATTAATGGAATAAAAAATGACCCAAAATATATTGCAAGATTTGAGTGCAAACGTAGCAATAATTTTCTCCGGTACAGATATTCAACCATACCAAATATTGATAGATTTATGCTCAGAATTATGACACTTTGAAACAGTGCAATTTTCGCGCCATATACACCGTTGAGTCCAACAAACAGATATGGAATCGAAATCGTCATTGCGAGAATTACACGTAATTTATTCTCCAAAAGTGAGATTGTGAGAAGTTTTTTAATTGAAATTTTTGGCGCATTAACTTTATTTTTCTTCCAGAGCAGCGCGCTTGTTGGGCGGATTTCATCATCGATCAGATGTCGAATCTTAGAAGCCTGAATACTGTAATCGGGTAGATCGCGAGGACGATTTAGCAGTGTTTGCATCTCTGCCGATAGATTTAATGCCAGAAATTGGATTCTAGCTAAGGCTTCGTCTGCCCAATCAGTTTTTGAAAAAATTGCAGTTCGGTATGGCGTATCTTGTTCTTTTAGCATTGCCTCTGTAAATAATTCACGAAAAGTCCTTTGATATTGCCTTTTCGCCTCTACGAGGAGAGCAACCCCAACAAACCACAGTGGAAGTGCGATTGCGGAGTTAAAGATTTTATATGCAGGGCTTACGGTTTGTATCAAGTCAAATTTACTCACGCAATAATTGATTGCAAGGCCACGGATTGAGCCGAGTAGCAAAAGAAAGATTAAATCAAATTTCCAGCTTCTAATCTTTTCGGAGTATAAAACACCAAGTGCGATAAATGGAATCAAGGTAGTGTGGGCAAACAAAGCTACCGCTCCCCATGTAAATACTTCATCCCAACTTTTAAGTCGGTGATCTGCCGCAAAAATTAAGAAGAAAATTTCAATTGGAATAGTTACAAAATAGATACGCCAAGTTATCCAAGATACTCTTTTCATTTAGAGACCTTGACCTTTATTTTCAAAATATGCACGAACAATTTGAACACGTTGATTTGTATCAGCACTTTTTGGAATGACTAAATGCTTTGCAATTCTAGAGATAGATTTATCGATCGCCTGTTCACTCACACTACGTGTGCGGGCAATCTCGGAAGTACTTAAACCTTCTGCTATATCACGCATAATTTCAATTTGTGTTTGGGTTAGTTCGGAAAGTATGCTGTGTCTACTCCAAGGAAATACTCTTTTGGTCAAAGGCTTAAGCATTGCAATAGAGATTTGGGAGGCGATTATCTGAGTCGAATTCATCTCAAATTTATTTAGATAAATTGCACCTTCGGGTAGTTGGGGTAAATTCGACTCAATTAATCGAGGATCTTTATAAGAAGTTAAAAATACTATTCCGATGTTTGGATCCTTTTTGCGAAGAGCTATACCTACGTCCACTCCAGTAGGCCCAATTCCCAAATCTAGATCTAGGACAGCAACCTGCGGCTGGAACTCACTTTGAGCCACTAATGCTTGCGCAGCCGTGCTTACTCGGGCTTTGACTTGGAAACCTTGCAGAGTGAGTGCATCGCCCAGAGTCGCTAGCGTGAATGGGTCATCATCGACCAGAATTAGGCGCACGTTTCTCACTTCATAATGATGTCAGTACTTTTAAAGAGACACTACGAAAGTCTGAAAAAACTTCGTTAAATGGTTGTTTTTACCAACCTAGTTGCATTGTTTCTACCAACCCCTTCCTAGGTAGTTTGAATTGATTGCACCACCCTTAGAACATGAATCTGGCGAGCGTTGAGGCTAGTAATTTTCACACGCAAAAAACAATAAGGTCTTGGAACGTTATTTTGATTCTTATACTTCTATCCTTATTTTCGTCTTCTTTAGTTGCTCAAGCAGCTGACACTTCAGGAACTAACGGCCCAATAGGTGTAACCGGGAAAACAACTACGGGTGTAACTGGCCCAGTAAAAGGTTCGACACCCTCAAAATTAAAATCAGACATCATTGTTATTAATGCACCAGTTAAAACGGTTTCGGGAGCAAAAGGCGCGGCCGGAACACAAGGAATACAGGGAATACAAGGCATAAAAGGACTATCTGGAGCGCAAGGTAGCGAAGGTGAAGAAGGAATGGTTGGACTGCAAGGTCCCGAAGGCTTACAAGGTATTCAAGGAATACAAGGCCCTATTGGATCGCAAGGCGTTGCTGGCGTTAAAGGTGAAAAAGGTGACGCTGGCACTGCCGGTGCACAGGGTGCACAGGGTGCACAGGGTGCACAGGGTCCTGCAGGAAGAGATGGAGTTTCAAGTGGTGGTGGTGGAAGTGGGGCCAATGGAACAGATGGCGCACAAGGTCCGCAAGGTCCGCAAGGTCCGCAAGGTCCGCAAGGTCCGCAAGGTCCGCAAGGTAAAGATGGTGCCGGTTGCACGGAAGGAGTTTGCTCTGGAACACAGGGAACAAAAGGTGACATCGGTCCAGCAGGACCAATCGGACCCACAGGCGCAAAAGGTGAAACAGGCGCAAAAGGTGAAACAGGCGCAAAAGGTGAAACAGGCGCAAAAGGTGAAACAGGCGCAAAAGGTGAAAAAGGTGACGCTGGCACTGCCGGTGCACAGGGTCCAGCAGGTCAAGATGGAAATTCCTCAATCACGATTTCTAAGTCAACAAGTAGTCCAGCATTTACAAATGATCAAGAGTGTTCAAGTGGAGATGTAGTGAAGGGCTTGAAATACGTATCTGGAACGCTTTCCTTTCTTTGTGATTCCGTTAGAAGTTCGAGTGATGACAAAAATCAAGGTTCAAAAGGTGAAACAGGCGCAAAAGGTGAAACAGGCGCAAAAGGTGAAACAGGCGCAAAAGGTGAAACAGGCGCAAAAGGTGACACAGGACCAATTGGACCCGCAGGACCAAACGGACCCACAGGCGCAAAAGGTGAAACAGGCGCAAAAGGTGAAACAGGCGCAAAAGGTGAAACAGGCGCAAAAGGTGAAACAGGTTTGCAAGGTCCATCTATTCCCACGGGATACACCGAAAAATATGCATGCTTCAAGGACGACGGAAAAATTTTTATTTTATCGAGCTCTAGCCAAAAGTGCGAATCAGGAACAAGATACAAAATTCTTTTGGATACAACACCATGAAAAGAGTGGAAAGAAAATGAGCTTTGAGAGTGAAATCAACGGCCCTTTGCGAAAAGTTCCAAAGATTCGAGAATCAATTGCCCCGATGAATGAAAACGAAGTTATCGTCAATAAAGGTAAGAGCTCATATCTGATTGCCAAGCTTCAATTTATGTCTAGCGCTAAAGCAAAAAAAGTGATTTTAGTGATTTCATCTTTCCTAATCGGGTGCTTTTTTACAATATTTGTAACGTCAAATCTTGAAACAACTAAACCAGTAAGTAGTTCAAATTTATTTTTCACGGATGTAGTTGCTGGAAAAATAGCATTATCCGAAAAAGACTTAATTGCTGCTGTAAAAAAACTAGGGATAGCTGCTTATTGGGTTGGACCAGTAAAGGGTGCTAGTTACACAATTTCAGTGCCAGTCGATGGTCAGGCATATATTAGGTATCTTCCAAATGGCCAAGGTTTAGAAGATAAGAATGCAAACTATGTAGTTATTGCTACCTATACAACCACAAATGCTTTTGCTGCTACCCAAGCTGCTGGAAATCAAAGCAACGGAGTAACTTTCATCAATACCGAAGGCGCAGCGGTTTACTACAACAAAGATACACCGACAAATGTCTATGTTGCATATCCAAATTTGAATTTCCAAATAGAGGTCTTTAATCCAATATCTACGACCGCTTTAGAAATTGGAAGTAAGAAGGGCGCACTTAGGTTGGTGAAATAATGTCACTAGGTAATGAAGAACTTCTTCATTCTGAGATCACAATAAAATTAACGAGCTGGGCTGAATTAAATAACGTTCTGCCTGATCACATCGTTCAATCTCTGATTGAAGACTTTACCCATGAAGAAAACCTTGAAATTTGGGCAGGTATGGATCCATTTGAATACTTACCTCAGCCGGATCCGCACAAAGGTGCACAGTTTTTTAATTGGTCCAAGATTACGGCAACCATTCGAAACGTAATGGTTTTTCTCCCGGTAGCAATTACTTGGGAAGCCGTTAGTAAAGCTACCGAAGCTTTTGCTAAGTTTGTAGAAGCCAATAATGCAACGACCGTAAATTTTCTTGAATTCTGGCAAAATGGGTATGACGTGCTTCCCTCATTTTGGACTATAAGTAATATTGCGAGTCTGGACTTTGCAATAATCCTTGGAGTGATTGCATTAAGTTTAATGTCAACATATTTTGCATCCGCTGGCTCACGTTTAAATAGATCTGATTTGGCAACCATTGAGCAGTCACGTTTGGAAATGGCGTTAGCTATAAAAATGTATCTGTATTCGATGCGCGAGATAGACAAAAATAATGTTGCTGAAGGTGTTTCAGCATCTGTTTCCGGATTACTGTCTGCAATCACTTCACTTTCGAAGAGCTCTAAAGCACTCTCGGGAATCATTTCTGAACTTCAACAAGGAGTGCCAGTGATTGGAAACTTCGGTGATCGTTTAGGCAAGGAAACAGAGAAACTTGTTAGACAAATTGGGATGCTGCATCAATCCTTAGCCGGCATTAACACTTCGGTCTCAGGAGAGTTACAAGAAGCAGTTTCGGCAGCAACGAGTGGGCTCGACCTAGCCAACGAACAGTTGATAGATTCAACTAATTCAATAAGAAGTAATTCCATTGCAGCAGAGCGTGAAATAAGATCACTTCAATCCTTAATTAAAAGAGCGACGAAGAGTCGTTAATAATGAGAAAAGTTTATAAGGATCCGATTGAAGACGATCTAACTGGGCAGGCCGGTTGGATGTATACCGACTTGATTCTCGCATTGATGGTTATTTTTCTTGCAACTATTTCCTTTGTTCCAAATTTTTCTGGAAAAAATCTGTCTACAGATTCTACAAATCCGGATTACTCGTACACAAAGATCTTTGATGAGAGCTTAAATATTTTGTATGAAGATTTTAATCTGAGTAAAATTGAAGCCGACATTTCGCGCTTTAAATTGAGTAAAGGCATGCCGCGTGACTCCGACATAGTTTTCGTTCAGTATGTTGGAGGATATTTATCAGGGTCGGAAAATCCATCTACTGCTATAAAACGAGCCCTTGAATTTAGTCAGAAATTAGATTCTGCCAACAACCTACTTCTAGTCAGTTCTGCTACTTCTTTAAGCTCTAGTAATGTTTTAAAACCGAACCAAGTAATTGTTCGATTTACCTTTGCGACACCTTCAAAAATAGGAAATTAGAATTGAAAGTAATTTTAAGAAAGCGAACTCGGATTACGTATTTAATCCCAATTATTATATCGGTTGTTCTGTTCATACCGATTGTTTCATCTAATGCCGCCGTAAAGGCGTCAACTGTTGCAACTGTTGGAGATCAGTGTTTGCGCGAAGGTAAAGTGGCACCTGGTCGAGCAATTGATGGAACGGATCTCGTATGTATGAAAGTACCAATAGGAACTTCAAAGGGTGAACTTTTGTGGTGGTACTCCAAAATCAACCCATTAAAGGTTTTTGAGATAATTGCACCAATAGTTTCCCGCAATTCTGACCCTGCTGAAGTAATTGCCTCACGAAGTGCAGATCGAATTGGGAGCGCCATAGGGTCGTCCATGAAAACAGAGGAGCTTGTTAAAGAGTTTTCAAGTAAGAATTTCACTGGTGGTTCTGGAACCTGGGCGTTATCTACTTTCCAATCGTACAAAAATCGCTTGGCAACATCGTTTGTAGCCAGCCAAACTCTGATTAATGGGTTAATCACAACTAAATCAGCTTTGAAGCTTGTCGACTCCAAAGCAATTGCTCAATTGGTTCAGGAGTATGAAGCGATTGCCGTTCCAAGCACCTCAAAATACACAACGCTAGAGCAGCTGACGAATGACCTACGGCTTAATCCGAAGGCAGTAACTTTTATAGGTGGCCATTCAGGTGGAGTAGATCATATCTTTATGGCGAAAATCTTTAATCAGTTAAACATTGCGCCAAATTTGGGTAGTTATCTTCCGCAAAATTCAGGTTTTGAAACCGTTACAAAGACTCTTACAGATAAAAGCTATGTAGGCCTTTCAACAAGTGGAGATTTTGTAGCACAAGTAAACGCCGGAAAGTTGAGAATTTTGGGTGTTGCCGCCCCTGAAAAAGTTTCATGGTTAAAGGCTAAAACTTTGCAAAGTCAAAATTTAAACATTATTTATGGAAACTGGTACGGAATATTTGTGCCGCCACTTTTTAGTGCTTCGGACACCACAAACTTCATCCATATTTTAGATATTCTTCAAAACTCTAAGATTTGGAAAAAAACCCTTTCTGATAATTACTGGAGCCAGGGATATATTGGCCAAGTAGAATTCATCAATAAAATTGAGCAATCCACGAGAGAATCTCGTCAAATCTTGGATCAACTCGGGTTTTAACAGACTTATTGCTAGATTACGCATCTGTATTAGTTCACGTACAAGGAGAGCCATGCCAAAGAAGACCATATTGAAAGTATTAGCTGTCATTGCAGTTGCAGCGATTGCTTTCGCATCATTTACAACACTAGGCGGAGGAGACGACACCGTGAGTACACAATCATCAGCAGCAGGACTACCAGTAGTAACCGGTAATGCCGGAGAAGCCCCAACAATTACACCTCCAACAGGTGGCGCACCGGCAACTTTGCAGACACAAGACATCATCGTTGGAACAGGAACTGAAGTTCTTGCCACATCAACTCTTACAGTTCATTACACATTGATGTCATGGTCAAACGGCCAAATCGTTGAGTCATCATGGAATGGCGGAGCGCCTGCAACATTCCCATTGTCGGGTGTTATCGCTGGCTGGCAAGAAGGTTTGCCTGGTGCAAAAGTTGGCGGACGTCGCTTGCTAGTCATCCCAGCCGATAAGGGTTATGGCCCAAATGGTTCCGGACCAATCGGACCAAATGAAACTCTGATCTTCGTCGTAGATATCATCGGCGTTTCCTAATAATTAACCTAAAACCCCATCAGCGCACTTAGCTGGTGGGGTTTTTACTTTATTGTGAAGGCATGAAGAAGCTGCTTGGCGAATATTTGGGAACGTTTTTACTGGTTGCAATAGTTGTTGGCTCTGGAATTATGGCAACGGATCTAACCAATGACGTTGGCCTACAACTGTTGATTAATACCGTTGCAACAGTTTTTGGCTTATATGTTCTAATAACGATCATTGCACCGATAAGTGGCGCCCATTTTAATCCCGTTGTGACATTAGTAGATCTAATAAATGGAAAAGTAAACTCCTTTATATTTATTCAGTATGTATTAGTACAAATCGCCGGCGCCATTAGCGGTGCAGTATTAGCGAACGCCATGTTTGCGCATCCGTTAATTGAGACAGCTACCAAGGTTCGATCTGGTGGCAATCTTTACATTGGCGAAATCGTTGCTACCGCTGGCCTGATTCTGATTATTAATCTATTAGTTGCCCAAGAACGGCTTGCGCTAATCCCAGTGATAGTTGCATCGTGGATTGGTAGCGCTTATTTCTTCACCAGTTCAACATCATTTGCAAATCCAGCAGTGACGATTGGACGTAGCTTTACCGATTCCTTTGCCGGTATTGCGCCAGCATGTATTACGAAATTTATCGCGGCTCAAATCCTTGGGGCGATTATTGGCCTTGGGCTCTTTAAGTTACTCACTGCTAAGGAGAAAATCAGTGAGTAATAAACCAACAGTTCTCTTTGTCTGCGTTCATAACGCTGGTCGATCACAAATGGCTGCTGGATTTATGCGAGTTTTGGGAGAAGGTAAGGTTGAAGTTCTCTCGGCTGGAAGCGCGCCTAAGGATTCAATCAACCCAATTGCAGTGGAAGCTATGGCTGAAATCGGTATTGATATCGCCAACAATGTGCCAAAAGTATTAACCACTGAAGCGGTTCAAGAATCAGATGCCGTCATCACCATGGGATGCGGCGATGTCTGCCCGTTTTTCCCAGGCAAGCGATACGAAGATTGGGTATTAGATGACCCAGCTGGACAAGGAATTGAACCAGTGCGAATCATTCGCGATGAAATTAAGCAACGAGTAGAAAAACTATTAGCTGAACTACTTGCTTAACTAATAGTTTTAATGCAAGTCTTTTGCGACTGCAAATAGTTATTGAGTTCTCTTTTACATCTCAAACTGTTATTTTTCCTTCACACATTCATGGTGATCAAATCACCACTAAAAGAGTTGAGGATAGATGTCAGTTTTAAATGAAGTTCTTGCAGCCAATAAAGCATATGTTTCTGAGTTCGGTGACAAAGGAACACTTGCACTTCCACCAGCACGAGGCTTTGCAATTTTGACTTGCATGGATGCACGTTTAGATCCAGCCAAATATGCCGGCCTTAGCGAAGGCGATGCTCACGTAATTCGTAATGCAGGTGGCCGTGCCTCAGATGATGCGATTCGCTCACTTGTAATCTCTTACAAACTACTTGGAACAAAAGAATGGTTTGTAATTCACCACAGTAACTGCGGTATGGAGTTCTTCACCGATGAGGTAATGCGCGGGCTGCTATCAAAGAGTTTAGAGACAGCTGCACTAGGTGACACTGGCTTTTACGATGTTGGCAAGGGTCCAGGATCAGATGAAGCGGCTTACATTGATTGGCTAACGATTTCTGATCAGGAAAAAGCAGTCGTCGATGATGTGCAGCGCATTCGTCGCCACCCATTAGTTCCGAAGAATATTCCAATCTATGGCTATGTCTATGAAGTTGAAACAGGCAAGTTACGTGAAATAACTGCGGCAACTACTGCGGGTAAAGCTAGCTAATACAAGGAAGTAAATCGGCTAACCCCAGTTGCTCACTAAGTGGCTGGGGTTAGCTATTTAAAATTGCAGTTGCAGTATTAACATCTTTTTCAAAAACCATTAACTGGGGCCCATCTAGCGTCTGAGTTAACGTTGCCCGAATTCCAAGGTCCTGAAGTTTTTGTAACTTCATCTGCGCTTCAATGTAAGACGGGGGAGTAGGCAGCGGTGTCAGCAACCCGTATTGATTCTTTTTGCCGGCTTTTATCGGGGTAATAATCATTTTGCCATTAGATGAAAATCCCCATTTAAGGACCACAATAAGAATCGCCAACCCAGCAAAGCCGGCAAAGGATTGCAGATAAAGGCCGTTATTAATTCCACCAAGCATGCGATAACCCTAACTGACTAACTGACTAACTGCCCATTTTTATAAATAGCAACAATCTTTAAATCGGCTACTTGATGAATATCTACTGCAAAGGGATTGGCGCTAAGGACCAGAAAATCAGCACGCTTACCAACTTCTAATGTTCCAAGTTCATTTTCCCGCCCACATTGAAAGGCAACACCTTCGGTATAGGCGGCCAAAGATTGCGCCAAGGTAATACTTTCTTGTCCAGACCACACCGTTGCACCAGGAGCTGCTTGTCGGTGCACTGGCACCGCTAATGCCTGCAGCGGAATATGACTAGTAATGGGCCAATCGCTACCGAAGGCAACGGCTGCCCCTGATTCCATAATTGTGCGAAGTGGATACTGCCGGTTATTTCGATCAGTGCCGATACGAGGTTCAATTAACTCTTTATTCATTGGATCTAGATACATCCATAACGGCTGCATATTACAAATAACACCTAAGGCTTTAATGCGCGGTAAATCCGCTGGATCAATTAGCTGTGCATGGACCATGACCGGGCGATTGGTAACGCTGGCTGCCTCAAATGCATCTAACGCTTGGCGCACTGCGCCATCACCGATTGCGTGAATATGTATCTGAAAACCAAGTTCATTGCAGGCGGCAACGGCGGCGAATAGATCTGCCTCTGGCCAAATCTTTACACCGTAGGAATCTTTGTTGTCTAAGTACGGTTGTAAACACAAGGCGGTACCGGCCGATAGCGCGCCATCGGCTAAAAACTTCACCGACGTTGCAGTTAAACCAGGCTGGTTAAATAAAGCTTGCTGGCTGGCAAGTTGGGTAACTTGATTTTGCCAATTACCCGGCGTAATTAAGAAAGCTAAATCTAAATCAATATGAACCGCGTCAGCTTTGCCGGCCGCTAAATAGGCATCAATCATTGCCGGTTCGACCCAAGAATCAGTGCTGTAAGTAATTCCAGCATGCAACATTTCTTTAGTTGCCCAATCTATTGCGGCAATTTCTTGCTCCATGGTTCTAGCCGGCATAGCGTTAAGTACTAATCCCATAGCTGCTGGTTCACGCAACGTTCCTTGCGCACTGCCATCACTATTTCTGGCAATAACTCCGCCAATTGGATCAACCGTTTGGGCAGTGATGCCAGCCAGTTCTAAGGCC
>JBBQRL010000020.1:0-21597 GCA_038214925.1 Candidatus Nanopelagicales bacterium | reverse complement strand
GGACGTATGCCATCTGCAGTGGGATATCAGCCAACTTTGGCTGATGAAATGGGTCAGCTACAAGAGCGCATCACATCAACTCGTGGTCACTCAATTACATCGATGCAGGCAATTTACGTTCCTGCTGACGATATTACCGACCCAGCACCACACACTACTTTCGCGCACTTAGATGCAACGACTGTTTTGTCTCGTCCGATTTCAGAGCTTGGTATCTACCCAGCTGTAGATCCACTTGACTCAACTTCACGCATCTTGGATCCACGCTACATCGGAGAGCATCACTTTCGTGTTGCTAACCGCATCAAGCAGATTCTGCAGCGCTACAAGGATCTACAAGACATCATTGCGATTCTTGGTATCGATGAACTCTCTGAAGATGACCGCGTCCTAGTAGGTCGTGCCCGTCGTATTCAGCGTTTCTTGTCCCAGAACACCTTCGTGGCAAAGGTCTTTACCGGAATCGACGGATCATTCGTACCGCTATCAGAGACAATCACAGCTTTTGAAGCACTTGCCGATGGAAAGTACGATCACATTCCAGAGCAGGCATTCTTCATGTGCGGTGGACTTGATGATGTCGAGCGCAATGCAGCTGAACTTGCTGCAAGTGTTGGAAAGTAATTAACGATGACATTTAAAGTCGAACTAGTTTCTCCAACGGAGCGCGTATGGTCGGGCGAGGCAAACTTTGTCTCTGCTCGTACCATCGAAGGTGATATCGGTATTCTTACTGATCACTCACCACTCTTTGGAGTTTTAGTCGACGGTCAAGTTTCGATCGAAGGAACAAATGGCGAGAAGACGCAGTTCAACGTCAGCGGTGGGTTTCTCTCAGTTTCAAATAATCGCGTTTCAATTCTGACTGAATCCGTTAACTAAAAAAATAAAATTCTTAGCGTAGAAAAATGTGTCGTTATTTTTTCATTTTTTCGAAGCTGAGAATTTATTTTTTTGTAAATAGATAGTTTTATTTCAAGTAGTGTTCGGTATTAACTATTCGGACTGTTCGCGATTTTCCACGCATCACAATTGATTGGCTAACTGCGCCAAATGGTGTATGCCTAATGCCATGGACTAGTTCACCATCGGTGATGCCAGTCGCCGCTAGAAAAACATCATCAGAATTAACTAAATCGCGAGTGTGTAAAACAGGTCCGGAACCCTTGCCATCAATATAAAGTTGGCCTTGAATAGAACCACCTAAACAAATCATGGCCGCGGCGGTAATAACCCCTTCCGGCGTACCGCCAATTCCCATAAGAAGGTCTACACCGGTACCAGCTCGGGCAGTTTCAATTGCCGCTGCAACATCGCCATCTTGAATAAGACGAATGCGAGCTCCGGCAGCACGAATCTCAGCAATTAAATTATCATGACGGGGGCGATTGAGAACTACAACAGTGATATCTCCTACCTTGAGTCCTTTTGCCTGTGCAACTGCATTTATGTTCTGTGCAACCGTTGCCTTGATATCTATAACATGGGCAGCCTGTGGTCCGGTAACAATTTTATTCATGTAAAAAGCACCAGCTGGATCAAACATGGCACCCCGTGGTGCCAGTGCAATAACACTTATTGCTCCATTCATGCCATTTGCAGTTAATGAAGTTCCATCAATTGGATCTACAGCAACATCACAAAGTGGTCCATCTTGATTTCCAACTTCCTCACCGTTATGAAGCATTGGGGCATTATCTTTTTCACCTTCACCAATGACGACCACACCCCGCATATCGACAGTGTTGATCATTTCGCGCATCGCTTTAACGGCAGCACCATCAGCTAAATCTTTTTCACCGCGGCCAACCCAAGGACTTGCAGCAAGTGCAGCTGTTTCAGTTACCCGAATTAATTCGAGCGCAAGATTTCGATCTGGGGCATGTGGGCTCATTCGCGGGTAACTTTCGCGCCAAGACCTTGTAACTGTTCGGCAAAGTTTGGGTATCCACGGTCTACGTGGAAAGCCTGGTCTACGGTGGTTTCACCATCTGCCACTAAGGCGGCCAAAACTAAGCCGGCGCCAGCACGGATATCGTGTGCTTCAACTGGGGCGCCAGATAATTGCTCGACACCGTTGATGGACGCGTGATGGCCATCAACTGAGATTTGCGCGCCTAATCTGCTGAGTTCGTTAACAAACATGAAGCGGGATTCAAATACATTTTCAGTGACAAGTGCATGTCCATCGGCGATTGAATTGAGCGCGATGACCATTGGTAGTAGATCAGTTGGGAAACCTGGAAAGGGAAGTGTTGCTACATCAATTGGTTGTGGACGCGAATTCATGCGGACTCGAATGCCATCTGTCGTTGAGGTAATAATCGCACCGGCTGAAGCTAATTTTTCTAAAGGTAGTTCTAGATGTTCAGGCTTTGCGCCATGAATCGTGATGTCACCACGTGTCATGGCTGCAGCAAATGCCCACGTCCCAGTAATGATTCGATCTGTCACGGTTGTGTGATCAGTTGGATTTAATTGTTCAACACCAGTAATTGTAATCAGGGGAGTACCAAGGCCTTGAATTTTTGCGCCCATCGAAATTAAAAACTCACCTAAGTCAACAATGTCAGGTTCGCGGGCAGCGTTATCAATCGTGGTGATTCCCTTTGCTAAAACAGCGGCGGTCATAATATTTTCAGTTGCACCAACACTTGGGAAATCTAACTCCACAACTGCGCCAGTTAATCCATCTGGGGCAGTGGCAATTACATAGCCATGTTCAATATGAGCTTTTGCTCCTAATGCTTCTAATCCTCTGATGTGAAAATCTAAACCTCGTGATCCAATTGCATCTCCACCAGGTAGTGCAACTTCAGCTTCTTTGACACGTGCAACAAGCGGACCTAAAACATTTATTGAAGCCCGCATCTTTCGAACTAAATCGTAATCAGCCCGATGAGCCAGAATTTGTGGAACTAAAATTGTTACCGTGTCAGTGCTGCGAGCAATTGTGCAACCAAGGCGAGTCAATAAATCAGCCATGATGTCGACATCTGCGATATCAGGGACATTTCGAATAGTTGTTGTTCCCGCCGCCAGCAGCGAGGCGGCCATTAACTTCAAAACCGAGTTTTTAGCCCCCGTGACAGTAACTTCTCCACGCAAAGGGGTTCCGCCGACAATACGGAAACGGTCGTGGGATGCCATAGCGGCAGTCTACTTATAGGGTAAGCACATGGTTAATTTAACGCGCATTTATACAAAGACTGGCGATGACGGCACGACATCTCTTGGAGATATGAGCCGCACATCTAAAAATGATCCTCGCCTCGAGGCTTATGCCACGGTTGATGAAGCAAACTCCACAATCGGTGTAGTTCTCTCTTCTGATCAAATCAGCGATGAAGTGCGTGCGCTTTTAGTACGAATTCAAAATGATCTATTTGATGTTGGTGCTGATTTATGTACGCCTGTTGTCGATGCACCTGCATTTGAGCCACTTCGAGTTTTAGAATCACAAGTTGTTTACCTAGAAGAGCAAATTGATAAATTTAATGCTGGGCTCGAATCATTGCGCTCATTTGTTTTACCTTCTGGAACATCGGCAGCTGCGCATTTACATGTTGCCCGAACAGTTGTCAGGCGTGCCGAGCGTTGCACATGGGCTGCGATTCATGCATTTGGTGGCGGAGTTAATCCATTAACTGCCAAGTATTTAAATCGATGCTCTGATCTTCTCTTTGTTTTAGCTCGTGATGCTAATAAAGAAATTGGCGATCAGTTGTGGGTTCCAGGCGCTAATCGCTAGGGAATTTTTGTATACGTTGTACTTGGTATGGTCTCACTTGGAGTATCTCTTCGGCATTCCGCTTTGATACTTCCAACTGAGTGTTTGAGTTCAATTGGTTCGGCACTTACGATCAGGACCGTGGCATATTTTTTGGAACTTGTAGAACGGTAGGTTGTTCGAACTTCACCAAAAACCTTGATTGTTTTATCTTCGGTTGAAGTTGGACCTTTGACTGTTGCATTAATTAACCACCATCTACAACCACTGAGTGAAACAACTTGCACCGCTCCGCATGAGTACTTTTCACAAACTGGCACACCCTCTTCTTGGCGAGCTAATTCAACTGTTAATTTTTTATCATTTGAAGCAAGACCAACAAGCTCTTTTGTAGTTGGAATCTTGGCATAGACATTTCCGTCAGCACTTTTTTTGAACCCCTTTGGTGGCCAGGCAGGTGATGGAGATGGCGTGACTTTAGATTTTGTCGCTGCTTCGGCAGTTATGAAAATGCCCATTGGCGCTATTAAAAGAATAACTACAGCCAGGGCAAGAATACGCTTAATCACGGTCCCACCTAAATTTACGTACCGCAAAATACAAGCCAATGAATAACCACAACAGCAAAATCAAAAAAGTTTTTTCAAGTTCCCATGATTTTGCAACTTCTTGGCCGGCAAAACTCTCGGGTAAGAAAACAGAGCGCATTCCTTGGGTAAGCCACTTCAGTGGAAAAATTGCGGCAACTTGTTGCATCCAAAATGGTAACTGCGTGAAAACAAAGAAAACTCCACTAAAAAACTGCAGAATTATTACGATCGGAGAAACTACCGCGGAAGCTCCACGGCCACTCTTTGGAATGATTGAGAAGGCAATTCCTAGGGCGGTCGAACATGCACTGCCTAACAAAACAAGCCAGGTAAAAGTGAGCCACTTACTGATTTCAGTAGGCATTTCTAAACCAAAAAATATAACGCCAAAACCAAGTAACAGTAAAATCTGAAAAACCATGCTGGCAAAGATCAAGATTGCTTTTCCAATAAAATAACTTGATGCTGGCATTGGAGTGCCACGCAGGCGCTTGAGTGCACCAAAATCTCTTTCCATGGGGATAGTTATAGCTAAAGCTTGAAACCCGGTGTTAACAAGTCCCGATGCGATCATGCCGGCCACAAAGTACTGTGAGAAGGTGACTCCTGGTGCGATTGTGTCTTGGAAAACTGAGCCAAAGATAGCCAACAAAATCACTGGAAACAAAATCGTGAAGACAACTGATTCACGTTGTCTGGAAAACTGGCGAATCTCTAAACTACCTCGACTCAATCCAATTCGTAGAGCGCTAGGAGTTTTATTCACGTGCGCCCCCAATCATTTCAAGGTAAATATCTTCTAATGATGGGCGTGAAACGATAAGTTCTGGAACTTCGCCACTGAAACGTTGGGATAGCCCAGTAACAACCTCAGTGGGATTATCTGATTTTAAAGTTTTTACCTGATTATCTTCGCGCCAAGAAATGGTTGCCTGCGCCGAGGCTCTGCCACCAAGAGTTGCAGGAGTTGCTACTTCAACAATTAATCCATTGGTAATGACGCCAACGCGATCAGCCAGGGCTTCTGCTTCATCTAGATAGTGTGTTGTTAAAAGAATTGTCGTTCCATCATTTTTTAAAGTATCGATTAACGACCAAAAAGCACGGCGCGCTTCAGGATCA
Source organism: Candidatus Nanopelagicales bacterium (assembly GCA_038214925.1). Taxonomy (GTDB): domain Bacteria; phylum Actinomycetota; class Actinomycetes; order Nanopelagicales; family Nanopelagicaceae; genus Planktophila. The sequence goes on along the minus strand of JBBQRL010000020.1, from coordinate 16,155 downwards.
AACCCAGTGGTTGGTTCATCAAGAAATAAAAGTTCTGGATTACCGACTATTCCAAGTGCAACATCTAAGCGGCGTCGCTGCCCGCCAGATAGTGTGCGAATTAAGGCATCTTCTTTTTGGGTTAAGCCCACACTGTGGATCAGTTCATCAACTGCTCGAGGTCTGGAGTAATAACCACTGAAATGCTTGATAGTTTCAACAACAGTTAAATCCCCGGCATCGGCTGAACTCTGTAGGACGATGCCGATTCGATCACGCCACACTTTTGCCGCAGCTCCACGACCTTGCGGATCAAAACCTAGAACTGAAACCGATCCAGAATCACGGCTTCGAAAGCCTTCGAGTATTTCAACTGTGGTTGTTTTACCGGCGCCATTTGGTCCCAACAAGGAAAATATTTCCCCTTGGGCAATCTCAAGGTCGACGCCACGGACGGCATGAACCTGTCCGTAACTCTTCTTGAGACCCTTTACCTGAATAAGGCTCATGTGGTTACTTTACTATGCGAAAATAGACCTGTGAGCCCGCGCAGAAATTATCCAAAGAATCGAATCAAACCGGAAGAGCCTCGGGAGATTAATATTAAATCAACGGGTGAAAGTACGGAAGAGCACAAAGATGGAACCTATATTGTTCGCCGACTTACTGGCTCAGGTTCTAGCAAGCCCTATAGATGTCCAGGATGTGATCAATTAATACCATTGGCAACTCCTCACATCGTTGCCTGGCTGGAATACGATGAAGAAGGCCGTCGACATTGGCACAACGCCTGTTGGTCAAAGAAAGATAAGCGACGACCAAATACGGAGCGAACCCGCAACGCTCCCCGCTTTTAGTTTCTTATCTAATTAGCAGAATGAAAAATTTTAGCCAAAACGCCCTTTTAGAATCTTTGTTGCTTTAACAACTAACCGATCTTCCGATGGTTTGCGTTTAAAACTTAAGAGATGAAGTGGAAGATTAAAACGCGTCCGAACCACAGTTCGGGCATATGTATATTCAAGTAAGCCCTCTGGCCCATGAATGCGCCCATATCCACTATCTTTCACGCCGCCAAATGGCACGGATGAAACAGCGGCAAATGTGAAGGTCGAATTAATCGCAACCATTCCACACTCTAGTTGTGAAGCAATTTTCTTTCCTTGACGTTTAGACCAAATGTTTGCGCCAAGCCCATACCGTGAAGCATTTGAGAGATTGATCGCCTCTTTCATATTGGCAACACGATTAATAATAATGATAGGCCCAAAACTTTCTTCCCTAATTGCAGCTGAATCTTCTGGTACATCAACCAAAATAACTGGTTGAACAAATGGTGGTTGAATCGATTTCTCACTTCCATAAGCAAATCGGCCGCCATCTTTAATCGCTGCTTTAATATGACCGGCAATAACTTTAATTTGAGTCGGCATAGTGGCCGGTCCGTAGTCACCATCACCGGGTGCTCCGGCATGTAATGTTGAAGCCAGTGCTACTGCTTTTACGATAAAGGCATCGGCTACTTTTTCATCGACGTAAACTCGTTCAGCGCCGATACATGATTGCCCAGCGTTAGCCATCGCCGACCACATAGTTGCATCTACGGCGCGATCTAAATTGGCGTCGGCGGCAACAATTACCGGATCCTTTCCGCCGCACTCCAAAACAACTGGTGTCATCTGAGTTGCACATGCTGCGGCAACTAATTTTGCGGTTTTAGTTGACCCGGTAAAAGAGAGCTTGTCGATTTTACTTACACACAGCGCGGCGCCAGTTTCGCCCAAGCCAGTAATAGTCGTAAAGATATTTTCAAATGGAGCAACTGAACTAAAACTTTCTTCTAGCCACATACCCACACCCGGCGTAAATTCACTGGGTTTAAAGACAACCGTGTTTCCGGCAGCTAGTGCATATGTAATGGAGCCCATGGGCGTAAAAATTGGATAGTTCCACGGGCCAATCACACCAACAACACCAACGGGGGAGCGCTCTACGGTTGCCGCCATATTTGCCATTAATGCACCAGGTGCTCGATACGAGGTTCGCATAATATCTTCGGCATGACGCGCTGCCCAACCAATATGGTTAACGGCGAGAGATACTTCAAGTTTTGCATCACTAACTGGCTTTCCAGTTTCAGCTGAAATTATCGCGGCAATCTCATCAATATTTTTTATGATGAGTGAGCTCCAAGCTAACAAAACTTTTTTACGGCCTGAAAATCCGAGCTTTACCCACGACTGCGCTTTAGTTCGGGCAAGAGCTACTGCTTGTTCTACTTCTTTGGCCGAGCAATTTGGATAAGTGCCGATTACCTGATCACTTACTGGATTATGCGAATTAAATACTTTAACCATGTATCTAAGCCTATCCGTGTATCGATAGAATCTGAAGCATGACGACAAGGGTTGGCCCAGGTAGCGTTTTTGAATCTGTGCGCACCTCCTTTCAAGTTCAAACTAAAGATGGGGTTCAACTCGTAGGCGAAGTGGCTAGACCAGTAGGTAAAAGTAATGGTGCGATTTTAACTTTGCATCCATTACCTACTGCCGGCGGAATGATGGATAGCCATATCTTTAAGAAAGCCGCAAATAGATTGCCAGCGATGGCTGGCATAACAGTTGTTCGATTTAATTCAAGAGGCACTACAAGTGAAGCCGGAACTAGTTCGGGAAGTTTTGATAATGGAAATGCAGAACGCTTTGATGTGGAAGCGATGCTTGATTATTGTTTTGATGAATTGAAGTTAGAAAACCTATGGGTCGTAGGTTGGTCTTTTGGAACTGATTTAGCCCTGCGTCACGCCAAGGATCCACGCCATAAAGGTCTAATACTTCTTAGTCCACCACTTAGAACGACCACTGATGAAGATCTACTGCAATGGAATGCTGATCCTCGTCCGATATATGCGTTAGTCCCAGAACATGATGATTACTTAAAGCCTGATGAAGCTCGAGTGCGCTTTTCAATTATTCCGGCACTCACAATTATTGCGGTAGAAGATGCCAAGCATTTATGGGTAGGAGAGCCAGCAGTTCATCGAGTTTTATCAGAAATAACATCAATAGTTACTGGCCACATTCAGCAGCTACCGCAAGAGTTCTAAGCTTTATTTGCGCGAGGAATTACTACTTCATCAAGAATTAAAATAATTGATGCAGCGACCGGAACGGCCAAAAGCCCACCCACAAGTCCCAAAAGTGATGAACCAATGAGTGCCGAAATAATTGTCACTGCGCCAGGCACGGCAAGCGTGCGCTTCATAATTCGTGGCGTTACAACGTAGTTTTCTATCTGCACGTAGACGACGTATGAAACAAAAGCAATTAATCCGATCAGTGGCGATTGAGTCAGGGCAATTAAGGTCACTATAGCTGAGCCAATAAAATGGCCAATTAGTGGAATTAAGGCAACTACAAAAACGATCATTCCAATTGCTATAGGTGAGGGCATTTGCAAGACCGTTGCCAATATCAAGACAAATACTCCAGCCATGCCCGCAATTAAAATCTGACTTCCAACGAATAGCCCAACCCGTTCAATAATGGCGTTGGTCAGTAGACGTACTCGATCACGTCGGCTGGCCGGTACCAATGAAACACCCAATTCAACGGCTTGTGGCAAAGATGTAATGAAATAAAGTGTCAGAACTAAGATTGTCAGTGCGGTAAAAAATCCAGATAAAACAGTTTTGCCTACTCCGATAACGCCACCAAAAGCAGAAATCAACAAGGTGCCATCTGAAGTAACCGAACTTAACCGCGCTTGTAACGTATCAATTAAACCAAATTGATCATTGAGTTTATTGATGGTCTCATTTTTCATAAGATCGCGTAGTAGTTGTGGTGCATTTTCAATCAGTTGGGTTCCCTGACTAATAACTGGTGGCACTAATACGAAGGCAAAGAAAATAACAAAACCAATGACAAAGGCAAAAATTACTGCCACTGCGGCAGTGCGTGAAAGTTTTCTCTTACGTAAAGCTTCGACCGCTGGATTAAGGCCGGTTGCTAAAAACAATGCAACTATAATCAGCACAAAGATTTGGGTGACACTTGCCAACGCCCGCATCAGAACTATTGCAGTTAAGACTCCCAGGGTTGCGATAAATCCAAAATAAAATGGGTGCCCTTGATTGATCGGTGCACCCAGCACTCCATAATCGGGGACAGCTTTCGCTGTTTTAGGTGCCCGGGCCGCTGCCTTCTTAATTCTTTGGGTAATCGCCATAGTGACATTCTAAAGTGTCACATCACAGGTAAATGTGACGTGGTGTTCATGTTCAGGTCACAATTGTGCGAGAGGATTGAGCCATGGCATTGAGAATTACTGGTTTAGGCGAAGAGATCGCTGCCGTGACCGGTTTGCCGTGGCACTTGCCCCTGGAAGAGTGGCCGGAAGACCCAGTTCTAGCGGAAAAGCGTGGTATCTCGCGCCACGTAGTTCGATTGGTTCGGGCCAGCAATGACCCAAACGCCGAGGTTTATGCCGTGAAAGAGACGGTCTCAGAGTTTGCAAATCGCGAATATAAAATCCTGCGGGAGTTAACGCACGTTAATGCCCCCTGTGTAGAGCAAGTCGCAGTGGTTGAGGGCCGAACAGATATTCATGGTGAAGAGTTGCCTTGTGCAATCGTGACTAGATTTTTGCCATATTCGCTGCCCTATCGAGTCTTGCTTTCAACTGCGGTAACAGCTCACGAAGTAACGACGATGGCAAGTGCGCTCGCTCTGCTACTAGTGCGTTTACACCTCTTAGGTTTTTGGTGGGGTGATTGCTCCTTATCAAATACTTTGTTTAGGCGAGATGCTGAAGGATTTGCTGCCTACTTAGTCGATGCCGAAACTGGCGAATTTCAAAAAACTTTAAGTGATGGTCAACGCGAACATGATTTAGATATCGTCCACTTCAATGTGGCAGCTGAACTAGAAGATTTGTCACTTTCCGGTGTGCTTTATCCCGGAATGGATCCAGTTCGTGCATCAGATGCAGTGATCAGACGTTATCGCCGAATTTGGTCTGCGCTTAAAGATCGCCAATTACTAGATCCAAAAGATCGGCATGCGGTAGAAGGCGCAATGCGCTCGCTACATGATTTAGGTTTTGCAGTTGAAGAGGTAGCCGTAACAATTGATGGTGATACAAAAATGATTTCTTTTCAACCCAAGCTTGTTGCCGCGGGTTATCACTCACAACGCTTGCGCGAACTTATGGGTCTAGAGACGGAAGAGTTGCAAGCAAAACGCGTTTTGGCATCGTTTGATAGATATCGAAGCCGCGAAAGTAATACAACATTATCGGCGCAAGAGATGGCTAAGAAATGGTTACAAGAAGTATTTGAACCTATTTTGGATAGGGTTCCACGAGAGCTACAAGGTCGAGTAGAGCGTGCCCAGATGTTCCATGAAATCCTCGAGAATCGCTGGTTTCTCGGCGAAAAATCGGGTTATGACGTTGGGTTAGATGCTGCAACTGATAACTATTGCACTGAAGTTTTGCCACTTCGCAGAGACTCTGGCGTTGACTTAGTTGTTGAATAGGTAGGCTACGTGTATGAGTTTGCCACCAAATTTTGGGCAGGCCTTTGATTTAAGTTCTTTGACTAAACCAAAGGTAGATACATCTGTGCCCATGCCTGGCATCGAAGTAACGGTTGCAAATTTAACCGAAGAAATACTCCCGCTGTCCCTTGTTCGGCCAGTAATTGTTTTGATGTGGTCTGGTCGCAGCCCCGAATCAGCGGAAATGTTGAAAACTTTAGGTGAATTAGAAATCGATTACAAAGGAAGTTGGAATTTGGCTCGAGTCAACATCGATAATGACCCACAAATAGCACAAGCTTTTCAAACTAAGAATGTTCCTTTTGCAGTTGCGATTATCGCCGAACAAATGGTTCCTCTTTTTGAACAGGCATATCCAGAAGCGCAGGTACGTTTAGTGATCGATAAAGTATTAGCGCTTGGATCCCAGCAAGGAGTTGGCGCCCCGCCAGCTGAAGTAATTGAACCAGAAGAAGATGAAGCGATGGCTGCTCTTGAAACGGGAGATTATGCAGCCGCTGAAATTGCGTACAAAAAATGGTTAGTGCGCAAACCACAGGAAACTTTAGCAAAACTTGGGTTAGCTCAAACTCGGTTACTCATCCGCACCGAAGGCCTGGAATTAAATTTTATTATTGAAGAATCAACAAAAAATCTAAGTGACATCGCGCTACAAATAAAAGCGGCAGATGTTGAGATGGTAAACGGAAGAGTCGAGGCTGCCTTTGCCCGATTACTTCATGCGGTTAAAGCGACAACCGGAGATGATCGCAACGCAATAAAGAACCATTTATTAGATTTATTCATCCTAGTTGATATCTCAGATCCACGGTTAGTAGCAGCCCGTAAAGCTTTGGCGAGCGCGCTTTTCTGATGAATAAACTCAGCCACGACACGGAACTCAAGTATTTAAAGACACTCTTTTTTCTCTTTGGCTTGCTCATCATGTCGTGGGTGCCCCGTTTTCCTGAAGTTAAATCTAATTTAGGGCTCTCCAACGGAGAATTTGGCTCACTTATTAGTACGGGAGCAGTTGGAAATCTCATTGCCTTACTTACGGTGGGTCATTTAGTTCATAAGTATGGCGCTAGATGGATTATGCACATGGCGGTAGCAGCACTTTCACTGAGTTTAGTTTTCTTGACGCAAACAAATTCAATTTTTGTTTTTCTTGTCTCAATCATCTTACAAGGTGGAGCAATTTCAGCTTTTCATATTTCGATTAATACTCAAGGTTTTCATTTTCAGGATCGTACTTCGCGTCAGGTAATTACATTACTAAGTGGCTATTGGAGTAGCGGAGCCTTAATCACATCGATTATTGCTGGTTTTTTAGTCGGCCGAGTGCCTCTTGGTGCGTATTCAGTGTGGCTCGCACTTTTTAGTTTCATTGCCATGAGCTTTTTGATCAAGATGCTCTCGCCAGAATTAATCAAGCAAAATTTAGATCCAGATTCAGACCACAAAGCACGGGATATGTTTAAGGGTTTTAAGATTGATTTTTTGATATCAGGAGCTTTGCTATCGGTAATAATGCTGGAATACGCAGTAAGTGATTGGTCGGCAATATTTGTAAAAGAGGATATGAGCATTGAAGGTGGTATCCATACATTGCCTTACATCTTGTTCACCGTAGCGATGATTATCGGGCGTTTGAACTTACATAGACTCCTCGAAAGATTCACAATCGAAAATTTAGTAAAGCGGGCTTCAATTATTTCCGGACTTTCATTTATCTCTGGTTTAGCGGCAGTTTCGGTGATTGACAGATCCAATCAAGCACTCGTTATTTTTATCCTAAGTATTAGTTTTACTGTAGCCGGTTTGGGTTCATCGTTTTTAGGGCCATCGGTAATGAATGTAGCTAATACACGATCAGCTTTTCCAGCAAGTGTGGTTATTGGGCAGATTGGTTTAATCAATATTGCACTGGTGTTTCTAGTCCGATGGGTAATTGCTTGGACAGCACAGGCGACAACTTTGACCTTGGCGTTAGTGATTCCTTCGGTGATGTTGCTGGTAGTCCCACAATTTACAAAAATATTTAAAAACGTTCAAACCAAATAGTTGCCAATGGTGGAATTTTCACAGTAGCGATTCCGTTTTCTAGTACCAAAATTTCGCTATTTTTTATGCCACTACCACCGTATTTTAAATCATCAGTGTTAATGATCTCTCTCCAGTGTCCTTGCGATGGAAAAGGCAACTGGTACTGATCATGCGGTACGGGGGAGAAGTTAGTGACACTAACTAGCGGTTTACCAGATTCATCCCAGCGTGAAAATGCAACGACATTTGCGGCACTATCGTTACCGACTAGCCAGGAAAAACCAGAGGGATCGGTATCTTTTTGCCAAAGTGCTGGGATTTTTTTGTAGAGGTGATTTAAATCCTTAAGTGATGATTGAACACCTTGGTGTTCTGGATATTTAATGAGGTTCCATTGCAGGCCAGCGCTTTCACTCCACTCATCATTTTGGGCAAATTCGCAGCCCATGAAAAGCAGCTTCTTGCCCGGGTGGGCCCACATGAAACCGTATAACGCCCGCAATGTGGCCATTTTTTGCCAACGATCGCCAGGAAATTTATTTACCAGTTGACCTTTGCCATGCACAACCTCGTCGTGCGAAATCGGTAACATGAAATTTTCGCTCCAGGCATACAAGATTGAAAAAGTTATTTCGTTGTGATGATGCACGCGATGAACCGGTTCGTGTTCTAGATACTGCAAAGTGTCGTGCATCCATCCCATATTCCATTTGAAGCCAAAGCCCAACCCGCCGCCAGAAGTGTCACCGGTTACGCCAGACCAAGCCGTGGACTCTTCGGCAATCATCATGATGCCAGGGTGTGTTTTATAAGCGGTAGAGGTTGCTTCTTGCAAAAGTGCAACCGCTTCTAGATTCTCTCGTCCACCATGGATATTCGGTAGCCACTGGCCATCTTCGCGCGAATAATCTAAGTACAACATGGATGCAACGGCATCAACGCGTAGGCCATCGATATGAAATTCAGTTAGCCAATAAAGCGCACTTGCCACAAGAAAATTACGGACCTCACTTCGGCCAAAATTAAAGATCAATGTCCCCCAGTCAGGATGCTCACCAAGTCTAGGATCAGCATGCTCATAGAGCGCTGTTCCATCAAATTTTGCTAGCGCCCATTCATCTTTTGGAAAATGCGCAGGTACCCAATCTAAAATCACACCAATATTTGCTTCATGTAAAGCATCAACTAAGAATCTAAATTCATCGGGAGTGCCAAAACGTGATGTTGGAGCAAAGAAAGAAGTCACTTGATAGCCCCACGATGGCCCATATGGGTGTTCGGTAACTGGCAGAAATTCAACGTGAGTGAACCCTTGTTGAGTTACGTAACTAACCAACTCTGTTGCCAGTTCCACATACGAAAGCCCTAATTTCCAAGATCCTAAATGAACCTCATAAACACTGATCGCAGATTTCCATGGTTCAAAGTGATCGCGTTGAGAAATCCATGCTGAATCACGCCACGTGTGGGTTGATTCATCTACAACCGATGCAGTCAGGGGAGGTATCTCAGTTGCACGAGCCATGGGATCTGCGTGATCAACCCAGCCGCCATTTATGCCACAAACTGCAAACTTATACTTCGTGCCAGCACCGATATCGGCGATGAAAATCTCCCAAATTCCAGAGGATGCAACTCGCTGCAACTGATGTGTATTTTTATCCCAGTAGTTGTTATCACCTATGAGTGAGACCGCCTGGGCATTTGGAGCCCAGACTGAAAATGCTGTGCCAAGTAAGTTTCCGGCCGAATCACGCTTTACCTGTGCGCCAAGGGCTTTCCATAATTGTTCGTGACGGCCTTCACCAATGAGATAGAGATCAAGCTCGCCAAGTGATGAATGTGGATTAAGGAAAGAAGCGTTCGGTGCAAGAATGATTCCTGATTTAGAAAATAGTTTTGAAAAAATTCCCATGGTCTATAACTTCACCTGAGCAATGTGGGCAACTTTTCCGACTGGACGAGTTGGGTCCAAATGCACAAATGTATGTGGCCCCCACGTGTGTGATTTGTTATCTAAAAGATCTTTCACCTCAAAATTCTCATCTGGCAGACCAAGTGCCGCCATACTCCAATGAACATTTGTACCCTGTGCAAAATTTGGATCGAGATTGACTACAACCAGAATCAAATTATTACCCTCACGCTTTGAGTACGCGATAATTGATTCAGAGTCAGTTTCGTGAAAAGTTAAATTACGTAGGCGTTGTAATGCCGGATGGACTTTGCGAATTGCATTGAGTTGCGCGATAAATGGTGCCAATGTGAGGCCCTTTTTCGCTACGCCTTCCCAGTCCCGAATCTTTATTTCATATTTTTCAGAGTCTAAATACTCTTCGCCACCTTCTTTAAATGGCCGGTGCTCATAATGCTCAAATCCTGCGTACATTCCCCAAGAAGGAGTGAGCGTTGCAGCTAGAACGGCGCGCAATGCAAAGACGGCCGGGTTACCGCTGTGCAAATGAAAAGGATTAATGTCGGGAGTATTTACCCAAAAGTTTGGCCGGAAGAAAGCACTGGTTCCTTGTGCGACCTCGCGACCATATTCAGTTAACTCTTGCTTAGTTGTGCGCCAAGTGAAGTACGTATACGACTGCTGGAACCCAGCTTTCCCAAGTGCGTGCATTATGGCCGGCCGAGTAAAGGCTTCAGCTAAAAAGATAACCTCTGGGCTTTCTTTGTAGACAATTGCTAACAAGTCTTGCCAAAATCGAACTGGTTTCGTATGCGGATTATCCACTCGAAAAATCTTGACGCCTTTGGAAACCCACAATCGGATGATACGTAAAACCTCATCACGAATACCCACGTAGTCGTCATCAAAATTTATTGGATAAATATCTTGATATTTCTTTGGCGGATTTTCGGCATAAGCAATTGATCCATCGGCCCGTTTGTTAAACCATTCTGGATTACTTTTTACCCAAGGATGATCGGGTGAAGTTTGTAGCGCTAAATCTAAAGCGATTTCTAGGCCCTCTTTTTTAGCTGCTTTTACAAAGTTTTCAAAATCCTTCATGGTACCAAGTTCAGGATTTATTGAATCGTGTCCACCATCTGCATTGCCAATGGCCCATGGCACACCGCAATCACTTAACTTGGCATCAAGGCTGTTATTTTTACCTTTTCGATGAGCGATACCAATTGGATGAATTGGCGGGAGATACAAAACATCAAAACCCATCGCGCTAACACCAGCAAGTCTTTTAGAAGCAGTCAAAAAAGTTCCACTTATTACTGTGCCATCTGCCTGTGCGACTGCACCTTCGCTACGCGGGAAGAATTCATACCAGGCGCCAATTAATGCTCGGTCACGCTCGGCTCGGATAGGTAATTGATCTGACTCTGCGGCCACGGTTCGATACTGCGAGGTACTAGTTGCCTTGATAGTGAATGTGAAATCACCTAAATCTGGAATAGTTATTGAGCCTTCAAAGCGATCAGTTCCGGGCCAGGTTTCAGATAATGGCTGGCAATCCACCATTTTATTTTTGCTATCAAACAGACAAACTTCAGCGTTAAGAGTTTCGTGACCTTCGATAATAATTGTTGCACCGATCGAAATTTTTTCGCCAGCAATTGCCTTGGCAGATACAAATTCTCCCCCGAAGAAAACTGCGGGGGAGATATCTGTAATTGGAATTCTAGAGATCAACCCGATCCTTCGGTATTGCCAGCATCTGCAGCTGAGACATCATGGATACGATACTTATCCATTGCCTGCGTGACAATACTTTGACGTATATCGCCTTGGTTACAAAGTTGCTGCAACACGGCAACTGCGATTGATTCGGCATCGACCTTGAAGTGACGACGAAGCGCCCCGCGAGTATCTGATAAACCAAAGCCATCGGTACCAAGTGAGTAAAAGGGATGCTTGACCCAAGGGGCAACTTGATCTTGAACCGATCGCATGTAATCACTGACTGCAATTACTGGACCCTTTGCATCTTTTAGTTTTAGCGTGATGTAGGCATCGCGAATATCAGTTGGATTAAGCAAGTTATGACGGTCGGCTTCTAATCCATCACGGCGCAATTCATTCCATGAAGTCACAGACCACACACCTGCATGAATACCCCAATCATCCTCCAGCAGCTTTTGTGCTTTTAACGCCCAGTTAACGCCAACACCGGAAGCCAAAATCTGTGCATTCTTACGGCGAGATTTTTTAGCCGCAGAGTACAAATAGATTCCCTTGAGCAAGCCTTCAACATCTAAGTTTTCTGGCTCTGCTGGCTGAATGTAGGGCTCGTTGTAAACGGTGATGTAGTAAAAAACGTTTTCACTATTTTCACCATACATGCGGCGCAAACCATCTTTAACGATGTGTCCGAGTTCGAAAGCATAGGCAGGATCATAAGAGACTACTGCCGGATTAGTTGCGGCTAATAAATGAGAGTGCCCATCTTCATGTTGTAAACCTTCACCATTGAGCGTTGTGCGGCCAGCTGTTGCGCCAATTACAAAGCCACGCGTTAATTGATCGGCGGCGGCCCAGAAAGCATCGCCGGTACGTTGGAAACCAAACATGGAGTAGAAGATGTACATAGGAATCATCGGTTCATCGTGTGTTGAATACGAAGTTCCAACTGCGGTAAAAGATGCGACCGATCCCGCTTCATTAATACCCTCGTGCAAAATAACGCCGGATGTTGATTCCTTGTACGACAACATCAATTCGCGATCCACTGCCGTGTATTTCTGCCCATGTGGTGAATAAATCTTCAACGATGGGAATAGCGAATCTAAACCAAAGGTACGAGCCTCATCCGGAATAATTGGAACAATTCGTGAGCCAAGTCCTGGATCCTTAATGAGATCTTTAAGCATGCGTACAAAAGCCATAGTCGTTGCAATCTCTTGCTGACCAGAACCACGTTTAACCGATTCGTAAACAGAATCAGCAGGTTGTGCCAACGGCCGTGACTTTGCTCGACGGCGAGGGATAGAGCCACCTAATTCAGCGCGACGTTCAGCAACATACTTTGCCTCAGGTGAATCAGCTGCCGGCATGTAATAAGGAGGTAAATATTTATCTAACTTTGCATCTGGAATATCTAAGTGCAAGGTATCTCTAAACATTTGAATATCTTCTAACGTCATCTTCTTCATTTGATGAGTTGAGTTGCGACCTTCAAAGTGTGAACCAAGCGTCCAACCCTTAACTGTCTTCGCCAAAATTACAGTTGGCCGGCCATTTTTTTGAACTGCAGCCGTGTAGGCGGCAAATAGTTTGGTGTAATCATGGCCACCGCGCTTTAGATTCCAAATTTGATCATCACTCCATGTAGAAACCATTGCAGCGGTACGAGGATCACGACCAAAGAAGTTTTCGCGTACATATTTTCCAGACTCTGCCTTAAATGTCTGATAATCACCGTCGAGAGTCTCGTTCATAATCTTTACGAGTGCGCCTTCTCGATCTTGGGCCAACAGTGGATCCCAACCGCGACCCCACACCACTTTAATGACGTTCCAGCCAGCGCCGCCAAAGATCGCTTCAAGTTCTTGAATGATCTTTCCATTGCCTCGTACGGGACCATCTAGGCGTTGCAAATTGCAATTAACAACAAAAGTTAAGTTATCCAACTTTTCACGAGTAGCTAAACCGATCGCTCCTAAAGTATCGACTTCATCTACTTCGCCATCACCTAAAAATGCCCAGACGTTTTGATCGCTCGTATCTTTAATTCCACGGTTATGTAAATAACGGTTGTAGCGTGCTTGGTAAATCGCATTCAGTGGACCAATTCCCATTGACACGGTTGGGAACTGCCAAAAATCTGGCATCAAACGTGGGTGAGGGTAAGACGATAATCCACCGCCTTCATGTGAAAGCTCTTGTCTAAATCCATCTAATTGATTTTCGCTAAGGCGCCCTTCAAGAAATGCGCGTGCATACATTCCGGGACTTGCATGTCCTTGGAAGAAAATTTGATCTCCGCCACCTGGGTGGTCTTGTCCGCGGAAGAAGTGGTTGAAACCAACTTCATATAATGCAGCAGATGATGCATACGTTGAAATATGTCCACCAACACCAACACCTGGACGCTGCGCCCGGTGCACCAACATCGCGGCATTCCATCGGTTGATTCGGCGAATCTTTCGTTCTAGATCTTCATCACCAGGAAATGGTGCTTCATGTTCTGGCGCAATTGTGTTGATGTAATCAGTGGCGCGAAGGGCTGATATTCCAACATTTTTTTCACGTGCATGTTGTAATAAATTGAGCATTAAATATCGAGCACGAACCGGGCCGGCAGCTTTTAATGCCGCATCAAATGATGCTCGCCATTCGGCTGACTCGGAAGGATCGGTATCTACTAACTGTTCGATATTGAGATCGGGCGCTTCAAAGTTTTCGCTCATAGGACTATTCTCGGGCCTACTACCCCGTAAGGGGAAATTGAACCGCTCGAAGAGGTCAATCTTGTGGGGGTGCGGGCCGTTAACTAGCCCTGATCTATGGCAGGCGATAAGTTTGCCCCTATGACTATATCAATTGGACAAGCAGCCCCTGATTTTGAAATCTCAAATCAGCATGGCGAGAAAGTTTCACTCTCCTCATTTAAGGGAAAGAAGAACGTATTACTGATGTTTTATCCATTCTCATTTACTGGGACGTGCACTGGTGAACTGTGTGCCCTGCGAGATGATCTTTCATCATTTCAAAATGATGATCTACAAGTCTTAGCGATTTCTTGCGACTCACAATTTACCCAGAAATTATTTGCTGAAAAAGAGGGCTATGAATTTCCAGTTCTTTCAGATTTTTGGCCACACGGAGGCGTTGCCAAAAGTTATGGCGTTTTTGAAGAGTCAGCAGGGTGCGCACTTCGCGGAAGTTTCTTAATTAACAAAGATGGCGTACTTGCATGGGAAGTTAAAAACGGTTGGGCTGCGCGTGATAATGCAGATTACAAGGCAGCGATAGCGGCTTTATAAGTACGATTTAGGACATTGTGGGTTGGTAAGTTACGCTTACAACCTGCAATACCGGGTGGCTAGCTCAGTGGTAGAGCGCCTCGTTTACACCGAGGATGTCGGGGGTTCGAAACCCTCGCCGCCCACATCTCTTTAAACATGCGGAGGTACAAGTAATTATGAAAGCATCCGCCAGCGATCAACGTTCAATCTTAGATATTGCCAGATTCGATCAACAGACCAACTCGCTTCGCCATAAAGCATCGACTCTGCCAGAACTTTCCGAGCTTGCCAGCAACACAGTAAAAGCAAATAATTCACGTGATTTGCGGATCGCTGCGCAAACCGAACTCAGTGATGTAAAGCGAGAGTTATTGCGCGCCGAGGCCGATGTAGAGCAGATAGTTTCTCGAATTACTCGGGATGAAACTCGCTTAATTAGCGGAAGCGCTTCTCCTAAAGAGTTAGAGCAGTTGCAACATGAAGTTGGCACACTTGGAGTTCGCAAGGCAGAGCTTGAAGAAGTTGAACTTGAAATTATGCTGCGAGTTGAGGGGCTCAACGAGCGCATTACAGCTTTGAAAACGGAAGAGTCCGAATACGCTGCCGTGATTGCCGATCTTGAAATTCGCAAAGAAAATGCAATGGCATCGATCAATAACAATCTTGAAGCATTAGCCAAAGATCGGACACAAACAGTTGGCAGCACTGAAAAAGCGTTAATTGATTTATATGAAAAAATCTGCGAGGGATCGGGTATTGGCGCAGCCGCACTGGTCGCTGGTGCATGCACGGGCTGCAATCTTTCAATTAATGCAGTTGAACTAAAAAGAATTAGCGATTTAGCCGAAGATGAAGTTATTCGCTGCGAAGAGTGTCGATGCATCCTGGTGCGTGGCAATTAAATGGCACGTCATTTTCTTTTAACAGCCGATGGTGGATCACGTGGAAACCCCGGCCCATCAGGTTATGGCTCAGTTGTTAGTGAAAATGGAAAGATAATCGCAGAACTCTTTGATTTCATTGGCATTGCGACAAATAACGTTGCCGAATACAGCGGATTAATCGCTGGCTTAACTGCCATCAACCAGATCGATGACCAAGCTACTGTTGAGGTAAAAATGGATAGCAAGTTAGTTGTCGAACAGATGTCAGGTCGCTGGCAGATTAAGCATGCGGATATGCGCGTGTTGGCACAAAGTGCTCGTACCGCGCACAATCCTTCTTTAGTAAATTACATATGGATTCCACGAGATGAAAATTCACATGCCGATCGATTAGCTAATAAAGCGTTAGATCAGCAAGCTGGCGGTGGTGAAGTTGTTCAGGTTCAACAAAACTACTTAACTGAGCGCTTACTGACAAATGAAAAAGCCACAACAATAATATTGATCCGTCATGGTGAAACCGTATTAACTCCATTTAAGAAATTCTCAGGTGATGGCCCGCTCAATCCCGAACTGACCGACATAGGTTTAGACCAAGCCGAAAAAGTTGCAAATGCAGTAGCAGCGCTCAATCCAGAAGTCATCATCGCCTCACCTCTTCGACGCACAACTCAAACTGCCGAAGCAATTGCGCGCGCAACATCATTGCCCATTGTCTTTGAAGATGCCTGGATCGAGTGCTCATTTGGAATTTGGGATGGCCTTTCAATTGA
>JBBQRL010000019.1:0-23949 GCA_038214925.1 Candidatus Nanopelagicales bacterium | reverse complement strand
CCAATCGGTTGCGGCATTCTCACGGAGCAAGGCATCTTTAATTGACGTTGTTCGGATGTACCACGACGGTTGTGCGTAATACATCAACGCTGTGTGGCAACGCCAGCAATGCGGATACGAGTGCTCGTACTGCTGATGTTTGTATAAGGCACCACTTACCTTCAACTCTTTTACTAATGCTTTGTCGGCATCCTTAAAGAAAACTCCACCAATAACGGGCACATCTTTCAAGAAAGTTCCATCGGGGGCGATGGGATTCACTACGGGTAGACCATAACTGCGACAAACCGCTAAGTCGTCGGCACCAAATGCCGGCGCCTGGTGAACTAGTCCAGTTCCATCTTCGGTTGTGACATAGGTTGCCAACACGATGAAATGTGCATCTGGTATTTCCACAAAATCAAAAACTCGTTTATACGTTACCTTTTCAAGTTCGCTACCCAGCATTGTTTTTACGATCTTTTTTTCACCAGCTACTGCATCCATTAGCGCTTTTGCGACAACTAAAACTTCAGTGACATCATCGTTGGTAACTTCAATCGCAACATATTCAACGTCAGGATGAACTGCAATGGCCGTGTTTGAAACCAAGGTCCAGGGGGTAGTGGTCCAGACAAGAAATGAAGCGTTAAGTTTTTCGAGTTCACCCGATGTCGCCCGAAAGCGAACAAATACAGATGGATCGGTAACAGTTTCATAACCTTGCGCTAATTCATGATCTGAAAGTCCGGTTCCACAACGTGGACAGTACGGTGCGACACGATGGTCTTGTACGAGTAGCCCCTTTTTCCAAATTTCTTTAAGCGACCACCAAACTGACTCAACATATTCTGGTGACATGGTCCAATAAGCCTCATCAAAATCTACCCAGAAACCCATTCGATCGGTCATGTCGGTGAATGCGCTGACATGTCGTTGTACGGAATCTCGACACTTGTCATTAAATTGTGCGATGCCATATTTTTCAATATCGCCCTTGCCGGCAAAGCCCAACTCTTTCTCTACTGCAATTTCAACCGGTAAACCGTGGCAATCCCAACCAGCTTTACGCGTTACATATTTTCCCTTCATTGTTTGAAAACGCGGGAATACATCTTTAAAAACACGAGCTTCAATGTGGTGGGTTCCGGGCATTCCATTTGCCGTCGGCGGACCTTCGTAAAATGTCCACGCGGGTGCACCTGTGCGGGCGGCTACAGTTTTTTCAAAGATTGCATTGTCACGCCAGAATTTCAAAATTGAATGCTCGACGGCAGGCAGGTCGACCGAAGCTGAAATTGCACGAAATGACATGAAAAAACCCCCAGAAAATAATCTGGAGGGACGACTCCTGCTATTGCAGTTATCGCGGTACCACCCGCCTTGCGCTGCCAGATCTACAACTTCGAAGACACTGCCAGCACCACTTAAAATTTCACTGTTGGTTCTAAGTGAGCGCTATGGCTCATTTCTTCCAACTGGCTCGTGAGGTGATAGCCCCGTCAATGCCCCGTTCGTGAAGGCACAATTCTAGTCGATAACTGCCGGAAAGATTGGTCGTGGCGTAATTGGTAACCGAGAGCTAATCGGTCTAGGGTTCGCGACATGCCTAAGCCAACAGTCAAAAAAGCGGCAGCTAAAAAAGCCGCCCCAAAAAAGGCTGTCAAAAAGCTTGTTCCGGCGAAGAAGTCGGCCAAGAATGCCGCTCCGGTTAAAAAAGTGGTAAAAAAGGTGGCACCTGTTAAAAAAGCTGTCAAGAAAGCAGCTCCGGTTAAAAAAGCGGCGATCAAAAGCATTCCTGTAAAAAAAGCTCCGGGTAAAGCCTCGCCTGGAAAAACAACTTTGACCGTTGATGAAAAATCTCAGACGGTATCTGTTTCAACGGTAACTGCTCCAGTCGTAGCGCCAGTTGTAGAAGAGCGCCGTTTGGTAATGCCACCTCCGCCACGTCCAGTTAAAAGTGGGAAAAAAGTTGCACCACTGAAGCCAATCAAAGTCGCACCAGTTCCAGTTGTGGTCTCGGAAAATGAATCCCCTTGGAGCAATGCCGAATTAAAAGTTATTCGTAGTGAAATTTCAAAGGAATTAGATCGCCTCCGCAAAGAGCTAGTGATCGTTGAAGCCGAGATGGATGAATTGATTCAAGAATCTGGTGAAGGCGCTGGCGATGATCAAGCAGATGCTGGCACAAAGACTTTTGAGCGCGAGCATGAGATGTCACTTGTGATTAATGCTCGAGACATGGTCCTGCAAACAGAGCGTGCACTAGATCGAATTGATACCAAGAATTATGGCAATTGCGAAGAGTGTGGAGCTGCGATCGGCAAGGCGCGACTTCAAGTTTTCCCTCGAGCAACTTTGTGCATGCTGTGCAAGCAGAAGGAAGAGCGACGCTAACAGTGCGCGTGATTCGCACACTCTTTGGTGTTGCCGGTGGTATCGGAGTTTTAGATTTACTCACTAAAATCTGGGCAGTTGAAACTCTTTCAAATCGTTCTAATGTAAAAGTTGTTGGTGAATTTTTTCAATTGACCTTGGTACGTAATCCTGGCGCTGCATTTTCCTTTGCTGAAAATGCCACCATATTTCTCTCACTCTTTGCGATCGTAGTTGCTGTGGTAATTGTTTATTATTCTCGCGTAGTTACTTCACAAGGTTGGGCCCTTGTAATGGGGCTGATCTTGGGTGGAATTATTGGAAATCTCAGCGATCGTATTTTTCGGGAACCAGGATTTTTAAGAGGTCATGTCATTGATTGGCTACAACTTCCCAATTGGCCTATTTTCAATATCGCTGACAGCGCCATTGTTGTCGCTGCCTTGATCTCGGCGATCCTTCTAGCCCGAAATATCCCTCCCACAAGCAAGGTAGAGTCGAGTACATGATCAATCGTGAGCTTCGTACATTATCGGTGCCAGAGGGCGTTGCCGGAGAGCGCATTGATAGTGCATTGACACGCGTTTTGGGTTTATCTCGTACTGCAGTTGTGAAATTACTTGAAGATGGCGACATCACAACAAACGGAAAAGTGATGCCAAAGTCAGATCGAGTTACTGCCGGACAGATAATTGACGTTTTGATGCCGGCACCAATTAATACCGACCCAATTCCACTCACACCAATCGATGGTTTAAATATTATTTTTGATGACACTGAAATAGTTGTGATCGATAAGCCAGTTGGAGTTGCAGCTCACCCAAGCCCTGGCTGGACTGGACCAACGGTTGTTGGTGCACTCATGGCAGCAGGGTATTCAATTTCAACTTCCGGCCCGGCCGAGCGACAGGGAATTGTGCATCGCCTCGATGTGGGTACGAGTGGATTAATGATTGTTGCAAAAAGTGATCGAGCTTTTCATGTTCTGAAAGATGCTTTTCGAAACCGAACTGTTGACAAGGTTTATCACGCAATGGTTCAGGGACATATGGATCCAACATCTGGAACTATTGATGCACCGATCGATCGCCATCCAAAAGAAGATCATCGCTTTGCAGTAGTAGGAACTGGCAAAGAATCTATTACGCACTACGAAGTTATTGAGTTTTATCGTGGCGTATCGATGGTTAAGATCGAGTTAGAAACTGGTCGAACCCATCAGATTAGAGTTCACTTCTCGGCGCTGCACCATCCATTAGTGGGGGATACAACGTACGGCGCCGATCCAGTTTTAGCGAAGAGCCTTGCGATGTCTAGACCTTGGCTTCACGCCGCCGAACTCCACTTTGAACATCCAGTCACGGGTGAAAAACTCGACTTTCTGGCACCGTATCCCGACGATCTCACACGCTCGTTGGCGTTGCTTTCCGACGCAGTTCTACCGTAGCCACTAACCTGCACAATCATGGCATCCGATAACTTCGTCCACCTGCACGTCCATACCGAGTACTCGATGCTCGATGGTGCCGCCCGCGTTGGCGATTTAATGGCCGAGGTTAAAGCGCAAGGTATGCCGGCTATCGCAATGACAGATCATGGAAATGTTTTTGGCGCATTTGATTTTTATAAGGCAGCTAAAAAAGTTGGCGTAAAACCAATCATTGGTATTGAGGCATACGTCGCACCAGAATCTCGTTTTGATAAAAAACGCGTGCAATGGGCAAGCGGTGGTGAAGATGACGTTTCAGGTGGTGGTGCATATACACACATGACTATTTTGGCCGAGAACAATGAGGGCCTTGGAAATCTCTTTCGATTGTCATCGCTGGCATCCCTTGAAGGGTATTACTACAAGCCACGAATGGATCGTGAACTTCTGGCCCAACATGCCAAAGGTCTGATTGCAACAACAGGGTGCCCAGGTGGGGAAATTCAAACTCGCTTGCGAATGGGTGCCTATAAAGAGGCGATTAAAGCAGCAAGTGCCTATCGCGATATTTTTGGCAAAGAAAACTTCTTCCTTGAAATCATGGATCATGGCATTGACGTTGAAAGCCGTGTGAAAGATGACCTACTTAAACTTGGACGAGAGTTAGGTTTACCATTTTTAGCAACGAATGATCTGCACTACACCTTGCAATCTGATGCTGCTGCACACGAAGCCCTGTTATGTGTTCAATCAGGTTCAACACTTGCCGATCCTAAGAGATTTAAATTTGATAATGACTCTTTTTATGTAAAAACTCCCATGCAGATGCGTGAGCTATTTAAAGATTTGCCAGAGAGTTGCGACAATACATTGCTCATCGCCGAACGATGCAACGTGACATTGCGCGAAGGCGAAAACTTATTGCCACAATTCCAGGTACCAGCAGGTGAAAGCGAAGATTCTTGGCTAAAAAAAGAGGCACAACGTGGCTTGAAGGAGCGCATGGGAGTTCGCTCCACCCCAGCTCATGAAGCCAGACTTCAATATGAATTAGATGTTATGGAAAAAATGGGATTTCCCGGTTACTTCTTAGTTGTTGCCGACCTAGTAAGTCATGCTAAAAAAGTTGGAATTCGAGTGGGACCAGGTCGCGGTTCAGCTGCTGGTTCACTTGTGGCATATGCATTGGGAATTACAGGTCTTGATCCAATCGAACATGGCTTACTCTTTGAGCGATTCCTCAATCCAGAACGTATTTCAATGCCTGATATCGATCTTGACTTCGATGAGCGCAGACGAAGTGAAATGATTCGTTATGCAACCAATAAATATGGTGAAGATCGTGTTGCTCAGATCATTACGTATGGAACTATTAAATCTAAACAAGCGCTTAAAGATTCAACCCGAGTTTTAGGTTATCCATACGTTGTAGGCGAGAAATTAACTAAAGCCCTTCCGCCATCGGTGATGGGCAAGGACATCACCTTGTCCGGAGTTTTTGATCCGAAAGATGATCGTTATTCAGAAGCTGGTGAATTTAGAGCACTGTACGACTCTGATTCAGATTCCAAGCGAGTAGTAGATACGGCTCGGGGTCTGGAAGGGCTGAAGCGTCAATGGGGCGTGCATGCCGCTGGCGTTATTTTATCTCGCGAACCATTACTCGATGTGATTCCGATTCATCGCCGAGAAGCCGATGGCGCAATTATCACGCAATTTGATATGGGCGCGTGTGAGGCAATTGGTTTATTAAAGATGGACTTCTTGGGTCTTCGAAATTTATCGGTTTTAGATGATTGTTTACTAAATATTAAAGCCAACCAGGGAGTTGATGTTGTCCTTGAAGATTTAACTTTGGATGATCCTAAGACGTATCAACTTCTGTCTCGTGGGGATACCTTGGGTGTATTCCAACTCGACGGTGGGCCGATGCGCCAACTTCTAAAGAGTATGTCACCTGATTCCTTCAAAGATATCTCTGCAGTTATTGCCTTGTATCGACCTGGACCAATGGGTGAAAATTCGCATAACTTGTATGCCGATCGTAAAAATAAGCGCAAGAATGTTGAGCCAATTCACCCCGAATTATCTGAGCCACTCAACGAAATTCTTGGTGACACGTATGGCCTGATTGTTTATCAAGAACAAGTAATGGCGATTGCTCAAAAAGTCGCTGGTTTCTCACTTGGTCGTGCCGATCTTTTGAGAAAAGCCATGGGTAAGAAGAATAAAGATATTTTGGATAAGGAATATGTACCGTTTGAAGCTGGAATGAAGGCCAATGGTTTTTCTACGGCAGTGATCAAACGTTTATGGGATACCTTGATTCCATTCTCGGATTACGCTTTCAACCGCGCGCACTCGGCCGGTTACGGAGTCGTCTCGTATTGGACTGGTTATTTAAAGGCCAACTACCCAACCGAGTACATGGCCGCACTTCTTACATCAGTGCGTGATGACAAAGATAAATCTGCGCTCTATCTTTCAGAATGTCGTCGCATGGGAATCAAAGTACTGCCACCAGATGTTAATGAATCCGATGCTGAATACACACCACGTGGGGTAGATATTCGATTTGGTCTAGCGGCAATTAGAAATGTTGGCGAAGGCGTAGTTGCATCAATTAAGAACGCTCGAGATGTAAAGGGGCGATTTACTTCATTTGGCGATTTTCTTGCGAAAGTAGATGCGCAAGTATGTAATAAAAAAACGATTGAGTCTTTGATCAAGGCTGGCGCATTTGGCTCACTCGGTTCTAGCCGCAAAGGCTTAATCGCAGTTCACCTCGAGGCGATCGATTCTGTAATTGAATCAAAGCGAGCCGAAGCTATTGGACAGTTTGATCTTTTCGGCGGGGAAGCGGTGACTGCCGTTTCGGGTCTAGATATCGAAGTGCCAGAGGGTGAATGGGAAAAAGCGATCCTTCTTTCTTATGAGCGAGAGATGCTCGGTCTCTATGTTTCAGATCATCCGCTTCTGGGAGTTGAACATGTATTGCGTGCCAACACCGATCTTTCGATCAGCGAATTAGTTGATGATGGCGCTCAGCATGAATCAATTGTGACAATCGGTGGCTTAATTACCAGTGTTACTCGAAAAGTCTCTAGACAAGGTGCTTCGTGGGCAGTTGTAACGGTGGAAGATTTAGAAGGATCGTTAGAGGTACTATTTTTTGCAAATACTTATAATCAATATTCAATCTCATTAACTGAAGATCGAATCGTAACAATTCGTGGACGCGTTGATCGCCGTGAAGATAAGTTGCGCTTTACCGCCTTAGAGATGTCTATGCCCGATATTAAATCTGGTCCTAGTGGTCCACTTGTGATCACACTTCCGATACAGCAATGCACACCGCCGGTAGTCGAACGGATCAAAGAGATTTTGCGTTCCCATCCTGGAAAGCGAGAAGTTCATCTTCAACTCAATGACAATGGAAATAACACGGTGATGAAAGTTGATGCTTTGATCACAGCATCGCCAAGTTTAAGCGCAGATTTAAAATCGATTTTGGGGCCAAACTGTCTGGTTTAAATTAGCGGAGCGCCATAAAGGCCACACCCGTTACAATTACCACATGATTCGCACGGTAGACCTTCGCGGACGCTCGCTAACGAAGGGCGAATACAACCGAGAAATCCCTCGCGCCGAGCTCAATGTGGCAGATGCGATGCTTTTAATTGAACCTATTTTGGCTAAAGTAAAAAATGGAAATCAATCAGATTTACTAGATCTAGCCCAAGAGTTTGACGGAGTGCGGCCTGACAGTATTCGAGTCCCGCAAAGTCGATTAGATGAGGCGTTAGCACAGCTTGATCCAAAAATTAGAGCTGCGTTAGAGATCTCCATTGAGCGGGTAAGAAAAGTTCACAACGATCAAGTTCGAAAGGAATTTACAACCACAGTTGTTGATGGTGGAAGCGTTACCGAACGATGGATTCCAGTAGATCGAGTTGGACTATATGTGCCTGGTGGCCGGGCGGTTTATCCCAGCAGCGTTGTAATGAATGTAGTTCCGGCACAAATTGCAAAGGTGCAATCAATTGCAGTTGCATCACCACCACAAAAAGATTTCGATGGCTTTCCGCACCCAACTATTTTGGCAACCTGTGCGCTGCTTGGAATCACTGAAGTGTATGCAGTGGGGGGAGCGCAAGCGATCGCACTCTTTGCCTACGGCATGGAAGGTCTGTGCCAAAAGGCAGATCTAGTTACCGGACCTGGAAATATTTATGTAGCGGCAGCCAAGCGAGCATTACGCGGGATCATTGGAATAGATTCCGAGGCTGGTCCAACTGAGATTGCAATTTTAGCTGATGCTTCGGCGTTGGCATCTGATGTTGCCTCCGATCTTATTAGTCAGGCCGAACACGATGTTATTGCAGCAGCGGTACTAGTTACAGATTCAGTGGAGTTAGCAGTGCAGGTTGAAGCCGAACTCAAAGTTCGAGTTGCAAAAACTAAACACTCGGATCGAATCACGACAGCGCTAAGTGGAATCCAATCTGCAATTGTTTTAGTCGATGACATGGAACAAGGTTTAGAAGTCGTCAATGCCTATGCAGCGGAGCATTTAGAGATTCAAACTAAGAACTCTAGAAGTGATGCAGCGAAAATTCGTAATGCTGGTGCCGTTTTTATCGGTCGCTTCTCGCCAGTATCACTGGGTGACTATTCAGCTGGATCCAATCACGTACTTCCAACTGGTGGTTGTGCTTGCCACTCAAGTGGTTTATCAGTTCAAACATTTCTACGTGGAGTTCACTTTATTGAGTACGGCGAAAAGGCTTTTGTTGAAATTGTGGAGACGGTAGTGACGTTGGCTAATTCAGAAGATCTACCGGCACATGGTGAAGCGATGACAGCTCGATTAGAGAATTTGTTATGACCTGGCCACAGTGGCTACCGCTGCGCGAGAATCTACGTTCGCTATCCCCATACGGTGCACCGCAAGTTGTCGCACAAGCATCACTGAATACAAATGAAAACCCCTATGCGCCAACACTCTCTTTGCAACAAGCGATCGCAGAATCTGTTGCCCATGTTGCGCAGACGCTAAACCGATATCCAGATCGAGATGCCACACAATTGCGAATGAAGTTAGCAGATTACATAAATGGTCTAAGCCGAACCAAGTTTTCAGTTGACAATATCTGGGCTGCAAACGGCAGCAATGAAATTATTCAATCTCTCTTCTTAGCTTTTGGAGCCAGATCTGCGCTGGGTTTTACTCCGTCGTATTCGATGCACTCACTGATTGCTCAAGTCACCAGAACGCCGTGGATCTCCGGAGTTCGAAACCAAGATTTTTCACTCGATATTCAAAACGCTATTTTGCAGATACGACAACATCAGCCAGTTCTAACATTTATTACAACTCCAAATAATCCAACAGGTGGTGCAGTCACAGTTGCTGATATTAAATTACTGGCAGATGAAGTAAAAAGCATTGGTGGCTTACTAATTGTTGATGAAGCCTACGCCGAATTTTCACAAGAAATCTCGGCGGTAACTCTCATCGCAGCTAATCCTCATGTTGTCGTGATTCGAACAATGAGTAAAGCCTTTGCCTTTGCTGGCGCTCGTGTCGGTTACTTAGTAGCTGATTCATCGATCATTGATTCCATGCTAATTGTGCGATTGCCGTATCACCTCAGTTCAATTACTCAAGCGGCCGCGCAAGTAGCGATCGATTACAAGGATGAGTTATTAGGTAACGTTGAAACGATCGTTGCTGCTCGCCAAGCCATGACGGTACTTCTTCACCAAATGGGTCTTACAACGATTCCAAGTAGCGCTAACTTCATTTTGTTCACCGGCTTTACGCAATCTGCGCCACAACTGTGGTTAGCTTTGCTGGAAAAGGGTGTTCTGATTCGAGATGTGGGATTATTAGGTTATCTGCGAGTGACGATCGGCAATGATGCCGAAAACGCATTATTTATTTCAGCCCTCAAAGAACTCATTTAAAGGAGCATGGCATGAGAAAAGCACATGTTGAGCGAAAGACTAAAGAGTCCCATGTCATCGTCGAACTCAATCTAGATGGACAAGGTGTCATCGACGTTTCAACGGGAGTCCCATTTTTTGATCACATGATGTCCCAGCTTGGAAAACACTCGGGCTTTGATTTAACGATCAAGACCAAAGGAGATGTCGAAGTCGATTCTCATCACAGCGTCGAAGATACATCGCTTGCATTTGGACAGGCCCTTCGCGAAGCGTTAGGTGACAAAGCTGGAATTCGTCGCTTCGGTGATTCCATGGTTCCACTAGATGAAGTTTTAGTTCAAGCCGCGGTTGATCTTTCTGGTCGTCCTTATCTTGTACATCGCCAGCCCGAAATAGTTGAGTTGATCGGTACCTTTGACACAACATTGGGTAAGCACATCTGGGAATCAATCGTTGCTGAAGCACACATTGCATTACACGTTCGCGTCTTAGAAGGTCGCAATGCCCACCATGTTTTTGAGGCTCAGTTCAAAGCCGTTGCTCGTGCATTGCGTGATGCCGTTTCCTTAGATGGAAGAGTCGCTGGAATACCATCGACTAAAGGCTCTCTTTGATCGCGATTCTTGATTACGGATCTGGAAACCTTCGCTCGGCTGAACGTGCATTTGCCACAACAGGTGAGGATGTAATTGTTACTTCTGATCGTGAAATCGCTTTGCAAGCCGATGGCTTAGTTGTTCCTGGTGTCGGAGCGTTTGCCGCGTGCATGCAAGGTCTCAAAAAAGTAGATGGCGCTGCAATTATCAAAGAGCGTTTAGAAAAAGAGCGCCCCGTATTAGGTATTTGTATTGGTATGCAGATTATGTTTAGTCACGGTAGTGAACACAGCGACAATGGATTACACGCAGGTGTTGGTATTTGGGATGGTGTGGTCTCACAGTTAACTGCACCGATATTGCCACATATGGGTTGGAATACGATCGAAAGTGATCCAGCTTCAATTTTATTTCAGGGCGTCGCAGATCAATCCTTTTATTTTGTGCACTCATTTGCCGCAAAAGATAGCGTCGGAAAAATGCAGGCGTGGAGTACTCATGGTGAAAAGTTTCTGGCAGCAGTTGAAGATGGTTACATGAGCGCGACTCAGTTTCATCCAGAAAAATCAGGTTCAGCGGGATTGGCCTTAATAAAAAATTGGAGTAATTCGCTATGACTTATTTAGAACTGCTTCCTGCAGTAGATGTTAAAGATGGTCGCGCCGTTCGTTTGGTGCAAGGCGAACTTGCGCAGGAAAGTATCTACGGTGCACCACTCGACGTCGCTCTTGAATTTCAAGCAGCTGGTGCTGAATGGCTGCACTTAGTAGATCTTGACGCAGCATTTGGTCGCGGCGAAAACTCTGAAATTCTGGCTGAAGTCGTTGGTAGGTTAGATATTAAAGTTGAGCTCTCTGGCGGTATTCGAGACGATGCATCGCTTAAGCGCGCTCTCGCAACGGGCTGTCATCGAATTAATTTAGGCACTGCCGCGCTGGAAGATCCAGAATGGACGGCTCGGATAATTAGCGAGCACGGTGATCGCATCGCAGTGGGTCTAGATGTGCGCGGACATACCCTTGCCGCTCGTGGCTGGACTCAAGAAGGTGGCGATTTATTTGAAACACTTGAGCGCTTAGATCGCGATGGTTGCGCCCGTTATGTTGTAACTGATGTAGTTAAAGATGGAACATTAATGGGACCTAATCTTGAACTCTTGCAATCAGTCTGTGCTGCGACAAAAAAACCTGTCGTTGCAAGTGGCGGTATCGCAACACTTGCCGATATCAAGGCGCTAGCGCAACTTCGAAGCATTGGAGTAGAAGGAGCGATTGTAGGTAAAGCCCTTTACGCCGGTGCATTTACTCTGCAGGAAGCGTTACAGGTCAGCGGTAAGTGAGTCTTTCAGTTCGCATAATTCCTTGTCTTGACGTTACCGATGGTCGTGTAGTCAAAGGAGTTAACTTTACAAATTTAGTCGATGCTGGAGATCCAGTTGAGATGGCGGCGCTCTATGGCCTAGAGGGTGCCGATGAACTCACCTTTCTTGATATATCTGCAACGTCATCTGGCCGTGAAACAACGTTAGATGTTGTCCGTCGAACTGCCGAGCAGGTATTTATTCCATTAACAGTTGGTGGTGGAATTCGAACGGTAGCTGATGTCGATAGTTTGTTGCGAGCTGGAGCCGATAAAGTTTCAATCAATACGTCGGCACTTGCTAGACCACAACTCATTGCCGAGATCGCCGACCGCTTCGGCTCGCAAGTGTTAGTGCTTTCAGTTGATGCCAGACGTGCCCGTACTGAATCAGGATTTGAAGTAACTACTCATGGCGGACGACAAAGCGCCGGAGTAGATGCGTTGGAGTGGGTTCAAAAAGCCTGCGAACTTGGTGTTGGTGAAATTTTGCTCAATTCCATGGATGCCGATGGAACAAGGGCTGGTTATGACATTGGAATGATCACCGCAGTACGTGCAGTCGCGAAAGTTCCATTAATTGCCAGCGGGGGAGCCGGAACTTTAGAAGATTTCGCTAGTGCTCTCGATGCTGGCGCAGATGCCCTGCTTGCGGCGAGTGTCTTTCACTTCGGAATTCATCGTATTGGAGATGTTAAGTCGTATCTCAATTCGCATAATTATCCGGTCCGCAACGATGTCGGCGGATAGGGCACAATTAAGACATGAGCACACTAGATCCGCAGATCACAGCGCTGCTCAAAGATGGCGAACTGCTCATAGCTGCGATTGTGCAAGATGATTCAACGTTAGAAGTTTTAATGGTTGCCTACATGAGCCATGAATCTTTAGCACTGACTTTATCGACCGGCAAAGCTACCTATTGGAGCCGAAGTCGAAATCAATTGTGGGTAAAAGGCGAGACATCTGGCCATTATCAAGAGGTGCAATCCGTTGCGCTCGATTGTGATGGAGATGCCCTGTTAATTCGTGTGAAACAAACTGGAGTGGCTTGTCACACCGGAGAACTCAGTTGTTTTCATCGATCGATTCCAATGGACAATAAATGAATCTTGAAGAATTCCGTGAGTATGCAAAGAGTTCAAATGTAATCCCAGTTTCAAGGCGGTTGCTAGCAGATGGTGAAACACCTTTAGCTATCTATCGAAAATTAGCAAAGAGTGCCGAAAATACTTTTTTACTGGAATCGGCCGAGCATGGTGGTGCTTGGTCTCGCTACTCCTTTATCGGAGTACGAAGTGAAGCCACATTGAGCGAGCAAAATGGTCTGGCCTACTGGCAAGGTATCGCACCGGCTGGTGCACCAACTGGGATTGATCCACTTCAGGCACTTCGTCTTTCGGCGGCACATTTAAAATCTCCGCAGATTCCGGGGTTACCACCACTAACTGGGGGATTAGTTGGATTTATGGGTTACGACGTTGTGCGTCGGTTAGAAAAGTTACCTAATCTGGCAGTTAAAGACATTGATCTGCCCGAATTATCTTTTATGTTAACTAGTGATCTCGCCGTTTTAGATCACAGCGATGGAACAATTACTTTGATTGCAAATGCAATTAATTGGGATGGTAGCAACGATCGCATTGACGAGGCCTTTCAATCGTGTAACGAGCGATTAGATCGGATGCAAAATGATTTGCTGGCATCACTTCCCGGAGATACTGCTGAAATTCCAGATTTCGCACTGCCTGAATACGATGCAAATATAAGTTCAGCTGATTTTAAAAAAGGAATTTTAAAAGTAAAAGAGGAAATCCTGGCTGGCGAGGCTTTCCAGGTTGTGCTTTCGCAGCGTTTTGATATGCCGTGCACGGCTAGTGCTATCGATGTATATCGAATGCTTCGGCTCAATAATCCATCTCCGTATATGTATTTATTTCGCTTTAGCGACGGTATCGAAATCGTTGGCTCAAGCCCCGAAGCACTTGTCAAAGTAAATCAAAGAGATGTGATGATTCATCCCATAGCTGGAACCCGTAAACGTTCAGCTAATCCGGAAGAGGATCAACGCTTAGCCGATGAACTCTTAGCTGATCCAAAAGAACGAGCCGAGCATTTAATGTTAGTTGACCTTGGCCGAAACGATCTCGGCCGAGTATGTGCACCAGGCACAGTTGAAGTAATAGATTTTATGCACATCGAACGCTACTCACATGTGATGCATATCGTTTCAACGGTCGTTGGCAAACTTAAACCAGAGACAACACCCGTTGATGCATTATTTTCCGTCTTTCCAGCTGGAACTTTATCGGGGGCCCCGAAGCCTCGAGCAATGGAGATTATTGAAGAGATTGAAATAACTCGGCGCGGAACTTACGGTGGAATTGTTGGTTACATAGATTTTACGGGCAATTTAGATACGTGTATTTCAATTAGAACGGCGCTGCTGCATGGCGGTAGGGCATACGTACAAGCAGGCGCTGGCGTCGTTGCCGATTCAGATCCAGAAAGTGAAAATCAAGAATGTCGAAATAAAGCAGCGGCGGTTTTAACGGCCGTCCACGCCGCCAATAGATTGCGAGATAAAAAATGAAAGCATTGATCCCTATATTTGTTTCGGCGATTATCGTGATTGCATTAGTAGGTATTCTTGGTAGAAAATTAAAGTTATCTTCACGGTATGAGCGAGCACCCCGAGTTTTAAATACTTGGAGTTCGCTAGATCATGGAATAGATCCAACGGATGAGAAAAATCTATGAGTGTTTTAGATTCAATTATCGAAGGCGTCCGGGAAGATTTAGCCGAGCGTCGATTGCCCATGGGTGCAATGTTAGAGAAATTAGAAGTAGCGCCGCCAGTCGTTGATTGCCTAGCGACTTTGCTCAGTGATGAGATTTCAATTATCGCTGAAGTAAAACGCGCCTCGCCCAGCAAGGGAGCATTGGCCGCGATCGCCGATCCAGCGGGATTAGCTGCCGCCTATCAAGAAGCAGGTGCGGCAGTTGTCAGTGTGTTAACCGAACAACGTCGCTTTGGTGGAACGTTGGCAGATTTAGATTCAGTTCGCCGGTCGGTACAGCTACCAGTTTTGCGCAAAGATTTCATGGTCGATGAATATCAATTTTATGAAGCACGGGCACATGGCGCAGATCTCGTCCTTCTAATTGTTGCTGCACTGAGTCAGAATCAACTAGATGATTACTTTCATTTAAGCAAAGAGCTAGGTATGCGAGCTCTGCTGGAAGTCCATACCGCTGATGAACTTGAAAGAGCGCTATCGATATCACCTGAAATTATTGGTGTTAATTCTCGGAATCTAAAAACTCTAGATGTTGATACACAAGCATTTGCCGATCTCATTCCACGGATTCCGGTAAGTATCGCCCGTATTGCTGAATCTGGAATTTCTTCGCGCGCCGAAGTTGAATTAGCTCAGGCCGCGGGTGCAACTGCCATCTTGGTGGGCGAGGCATTAGTCCGCGCGCAAACTCCATCAGTTGCGATAAGGCAATTGCTAGGTAGGCTTTAGGGATGGAGACTTTCGACGTACTTGGTCACTTTGGGCAATATGGTGGACGTTTCGTTCCGGAAGCTTTGATCGGTGCTTTAGATGAGTTAGAAGCCGTTCACAACGCAGCTCAAAAAGATCCAGTGTTCTTGGCCGAGCTAGCCGAACTTCATCGCACGTACACAGGTCGACCAAGCATTATTACTGAAGCAAAACGTTTTGCTGAATTTGCTGGCGGTGCACGGATTTTTCTCAAGCGCGAAGATCTCAACCACACAGGTAGCCATAAAATTAACAATGTTTTAGGGCAAGCTTTACTTACTAAGCGAATGGGTAAGAAACGGATCATTGCCGAAACCGGTGCCGGCCAACATGGCGTTGCTTCAGCAACTGCAGCTGCATTAATGGGACTTGAATGTGTTGTATATATGGGCGAGGAAGACACTCGTCGTCAGTCACTCAATGTGGCACGAATGAAATTACTTGGCGCCGAAGTTGTACCAGTTACTTCGGGTTCTAAAACTTTAAAAGATGCGATCAATGAAGCGATGCGCGATTGGGTTGCTAACGTCGCCGATACACATTACTTATTGGGCACGGTGGCTGGACCACACCCATTTCCAACTATGGTTCGCGACTTCCACAAAATTATTGGACAAGAGGCACGCGAGCAGATGCTGGCACTAACTGGCCGTCTTCCTGATGCCGTTCTTGCCTGCGTTGGTGGCGGCTCAAATGCAATTGGAATCTTTAATGCCTTTATTCCCGATGCCAATGTTCGATTAATTGGCCTAGAAGCAGGTGGTGATGGAGTTGAAACCGGGCGCCATGCGGCAACTATTACCGGTGGAACACCTGGTGTTCTACACGGAACACGTTCATATGTTTTACAGGATGCTAATGGACAAACAATCGAGTCACATTCAATTTCAGCTGGCCTTGATTACCCAGGTGTTGGCCCAGAACATGCATACCTTCACGATGTCGGTCGCGCCGAGTACCGTGCAATTAATGACGATGCTGCGATGCACGCTTTTTCACTGCTCAGTAAAACCGAAGGAATTATTCCGGCGATTGAAACTGCACATGCTTTAGCTGGCGCACTTGTGATTGGCAATGAATTAGGACCTGATGCGAATCTATTGCTCAATCTCTCAGGTCGCGGAGATAAGGATGTACAGACTGCGGCGCAGTACTTTGGAATTGCGCTGTAATGACTGCGCTGGAAGATGTTTTAACAAAAGTTAAAAGTGAAAATCGGGCCGCTCTCATTGCCTATATTCCGGCAGGATTTCCAACTAAAGCAGGTTGTCTTAAAGCGATCCAGGCTTTAGTAGCAGCCGGTGTTGATGCAATTGAAATTGGTTTCCCATATAGCGATCCAGTGATGGATGGTCCAGTTATTCAAGAGGCAGCCGAGATTTCACTCAAGGCTGGCACTGGAGCAAGCGATGTTTTTGAAGCCTTAAAAGCTGCATCCGATAGTGGTGTCGCAGCTGTTGTGATGACTTACTGGAACCCGATTGAAAGATATGGCGTAGACAATTTTGCCCAATCAATCGCCGACAACGGTGGATCCGGAGTAATTACGCCTGATTTAACTATTGAAGAATCAACTCAATGGTTAGCTGCGACCGAAAAACATTCGATTAATCCAATTTATGTTGTAGCCCCAAGTACGTTAGATGCCAGATTAGAAAAAGTTACCTCTTGTGCTGGTGGATTCGTCTATGCCGCATCTTTAATGGGAGTTACAGGAACCCGTACCGCACTTTCAGGTGATGCATCTGAACTTGTTTCTCGAATTAGAAAAGTAAGTGATCTGCCGATTTGTGTTGGTCTAGGAGTATCGACCAGAGAGCAAGCAAAGGCGTTAGCAGGTTATGCCGATGGAGTTATCGTTGGGTCGGCTTTCATCAAACTCCTGCTCAATGCCAAGGATGAGCAAAGTGGATTAGATGCAATATCGGATTTAGCAAAAGAGTTAGCAAAAGGCGTCCGCGAAGGTCGCTAAGATATCTTCAGGTTGCTCTCAGAATAATAAAAATTTGGGCTTCATCGAGCGTTAAAATTTGCCCTTACCAGCCAAGTATCTATACTTTTTACCGGGGCAGTACCCATCGACAGGAGAGCAGTAATGGCAAAGCAGCAAGCTAAAGGCGCGGATAACTCGACGCGCTGGATCGTATTAGCAATGGTCCTACTTGTAGTTATTACGGGCGTAGTTTTCTCGATGATGAGTCAAAATAATAAAGAAAGCGTTTCCTTGAGCGCTCTCGATGGCCAAAGCTTGAAGCCAGCCATAGTGTCAACTATTGATGCCGAAAATGGTTCGGCGATAACTTTTAATGCGGGGTTGCCAAAAGTTGTTGATATTTGGGAAGATCCTCAGTGCCCAGTGTGCAAATCTTTTGAAGATTCAATAGGGGAGTACGTCAATACATTGATTCGCGAGAAGCAGGCAACTGTACGCTTCCATGTGCTTTCATTTCTTGGAGATGAATCCGTTCGTGCGGCAAACGCTGCATTCTGTGCCGCCGATGAAGGACAGTATTTAGATTTCCACTCTGCTATTTACGCCGTTCAATCTCAAAATGAAAACTCAGGTTTCTGGAGTAATGAAACGCTCGTAAGTATGGGTAAGAAGATTGGTATTACATCAACCAAGTTTGCTGATTGTGTAACGAAAGGTCAAAAAGTTGATTTAGTACAAGCCAATCTTGATTCAATGTCTAAGTACGGCGTACAGGGCACGCCAACGGTTTTTATTAATGGGAAACTTTGGCAGCGTCAAACTTCTAATTTTGATTTAGGCGAATTCCGTACCGCAGTAGAGGCTGGGTAAGTTTGTTGCTCGCATTTCCAACGCCTGCTAAGTCGGTGTTGGAACTCGGGCCACTTACCATTCATTTCTACGCACTATGCATTATCGCCGGTATCACCGTAGCGATTTGGCTAGGTGACAAGCGCTTTCGTAAACAAACTCCAAACGGTGCATCAGTCGTTTCCGAAGTAGCAATTACCGCCGTACCTGTTGGAATTATTGGTGGACGTATTTATCACGTGATCTCTTCACCATCTGCTTATTTTGGCAGTAATGGCAATCCAATCGATGCAATTAAAATCTGGGAAGGTGGCCTCGGAATTTGGGGGGCGATCTCACTTGGATTAGTGGGAGCATTTATTCGTTACCGAAGTTTACAAAAGCGAATAGAACTTCCTTCATTTGCTACATTTTTAGATGCACTGGCTCCAGGAATTCTCTTTGCTCAAGCTATCGGCAGATTTGGTAATTGGTTTAATGGCGAGCTCTTTGGCCGACCATTAGATAGTTGGTGGGCGTTGCAAGTTCCAACTCGATATCGCCCAAATGGTTATAGCCAATTTGAAAGCTTTCACCCAACGTTTTTATATGAAGCGATCTGGTGCGTATTAATTGCTTGCGCTTTGATTGTTTTTGGAAAAAATTTGCGTACTGGTCAAGTATTTTCGACATATGTTTTCACATACTGCCTAGGTCGACTCTTTATCGAAATGATACGAATCGATACCGCGAACACGATCGCAGGGGTGCGAGTAAATGTTTGGGTAAGCGTTGTTGTAGGCGCACTTGCCCTCATGTATTTTCTGCGTGCCGCTAAACGTCCAGTTTGAAATTCAGGTAGGCTAACTAACATGGGATTAGAAGAGGTGTACCAGCGCAACTTGGACCATCGCACTCATCGTGCCGGTTGGCTTCGTGCCGCCGTCCTTGGCGCAAATGATGGTTTGGTTTCTACTGCATCATTATTGATTGGTGTTGCCGCAGCTGGTAAAAATGATTTTCTAGTTAGCGCTGGAATAGCGGGAATTACCGCTGGCGCAATGTCGATGGCCGTTGGCGAATATGTTTCAGTTCGCTCGCAAAACGATGTTGAAGCATCAGATCGCCTTTTAGAGATGGAACACTTAGCGGTAGATCCAGAAGCTGAATTACTTGAACTACAACATATTTATATTGCGCGCGGCCTTTCCCCAGAGCTTGCCTTGCAAGTAGCTAACGAGATGCACGATAAGGATCCGCTGGAAGCACACCTTCGAGATGAGTTAGGTCAACATCCACACACCAAGGCACGTCCGGTTCAGGCAGCGATCGCATCGGCCATCTCATTTACCGCCGGCGGTTTGATTCCATTTGCCGGAGCGTTTGCACCAACACCCGGTGCAAAGGCGTGGAGCATCGTTGGGTTCGCTCTTGCCGGGCTCATGATCACCGGAATTGCTAGCGCGCGGGCGGCTGGATCCAAGATTCTCACACCAACTGTTCGCGTCATGATTGGTGGTTCTTTAGGCATGCTCATTACCGCTGTCATTGGCAAAGTCGCCAATATTTCCGGGATTTAAACCCTTAATTTTCAGGCTAACGAAAGTTCCAGTTATTGCTACGATTTACCACCTAGCAGTTCGGGCCAAGGTTGTCCCACAGAAATCACAGGAAACAATGACAATCCGTAGGAGCGCCCATGGTACTTGCATCGAATTATCCACAGGCACAGGGACTTTATAACCCTGCCCAAGAACATGATGCTTGCGGTGTTGCCATGGTTGCCACCCTTAACAAAACTGCCACACACGAGATCGTCTCACAAGCGTTAACCGCTCTTCGCAACATGGAACATCGCGGTGCATCAGGTGCCGAAGCCGATAGCGGCGATGGCGCCGGAATTTTAATTCGAATTCCGGATAGTTTTTATAGAGCAGTGGTTGATTTTCAATTACCTCCAGAAAATAATTATGCGACTGGAATTGTTTTTATTGCACAAGGTGCGGATATTAGAGCTGATATTCAAAAAATCGCCAATGAAGAGGGCTTACAGATTCTTGGCTGGCGCGATGTACCAATTAATTCATCAACTCTCGGCAAGACAGCTTTATCTGTAATGCCAGATTTTCGTCAGATTTTTCTTGCTGGAAAAAATGGTGAATCTGGAATTGAATTAGATCGCTTAGTTTTTTGTCTGCGCAAACGTGCCGAGCACGCCCTGGAACTTTATTTTCCATCACTTTCTTCCCAAACCATTGTGTACAAGGGAATGCTTACAACGGGCCAGTTGGAAGAGTTTTTTCCAGATCTATCCGATCAGCGCGTGGTATCACCACTTGCCTTAGTTCACTCACGTTTTTCAACTAATACTTTCCCCTCATGGCCATTGGCCCACCCGTATCGTTTTATTGCCCACAACGGTGAAATTAATACCGTGAAGGGAAACCGTAATTGGATGCGCGCCCGTGAATCACTACTTGAAAGTGATCTGATTCCTGGGGATTTAAAGCGCTTATTTCCAATCGTTGAAATGTCAGGTTCAGATTCAGCATCCTTTGATGAAGTATTAGAACTTCTTTATTTAGGTGGCCGCTCACTTGCCCACTCAGTTTTAATGATGATTCCAGAGGCATGGGAAAATCATGCTTCGATGCCGCAGAATCGTCGTGATTTTTACGCATTCCACGCATCAATGATGGAGCCGTGGGATGGACCTGCCTGCGTAACTTTTACCGACGGCCATCAAGTTGGCGCAGTGCTAGATCGCAACGGCCTTCGCCCATCTCGCTATTGGATTACCAAAGATGGAATGGTTGTGCTGGCATCTGAAGTCGGAGTTTTAGATATTCCAGCTGAAAACATTGAACGTAAAGGCCGTTTGCAACCAGGAAAAATGTTCTTAGTTGATATTGAACAAGGTCGAATTATTGAAGATGGCGAAATTAAAGATCAACTGGCAGATGCCCAGCCATATGCCAGTTGGCTTCACGCCGGCATGATTAAATTAAGTGAACTTCCTTCACGCGAGCACATTGTGTATCCACACTCATCGGTTGTGCGCAGGCAACGTGCATTTGGATATACCGAAGAAGATCTGCGAATACTTGTCACACCAATGGCCAAAAATGGAATGGAACCGCTGGGTTCGATGGGAACTGATACTCCTATCGCAGCGCTTTCCGATAAGCCCCGCTTAATCTTTGATTATTTCTCACAACTTTTTGCGCAGGTAACAAATCCACCTCTTGATGCAATTCGAGAAGAGTTAGTTACTAGCCTAGGCACATCGATGGGACCAGAACACAATTTACTAGATCCAGGTTCAGCTAGTTGTCGTCAAGTCTCTTTGGCATTTCCGGTTATTGATAACGATGAGCTAGCAAAGATTATTCATATCAACGCCGATGGTGATCATCCTGGTTTAGCCGCGCATGTTATTCGAGGACTATTTAGTATCGCCGATGGCGGAGACTCACTTCGAGAGCGTCTCAGCGAAATTAGAGCAGAAGTTTCTCAAGCAATTGCCGATGGAGCTCGCATTATTGTTCTATCTGATCGCGATGGTGATGCCGAATACGCACCGATTCCTTCACTGTTATTAACTTCGGCAGTTCACCATCATTTAATCCGTGAAAAGACTCGCACCAAGGTTGGCTTGGTTGTCGAAGCTGGCGATGTCCGCGAAGTTCACCACGTTGCACTTTTAATTGGTTACGGCGCTGCCTGCGTTAATCCATATCTTGCGATGGAATCAGCGGAAGACTTGGTCCTGCAAGGTGTGATCACTGGAGTTACTCCCGAAAAAGCAGTGAAGAATTTAATTAAAAGCCTGGGCAAGGGCGTGCTCAAGGTGATGTCCAAGATGGGTATCAGCACGATCGCCTCATACACCGGGGCGCAAGTCTTTGAAGCAATTGGTCTGTCACAAGAAGTCGTCGATGAATACTTTGCCGGAACCACATCTCGTTTAGGTGGAATTTCCTTAGATGTGATCGCGCAAGAAACGATCGCCCGCCATCACATCGCATATCCACCTGGGGGAGAAGTTCCCGGCACTAAGCGTCTGCCAATCGGCGGGGAGTATCAATGGCGCCGTGAAGGTGAACCACATTTATTTGATCCAGAAACTGTATTTACTTTGCAACACTCTACTCGCAACAAGCGCTACGACATCTTTAAGCGCTACACCGATCGGGTAAACGAGCAAAGTGAGCGATTGATGACACTTCGAGGATTGTTTGCTTTCAAAGAAGGTGCATCGAAGCCAATTTCAATTGATGAAGTTGAATCTGCCAGTGAAATTATCAAACGTTTCTCGACGGGTGCAATGTCTTACGGTTCCATTTCAGCCGAAGCTCATGAAACCTTAGCGATTGCCATGAACCGAATTGGTGGAAAATCTAATACGGGTGAAGGCGGCGAAGAGCTGCAACGTTATCTACCAATGGCAAATGGTGATTCAAAGCGCTCTGCCATTAAGCAGGTTGCATCTGGTCGCTTTGGTGTAAACAGTCATTACTTAGTTAATGCCGATGATATTCAAATTAAAATTTCACAAGGAGCAAAACCTGGCGAAGGCGGGCAACTGCCGGGTTACAAGGTTTATCCATGGATTGCAAAAGCTCGTTACTCAACACCAGGTGTCGGTCTTATTTCACCACCACCTCATCATGATATTTATTCGATTGAAGATCTAGCACAGTTGATTCATGATCTTAAAAATGCAAATAAAAATGCGCGAGTACACGTAAAGCTAGTTGCCGAAGTTGGAGTTGGCACAGTTGCCGCAGGTGTATCAAAGGCTCACGCCGACGTAGTTTTAATTTCTGGCCACGATGGCGGAACCGGCGCATCACCACTGACTTCACTTAAGCACGCAGGTGCGCCGTGGGAGTTAGGTTTAGCTGAAACGCAGCAGACTTTATTGCTCAATGGTCTTCGCGATCGCATTGTTGTACAGGCCGATGGATCCTTAAAAACAGGTCGCGATGTCATTATCGCCGCACTGCTTGGCGCTGAAGAGTACGGTTTTGCAACTGCGCCGCTTGTTGTTTCAGGGTGCATCATGATGCGGGTATGCCATCTAGATACCTGTCCTGTTGGAATCGCATCACAAAATCCAGAGCTGAGAAAAAATTACACCGGTAAACCAGAGTTCGTTGAGACTTTCTTTGAATATATCGCCGAAGAAGTCCGCGAAATTTTGGCACAACTTGGCTTTCGCACCTTATTGGAAGCAATTGGCCACGTTGAATACCTAGATACACGTAAAGCGGTAGATCATTGGAAGGCATCAGGACTCAATCTTGCGCCATTACTTGCTCGCCCTGATGTGAAATCTCCATTGCACAACACGGTCGCACAGGATCACGGCTTAGCTGCCGCACTTGATAATCAATTAATCGAACTTGCTCAGCCAGCATTAACTAAGGGTGAATCCGTCAAGATCGATCTGCCCGTTCGAAACGTTAATCGCACAGTTGGAACAATGCTCGGCGCTGAAGTAACTCGCAAATATGGCGTAGATGGATTGCCAGCTGGAACTATCGATGTCACTTTGCATGGATCAGCTGGCCAATCCTTAGCAGCATTTATTCCTAAGGGAGTCTCAATCCGTCTCTATGGTGATTCAAACGATTACGTTGGTAAGGGAATTTCTGGTGGGCATGTTGTTGTTCGTCCCGATGAAAAAGCATCCTTTGTTTCAGAAGAGAATGTAATCGCTGGAAACGTGATTGGTTATGGCGCAACTGCTGGCGAAATATTTATTCGTGGAATTGTTGGTGAGCGTTTTTGTGTTCGAAATTCTGGCGCGCTAGCGATCGTGGAAGGTATTGGCGATCACGGCTGCGAATACATGACGGGCGGGACGGTAATTGTTCTAGGTCGTACCGGAAGAAACTTTGCTGCTGGAATGTCGGGTGGTCGAGCATTTATTCTGGATTT
>JBBQRL010000018.1:0-24155 GCA_038214925.1 Candidatus Nanopelagicales bacterium | reverse complement strand
ACTTGAAAATCCATTTCCGCCACAGGCAACGGCAGCACATCACCCGGGAAATCGCGCCACTTTGTACTGGAATGCGTACGAAGTTCAGCTAAATCTGGAATCTCACCTAGGTGGTTACTCATGCTGGCAAGGTTACCTCTTTTATCGAAAAAAGATGGGCAGGCTAAATAGCTTGCTCTTCCGGTGCTAATCGACGGGTTGAATTACGCACAACTAAGGTGGTTGGTAAGACTAATGATGGTGGTTGAATCTGCGGTTTACGCAACCGTTCCATAATCGACCAAGCAGCCATTTCGCCCATCAACGTTGCTGGTTGTTCCACCGTAGTTAATTCCGAAAACTCGGCCATCTCGTGTCCATCGATACCGATAATGGAAATGTCATCTGGTGCTTTTAAACCATGACGGCGAAGTGCTTGCATCGCACCCATCGCCATTTCATCTGATTCGCAAAAAATAGCGGTTGGTCGATTTGGCCTAGCTAATAAATCATCCATCGCTCTAGATGCGGTGTGCATAGTGAAATCACCATGAATTTCGCGCGAAGGTAACCACTCCAAACCACTTTCGACTAATGCTTGCATAAATCCTTTTCGGCGATCTTGTGGAACACTAAAATTAAATGGATCGTTAGGGCTGCCAGACATTAAACCAATTTTTTTATGACCTTGATTTACTAAGTGCTGGGTAGCTGTTTTTGCTGCTGCCACATCATCAATTTTCACTGATGCGCATTTTTCGTGATCCATGCCTACTAGTGCAATTGGAATACCCAAGCTAAGCATTGAATCAAACTCTTCTTCGGTCGGTGGCAAGCTAATAACAATGAGCGCATCGACTCGACCCTTTAATAATTGATGCTGAAATAACCGTTCTCGGCCTTTCATCTGGCTGAAGTTATACAACAGCAGATCAAGGCCAGCTTCGCGCAAAGCTTGTTCGGCGCCGCTAATTACTTGCGAGAAATACCACCGTGAAATATAAGGCGCGACAACACCTACTGAATTTGTCCGGCCGCTATTTATGGTGGCGCGCTCTGGAGTGATTGGATAATTTAATTTCTCGGCCGCTGCAATGATCTTGGCCCGCGTTGCTGGATTGACATGGTGTTGGCCGCGCAGGGCGCGCGAAACCGTTGCAGTTGAAACGCCAGCTTCCTCTGCAACTTCTTTGATTCCAGCCATTTCACACCCCTTCTTTGCCAAGAATTTCTGCAAGAGACTGCAACAGACTGCAAAACTATTGCAAAGAGGCTGTAAAAGGCAAGATCTACCGAAAGATAGGGGTAAGTTGATTGGTATGAGCAATCAAATAGAGACCCAGATCGATGTAACCCTGACCGAACGCAATCGTATGACCGCGTTGTTTCGCTTAATCCTGGTCGCACCAGCATTTATTTTCGTCTCATCTTTTGCATCGTTTTCAGATTTATCATCCGATAGCACTGCCGGTTTATCATCCGATAGCACTGCCGGCATCGCGGCTGGATTCCTAATTTTGCCATTGGTCTTAGCACTTGTGGTTCGCCAGGCCTACCCAAGTTATTTATTGGCATTTAACGAAGCACTCATCTCATTACAGACACGTTTAACGGCATACATGGTTGTGCTCACCGATGAATATCCATCAATTGAAGACAATGATGTAGTCAGTGTGACTTTTCCTGAAGTTGATCCAAAGGCGCTTAATCGCTTTTTGCCGTTAGTGAAGTGGCTACTGGCTCTTCCTTTGTACATCGTTGGAATTATTTACGCTATCTACGCGATTTTCTTAACTCTATTTGCCTGGATAAACGTTATCTTTACTGGAAATTATCCAGAACGTTGCGCCGAAGGTGTCGTTGGAACAATCGCTTTCTGGAACCGTGTTACTGGCTATGCCTTGTTAATGGTTACCGACGAATACCCAACTTTTTCACTGTAGAAACTAGCGCTACTTATCTTCCAAAATTAATGAGACTGAGTTAATACACCAGCGCTCATCAGTTGGTACGTCATAGCCTTCGCCTTTAAAAATATGTCCAAGGTGTGAACCGCAGGCAGCGCAGCGAACTTCGGTGCGAACACGTGGAAATAGCGAACGATCTTCGATAAGTTCGACGGCATCATCACTACTTGGTGCGTAAAAAGATGGCCAGCCACAACCGGAATGAAACTTTGTTTCGCTTTTAAATAAGACGGCAGTACATGCTTTGCATTTGTAAACGCCGACTTTATCGGTGTCAGTGTATTCGCCAGTAAATGGTCGCTCGGTTGCAGCATTTCGCAAAACATCAAATGATAATGGGCCGATTGCCGAAGCTAATGCCGCCTCATCAATTTTTACTGGATACTCTTTTTCACTCATTAGATATTTACTGTCTCTGGGTAGGCAACGCCCGTACTTGAATGGCAGTCATAGCCATTTGGATTTTTCTGTAAATACTTTTGGTGATACTCCTCGGCCAAGTAATACGGCACGCCTTCAGCGCTTAAAATTTCAGAACAGATGGGATCTAAACCAGCTGCAGTTAGCACTTCTTGATAAGCCGCTTTCGATGCGAGCGCAATCGATGCCTGCTCATCGCCAACGTAGAAAATTGAACTGCGGTACTGGGTTCCAATATCGCCACCTTGTTGGTTTAACGACGTTGGATCGTGCATCACCCAAAACTCCTGCAACAAACGATGATAAGAAATAATCTGTGGATCAAAAACAACTTTCACCATTTCGGCATGGCCAGTGACACCAGTGCAGATCTGCTCATACGTTGGGTTTGCGCGATTTCCACCCATGTATCCGACGCTAGTTTCAATCACGCCATCTAATTGCCAGAAGCGTCGTTCTGCGCCCCAAAAACATCCTGTTGCGAAATAAGCCGTTGAGTTCATGGAGTAATTCTCTCAGGATGCAACGAACTTTGCACCCGCTGATAACCTTCGACAGTAACCCGCCGAGCCCCCGTAGCTCAGGGGATAGAGCATTGCCCTCCGAAGGCATGCGCACAGGTTCGAATCCTGTCGGGGGCACACTAGATATAAATCACTCTAATTTTTCAATCTCTTTGTCATACATCCTTGTATTACTTACTCAATACAGGGAGAATTATCGCCTTGCGCACCGTTTTGTGCGTATCACCATTGAAGTTAGATATCGATTGCGCTTGCGATCTAGAGGAGGTCCGTCATGGATTGGCGACATCAATCTGCATGCCGAGATGAAGATCCCGAGCTTTTCTTCCCGGTTGGAAACACCGGACCAGCGATTTCTCAGATCGAAGAGGCAAAAAAGGTCTGTAACCGTTGCATTGTGAAAGAGCCATGCCTTGCCTGGGCCTTAGAAAGTGGTCAGGATGCCGGCGTATGGGGTGGGTTGTCTGAAGATGAGCGTCGCGCGCTTAAGCGCCGTGCAGCACGTAACCGTGCCCGTTTGATGGAGCAGCAGAACCAGTTCTAAAGCGGGAAACGCAAACGTGCATGTGTCCCTTCATCATTTGATTCAAGAATCAGATCACCTTTTAATTCATTAATCATCAAGGTATGCACAATTTGTAAACCTAAATTCGATGATGTCGCTAAATCAAAACCTTTTGGTAATCCCACACCATTATCGGAAATTGTTACCAGCGCTTCATTGCTATATCGCTGTAATTCAATTCGAAGATGTGTGCCTGATTCAGCTAGGCCATGTTCTAGGGCGTTGTGAATTAATTCGGTAACAACTAAAGCCAGTGGTGTTGCGATTCTAGATTCTAAAGATCCCAATTGGCCAGATCGTTCGATGCTCAACTGACCCATACGTGGGCTTAGATCCAATGAATGCGTCACCAAGCTACTGAGCACATCATCAAAGACAACCGTGGTCTGGCTGCTATTGGATAAAGTCTCGTGAACCAGGGCGATACTAGATATACGCCGCACTGCCTCATCTAGAGCGGCACTAGCTGCTGGATCTTCAATCCGCCGAGATTGCATACGTAGCAGCGCTGAAACGGTCTGTAAATTGTTTTTTACTCGGTGATGAATCTCGCGGATGGTGGCATCTTTTGTCACAAGCTGGCGATCACGGCGGCGCAGTTCAGTCACGTTTTGCAAAAGCACTATTGCGCCAGTTCGATCTTCGCCTTTGATTAAGGGTAAAACTAA
Organism: Candidatus Nanopelagicales bacterium; assembly: GCA_038214925.1. Taxonomy (GTDB): domain Bacteria; phylum Actinomycetota; class Actinomycetes; order Nanopelagicales; family Nanopelagicaceae; genus Planktophila. The sequence goes on along the minus strand of JBBQRL010000018.1, from coordinate 20,032 downwards.
TAAATCAATCGTGGCATCTTTGTTATCGATTTCTACTCGGCGCAAAGTTTTCCCATTCAAGCGGGTTCGAACACCTTCTTCATGTGGATTTTCTAAATCAATACTTACTTGTTCTGCGACTTCACCTAAGTTTTTTCCCTCTAAATCAGCGCCCCATCCCATTCTGGAAAAAGCAGATTTTGCATTTGGGCTGGCAAATGAAATAACACCGCTCACATCAAGACGAATTAACCCATCACCAACTCGTGGTACTGGCTCAAAGAGTGATCCAGCATTTGGATATGGAAAGTTTCCTTCGGCGATCATCTGATAAAGACTGTGGGCAATCTCGCGATAATTGATCTCTAACTTACCGGCAGTTCGCATCTGTTCTACGTTTCGGTGGCGTGAAATTACTGCAATAACTTGCCCATCTAAAGTAACCGGAATCGCCTCTTCTTTAACTAATAACTCCCCTACCCGTTCTGGATCTGAGTTTCTAATAATTTCATTACTGGATAAGGCTTCATCGATATTTGATCTGGTGCCCCACATAACTTCATCACCGATCACATCATTTATAAAAACAGTTGCCGTAGTTGTTGGGCGAATATGTGCGATAGCGACATGGCCAGTTGGCCACATTGTGATGTCTTTACGAAGTGGTACCCACAGGATTAAATCTGCGAAGGATAAATCGGCCAGTAGCTGCCAATCGGCGACAAGTTCACGTAATCGCTCTGATTGATTTAATGTAATTGTGGTGCGTGATCCTAATAAATTTTCAAATACCGACATGCTATTTCCACTCACCTATGTGAATTTCAATTTCCTGGGTGGCAAACCACACGAGTTCATCATCATCTGGCCAGGCCAATAGCGCGCACTGAACTTGATCCCACGTTAGCGCTGATCGAAGAGTGATTGAGTCTTCGTACATCTCGCCAATTTGTGCCACTGTTATATCTAGGGCTAGAACTAATCCGGGTGAAGTTTTATTTGTTGCTAGTTCTAATGCTTTTTCACCGGCAGCTACCGATAGCAAATACTCAGACTCTTCTTCATCGCAATCATCATTTTCAATTAAAAATTGTGGAGTAGGTGCAAATAAAAGGTCGACTTCAAAGCTTTTCGAGGCCAGAAAATCTGTCAGGCTCTGATGGCTAATTGGTAAGTAAACGCGCACCCGCCAATGGTATTAGATTAAATCTTTAAATTTCTCCGGCTAATTCCGCGATCGATTTACGTAGATTCGAGCGTTCATTTGTCTCGATCAGCGTTGCCCGCTCATCTTCGGCGGCCATAACTGCACGCGAATCTTTTGAAATCGTCCGCACTCGTAGCGGCTTCACCGCGGTCGTTGCATTCAAGAAACGTGTTTGTTCGGCTTCGCCACGTTTTCCAGCGGATTTCAAATTTAAGACAAAGCTAATCCCGGCCCGAATCGAAGTCTGGGCAAGAAGTTCAATCACCTGATTAAGCCGTAGAACTCCTAAATAATCGGGGCGGGCGATAATCATTAACTCATCCCCTAGATCACAGCACCAGGTGGTCATAGTCGAAGTCCATCGCCGATCCGTTAATCGATTAGAAAGTCCAGAAATTGAACCAATATCTACGATTACATAATCAAATTCATTTCCAGCTTTACTCATCAACTCATCTATGTCCATTACTTGATCTTGGGTAACTTCATAAAGCGCTAAATGTGGTGCAACATTTTTCCAACTTCCATCATTTGCAATATTGCGCATCGACAGTAGGGCCGAGATCGATGGCGCTCTAAAATTTGCTTCAATTAAAAGCGTTGATTTATCAGTATTACTTAACTCCATCGCCAGATTCATGGCAATCAACGTTGCACCTGTATGACTTCCGGCTGAACCCACAGCTATAACCCTTGCTCGTCTAGTTGGGCGGGGCAGCTGCGCCGACGTACGAAGCAGCGGCGCACGTACAAAGCCACGGACAAGTGAGACTAAATCACCAGCATTGTCTGGAACTTGGGTCAGATCGGCGAATTCAGCGTTGTTAGTACGGTTGGTAGCAAAACCAATTGTTTGCCGAAACTTTTCTGATACTCGGTGTAGTTCTTTGAGTGAAATACCTGGCAGGTCGGATGCGTAAATAAGTAGCGCCGTTTTTGCAACAGTTGGATTGGCTTCGACAAAGTGATCTAATGATTGCCAATCGATCGCTCGAAATACCACGCTCCACCCTTGGGCAAACAAAGTTGATGCAATGAAACCTTCTGCTTCGGCATGTGCCACTGCCGTGATCACAATCGGCATCTCAAGTTCAGACATTAGAGCGAATTACTACTAAGCGACCAATTGTTGTAGCACTCAAGATTCGAAGTACCTGAGTTTGTTCAACGGCAATACTTAAGCCAACTTCACCACTAAAACTATTACCGGAATTTTCAATTGAAAGCAGTGTGACTCCCCCAAGAATCAAGATTGGATCAACGGCTAATTCGCCATTTCTGGCATCTTGCACCCAGTAAATATCTACACTTTCTCCCACAACTAGGCCTTGTGAAATATCTACCGACCTAACACTCAAGGGAACGGCGCTGGCAGATTGGGCATCTACCGCCGAACTTAAATCACTTGTAGAGATAACTTCACCTATGCGCATGGTCCTAGTTGCAATCATTCCAATCGGTTCGCTGGCTTGACCTAAATAAAGATCAGAGCTTGCCTTTAAATTTAAGTGGCTGAGCACAACATCTGAGGCCGAAATAGTATGGCCCGGAATAATGGGTGTATTAATAACCCAGTAATCCTGGCCCTTATTGGCAACTGTTGAAATAAAAATTGCGGAAATAAATGAGGCGGCAATTAATGTGATTGCTAGTGGCAAACGAGCGCTGTGTGATTTTTTTCTTGTTTTCATAGGCGCACTTAATTGCCTGCTCTCACAAAACAGTAAGCACGTTCCACAGTAGTACTAAAGACCTATCTTTTTTAAGCCACACGGTTGAGTTGAAGCTAGCCAGCATGAAGAACTCTTGCTCACATGAGCACACAACGAGAGTACAACCCAGATTACATACAGATGCCTACCTGCACCCTGCTTGACTTAACGCCGATATCGAGTGATCCCAACGAAGATTGGTTGCACCCAGTTTTAGAGATGTTTCGTCCGGCAAAGCCAGTGGAACTGCCCAAAAAACCACGACTCTATTTAATTGCTTCAACTTTTGGTGAAGAATTTGATGCCGAGTTTGCGCCAGAGCCAACGTCGGCAAGTGATTTGCCAGATATCAACGCGATCATTCCGCGATTTATTCATTCAATAGTTGAAATTTGGGCTGGCCGTCGCGCGGCATCGCAAGTACAAAACCTCTGCCACTACTTAATTTTTTCACAGTTACAACGTAAGGCTGGAAAGTTAACTGAGATCGGCCGGGTTCGAAAAATTAGAGTTACCGCGCCAATAGATGGTGTCATTGAAGCAACAGTGACGCTTCGATTTGGCGAACGATTAAGGGTCGTTGCAATTAGATTTGAAGGTCTAGATCAACGGTGGGTCTGTACCGCCTTAGATCTCATTTAATTACTGAGCTCCGTGGCAGCGCTTGTACTTCTTACCCGAACCACATGGGCATGGAGCATTGAGTGAGACATTGCCAGTTGTACGAACTCCGGATTCATCAGCTGCGGTGTACTGCAGTGCAGGTGCTGCCTTTGCCTCTAGGCCAGGAGCGGTTACCTCATTGCTTGCCGCTTCAACTATAACTTCAATATTAAACAAGAAGCCAGCGATCTCTTCCTTAATCGCATCCATCATGGCGGCAAATAAGTCGTAGCCTTCGCGCTGGTATTCAACCAATGGATCACGTTGGGCCATGGCACGTAAGCCAATTCCCTCTTGTAGGTAATCCATTTCGTAAAGATGTTCGCGCCACTTGCGATCTAGGACAGAAAGCAAAACCTTGCGCTCTAGTTCACGCATAACTTCATCACCTAATGTTGTTTCGCGCTTTGCGTAGGCGGCTTCGCAATCGGTAACAACTTTAGCCACAATAAAATCGGTATCAAGGCCGGCACGAGAGCCAGCTTCACTGAGAAGTTCATCGATCGTAAATGAGATTGGATAAAGAGTTTTTAGTGCGGCAAACAATGTGTCTAGATCCCAATCTTCACCAAAGCCACTAGCAGTAGCGGCTGTGACATATGCCGTCAATGTGTCTGCCACAAATTGAGCAACTTGATCTTTAATATCTTCACCTTCTAGAACCATGCGGCGCTCACCATAAATAACGGTGCGCTGGCGATTCATGACATCGTCATATTTCAAAACATTTTTACGCATTTCAAAGTTTTGGGCTTCTACTTGGCTCTGTGCTGACTTAATCGCATTCGAAACCATTTTGGATTCAATTGGCGCATCATCAGGTAGGCCGGCGGCAGTTAAAAAGCGTTCTACCATTCCAGAATTAAATCGGCGCATTAACTCATCTTGTAATGAAAGATAGAAACGTGACTCACCTGGATCACCTTGGCGCCCTGAACGACCACGCAACTGATTATCAATACGACGTGATTCGTGACGCTCGGTACCTAAAACATAGAGCCCACCTAAGCCAACAACTTCTTCATGACCAGTTTCGACAGCTGCTTTTTGTCGGGCGATTTCCGCTGGCCATTGGCTTTCATATTCGGCGGCATTATCAACTGGTGAAATTCCGCGACGTTGTAATTCAAAATCTGCCATGAACTCGGGGTTACCACCAAGCATGATGTCAGTTCCGCGGCCAGCCATATTTGTGGCAACAGTTACCGCGCCTTTCACACCAGCACGCGCAATGATTGAAGCTTCTCGTTCGTGATGCTTTGCATTTAATACTTCATGCGGCACGCCAGATTTACGAAGGAATGCAGATAACTCTTCTGATTTTTCAACGCTGACTGTTCCAACCAAAACTGGTTGACCCTTACGGTGGCGCTCAACGATATCGGCGGTAACGGCAGCGAATTTTCCAACTTCAGTCTTGTAGACCAAATCTGGTGAATCAATACGTTGCATTGTGCGATTTGTTGGAATCGCTACAACACCAAGCTTATAAATCTGATCAAATTCAGCGGCTTCAGTAGATGCGGTACCGGTCATGCCAGACAATGTTTTGTACAGACGGAAGTAGTTTTGCAAAGTAATTGTTGCCAGCGTCTGATTTTCATCTTTAATTTCAATACGCTCTTTTGCCTCTAGCGCCTGGTGTAAACCTTCGCTGTAGCGGCGACCAGCCAACATACGGCCAGTGTGCTCGTCAACGATTAATAGTTCACCGTTCATGACTACGTAATCTTTATCGCGCTTGAAAAGCTCCTTTGCGCGGATCGCATTGTTTAAATAGCCGATCATTGGAGTATTAGCTGATTCGTAGAGATTGCCAATTTCTAACATCTCTTCTACCCGAGTTACACCCGCTTCTAAAATACCAACAGTTTTTTTCTTCTCATCAACTTCATAGTGAGCATCGCGTTGTAGCTTTCCAACCAAAGTTGAAAATTCTAAGTACCACTTAGTTGCCTTGTCGGCTGGACCGCTAATAATCAAAGGTGTACGTGCTTCATCGATTAAAATTGAGTCCACTTCATCGACAACGGCAAAGAAATAATCTCGCTGAACACATTCATCGAGTGACCACGCCATGTTGTCGCGAAGGTAATCAAAACCAAACTCATTATTTGTGCCATAGGTGATATCGGAAAGATATGCCTCGCGACGCTGCGCCGGAGTCATGTTTGCCAGAATCACGCCGACTTTTAGACCTAAGAAGCGATGAACACGGCCCATCCACTCGCTATCGCGCTCTGCTAAATAATCATTGGTTGTAACAACGTGAACACCGCGACCAGCTAGGGCGTTGAGATAGGAAGGAAGGGTTGCAACTAACGTCTTTCCTTCACCCGTACGCATTTCGGCGATGTTTCCTTTGTGAAGTGCGGCTCCACCCATAATCTGCACGTCATAGTGACGCTGACCTAATGTGCGCTTAGCGGCTTCGCGGACAACGGCGAAGGCTTCGGGCAAAAGATCATTGAGTGTTTCACCTTGTGCAAAGCGATCTTTAAAAATCTGAGTTTGTGCGCGTAGTTCATCATCTGACATCGCAACAAAGCGAGGCTCCTGAGCGTTGACTAAAACAGAGGTTTTGCTTAACTCGCGAAGGATGCGACCTTCACCGGCACGCAAAATCTTGTCAATAATCGCTGGCATTGATGTGACCTCTCTAGTTCAAGTCCCTATCGTAGAGGTTGTGCTACACAGGCGGTAATCGCGGTTATTTGCGCGTGAAAACCCCCAGAATGGATCGCTCTCGCAGCCTCTTTTAAGGTGGCACCTGTTGTTATCACATCATCAATGAGTATCAATTTTCCACGAGCTGGTTTAGTTAGGTGAAATGCTCCCCGCATATTTTCCTGGCGGGCGATGCGGGTTAATCCGCTTTGATCGGCAACCGTGCCGTGGATTCCAAGACAATCTAAAGTCGAGATCCCAGTGCGCCGAGATATCTCTTGGCTTAAATCAACGATAAAACTTCGACCACGTCGGCGCACCGATTTTTTACTAGAAGGAATTGGTACTAATCGAAATTCACTCGAACTTATTTTAATTTTGTTAAGCAGGAAAATAATTGTTGCGATAAGAATTTCATCAGCCTGCCCAACACCACCCTCTTTAGCCGAGACAATTATCTTTGAAGCAACTGGGGAGTATAAAATACTGGAATGAACCGAGAAATCAACTAAAGCGGTTTTGAAGTAACTCATCTGCCAATCGATAGCACACACAGAACAAAGCCCATTAGCCAAAGTGGCGCAACCAAAGCAACGACTGGGAAAGATAAGTTGCGACAATTCATTGAAAATAGCCATACCGAAGTTTGGCTTAGCTGTAATTTTGACTGTAAGACTTACTACGAACTGTGGAAATTACGCTTTAAAATCCAATGGCTGTAGTGGAATTAAACGAGCATTAATACTTTCACTTGCCTTGCGAGGCAAAGTTAAAACAAAATGAGCTCCCCGACCTGGACGTCCCCACGCTTCTAACTCACCATTGTGTAAACGTGCATCTTCCAATGCAATTGATAGGCCAAGACCAGTGCCACCACGGGTACGAGCACGTGAGGGATCTGCTCGCCAAAAACGATCAAAAACTCGTATGAGCGCCGTTTCATCTAAGCCAACTCCGTAGTCACGAACACCAATTGCCACATCAACTTCATTTGCTTCAATCTGAACGTCGATTTGAACTTCTTCGGCGTGATCAATCGCATTGGCTAGCAAATTGCGCAAAATACGTTCAACTCGGCGAATATCGGCCTTAACCATAATTTCTGGCTCTGATGATTTTACGTACATGACTGTTTTACGTTGGCTGGCAACAAGTGAGAGATCTTCGGCGCATCGTTTAGCTAGCAAAACGATGTCAAAATCGACGGCTTCTAAGACCGCTACTTCAGCATCAAAGCGGGAGATTTCAAGTAAATCCTCCAACAACCGCTCGAATCGATCGAGCTGGGCCGCTAGTAATTCGGCGCTACGTGAAACCGTTGGTTCAAAACCATCTTTTGCTTCATTGATAACTTCCGAGGCCATCCGAAGCGTTGTTAGTGGTGTGCGCAGTTCGTGTGAAACATCGGAAACAAAACGCTGCTGAACTCTTGATAGGTTTTCTAGCCGTGCAATCTGTTTTTCAATTGATTCAGCCATGCCATTAAAGGCAATGCCTAAGGTTGAAATCTCATCTTGGGAATGCACCTGCATCCGTTGCCTAAAATCACCTTCGGTAAATTGAGCTGCAATTGAGGCCGCTTCCCTAACCGGCTTTACGACCTGTCGCACAACTAGCCAAGTAATTAATGCGATCAGAAATACCAGCACAAACCCGGCGATCAACAACGAACTTTGAACCAAATCTAGGGTTGCTCGTTGATTTACTAATGAAAAAACTAAATACATCTCGTACTGGCCAGCATTGGGAATCTGCACTTTTTTACCAATGGCCAGACCTGGAACCCTGATTCCTTGTAAATATTGCATAGTCGTATATTGATAAATTAAATCTGGATTTTTACGTACCCGCTTGCTGAGTGAATCAGAAATTGTCCTAGGATCCAATACGTTAGAGGCAATTTCATAATTTATCTCTCTGGTATTTCCAGGGCTACGCGCAAAGACAACTTCACGGGTATTTTCATTTGAGGTTAAAGTTGTTGCCGAGCTAATAACATCATCGACTACTTTTTGGACGACCGAGTCGGGTTCACCTTCGGCTAGTAGGAATCGATACTCCGCGGTAAAAATAGTGGAACGCGCTTCTGCAAGGGCTGAATCTAAATTTACTTTTTTAATTCCACTTGACAGTTGTGAATTTAAGGCCGACCCAGTAACCCAAACAACGCCCAACGACAAAATGACGGTAGAGAGAATTACCTTTAGGGCAAGTGAATTTCTTAGCGAAAAAAAGAGTCGGTTCATATTTAGGAACCGCCCATGACTCCAGCTTTATAGCCCACCCCACGAATAGTTATGACGATCTCGGGATGCTCAGCATCGTGTTCGATTTTGGAGCGCAACCGCTGCACGTGCACATTTACTAATCGCGTATCAGTTGAGTGACGATAGCCCCAGACTTCACTGAGTAAGGCATCTCGTGAAAATACCCGACCTGGTTCGCGGGCAAGGGCTACTAATAGATCAAACTCCAAGCGAGTTAATTGAATCTGTTTCGTGCCACGTAAAACTTGGTGAGCTTGCACATCGATTGCTAAATCACCGATTGTTAATAGACCGGAAATATCAGAGTTTGTTCGGCGCAAACGTGTGCGAATTCGAGCGATTAACTCGGATGGATGACGAAAGGGTTTAACCATGTAGTCATCTGCGCCGGCTTCTAGACCGCGCACAACATCATGAGTGTCACCTTTTGCAGTGAGCATAATTATTGGAACCATAGATTCGGCACGAATTAATTTACAGACTTCGACTCCATCTAGTCCGGGTAGCATCACATCTAATAAAACTAAATCTGGCGGATTATTGCGAAAAACATCAAGAACTTCATCACCACGGCTTACTAGATCTACGTCGATGCCGGCACCTGTTAAAACGATGCCAAGCATCTCCGCAAGATCCTGGTCGTCATCGACGACCATGACTAAAGTCATTAGCTACCGTGCTCCCAAGAGTTCAAGTACAAATCTTGGGCAGGTGTTAGTACGTCGATTCGTCCACCCATGCTAATTAACTTGAGTGCTGCAACTTCCTTATCGATATATGTTGGAACCTCGTGCACTCCAGGCTTAAGGTTTTTAGCTTCTTTCACTAAGTACTCAGCTGTTAGCGCTTGATCAGAAAATGACATATCCATTACTGATGCTGGGTGGCCTTCAGCGGCGCCCAAGTTAACTAGGCGACCTTCAGCCAATAGAAGTAAGCGACGGCCATCGGCCATTACGTACTCATCGGTTTGGTGGCGCATCTTTGCATTCTTAGTTTTAGCGTTTTGTTCAAGCCAGGCAACGTCAATTTCGATGTCAAAGTGACCGGCATTTGCCAAAATCGCTCCGTCTTTCATAGCAGCAAAGTGCTCGTCGCGAAGTACGTCACGGTTACCTGTAACGGTTACGAAAACATCACCGATCTTTGCCGCATCCAACATTGGCAAGACGCGGAAGCCTTGCATCATCGCATCTAACGCCTTCGTTGGATCGATTTCAGTAACAATTACTTCGGCGCCCATACCCTTTGCACGCTCTGCTACACCCTTACCGCAGTAGCCAAAGCCAGCTACAACAACGATGCGTCCAGCAAGCAAGAAGTTAGTGGCACGGAAAATCGCATCCATTGTTGACTGACCAGTTCCATAACGGTTATCAAACATGTGCTTGGTATCAGTGTCATTTACCGCGATCATTGGGAAAAGAAGTGCGCCTTCTTTGGCCATCTGATTCAAACGAATAACGCCAGTTGTTGTCTCCTCGCAACCACCAGTGATATTTGGAATTAACTCTTTACGAGTTGTGTGCAAAGTGTTCACTAGATCGCAGCCATCATCGAAAACTTGATGAGGTTCAATATCAAGAGCCGCGTTTAGGTGTTTGTAATATCCATCGCGATCAACTGAGTTACGGGCAAATACCGAAATTCCGTATTCGTGGACAAGTGCTGCAGCTGTGTCATCTTGGGTTGACAAAGGATTTGAGGCACACAAAGCGATATCTGCTCCGCCTGCTTTTAAAACACGCATCAAGTTTGCGGTCTCAGTTGTTACGTGCATGCATGCGGCGATACGAACGCCAGCAAATGGTTGTGACTTTTCAAAACGCTCACGAATTTGAGCAAGGACTGGCATGTTGCGCTCTGCCCACTCAATTTTTAAACGTCCTGCGGCAGCTAATGAAGCATCTGCAATATCGTTTTTTGGAATTGTTGTAGTTGTTGTTTGTACGTTCACGAAAATCTCCTTATGTGGTAATCAAAATGTTGATTGGATACCTAAGGCGTAGGGCTCTACTGTGCTAGGCGGTTATAGGCATAGGTTACTGCCCTATTGCAGAAAGCTCGTAATGGAAAACGGCGTTAGCCACGAATTAAAGCGAGAACCTGATCACGAATTAGCTGCATCTGAGCCTGATCTTTAGCCTCAACGTTAAGTCGTAACAGCGGCTCGGTATTTGATGGACGAAGGTTAAACCACCAAGAATCACCGTTGACTGTAAGACCATCGAGATGGTCGATTACGTTTGTGGCGACGGTAAAGGTGGACTCAACTAAAGCGGTAGCAGCGGCGACATCGGCAACCGTTGTATTTATTTCACCACTTTGTTGATATCGATTAAATGGGGCAAGGAGTTGCGACATAGTTTCCTGGCTCTGGCCTAACGCGGCAATGGCGTGAAGGGCGGCCAAGGCACCTGAATCTGCTCGCCAAAAATCTTTAAAGTAAAAATGTCCGGAATGTTCCCCACCAAAGATCGCGCCGCTCTCGGCCATCATGGATTTAATATAAGAGTGGCCCACTCGGCTGCGCAGGCCCACACCATTATTTTCATCAATCACTTCTTGAACTGTTCGAGATGAAATTAAATTGTAAATAACCGTAGCGCCCGGATTTTTAGCCAACTCGCGAGATGCGATCAGGGCGGTGAGCGCTGATGGATTAACCGCCACACCCTTTTCATCGACTAGAAAGCATCTATCTGCATCGCCATCGAAGGCCAACCCTAAATCAGCATTGTTTTCGATCATCGCTTTTTTTAGATCAGTTAACGTTGATTCATCAAGTGGATTTGCATCGTGATTTGGGAAATTGCCGTCGAGTTCAAAGTACATCGGAATTACTTCACAGTTGAGGCGGGCAAAGATTGCCGGCGCGGTATGTCCAGCCATGCCATTTCCGGCATCAACAATGATCTTTAAGGGGCGAATATTTTTAAGATCGACAAGTTTTAAAAGATGATCAACGTACTCTTCCAGCATGTCTTGGTGCTTTTCGATACCTACACTTCGGAAAGCGATTGGAGAACCTTCCCGGACAAAATTTTCGATCATTACTAAACCAGATTCTTTACCGATTGGTTTAGCTTGACTCAGACATAATTTAATACCGTTATACGCCGCAGGATTATGGCTAGCTGTAAACATAGCTCCTGGAAAACCTAGTTTTCCTGATGCAAAATATAATAAATCTGTTGACGCTAAACCGATTCGGATCACGTCCATGCCTTGTGAAGTAGCACCAGCTGAAAAAGCATCGGCTAATTCAGCAGATGATGGCCGCATATCTTCGCCAATCACAATTGTTCCGGGCTCACGTTGAATCTGTAAAAAGCGAGCGAAGGCAACTCCGGTTTCAAAAGTTAGATCAACATCTATTTCACTGCCAACTAGGCCACGAATGTCGTAGGCCTTAAAAACTCCGGGCGCGATATCCATCTCTGTATATTACAACGGAACCGAACGAAGGTGCCCGCGTCGTCCAATGCTGTTTGTTTGTGCACTAGTTGAAGGTGTTTGCGCGGTAACAGTGGAACTGCTCGCTACTTCTTTATTTGCAACTTCGCGCACTGCATCTGCGATCGCCATCAAATCATCATCAGATGGTCCTGGTTGGGTGCCAGTGATCTCTTGCTTAATTACATTCCAACCATGCGGAACTTTTAACCTTGTTCCGTGAACTAGACAAAGATCGTAAGCATGTGGCTCGGAAAAAGTTGCTAATGGTCCAACAACTGCAGTGGATTCGGAATACACATAGGTCAGGGTCATGGTTGCTTTGAATTTACAACCAGCGCGTGAGCAGCCGCGTCCCCCTTGAATTCTCATGTTGTCAAGGTTAGTGGGGTGTGGGTAAAAAACTTGGGATTATCAGGGATTTAAGACGCGAATATTTGAAGCTGGCTTCTCAATCTTTGTCAGAACACTTCCGGGTTGAATTGGAAAATAACCATATCCATTTACGGATGAGACCAAGGCGCCGGCATAGGTTGAATTCGAGCTTTGCGTGATTGAGAAAGAACGAGCATTTGCTGGTGCCCGCCAAGTTGCGATATCAGTACCAGTAATGTTTCGGCGAATCACATCTCCATTAATCAAAGTAACTTCCAGTGCAACTGCAATCTTCTCGCCGGCAAATACAACTTGTGGCGAAAGCCCAGTAATTGCCATCACTAGCGGCGTAAGCGCCGGCGCTGGAGTAATCCAAGCAAAGTCGCTCCGGCCAGATACGACTACCGAGGATTGAACAGATACAACGATAGGTTCGGAAGATTTAACTCGAAGTGCGAAAGCCGTAGCTGAAATGTTTGGTGCCAACGAAAATTCAGTGACTATTCCAGCTGAAATTGAACGGCTATTAAAACCAACTGGAATAAAAACTCCATCAGCAGATACAACTTCGACCGTCACATTTGCATCAATTTCCCCAGGAGTAAGAATTCGCAGGGTATGAGCGCTGGCTGGGGTTCGACTATTTCTAGCAAGTTGATTTGGAATCGCTGGAATTACGAATTCTTTAGCAGCAAATTCGATCGGGTTAACAATATCGCCGCCAAGTGTTTTAAGGCCCTTTACTTGTTCGTCAATAACAAAGGAGTTAATCCGTCCAGAACGCGCAATGACGTGCAGCGCCAAAGTTTTATCTCCTGGTGCGAAAGTTACGACTGAAAGATTTGCAAAATTTTTCGCAGCGACGCTAATAGTTTTTAATGGCTGCTTACCATTTTCAGTATATGCCTGGATATCTACCACTGCGCTACTGAGCCCACTGTTAACGATAATTAATCGACCGCGTGAAGTCAGATCTGCGCTGGCACCAACAAACCATTGCGAAGCCGCTGGTCCAGAACACAACGTGCCACCGGCCCAACTACCGGTACGGCTTTGCCACACGACCGGAGTAGAGCCATTGCCATTAATAACGAGTGAATCTTTTATAACCGGAAGGCGTAAAACCTTTACTGGCAAGGTCTTAGTTGATCGATCTTGCAACCGTTGAAACTGAGTTTTTCTAGAAGAAAAAGATACTTGGGAGGCAAGACCTGGCAGAGTTGGTGGGCAGACAACGGCTGGAAAACTCTCGGAATAATTTTTTGACGTACTAGTTACATCAAGCAAAGTTGCAATTGTTAACGCCACAAATAGCCCAGCTAAAAATTGCAATGGTCTGGAAAATTTCACGCGATCTCCCTATCTGAAATCTCGCGCTTGCGACGCCCGGCCGGAAGAATCATCACCAGTAGCATTACCACAAATATCAATTGAAGTGATAGCCAGCCTCGACGAATTGTTCCATCGTGAATTAACGAAATTTCGCCGGCCTCTAAGACTCTAAAAGTTGGTAAACCTATGTCATTTTTAGTGCGCTCTAGCCGAATACCGTTTTGAATCATTTGCCACGAACGACTGTACGTCTCGGTTAAAGTGATGGTTCCGGGTTTTGCTACATACGTGCGAGCACCAAATTCACCGGCTTCTAAAATACTTCTTGAGCCATCGTCACCATTAAAAATTAGCCGTCCCGTTAACTCCGTAACTTTCCAAACTACTCCAATGGAAGTTGCCGATGTTCGAGTAAATCCCCCGAGCCCATCGATGGATCGAATAATTTGAGATTTAAACGGTGCCTTAACAAAGAGATATTTCACGCCAAAGGAGCTCAGTGTGGCGCTACTTGTAATTCCAGAGCCATCGATTAATCCTTGCGCTGCTTCAGCAATGGCCGCAGTTTGAACTGGCGCGATATCAGCTTCACCAATTGAAATATCCTGACCACGCGAAACGTAATATTGAATCGTCTTATTACCTTCGGTGCCTACTTCTCGCAAGGTTAAGACTTTTGTATCTTGCTCAACGCTCAGAAAAGCTGGCATGACCGTAGCGCGATTAGCGCCAACTTGTGAATCAGCACCTTTTGAAATCGACCAACCAATAGATCCGATTGCGTACAACACTGTCGTTGCCAAAAGAATGGCCGATAAATAATGTCGATAGTGAATATGGCTAAGTACCAAAGTTTGTCGCAAACTAGCCAACAAAACCGTGCCGGCACAGACCGCGGCAAGTGTGGCAAATGCGGTAATTGGTCCAGTCCATACTTGCGTAGTTGACTCATTACCATGCGTAGAAATTGTGAGCGCCGAAACAATTAATGACAGGGCAATGAGTGCGATTCCATATTCGGCAATGCGACGGGCATAGGTAGAAGAAAAAAGCGAAACAATGAGAACTAATAGAACTGGGCTAATCAACCAATTAGGAAGATCAACGCCTGGATTACCAAGCAGTGTTTGAAAAATGCCACTACCCGGAACTAACAGCCCTGCTTCGCTAAAGATTCGATTGGGATGGATGATCGCTTCGAGCGAATATGGGGCGTTGACTAAAAATGGCGTAAAGACCAAGGTGGCCCGTCGAATTAATCGTTTCTGATACAGATCGCCATGGGCCAATTGGGCATGTTTTTCATAATCTGAAATAGAGATTGCGATTAAACCCATAAGTGCGATGAAAAAAACCATCAACGAGAAGGCATACAACACGGCCAGTAGGGCCGCTGCAGTAAATACTCGCCGCCAGCTAACAATCTCGATCGATTCCCACTGAAAGAGTAAGGCCGCTAAAAATGGAGCAAGGATTAAAATGACGATAGTTGCGATACGTCCAGAATTAATCGCAGAGCTAGCCACGGGTGAAATTGCATACAACAAAGCGGCTGGAATCGAGATCCAGGTATTGCTGGTTAGTTTTTTAATTAAATTAAACGCCGACCACATCATGAATAGCGGTGCTACCAAAAACAGGGTTGAGATAAATAATGTGACATTTCCTAAAGTGGTAATTGAGCCAACAGCAAGAATTGCAACCCACGAGGGCATGGCCGAAGCCGATCCCATCCCCACTTGATGCCAGGATTCAAAATAGGCACTCCACAGATCGGTTGCACCCGAAGGTGAGATTGAAAGTGCACCGCCAGCTAAATTTCCAAATCGATTTCGGGAGTTAAGAAGGGTAACGATCGCTAAGCCAACGAAGCCCAGAACTGCTGGTTTTTTAATCAAGGTTGACCATTGATTTTTACCAACTGGTGTTAATAAATCTTCATCTTCATCTGATTCTAAAATATTTGAAGGAGTCGAAGTAATGGCATCTGGGAAAAATTTATTACGTAGTAGTTCTACGGTGCGTTCAATCCCAAGTCGAAGCTGAGACCAGCGCGGCGGAATATACGTCGCAATGATCCGAGATGAGATAAAACGTTGCTGCTTTCGAAGTTTTCGCGCTTTTAAAATCTGGCCAGGTCGAATGATTAAAGTTGCAACGGCCAAGATTTCATCCGATGCATAGCCCGGTAGCTTGGCAAGTAAGTAGGCAACTGCTCGAACCAAGGCTGAGCCCAATAATTGAAGAGCCAGCCATGGCAGCATCCACCAAGAAGAGTTTGCTAAGAGAACATATGCGGCATTTCGGCGATCAAGTAACAGTGGGCGATGTAAAAAAGCATCTTCAACTTCAATGACGCGGCGCTCGGTAGAAGCAGCTTGTGCGTGAAATGCGATCGCCGACGTCACTGCCATTACTGAATGACCAGCAGCGCGAACTCGCCAACCAAAATCAACATCATCTCTAAATAAA
This sequence comes from Candidatus Nanopelagicales bacterium, assembly GCA_038214925.1. Taxonomy (GTDB): domain Bacteria; phylum Actinomycetota; class Actinomycetes; order Nanopelagicales; family Nanopelagicaceae; genus Planktophila. The sequence goes on along the minus strand of JBBQRL010000018.1, from coordinate 3,902 downwards.
GTTAAGTTGGGATCGAGGCCACCGAGCTCTTCATAAACATCGCGTCTAATTAATGCCCCAGCAGTACTGACTGCAAGGACGTCGCGGTTTCCATCGTGTTGGCCTTGGTCGTACTCTAAAACTTCAAGGCCAGTCCATCTGGCACCATTACCAGCGATACTGATTCCAGCTTCTAATAAATGTGTTCGATTATGCCAACCTAATAATTTTGGACCAACCATCACAACTTGTGGTCGATCTGCAATGGCTAATAAAAGTTCGGCGAGCGCAGTTGGCGCAGGTGCACAGTCATCGTGGATTAACCAGATCCATTCATTATCGACGGCTGCTGGCAAAGTTTCCACGGCCATTTCAACTGCGTGACCAAAACCTGTCTCTTTGTCTGCGATCAGAAATGGAATTCGAACTGATTTTAAAAGTTTTGTAGAGGCATCAACTGAACCAGTATCAACTGCCGTGATTAAATCAATGGCACGAGTTTGCGAAGTAAGTGATGCAACTACTTCGGGTAACCACACTGCGCCGTTGTGGGTAACAACAATGGCGGTAACGCGGTGCTTATCTACGACGGCATGTGATGCCATGGTTTCAACTCGCTATCTCATCAGAGATATTGAGAGACAGACCTTACGCAGAACGGCGCTTTAAGCGACGGCGCTCGCGCTCTGAGAGTCCGCCCCAAATTCCGAAGCGCTCATCGTGTGCGAGTGCATATTCCAAACACTCTGCGCGAACATCGCAAGAAAGACAGACGCGCTTTGCTTCGCGAGTTGAGCCACCCTTTTCTGGGAAGAAAGCCTCTGGATCAGTTTGCGCACATAGGGCGCGCTCCTGCCAAGAAAGCTCCATATTCTCGCCATTGGCAAGAGTGACGGTTGGACCTGTTGTAAAAGTTGGGAAGGAGTTGGCTGCGGGTTGGATCGGCATACTGTCGATGCTCCATTAGCTTCGTAGTCTCATCCCTCTTGGAAAAGACGTCCTGATAGGTGAATTACACGCTTGTAACTCGACTATGTCAAGCCGTAGGGCTAAATAAGTAGTCATAATTACGCCTGGATTAGGCAGGAATCGAAATAATTTCCCCATTTGTCGCAAAAGCCGCCGTTATTTTTGAATTTTTTGCAATGTGCGTGCCACTAGTGATAAAGGAGTTTTCAATAGTTGCGCCCGCTTCAATGATGCAATCGGATTCAACGATTGAGCCAGAAATCGTTGCCCCGGCCCCTACTGTGGAGTTGGTCCCAATGCAGCTGCCCCCTGAGATGCGGGCTGAGGGATCGATATCAGAGCCTGGCATCAGCAGAAAATCACCACTTCGCTTCACGATATCTGTTGATGCTTGTAAGAGTGCGTGCGGTGTTCCGATATCTAGCCAATAAGAGTTTTCTAAGTATCCAAATACAGCCGAACCTGTTGCAACTAATTCTGGAAAAGTTTCACGTTCAATTGAAACAACCGTGTCTAGTGGAATTGAGTCTAAAACTCTTGAATTAAAAACATAGCAACCTGCGTTGATTTGATTGGAAATTGGGTTTTCCATTTTTTCTAAAAACGCAGTAACCCGTCCAGATTCATCGGTTGGCACACAACCAAAGGCACGTGCATCAGATACTTGGGTCAGGTGCAACGTGACATCGGCATTATTTGTCTCGTGTTGTCTAATTTGTTCCGTCAAATTATGTGAACTTAAAACATCGCCATTTAAAATTACAATCGATTCATCTGTATCCAAAAGTTTTGCCGCATTTCTAATAGCCCCACCAGTTCCTAATGGTGATTTTTCGATCGCATACTTAATCTGCATTCCCCACTTTGAACCATCACCAAAATACGGCGTAAAAACTTCCGATAAATACGATGTTGCCAAAACAATTTTCGTAATTCCAGCTGCCTTTGCCATAGCAAGTTGATGCTCGGTAACTGGTAATCCCGCCACGGTTAACATGGGCTTAGGAGTATTTTTTGTAAGCGGCATCAAGCGAGTGCCAAAACCACCTACTAATAAAATCGCAACTGCCACTGGTTACGCCTTTAATCGCGCAACGGCATCGGCGATCTGTGCATCCGTTGCCGTCATTGCAATACGAATATGGCGTGCACCGACTTGGCCATAAAAACTACCTGGGGTAGCTAAAATTCCACGCTCGGCTAACCAGGCGACGCTAGTCCAGGCATCTTCGTTGCGGGTGCACCACAAATACAGACCAGAATTACTGAATTCGATTTCAAAACCAACGGCCTCTAACGCCGGTCGCAACGCATCTTTTCGGGCGTTGTAACGTGCGCGTTGCTCGCCAACATGGACATCATCTGCCAGGGCAGCGGTCATGGCTTTTTGAACTGGAAGCCCCACCATCATTCCGCCATGTTTTCTAATCTCACGAATTTTGGCAATTAATGCGCTGTCACCAATCATAAATGCAGCACGATACCCGGCCATTGACGATCGCTTTGACAGGGAATGGATCGCTAAAATATTTGTGTTGTCTCCCCCTGTTTGAGAAAGCACCGACACTGATTTCGCGCTCTGATCAAATTCGAAATAACATTCATCAGAGACCAAAATAGATTTGTAAGTACGAGACCAATCAATGCAGGCCTTTACTTCATCAACGCTATGAACTCGACCAGTTGGATTACTTGGTGAATTAAGCCAGGCTAAATCTGCAGCTGGCCAGGTAGTGGCATCGATGGCAACTGGAATCGATTGCGCCTGGGCCAAGATCGCACCAACGTGATACGTCGGATAAGCAATTTCTGGAATCAAAACAATCTTTGATTCAATAATTGTTGGTAACCATGCCACTATCTCTTTTGAGCCAATGACCGGCAAGACATCAAAATCACCGGTTGCCGCTAAATGCTCTACTGCCCATTTTTTTATTGCGGCGCGAAGTTCTGGCGTTCCGGCAGTTACTGGATAACTTGGTGAATTAGAAGCATCACGAAAAGCCTGTTGAATAAATTCAGGTGTTGGGTCAACTGGAGTACCTTGCGAGAGATCAATGATTCCCTGCGGATGAGCTCTAGCTTTCTCGCCAAATGGTGCTAATGCATCCCAAGGAAAATCAGGAAGCTGGGCACGCAATTTTTACTCGCTCTTTGGTGGGAGTTCAGTAACTATTTGGTGATCAGTTCCGGTTGCGCCAACTTTGCTAGCTCCACCTGGTGAACCAATCTCCACAAAAAATTCAGTATTAACTTTGCCAAACTCTTTCCACACGCCCGGAACATCATCTTCGTAATAGATAGCTTCTACTGGGCATACCGGCTCGCAAGCACCGCAATCCACACACTCATCGGGTTGGATGTACAACATGCGATCACCCTCATAAATGCAGTCAACTGGACATTCTTCGATGCAAGACTTATCTTTTACATCGACGCAAGGTTGTGCAATTACATAGGTCACAGTGGCCTCCAAAGTATCTGTTCAGTGCGCTTATTTTAGCAAGTTTGTACAGCCAGAGTGTATTGGGTTGTGCGTCCACTTCGCGATATTTACTAACTCGGTTTATTGTTGCCTCATGGCAACAGAGCTAGAAACCTGCTTTGCCGCCCTAATAGGCAAACGAGTCAGTATCCGATTACATGATCCAGCAGGTGGTTTTCGCGACATCGTCGGGTATCTGCAGAGCACTACATCCTTGCTTAACCGACATGATGTGTTAATTAATTTCTCTCATAATGAGATTTTCATCTGGCGCGAAGTGGTCGTGAAGTGATGAGCCTTCACCTGTATGACACACAAAGCCGCGACCTAAAAGAAGTAAAAAGTACACACGGTGCAACATCCATGTACTGCTGTGGCCCAACTGTTTATCGCGATGCCCATGTCGGAAATCTACGGACCTTCTTGCTGGCCGATTTGATCTCACGAACCCTGGCACTTGCTGGCACAA
>JBBQRL010000017.1:0-25553 GCA_038214925.1 Candidatus Nanopelagicales bacterium | reverse complement strand
GGCTGCACTGCGCTAGTTGGTCATCGCTTTCTTACCAAAGGAAGAAACGACCCGTGTAATCACACTAATTATGATCGCGGTAAAGATGGCAGACCAAAAATTATTAACTTCTAATTTTTCACTCCAGCGAGATACCAACATTAGCATCGCTGCATTAACGACAACTAAAAATAAGCCTAACGTTAAAATAACCGCAGGCAGAGTTAAAAGTTTAAGAAGTGAACCAAGGGTTGCATTAAGTAGACCAAAGAGAAGTGCTACCCATAGATATGTAGTAAACCCACCCATCACATCGATCCCTGGAATCAACGCGGTGGCTACCCAAAAGGAGAGCGCTAACGCTGCCCATCGGAGTAATAACTTCACACAAAGATTATAGGCCTTCGCGCATCCGAATCTTTGAGCCTAGCCAGCGAACTGGGTCGTACTTAATGTCAGCTACGCGCTCCTTCATCGGAATAATCGCGTTGTCTGTAATTTTAATTCCAACCGGGCAGACCTCAGTACAGCACTTAGTGATGTTACACATCCCAAGGCCATGCTCTTCCTGTGCAGTTTTCTTGCGGTTCTTCAAAGTATCAAGTGGGTGCATATCTAATTCAGCGATACGAATAAAGAAACGAGGTCCAGCAAAAGACTTCTTATTTTCTTCGTGATCACGAACTACGTGACAGACATCCTGGCAAAGGAAACATTCGATACATTCGCGGAATTCTTGTGAGCGCTCAACATCGATCTGTTTCATACGAGCCTCACCCGGTGCGAGATCTTTAGGATGCTCGTACGCTGGGATTTCCATCGCTTTTTTGTAGTTAAAAGATACGTCAGTTACTAAATCTTTAATGATTGGAAAAGCACGAAGAGGTGTAATTGTAATTACTTCCTCATCGCCAAAAGATGCAACCTGCGTCATGCAAGCAAGGCGTGGCTTTCCATTAATTTCCATGGAACATGATCCACACTTACCGGCTTTACAGTTCCAACGGACTGCAAGATCACCCATCTGAGTTGCTTGAACGCGGTGAATTACATCGAGCACAACTTCCCCAGGATTGGCCTCGACGGTGACATCTTTTAATCCACCGTCAGTTGAATCCCCACGCCAAATACGAAGTTTTACATTACGTGCCATTAGTTAGCTCCACCCTTCGAGGTTTCCTCTTGTGACATGTATTTTTCTAACTCATGAATATCAAAGAGCTCAAAGAGCTCTTTTGGATATACCGGCAAAGCCTGTTCGCGAACATTTACCTTTTCACCGTCGTAGGATGAAATCAAGTTAATTTGGCGCCATTTGGTATCCATTTCTGGAAAGTCATCACGAGTATGTCCGCCGCGAGACTCTTTGCGAATGACAGCAGACTTTGCTGTGGCTTCAGCGACGAGCAACATGTTGTCTAAATCAAATGCCAGGTGGAAGCCAGGATTAAAGACACGACCGCCACTTACTGCAACGTTTGCGCTGCGCTTTCTAATCTCAGCAATCTTGACTATCGCTTCTTCCAATTCACTACCTGTACGAATGATTCCAACTAAGTTTTGTGCTACTTCCTGCAGTTCATCATGCAATGAATAACTGTTTTCTCCACCTTGGCGATCAAATGGAGCTTGAATCTTTGCTTGCGCCTTAACAATTGCAGCATCGCTCACTGGGTTTGCGCCATTGCTCTTAAGGTATTGAACAGCACCCATTCCGGCGCGGCGACCAAATACCAATAGATCTGAAAGTGAGTTGCCACCTAGACGGTTTGATCCATGCATTCCGCCAGCTACTTCACCTGCGGCAAATAATCCTGGAACACCAATTGCTGCTGCAGTTTCTGGCTCAACTTCTACGCCACCCATAATGTAGTGACAGGTTGGACCAACTTCCATCGCTTCCTTAGTGATATCTACGCCAGCTAATTCAAAGAATTGATGGAACATTGATGGCAGACGCTTCTTAATAATCTCAGCTGAGATTCGCTTTGAAACATCAAGATAAACCCCACCATGCTCAGAGCCTCGTCCAGCTTTTACTTCACTGTTGATTGCACGAGCAACTTCATCGCGTGGCAATAGCTCTGGTGGGCGACGGTTGTTGTCTTGATCGGTGTACCAACGATCAGCTTCTGGTTCATTGTCAGCATATTTATCTTTGAAAACCTCTGGAATGTAGTTAAACATAAAGCGCTCACCAAGATTGTTAGTAAGGACTCCACCTTCACCACGAACTGACTCAGTTACTAAAATTCCGCGAACTGATGGTGGCCAAACCATTCCAGTTGGGTGGAACTGCAAGAACTCCATGTCAACTAGATTTGCGCCAGCTTTTAGTGCAAGGGCATGTCCATCGCCCGTGCCTTCCCAACTATTAGAAGTAATCTTGAAAGTTTTTCCAACGCCACCTGTTGCGATAATAACAGCTGGTCCCTCAAATAAAACTTCCTTACCGCTTTCACGCCAGTAGCCAAAGGCACCTGCAACTTTTCCATTTTCTTTTAATATGTCAGTAATCGTTAATTCAGCAAAGACTTTAATACCACTTTCCATATCACCGGTTTCACGTCCATCTTTTTGCTGCAAGGCAACAATCTTTTGCTGCATCGTGCGGATAAGTTCTAAACCAGTGCGATCGCCAATGTGGGCAAGGCGTGGATATTCATGTCCACCAAAGTTACGTTGTGAAATCTTTCCTTCTTTAGTGCGATCAAATAGCGCGCCCCACGTTTCCAGCTCCCAGATGCGATCTGGTGCTTCTTTGGCGTGTAGTTCAGCCATTCGGTAGTGACTTAAGAATTTACCACCGCGCATTGTGTCGCGAAAGTGAACCATCCAGCTGTCTTTATCGTTGACGTTACCCATTGAAGCGGCAGCGCCACCTTCAGCCATAACGGTGTGAGCTTTGCCAAATAATGATTTACAAATAATTGCTACCCGAAGTCCAGCCTCGCGTGCTTCTACGGCAGCGCGCAAACCTGCGCCACCTGCGCCAATTACAAGAACATCGTATGTATAGCGTTCTAGAGTCATAGTCGCTTTTCCTTTAGAAGAAGATCGGGTTGGTCCATGCGCCAGTTGCGACTTGGCGAACATAGATATCGGCGAAAGCAACGGCAGCTAATGAATACCAGGCATAGTTTTGATGCTTGGCATTTAATACCGACGTCATGGACCACAACTTGTAACGAACCGGGTGTTTCGAGAAATGCTTTAACCGTCCACCAATTGTGTGTCGGCATGTGTGACATGACAGTGAATACATCCACAACATCGCAGCGCTGACAGTAAGTACAACTGAACCAAGTGACATGTGTCCCCACTCGCCCGCTTCATTTCGGTAAGAAATAATTGCGTCGTAAGTGAGAATGACATTGAGTACTAGACCGGCATAGAAAAACCAGCGATGGGAATTTTGAAAGACCAACGGAAAGCGAGTCTCACCGGTGTACTTCACGTGTGGTTCTGCCACGCCGCATGCCGGTGGCGACATCCAAAATGAACGGTAGTAGGACTTGCGGTAGTAGTAACACGTCAATCGGAAACCAAGTGGGAAGATCAAAATAATTAATGCTGGCGATAATGCAAAGTTAAATATTTGTGCACTCACTGGCGTAAAGCCAAACAAAGTTGCACCAGGCTCACATGCCTCAGATAAACATGGTGAATAGAAAGGTGAGATTAAGTGAGTCTCTTTTACGAAATAGTTGTCATTTTCAAAGGCGCGAAAGGTTGCGTAGATAACAAATGAAATCAGGACTGAGAACGTAAGTAATGGTTGGATCCACCACTTATCTGTGCGAAGCGTGCGCTTATCTATCTTGGCGCGCGTTGGTGAAAAGACACCTGACATATACGACTCCCCCGTGCTGAGCATTAATTTCGCTAGGGGATAAGTGTGCGCTTACTGAGAAAAAACTGCTAGGCGTAAGCCCGTGTGAAGGGTATGAACTCAGCCACAGCGTTAAAGGCCGCTGGCAATCTGCAAAAAATGGCGGAGGGCGTGGGATTTGAACCCACGATACTTTCGTATGCCGGTTTTCAAGACCGGTGCACTCGGCCGCTATGCGAGCCCTCCGTGGGAGAGATTACCTGAAATCTACCTCAGTCGAAAATCGCCCTTTTGTTAAGCGGGTAGATCTAGTAAAGCTTCAATTACTTTGGCAACGCCATCCTGGGTACAAGGTTCGGCGATATTTTTTGCAAACTGTGGGGCGTTGGGATGGCCATCGCTCATCGCATAGGAATTTCCCGCCCACGACAACATTGAAAAATCATTGGGATTATCGCCAAAAGTAACGCAATCTTCGGCGCCTAAGCCAAGCCGCGCAGCCATCAACGACAAAGTTGTTCCTTTAGAAATATTTAGCGCAGAAATTTCAATCAGTGCATCAGTTGACGTTGAATGCGTCACCGTCACTAAATCTTTCAGTTCGCGATTGGCAACTTCTACCATCTGATCCGAGGTGAATTCATGATTACTGCAGCGTCCTAAAACTTTTAACGCTGGCTTTGAAATTGCATCTTCAATCTTTACAACTCCAACGTTATCCATTCCAACATCCCATTTAGGAATATATGAGATTTCGCGGTGGTAGTGATCATTTGATTCAACTGCAAATGACATCTCGGGCATTGCAATACGCATCCGGCGAACAAGTTCTAATTGATCTGCAACTGAAATCATCCACTCTTCTAGCACGGCATCTTTTTGTAAGTCATACAACATCGCACCGTTGCAGCAGATAGCTTCACCAAAAGAAAATACATCGCGAATCTCACCCATCCAACGTGGTGGGCGACCAGTTACGAAAAAGATATGTACACCAAGATCTTTTGCCTTGGTAAAAGCATCAATGGTTCGTTGTGTGATTACACCACTATGAGAAACAATCGTTCCATCTAGATCAGTTGCAATTAATTTAGGCCGCTTACTCACACCAACTCGAATCGTGTGGTGCCAAGAAAAGGCTGTAGTGCTGCTGGAATATTTACGGATCCATCGGCGTTCTGGTGGTTTTCTAAAATTGCAACAATCATGCGTGGAATAGCCACTAATGTTCCATTAAGAGTTGCCACAACTTTTGTGCCATCGGCATCTTTGAAACGAATATTTAAACGACGAGCTTGAAACTCGGCACAGTTAGAAGTACTTGTTACTTCGCGATAGGCCTTTTGGGTAGGAATCCACGCTTCAATATCAAACTTTCGATTAGCGCTAGATCCCAGATCACCTGAGGCCACATCGATTACGCGATAAGGAATCTCCATGGCATTAAGGAAATCCTTCTCCCATTGCAGTAAACGTTGGTGTTCGGCCTTTGCCTCGTTTGGATGACAGAACGAAAACATTTCAACTTTATCAAATTGATGAACGCGGATAATGCCACGAGTATCTTTTCCATACGTGCCCGCTTCTCGACGAAAACATGATGAATAACCAGCATAGCGAATTGGCAACTTATCAGCTGGTAGAACTTCATCCATATGCATCGCCGCTAATGGAACTTCTGATGTTCCAACTAAATAGAGATTATCTTTTTCAAGATGATAAACATTTTCCGCCGCTTGTCCTAAAAATCCAGTGCCTTCCATGGCAGCTGGATTTACCAGAACTGGTGGGATCACTGGAGTAAAACCAGCTTTATTGGCCGATGCGATTGCATAATTAATCAAAGCAAACTCCAACATGGCACCAGCGCCAGTTAAATAATACGAACGAGATCCAGCAACTTTGGCGCCACGTTCGGTATCGATTGCACCAAGTAACTTACCTAGTTCAACGTGATCTTTTGGTTCAAAATCAAATACTCGCGGCGTTCCAACATGTTCGATAGTTACAAAATCTTCTTCTTTTCCAATTGGCGCTTCTGGATCTAAGATATTTGAAAGCTGCATGATTAAAGCTTTTGCTTCATCCTCTACTTGTGCCCGCTTTGCATCGGCCTCTTTAACTAGACCCGCCAGTGCTTTAGCTTTTTCAAGTAAGGCAGCTTTTTCATCACCTTTAGCGCTAGCAACCGACTTTGATAATAGGTTTTGTTCGGCGCGAATAGTTTCAAATGCATCTAAAGCAGTTTTGCGAATCTCATCAATTGCTAAAACTTTATCGACGATCAAGACATCTTCGCCGCGACCCTTTTGTGATGCACGAACTGCATCTGGGTTTTCGCGTAGAAACTTGATGTCGATCATTTACTTAACCTTTTCTCGTGGATACGAACCTAGGAAACGGATGTCTTCGCAGATTGCTCGAAGGCTTTCTACTGCCTCCTTCACGTGTGCATCTGCGATATGACCTTCAGCGTCAATAATGAAATGGTAATGGCCAAGTTCCAAACCAGTTGGACGTGACTGGATAAAAGTTAAGTTGATCTCGCGCTTTGCAAATTCAGTCAAAATATCTAGCAAAGCACCGGCGTGATCGACACCGATAAAGGCCGCTAAGGATGTGCGATCCCAACCTGTGTTCTTTGGAATCGTACCTGGCTTTGAGACAACGATAAATCGTGTGATCGCACCAGCGTTATCACCAATGTTGTCGGCAATGACGCGAAGTCCGTAATGAGCAGCGGCAACTGGTGCGGCAATCGCGGCATCAAATTCACCACGTGCAATCGCTTCAGCTGCAGCAGCAGTTGACGCTGTCGCAATTAATTCAGCATCTGGATAATTTGCCGCGACCCAATTACGAGTTTGTGCTTCGGCATGTGGATGCGTTGCAATGCGGCGGATGTCAGTTGTGTCCTGCTTAATCATTAACGCAAATGAGATGGGCAAAGTAACTTCACCAACGATCACAAGTGGGTCACCAGTTGCTAATTCATCGAGCGTGCGGGCAACAACACCTTCGATTGAATTCTCAATTGGTACTAAAGCAAAATGGGCTTTGCCTAAACGAACTGCATCCAAAGCGGCAGTGACGTTGGCATAAGGAATGAGGGAGTCATTAGAAGAGGTGATCTTTTTAAGAGCCGCCTCTGTAAATGTCCCTTTAGGTCCGAGATAGGCGTATGTACTCACTTGTTAATGATACCCGAGTACCGACCTCGCATTTGACGGGTTATTTGTGATCAAGACATCTACACCATTGCTGGCGCAAAAACGAATATCGCTGGCATCGTCAACAGTCCAGACAAAAAGTTCACGCGGATCACTCTGTAATTCAGGCTTAGTAGTAAACCTGGAAATACTTGGCCCGATTGCAGTGGCTGAAGTAAAGCGACGTTGTAGTGAAGAAAATCGATTGCCTAATAGAGCCACAGTTTTTTGAGTTGGATCAATCTTTCTTATATTTTCTAAAGCTAGCCAAGAAAAAGACATGATATAAATCTGTGGAATTTTCTTTTCTTGTGCAATTAAATCCATCACCGCATGTTCAACGGCGCTGCCAGTTGGTACCGGGTGTTTAGTTTCAATCGCTAACTCTTTTTTATTATCTTTAGCTAAGGTTAAAAGTTCTTCTAAACTCATTACTTGTGGGCAGATCGCCTTTAACTCATTAAATCGCAGATCAGCGATACGGGCTTTATTTCCTGTGATTCTGCGCAGATCAGCGTCGTGCCACAACACTAAAGTTTTATCTTTGGTTAAACGGACATCACATTCAAATCCATCGGCGCCATCATCTATCGCTGCCTTGTAAGCCGCCATTGTTAACTCTGGATGGGCCAGCGATGATCCACGGTGCGCGTAAATCTTCACCTTTGAAGGTTACACCGTTAGGCTTAACGACTATGAGCGCTCAATACTTTCAGACAGCTGCGCGTTCGGCCGTTGGTTTGGTCAGACAAGGAAATGAAGATTCCGGTTTTGTCTCGGCCCAGTTACTTGCCGTTGCCGATGGAATGGGCGGACATGCCGCAGGTGAAGTTGCCTCAAAGATTGCAGTTCAAGTCTTAGCTTCCTTAACTCCAACGTTAACTGATTCACAGATCGATGAAGAATCTGTGGAAGATTTATTGATGCACTCGTTACACAGTATCGATGCTGGTATCGCTGAAGCGGTGGATGAGTCACCAGAAAAACGTGGAATGGGAACGACGTTAACGGCGTTATTAATTCGCGGTGAAAACATTGCCTTGTTACATGTTGGTGATTCCAGATGTTATCGCTTGCGTGGAAACACAATTGAGCAGTTGAGTAACGACCACACAGTTGTTCAGGAGTTACTAGATCAAGGCGCAATTTCGGCAACTGAAGCGATCGATCATCCGCAACGTTCAATGCTGACCCAGGCTCTGCGCGGTGAAGGCGATACAACTCCTGTTTTACAAATGTATACCGCTAAAAAAGGTGATCGATACTTATTGTGTAGCGATGGTTTGTCTGGTGTTTTAACTGAAAAAGAGATCAAAATAGGGTTGAAAAAATCCGACAAAGATGAGGCCGTTAAGTTTTTAGTTGATGCCACCTATATCAATGGTGCCCCCGATAACGTCACAGTTTTAATTGCTGATATCGTGCAAGAAGAAAGTACCCAACCCCAACTATTAGGAGCAGCTCATGAATAAGCAGCTGCTCGGTGGTCGCTACCAACTTGGCGAAATGATTGGTACTGGCGGAATGGCCGATGTATTTGTCGCCGAAGATATTCGCTTATCTCGTAAGGTGGCCGTTAAAGTTTTGCGCAGTGATTTAGCTCGCGACCCATCCTTTGTGGCACGGTTTAGAAAAGAAGCGTTAGCTGCCGCAGGTTTAAATCATCCTGGGATCGTTGCCGTTTATGACTCAGGTGAAGAACCAGCGCCATACATTGTTATGGAGTTAATCTCTGGACACACTTTGCGAGAGTTAATTCATAAAGGTGAGCGCATACCACTTCAGCGTGCGATTGAAATAGGTGAAGGAGTTTTAGCGGCGCTGGAATATTCACATCACAGTGGAATTGTTCACCGCGATATTAAGCCAGCTAACATCATGATTACAGATCATGGCGATGTAAAGGTGATGGATTTTGGAATCGCTCGTGCGTTGGCAGATTTGGGTGCGACGTTAACTAGTACATGGAATGTAGTTGGCACTGCCCAGTACTTATCACCTGAACAAGCGTTAGGTGAGACGGCCGATCTACGAAGTGATATTTATTCCACGGGTTGTTTGTTATATGAAGTACTAACTGGCAAACCACCATTTACTGGTGAAACTCCAGTCTCAATCGCATTCCAACATGTTTCAGGAGTAATCGCACTTCCTAGTTCCATTGTTCCCGATCTACCGGCAGGAATCGATACTTTGTTGTCTGTTGCATTAGCTAAAAACCCGGATGATCGATATCAGTCGGCTGGCTTAATGCTGGATGATCTTTATAAAATTAAAGCTGGCCAAGTTGTTACAACAAAGATTGCTAAGCCACCGATTTCTCGTCGTAAAGTTGTAATTAGTGCGGTAAGTGCCTTAGTTGCAGTTGCAACAATGATTGCCGGCCTAGTGTTTTTACGCCCAGCAACTAACCCAGCTTCTTTGCCACAACTACCCAATGTTGTTGGTTTAAATCAACAAGAAGCCCAGGCACTATTAAGTGATTATGTTGTAACTATTATGCGTGCACCTGATGGTCGAATTCCAAAAGATCGAGTAGCAAGTCAAATTCCATTGGCAACGACCCGTGCCCAAAAAGGATCCGGTGTTGTGTTAACTATTTCAGATGGGCCCGGAAACACTGTCGTGCCAATTGACTTAGTAGGAATGTCCTTAATCGATGCACGCACCACTTTAACCAGTGTTGGTTTATTAGTTACATCCACTCAAGCTATTCCCTCGGATGAACCACAAGGAACAGTATTAAAAGTAACGCCAGAGCCTGGTTCAACCATCACTGCTGGTAGTGGCGTAGTTTTACAGATCGCTAGCGGACAGATTTTGGTTCCAGCACTTATTGGAACTGATGCATTGCAAGCTAAAACTATTTTGGTGCAAGCCGGCTTTTTAGTAAATGAAGTTCAGGGCTACGACGCTAATCAGCCAATTGGTGTAGTCATCCGACAAGCACCCGATGCTGGTGTAACTCAAACTATTGGTAAGTCAGTAACTATTACCGTTAATAAGGCGCCGTAAAACTAATTTCGGCTGCTTGATACAACTGGCGATAAACCAACTGCTTTTTCGCGAGCGCTGATATCACCACACATCACTAACCAGTTAGCTAACATCTGATGTCCGTGTTCAGTTAACACTGACTCTGGATGAAACTGCACTCCTTGAATCGGTAAGGTTTTGTGTTGGATCGACATTACTAAATCTGATTCAGTGCTTCCGGTTATCTCTAAAACATCTGGCACTGAATCTTTTTCAATACATAATGAGTGATAACGCGTTGCCGTAAATGGAGATGGCACATCGTTAAGTACACCTTCTTGATTGTGATAAACCAAAGAAGTTTTTCCATGAAGTAATTCGGGTGCGCGCGAAACTGTGGCACCAAAGGCAACACCAATTGCTTGATGTCCTAAACAAACACCAAAAAGTGGGATTGAATGTTCGGCGCAGTACTTAATCATTTCGATAGAGACTCCGGCGCGCTCTGGAGTTCCGGGTCCTGGTGAAATTAAAACACCGTCATATTTACTGGCTTGATCAGCTGTGATTTCATCATTTCTTACAACGGTGCAACTGGCGCCTAACTGCTGTAAGTACTGCACCAAATTAAAGACAAATGAGTCATAGTTATCGATCACCAGGATTGAGGTCGCGTTAGTGCTCATAGGAGCATTCTTGCTCATGGTGTATCTTTCATGCATGCCTAAATCAAAGCTCCGCAAGAAGGTTGAAGAGCAGCGCGCTCATTCCCAAGATGTTGTCGCTCATAATCCAGCTGCTCCAATGGAAAGCCCAAAATGGCTTGCTCCAACAATGGTCGCGTTCTTTCTGATCGGCTTGTTCTGGATCGTGACGTACTACGTCTCCCAGACCGAGTATCCAGTTCCTGGAATCGGTGCTTGGAACATGATCGTTGGCTTTAGTTTTATCGGTGTTGGTTTTTCACTCGCCACTCGCTGGCGCTAGAACAACTCGGTTAAAAATCTCGCTGCCGAGTAGTACAGCGGTATTCCAAGAATTAAATTAAATGGAAAAGTCACGCCCACACTAGCCGTTAAAGCTAATCCAAGATTTGCTTTCGGTAAAGCGATTGATACTGCTGCAGGTGCGGCGATATACGAAGCACTTGCGCATAAGACACCAAATACCGTTGCGCCTCCTATTGAAAATCCAGTAACAGTTGCAATTGTTGTGCCCAGCAAACCACTAGTTATCGGAAATACAATTGCAAAAATACCTAGCGGCCAACCAACACTTCGAACTTCTTTAAAATTAGCACCAGCTGAGTATCCGAGGTGTAAAAGAAAGAGTGCTAAAAATCCACTGAGTAGTTCGATAAATAAAGGCGCCACTTTTTCATATCCTGATGAAGTTGTCAGAAAGCCAATAAGCGTTGCTCCAACAAGTATTAGGACGGTCTTACCAAAGATAACTTCTTTTAGAATCGCGGCCCAATGAACATCATTTGCCACACCTCTTGAACTAGCTAAGAAAATTCCAACAATAAGACCTGGAATTTCAATTAAAGTTAGAAGTGCTGGCGCGTATCCTTCAACGAAGATTCCATTACTTTCCATAAAAAGCAGCGCTGCCGAAAAAGTAACTAAGGATGTAGAGCCATAGTGCGCGGCAATCGAACCTCGATCAATTACCGATAACTTCTTAATTAAACCTAGTGAAAAGAAGGCGAGTGTTGCGACAAGAACACCGCTAACTAAAGTTGTTAGCGCCGGTTTAAGGAACTCGCCCAACCCCACCGATTTAAGGGAATAGCCACCTTTGAGGCCAATCCCAAAGAGTAAGTAAATTGAAATAAATTGATATGAAGACTCAGGTAGTTTTAAATTTCCCTTTACGCGTGAAGCTAAAAAACCAAGAATGAAGGCTAAAACCCCCACTGAGGTTAGATTTGAATAGGCAATAGACCATGCGCTCATGTCTTTATTATACATGCAAAACTATTCATGTATCAAATATCATGTATAGTTTTGCTATGAAATCGTTACGGAAGTGGACCTTTCTCTCTAATCACGCTCACGTATTAATCCAGATAGCTAGTAAGTCGGATTTAAAAGTCCTTGAGTTGGCAGAGATAGTTGGCGTAACTGAACGAAGCACTCTTTCAATTCTTTCAGAATTAGAAAGTGATGGATATATTTCGATAGAGCGCGTTGGTCGACAAAATAAATACACGGTTAATTCTAAAAAGAAATTTAGGCATCCATCTGAAGCCGATTATTCAATCGGTGAATTGATTAAAATCTTTAAGTAAATGAGTTTTTTAGAAGGATACAAGGGTGGAAAAGTTTATCTGCCTACTTTGCATAAAAAAGGTGATTTATTAAATTCTGCATTTAATGATCGTTTGCAGATGAACGTCTTTGAGCTTTCGGTTGACACTGATTCGGTAGGAACTTTTTCAGGTGATATCAAGCGAAGTAGCACTGTTCACGAAACACTCTTAAAGAAAATCTCATTAGCTAGGCAAATAAGTGATGGTGATTTCTATGTTGCTTCAGAAGGTTCAATAGGCTCTGACCCGATAATTCCATTTTTTAATAGTGATATTGAGGAATTACTTTTCTTTGATGTAAAGAATAATCTTTTAATCTCAGAGCGAATTCGCTCATTTGAAATAGTAATTGCAACTGCTATTTATAATAAAGATTTTAAATTAAATTTATTTTTAGAACGTGCTGATTTTCCTAATCACAAGTTAATCATTCGATCTCAGACTGACCCCATTGGTGTTATTGGTAAAGGGATCGGTTCGGTAGAAACATTGCAGGCTCTTCTTAAACAGGCTATTCAGGATGGGTTAGATGACTTAGTTATCGAAAGTGATTTTCGAGCGCATTGCTCTCCCTCGCGCGCAAAAAACATACGTGAATGTGCCCAAAAACTCGTCGAACGAATCTCTTCGCTCTGCCCAGATTGTGAGCGCCCGGGTTGGGGTCAGGTTTCTACAATTAAAGGTTTACCGTGTTCAGAGTGCGGGGAGTTTAAAGAGGCCGCCGTAAGGGCTCTGCTCTTTGGTTGTGTTGCCTGCGAGTTCACAGCCGAGGGAGAAAACCTGGCTACTTCCATTGATCCCGGTCAGTGCGATTGGTGCAACCCCTGAATTACATCGTTGTAATTCAATCCACAATGTGGGTAAAGGGTGTGGATAACTCTCTACTTCTTAGAGTTTAGGATTAACTGCGCCGTTACTAGACCGCCGATTAAACCTCCTAGGTGTGCCCGCCAATCAACACCACCTAATACAAAACCAAAGACAAAGTTCAAACCAATAATGAAAATAATGGATCGAATATCAACGCCGATCCGTTTGCCAACAATCACAATCGCGCCAAACAATCCAAAGACCGCACCCGAGGCCCCAACCGATGCACTGTAGGTTTCGGCGAAATAGGCCGAAGTAACTGAGCCGGTAAAGAGCGAGACAAAAAAGATAATCAGAAACTTATTTTTACCAAAAGCTTCTTCCAGCGGATTTCCTAAAACCATTAACGAGTACATGTTAAAACCCAAATGCATTAATCCACCGTGGGTTAGTGCCACCGTAAATAATCGATACCACTCGTTAGTTGCTTGCAGATATTCAAAGCTGGGCAAAAACAATTGGCTTTGCAATGATGGTATGAACATGGCCGCTAAATAAGCGGCACAAATTACTGCAATTAAAGAATAAGTTGCCGAGCGTTTAAGCGATGGAAACACTTGTGATGGTGATGTCAGTTGCTGGCTTATCTTGTGCGCCAGTCTTAGCTGTTGCAATCGCATCAACTACTGCCTGGCTAGCCGAATCCTTTACTTCACCAAAGATGCTGTGCTTACGGTTTAACCAAGTTGTTGGCGCAACGGTAATAAAGAACTGTGAACCATTTGTTCCTGGACCACTGTTAGCCATTGCCAAAATATATGGACGATCAAAAGTTAGTTCACCATGGAACTCATCAGCAAACTTGTAACCAGGTCCGCCAGTTCCGCGACCTAGTGGATCGCCACCTTGAATCATGAAGCCATCAATGACGCGGTGAAAAATTGTTCCGTCGTAAAGATTGGCCGTTGACTTACTTCCGGTATTTGGATCGGTCCACTCTTTTGCACCAGTTGCTAGTTCAACAAAGTTAGCAACTGTCTTTGGTGCTTGGTTTGGAAAAAGTTCGATGACGATGTCACCTAAAGTTGTATGTAATGTGGCCGTTGATGACATGGTTCGCTCTTTTCATTTAGGTAACGCGTGTAAATGGTGCGGAGTTAAAACTGAGTGGAGACCAGGGGAATCGAACCCCTAACCTCTGCCTTGCAAAGGCAGCGCTCTACCAATTGAGCTAGGTCCCCGTATTAGAACGGGTGGGCCCAGGTGGACTTGAACCACCGACCTCTTCCTTATCAGGGAAGCGCTCTAACCAGGCTGAGCTATGGGCCCGCTACAAAGATTTACTCTTCGGAGCAGAAGCGCAAGGTTACCTTGAACTTCGTTAACTCCCAAAATGAGTCTGAACTCGCTTTGGTTGTAAGGCCTACCACGTCAGGATGCGAACCATACTAACTTTTCGCGGAAATCTCATCTTCGCCGTTCTTGGTTACCGATAGCAGGCTCACACCTTCATCGAGATTGACCAAGCGAACACCCATGGAATCACGCCCGGTTTGGCGCACTTGCGCTGCTGGTGTTCTCATGACAGTTCCGGCCGAAGTAATCGCAAGGATTTCATCGCCATCACGTAGAACAAGTGCGCTAACAAGTGAACCACGTGAATTCTCATCGATCTTGGCCGCTTTAATTCCAATTCCGCCGCGACCTTGTAATCGGTATTCATCAATTGGAGTTTTCTTTCCGTAGCCACCATCGGTTGCGGTAAAGACAAAAGAGTTTTGTGATTGTTCGGAATTAACCCGAGCCATTGCAAGCAGACTGTCGCCGGCGCGAAACTTCATCCCGATCACACCACTGGTTGAACGACCCATCGAACGAAGTGATTCATCGTCGGCGGTAAAGCGCAATGACATTCCCTTTGTTGAAACCAGAAGTAATTCATCATCGGCGTTCACAAGTGATGCACTAACCACTTCGTCGCCAGGTTTTAAAGTGATAGCAATTAAGCCGCCGGTACGTGGTGAATCAAATTCAGAAAGTGGCGTCTTCTTTACTAAGCCGTTGCGTGTTGCTAGAACTAAGAATGGTGAAATTAAATAATCTTTTATGGATAATACTTGCGCAATTTTCTCATCTGGTTTAAATGCCATCAGGTTTGCCACGTGTTGTCCGCGGGCATCGCGACCAGCATCTGGAAGTTCGTGAACTTTGGAACGGTAAACCCGTCCTTGGTTAGTAAAAAATAATAGCCAATCGTGTGTTGACGCAACAAAGAAGTGATCAACTACGTCATCTTCTTTTAGCGCCGCACCTTTAACACCGCGACCACCGCGACGTTGTGATCTATACAGTTCGGCCATAGTTCGCTTTGAATAACCACCGCGTGTAATAGTGACAACTACATCTTGATCTGGAATTAAATCTTCGGCGCTGAAATCACCTTCACTGGCGATAATCTGAGTCCGGCGCTCATCGCCATACTTTGCAACTAAGTCAGTTAGTTCAGTTTTAACGATTTCTCGTTGTTTGGCCGGGTTTACCAGGATCGTATTAAGTTCAACAATGTCAGCCATTAACCCGTCATATTCATCGTTAATCTTTTGCCGCTCTAGCGCTGCAATTCGACGCAACTGCATATCCAAAATTGCATTGGCTTGAATTTCATCAACCGCTAACAACTTCATCAATCCAGTGCGGGCCTCTTCTGGTGTTGTAGATGCGCGAATTAAAGCGATAACTGCATCAAGTGTATCTAGTGCTTTTAAATAACCCAACAAAATATGTGCGCGTTTTTCTTTTTCGGCTAACCGATACTTAGTGCGCCGAACAATTACTTCGATCTGGTGTTCGATATAAAAACGAATAAATTCATCTAATCGCAAAGTACGTGGAACGCCATCGACAAGAGCCAACATATTGCAGCCAAATGTGTCTTGTAGTTGAGTCTGCTTATAAAGATTATTTAGGATTACTTTTGGAATTGCCGCGTTTTGTAAAACAATTACTAAACGTTGGCCAAGGCGCTCATTACCTTCATCTCGCACATCGGCAATTCCTTTAAGTTTTCCATCTTTCACAAGTTCGGCGATTTTCAACGCTAAATTATCTGGGTTTACTTGATAAGGAAGCTCTGAGATAACTAAACATGTTCGCTTGTTAATCTCTTCTACTTGCACAACTGCGCGCATCGTGATCGATCCACGACCTGTGCGATATGCAGTTTCAATTCCAGTACGGCCAACGATTAATCCCTTTGTTGGGAAATCTGGGCCTTTTACAATCTTGATGTATTCGTTAAGTAAATCTTCCTGCTTCATCTCTGGGTTTTCTAAAGCGTAAATAACAGCTTCGCCAATTTCGCGCAGGTTATGCGGTGGAATATTTGTTGCCATTCCAACTGCGATACCAGCGGAACCATTAACTAAAAGATTAGGTAGGCGTGATGGTAAAACTGTTGGCTCTTGCGAACGTCCGTCATAGTTTGGAATAAAATTGACGGTATCTTCATCGATATCGCGCATCATCTCCATGGCAAGTGGTGATAATCGAGCCTCCGTATAACGCATCGCTGCCGCCGGGTCGTTTCCGGGAGAGCCGAAGTTTCCATTGCCATCAATGAGCATGTAACGCAAAGACCAATGCTGGGCCAAGCGAACTACTACGTCATAAATTGAGGTGTCACCGTGTGGGTGGTAATTACCCATCACGTCACCAACAATGCGAGAAGATTTATAGAAACCTTTATCTGGGCGATAGCCCGCGTCATACATCGCATATAAAACACGACGGTGAACTGGTTTTAATCCATCGCGAACATCTGGCAGTGCCCGGCCGACGATAACTGACATTGCATAGTCAAGATATGAACGGGCCATTTCAACTTGAAGATCAACAGTTTCGATCTTGTCGAAGTTTTCCAAATTCTTTGGGTTTAATTCATCCATTAAATATCCAAGAATCGAACATCTTTGGCGTTACGTTGAATAAATGCGCGACGCTTTTCCACATCTTCACCCATCAACACCGAAAATAGATCATCGGCAGCTGCGGCATCATCTAATGTCACACGAACTAATACTCGGTGTTCTGGATCCATGGTTGTATCCCACAGTTCCTTAGCTGGCATTTCACCTAAACCTTTGAAACGTTGAATTCCATCATCTTTAGGTAAACGTTTTCCGGCGGCGATTCCAATTTCAATCATCCCATCGCGTTCACGATCACTAAATGCATATTCAACTGGCTCTTTACCGCCCCACTTTAATTTATACAAAGGTGGCTGGGCGAAGTACACAAAACCTTGTTCAATTAATGGACGCATAAAACGGAAAAGAAGAGTGAGAAGTAGGGTGCGAATATGTTGACCGTCAACGTCAGCATCGGCCATCAAAATAATCTTGTGGTATCGAAGCTTTGCCACATCAAAATCATCGTGCACACCAGTACCAAGTGCGGTGATTAAAGCTTGTACTTCAGTGTTTTGTAAGACGCGATCGATGCGTGCTTTTTCAACATTCAAAATCTTTCCGCGAATTGGTAGCACTGCTTGGTTTCTAGAATCACGTCCACCTTTAGTAGAACCACCAGCTGAGTCACCTTCAACAATATAAAGTTCGCACTTTGCTGGATCGGTCCATTGGCAATCAGCTAACTTGCCTGGCATGCCGCGGCCTTCTAATAAACCCTTGCGATTACGGCTTAAATCACGGGCTTTGCGCGCTGCCACACGAGCGGCAGCGGCATCAATACTCTTTCGAACAATCTCTTTACCTTCAGTTGGATTTTGCTCAAACCAACTTTGTAACTCTTCATTAACAACTTTTTGGGTAAAAGTCTTTGCCTCAGAGTTACCTAACTTTGTTTTAGTCTGTCCTTCAAATTGTGGATCCGCTAATTTAATAGAGACGATCGCGGTTAACCCTTCACGGACATCATCGCCAGTTAAACGATCTTCCTTCTTTTTAATAAAACCTTGTTCCTCGCCAAACTTATTTACAATAGAAGTAAGTGCAGTACGGAAGCCTTCTTCGTGTGAGCCACCTTCATGGGTGTGAATTGTGTTTGCAAAGGTATAAACAGATTCCGAAAATCCTTCATTCCATTGCATGGAAACTTCTAATGCAATCTTGTTCTTTTTATCCTCTGATGCAAAAGCGATAATTGATTTGTGGGTTTGGCCACGAGTTGAATTTAAGTGCTTTACAAAGTCGGTAATTCCACCGTCGTATTCATAGCGCACTGTTAACTGCTCGCCATGTTCATCTACGTGACCGCCGCGCATATCGGTTAACGTTAAAATTAAACCTTTATTAAGAAATGCCATTTCTCGAAAACGAGTTGATAAAATCTCGAAAGAAAAATCAGTTGTTTCAAAGATCTCTTTTGATGGCCAGAATTGAACTATGGTTCCAGCCGCGCTAGATGGATCGCCTTTACGAACTGGTGCAACCGGAACTCCTAATTTGTACTCTTGATACCAAAAATTTCCATCGCGTTGAACAATTACGGAAAGATCAGTGCTGAGTGCATTAACAACTGAGATACCAACTCCGTGTAACCCGCCGGAAACCGAGTAACCACCATCGCCGAACTTTCCACCGGCGTGTAAAACTGTTAAAACAACTTCGAGTGCTGGCTTTTTTTCCACTGGGTGAATATCAACTGGAATTCCGCGGCCGTTATCGATTACTTCGACGCCGCCATCGGCCATTAGGGTCACATTAATTTCGGTGCAGTAACCAGCCAAGGCTTCATCTACTGAGTTATCGACGACCTCGTAAACTAGGTGGTGTAATCCACGCTCTCCTGTTGAGCCGATGTACATGCCGGGGCGCTTTCTAACCGCCTCGAGACCTTCTAGGACGGTGATGTTGCTAGCGTTATAGGAGCTCTCAGCCACAGGACTCCTTTCTATATAATCGCTTAAATCACCACTGGTGGGCGTTAGAGGCCATAGTGCCCTCGGAATGGCTTTATCCTAGTGGGAATCGGTGACATTAGATAGCCAAAAAAAGCCTTGTGGACGGGCATAGCCGAACTTTGAGCGTAGGGTTGAGGGGTCTAGTTACCCGTAGGTGTCTCTGGGGCCTCTGGCATTTCTGATTGTGCGAATCCCTTTTTTCCAGGTTGGGCCGGTGGGACCAAAAAAAACCAACTTCTCCACCAGGACGCCGGTGGCATCTTTTTGAATCGTTGCCAACAAATCATTGGAGATTAATTGCAACTGAGTTGCCCACGCCGTTGATGTTGTTTGAATTGTTAAGACACCATCCAAAATTGAAATAGGTGCTGTGTGTTGGGCGATCTCTTCACCAATTATTTTTTTCCAGTGTACAAAAAGATTTCCTTCAGCTAATCCACTATCCCAATCACGGTCGGCGATTAAGTTTGATAAAACAACATTAATTAATTCTGGGTCACCTGGTTTTCCAACTTGCGGAGTTGGCGCTGCTTTATTTGGTTTGCGGGTGATATTTGTTTTAAAGGATTTGAAAAGATCTAAAGCTAAGTCGCGCTTAGTCATTCTTTTTACCCTTTCTAACGACACCCGGTGTGACATAGAACTTTTGGGTGAGTAAATCATTTGGTAAGTCACCTTCAACGGCAGTAGTGATAATTGTTTGCTCAGCTAATTTAGTTGCCGACATTAATTGAATCCGGCGCGAGGTATCTAGTTCGGCAAAAACATCATCTAAAATTAAAATAGGCGATGCTCCTTCTGATTTTAATAAGTTAAAGGAGCCGATCCGCAATGAGATTGCCATTGACCATGATTCGCCGTGGCTGGCATAACCCTTTGCTGGGAAATCACCGATTTGTAAATGTAGGTCATCACGATGTGGACCAATTAAAGAGACGCCGCGTTCAATCTCTTGGTAGGCAACTTCATCTAGGCGTTGTGTTAAAACTTCTATATTTTTAGCGATATCAGCCGATACTCCATCGGTGCTGCATTTATATGAAATTGACGCTGGTTTAACTTCATTAAGATTTTTATAGTTCTCTGCGACCCAAGGGTTAAGTGCGTTGATCAACGCGATTCGTTCGGCTGTTAACTCTGCGCCTAACTTAATAAGTTGTTCATTCCAAGGAATAAGTGCTGCGGTAGATGCACGTGTTTTTAATAAAGCGTTACGTTGTTTAATAACTCGTTCGTAATCTGCAATTACCCCAGCTAAACGTGGGGTGCGGGTTATAAGTAGCCGATCAAGGAAATCACGCCGAGTACCTGGTTCCCCGCGCACTAAATCTAAATCTTCGGGGGAGAAATAAACTATTTGAATCACACCTAGTAATTCTCGCTGACCGCGGGTGGGATTACCGTTAATACGAGCACGGTTAGCTTTCGTCGCATTGATCTCGAGATCTATCTGTAGCGCGCGATCTTCGCGTTGCACCTCTGCCCGAATAATCGCTTGTTGATTACCAAGGGCGATTAGCGGCACGTTATTAGAGACCCGATGTGAAGATAGAAAAGCTAAATAGATTAAAGATTCAGCGATATTAGTTTTACCGGAACCATTATCGCCAATAAACGTGGTTACACCAGGTTGGAGTTCAATCTCCAACTGGTTGTAGGAACGAAAATTGGTCAGCGCCAACTTATTAATACGCAAGTGATTACCTGAGTTTAAGAGGCGTAGCGCATTGGCATTAATAGGTAGCGATAGTTTTCAATAACCGCGCCATCTTTATCGCTTTTACCCATCAGGATTGCTGGCTTGTTTGCACCTGTAAATGAGATTTGAACAAACTTAGTTCCCACTGCAGTTAAACCATCAGCTAAAAATGTTGGGTTAAAGGCAATAGCAATTGGTTCACCGGTTAATAAGATTTCAATTGCTTCGGTTGCTTGCGCTTCTTCACCAGCGCCAGCTTCGAGAGATAGTGTGTTGTTGGCGAAATCGAGACGGAGTGGAACTGTTTTATCAGTTACTAAAGCAACTCGTCGTACTGATTCCAAAAGTGTGGCAACTTCAATTAAAGCAGTTGTTGTTACTTCTTGTGGAAGTAAATGGCGGTATGGTGGGAAGGTGCCATCCAACATTCGGGATGTCATGGTTTTTCCATCGCTGGCAAAACCAGTTAAACGATCGTTGCTTGTATTAGGTGCGAAAGATAATGAAACTTCTTTTGACCCAGTTAATGATTTAGCGGCATCGGCGATAGTGCGCGCACGAAGTAGCGCGGTTGTAGAAGTATTTGGTGCGGTTGGATTCCATTGCATTTCTCGAACCGCTAAACGGTAGCGATCGGTTGCCGCAAAAGTGACGGTCTCTTCGTTAATTTCAACGTGTACGCCAGTTAATGTTGGAAGTGAGTCATCGCGGCCAGCTGCGATCGCAACTTGTGCCACTGCGTTAGCGAATGTGTCGCTGGCGATAACCCCAGTTGCATCTGGTAGTTCCGGTAAGTTCGGATACTCATCAACTGACAATGTTGGTAAAGTAAATTTTGCACTGCCACTCGTTACTAAAACTCTAGATCCTTCTAAAACAAAAGTGATTGGTTTATTAGGAAGGGATCGTGCGATCTCAGCCAATAATTTTCCTGGTACTAAAACCTTCCCTGGTGTTTTAACTTCGGCGAAAAAATGTGCCTTACTGGCTGTCTCTAAATCAGATGCTGATAAAAACACTTCATCGCCAGTTGCATCAATTACGATTCCAAGTAGTTCGGTTTTAATCGGACGAGTAGAAAGAGATCGGGATACCCAGTTAACGCCATCGGTTAACGCTGATTGCTCGACTATAAATTTCATTTCTATCCTCGGCTCTTTTTCTTGAGTGTTTTGTGATGTGTGGAAAGGTTATTCGCGTAACTAGATGTATGTATATATAAGTAGTCGTAGTAACCAGCTTGGTTTTCTGTGGGTGATTGGTAAAAGCCCTGTTCGGCGCGGGGTTTCACAATGTATGGGTTGTGGGTAAGCCCTGGAAAACTGTGGGTAAAACCCGACAACATAGCCATCTACCTACCCTCTCTCTCTTCTCCACCGAACTTATCCACTGTTGTGGCTACTTTCTTCATAGTTATCCACACGTTATCCCCAACTGGGGGTAAAGAGTGGCAAAACGGACAATTACCGCAAATGCGGTTATCGCACCTGGTGCTTAATTCTGGTGGTGAGTTCGTTGACTTGGTTATAGATCGAACGACGCTCAGCCATCAGTTGACGGATCTTTCTATCGGCATGCATAACCGTTGTGTGGTCACGCCCACCAAATGCTTGGCCGATCTTTGGCAATGAAAGCTCAGTAAGTTCGCGGCACAAATACATCGCAATCTGGCGAGCATTAACTAAAACACGAGACCGTGAAGTTCCACAAAGATCATCAATAGTGAGCGAGAAGTACGCTGCAGTTTGGGCCATGATCGTTGCACCAGTGATCTCAGGATTACTTTCGTTTGGAATTAAATCTTTTAAAACTATTTCCGCTAACGAGAGATCGACGCTTTGACGGTTCAATGATGCAAAAGCTGTCACACGAATGAGTGCACCTTCAAGTTCACGAATATTTGTCGAGATTTTGCTGGCGATATATTCAAGCACATCATCAGGTGCGTTCAATTTATCTTGCGCCGCTTTTTTACGAAGAATTGCAATACGCGTTTCTAACTCCGGCGGTTGAATATCGGTAATCAAACCCCACTCAAATCGGGAACGTAGTCGATCTTCCAAAGTTGTTAACTGTTTTGGCGGGCGATCACTTGAAATAACTATTTGTTTATTTGCGTTATACAAAGTATTAAAAGTATGAAAAAACTCTTCCTGGGTACGTTCTTTATTTTCTAAAAATTGAATATCGTCAACTAATAAAATATCTAGATCGCGGTAGCGTCGTTGAAAGGCTGAAGCTTTATCATCGCGAATTGAGTTAATAAAGTCATTTGTGAACTCTTCTGATGAAACATATTTAACACGGACGTTTCCATATAGTTCTTGGGCGTATGCGCCAATAGCATGTAAAAGGTGAGTCTTACCTAAACCAGATTCACCATAAATAAATAATGGGTTGTATGCCTTAGCTGGTGCTTCAGCTACTGCCACTGCGGCGGCGTGAGCAAAACGGTTAGAGGCACCAATCACAAAAGTTTCAAAAACATAACGAGGATTTAAAGTTGAGAGTTCGGCAGATTTTAAAGCCGGTGAATCATCTCGACCTGTGCCAACTTTTGGCGCAATGAATTCAACTTCAACATCGTTATTTGCAACAGCAACAACTTCAAGGGTTTCATCAACCGTAACTGCGATATTAGTTGTCGATCCCAATTCGCGAGTAAGAACTTCACTAACAACGGTGCGCAAACGACTTTCTAAAACATCTTTAGCAAAGAGATTAGGAGCTGCGACTAATAAAGTTGTTTGGTCCTCGTTGTGTAATAAACCCAACGGCTTAGTGAGCTGCAAAAAGGCGCGGTGCTGAGGGGAGTCGACGGCGACGGCTTCAATAACCCGACCCCAAAGAGCGGGAAGTTCAATCTCCGTGCTCTCCTTGATAACCATCACAACCCCTTTTTCTTCATCCACAGGTTTATCCACACCCTGTGGTCTAAACCTCAGGTTGAGCCCTGCAAAACCCTCCCAAATCGATTTACCTGTGGAGGGGAGTGAAAAGTAGAGCGAAATGGCGAAAAAAGCAACTGGTTATCCACAACGTGAGAAGGCCTCCCACCCAAAATCTCCAGTTTGACCGGCTTATCCCCAGACCTCTACCGTTACCTCCTTGCTTCCCCCGTATTTCTGGCCCGCAGTAAAAGTTGATTATTAGGAGTTTTAAATGACAAAGCGCACCTTCCAACCCAACACACGTCGTCGTGCCAAGAAGCATGGCTTCCGTGCCCGCATGGCAACCCGTGCCGGTCGTGCAATTCTTTCAGCTCGTCGTGGCAAAGGCCGCGAAAAGCTTTCTGCATAACGGTAACGATCGATAACCGTGCTCGCTAAAAGCGCACGTTTAACCGAGAGCGGGGATTTTGCCCGCGCTACAAAGAGCGGTTTGAGATATTCAACCCCTAACTTTGTTGGATACCTCTACCCCACTGGTTTAGATCTTCCTGCCCGCGCTGGGTTGGTAATCAATAAAAACGTTGGCGGCTCTGTCACGCGACATCGAATCGCTCGTCAAATTCGTCACACAATTCAAAAAAATTATTCACAATTACCAATCGGCACCTTATGTGTAATCAGGGCGCTTAACAATGCGCACAGCGCTGACGTAGCTAATGAGGTAGAGAAAATTATCGGGCAACTTCAAAAAAAGTTATCCGAGAAGGCAGCCCAGAAATGAGAAAGCTTCTGACTGCGCCAATCAAGGTGTATCAGAAGTGGATCTCACCAATGTTTGGGCCGCGCTGTAAGTACTACCCGTCATGTTCTTCATACGCGGTTACCGCAATTGAAACACATGGTTTAAAAGGAGTTGCAATGAGCGCCTGGCGTTTATTGCGGTGTAACCCGTGGTCACACGGTGGTGTTGATTATGTTGTTCCAAAAAAATCGAAAGAGAAGGTAGTTACTCATGGATAGTATCCTAAAACCCTTATTTATCGCGGTTTCTTGGGTCATTTTAACGATTCACGATTTACTGTCTCCAATTTTTGGAGCAAATAGTGGCGTCTCGTGGTCTCTGGCAATTATCGGGCTAGTTATTATTATTCGAATTATTTTAATCCCACTCTTTGTAAAACAGATTAAGGCTCAACGCGCATTAACCGCACTTCAGCCACACATGAAGGAGATTCAAAAGAAGTACAAAGATGATCGCCAAAAGCAATCCGAAGAGATGATGAAGCTTTATAAGGAACATAAAACAAACCCATTAGCATCATGTTTTCCAATCTTGGCGCAGGCCCCAATCTTCTTTGCCCTCTTTACAGTTCTTAATGGAATTGGAAAAAATCCACCGGTCAAACACGGTGTCTTTACCCAAGAAGATGTTGTTAGTGCCGCCGGTGCTAAATTTTTTGGTGCGCCAATCTCAGATACATTTCTTGGCACCGACATTACAACTGTAAAAATAGTTACTGTTCTATTAATCGCCTTTATGTCATTAACAACCTTTACCACCCAACGTCAATTAATGACAAAGGGAATGCCAAAGATGGATTCATCAAATAACATGATGTTGCAACAACAAAAAATTATGTTGTATGCATTTCCAGTTATTTTTGCGATCTCAGGCGTTAACTTTCCAATTGGAGTTTTAATTTATTGGTCGACCACAAACCTATGGACATGGGGCCAGCAATATTATGTAATTAAGCGAAACCCAACACCGGGGTCACCTGCTTATGAAGAGCTTCATAAAAAAAGAAACAAAAAAAGCGGAGTTGTGGAAGAGGTTTTAGATACAACCTTGGGTGAAGATGAGATTAAGGGCCAACGCCAACAACCAAAGAAAAACACCAATAAGAAAAAGAAGAAGAAATA
>JBBQRL010000016.1:0-26230 GCA_038214925.1 Candidatus Nanopelagicales bacterium | reverse complement strand
ATGGTGGAGTGAAGTTGGTAAAAGTGGAAATACACGTGGATTAATTCAAGGAATTGATTTTAGAACTCTTGAAAATGCACTTGGTAATTTCAAAGAAGAGTATAAAGAAAATCCTTTGTTTGCCTCAAGAGAATTTTTCTTCACAATATCTGCGGCTCAGATTAAGAGTTCAATTACTAAGTTTTTTGCTGATACGACCCCAACAAATATTATAAATGCAAAATATATTCATCAATTATTTCCTGAGGCGATATTTATTAATATGGTTCGAGATGGTCGTGATGTTGCCAGTTCAGTTGCAAAAGAACGTTGGGGGCCAAATACTCCTCAATCTGCCCTGACTTGGTGGGAAAAGCGGATTGAATTTGGGTACCGTTCATTAAAACAAATTCCTACAGCTAATCAAGTCACCATCCGCTTAGAAAATTTAGTTACCGATAAGCGAGAAGAAACCTATGAAGAGCTTTTGAATTTTTTAGGACTTGAAGACCATCCTAAATTACATAATTACTTTGACACAGAAATGAAACCTGAAAAAATGAACGCGGGTAGATGGCAAAAAGATGTTTCTAATCCCGTGGCATTTGACAGAAAATACCAAGAGATTATTAAGCGCTTAGAGAGCAAAGGGATTTCTATCTAAAGCTAGCCAAGAATGATTCGGTAACCGTTTAACACCACAATCATTAATCCAACGGCAATACCTAGTTTTTTGCGGGGAATTTTAACGACCAGTCTGGCCGCGATCGGTGCCATAAGAACTCCACCAATTGCTAATCCCCCGACAGCGTTCCAGTCGATATTTAAACGGTTGAAGTTAACTAAGAAACCAACACTAGCCGAGACGGCAACGATAAATTCGGCAGCACTTACTGTGCCAATAATTTTGCGTGTTTCAATTTGCGTTGTGCTCATAAGTGTTGGCGTAACGATGGGACCCCAGCCACCACCACCTGAGGCATCTACAAATCCACCAGTTAGGCCTAAGTAGGATAAATAGCGTGGATTTTTTATCTCGACCGTATTTTGGCCAGCTTCAAATTGAAAGATGTTGCGGTACAAAAGTAGGAATCCAAGTAAAAGCAGCAAAGTAGAGATGAAAATCTTTGCACTCGATAAATCGATAAACGATAAAAACGTTGCGCCGGCAAAGGCGCCAATTCCACCTGGTATGGCTAACTTTAAAAGCACGGCCTTATCAATATTTTTAGCCTGCCAGTGCGATGCACCCGATGCCAAGGTTGTTCCGATTTCAGCAAAATGTACTGCCGCTGATGCAACCGCGGCCGATGTACCAAGCGTAAGTAAAAGAGTAGAACTTGTTAATCCAAAGCCCATGCCTAAGGTGCCATCGATTAGCTGGGCGATCGAGCCAGCTAATGCAAAGAGCATGATGCTCATAGAAGTTTTGTCAAAATCAAAGCCACGTTCTCTTCAATTTCCTTGCTGCCATCTAGTACTAGATCGGCATTTGTAGGTCGCTGATAATCCTGTCCCACACCCGTGAAGTTTGGAATTTCACCTTTGGCAGCTTTTGCATACAGACCCTTGGGATCTCTTTGCGCACATAATTCCATCGGGGTATCCACGAAGACTTCAATGAATTCGCCATCTTCAAAGAGTGATTTAGCTCGTTGGCGATCAGTTTCAAAAGGGGAAATAATGGCAACGATTACAACTAAACCAGCATCTACTAATAGTTTTGCAATTTCAGAGGTACGACGAACATTTTCAGCGCGATCTTCTTGAGTAAAGCCAAGATCTGAGTTAATGCCAGATCGCAGGTTGTCACCATCTAGGACATAACCATGTAAACCCTGCCCAAAGATTCTTTTCTCTAGCGCGTTGGCAATAGTGGATTTACCCGATCCAGAAAGGCCAGTGAGCCAAATGACTTTGGCCTGCTGACTCTTTTGGGCTGATCTAACAGCTTTATTTACCTCGTACTTTTGGGCAAAGATATTTTCACCGCGGCGAAGTGAGTGATTAATCATGCCGGCGGCCACAGTTCTAAAAGTTAAGCGATCAACCAGAATAAAGTTTCCAAATTCACGCGATTGCTTATATGGCAGCAATGGCAATGCGATATCAGTTGCGATTTCAACTGAGCCAATTTCATTTACCGCTAGCGTTTTAGCTGCCGTATGCGCACCTGTGTTTACATCGATCTTGTGGGTAATTCTAGAAATCGTTGCTGGGGTTTGTGTAGGGCCAGAGATAAATAGGTACGAGCGGCTGTGGATCATGGGATCCACATCTAGCCACACAATGTCGGTACTAAATCGATTAGATGGATGTAGCTCTTCACTTTCATGTGCAATCAAATCACCGCGGGTTGCATCTACTTCAGGCTCTAGCACCAATGTAATTGCATCTGATTCTTGGGCAGTTTGGATCTCTTCTTTATACGAAACGATCTTAGAAATTACCGCACGTTGATCGCTAGGGAAGATCTTGATCTTGTCCCCCACGTTAAAGCTACCCAGATGAACAGTTCCGGATACGCCGCGAAAATTATCGGCTCGTGAAATCATCTGGATTCTAAGTCGTGGTGAAACATCTTCGATGTGTGCCGGGCTCCACTGCTGGATCGATTGCAAGAGGGTGTCTGCCCCATACCAAGGCATATTGGTACTTGGCGCAACCACGTTATCGCCAGCAAGTGCGCTCATTGGGATGAAGATGACATCTTCTAGTTGCATGCGGGTTAGCGCCTTTTGCACCGTTAATTTAATTTCTTCAAAAACAGCTTCGCTAAAATCCATGGCATCTAACTTGTTAATTGCCACAATCACGCGGCTAATGCCCATCAGCGAACAAATAGTTAAGTGGCGCAAAGTCTGAGTACGCACGCCTTTGGTTGCATCGACTAGTACCAAAGCGATGTCGGCACGCGATGCGGCAACGGCCATGTTGCGGGTGTACTGCTCGTGGCCAGGTGCATCGGAGATAATTAAACGTTTGCCATCAAGTAATGACATCGAACGATAAGCAACGTCAATGGTAATTCCCTGTTCACGTTCTGCTTCAAGGCCATCTGTTAATAAGCTGAAATCAATTTCCCCGGCTGGAATAGTCGATCCACTGCGTCGAACTTTCTTTGTGGAATCGATGGTGTCGTGTGGGATGCTGTCGGTTTCTACTAACAAGCGGCCGATCAACGTACTTTTACCGTCATCTACGCTGCCACAGGTTAATAATCTAATTACCGATCTCTCCATTAGAAGTAGCCCTCGGTTTTTTTCTTTTCCATTGAATCTTCATTTGCGCCATCAATTAGACGGGTTGCTCGCTCGGATAGTTTCACTGCAAATACTTCATCAACAACTTCTTGCAAGGTAAGCGCATTAGATACAACGGCGGCCGTTAATGGGTAGCAACCAAGAGTTCTAAAGCGAACTTTCATCATTTCTGGAACTTCACCAGGATTTAGTGGGTATCGATCATCGTCGACCATAATTAACTGTTCACCGCGTCTAACTATGGGACGCTCTTTTGCAAAGTACAACGGGTTAACTTCGATATTTTCCTGCAAGATATAGCGCCAAATATCAACTTCAGTCCAGTCTGATAATGGAAAGACTCGTATTGTTTGTTTTGGCGCCAAACGAGTGTTGTATGTTCGCCATAATTCTGGTCGTTGATTACGTGGATCCCATTTATGGCCATCATCTCGCACCGAAAAGATTCGCTCTTTCGCCCGGCTCTTTTCTTCATCGCGCCGAGAGCCACCAATTGCAGCATCGTATTCAAACTTATCTAAAGCCTGACGTAGCGCAACTGTTTTCATGATTCTCGTGTGTTCTGAAATTCCCGACGTAAATGGAGAAACTCCGGCAGCAACGCCTTCTTGATTGGTATGTACTACTAAATTTACGCCGCTTTCTTGAGCGATCCGATCTCTGAAAGTGATCATCTCTTTAAATTTCCAGGTGGTGTCAATATGCAAAAGCGGGAACGGGATTGGCCCAGGGTAGAAAGCTTTCTTGGCCAGATGTAAAAGCACTGACGAATCTTTTCCAATGGAGTACATCATCACTGGTTTACGGAAGGCAGCAGCTGTTTCTCGGAAAATTTCAATCGCCTCAGATTCGAGGGTTTTCAAAATTCTGCTATTCACATTCACCTCGATAACGTAATAGCCCAACCTTAAAAAACCGACAAATGACACGTTTAGCGGCTACCGAACTTTAGCTATTGAGCCAACTTCTGCATGAGAATCGAGCCCAGCAGATCTGCGCAATCCGGCAGTGCCAGTTAATGACAATACGATGATAAATAATGAAGCACCGACAAGAACAATCATGGTGCCAGATGGAACATCGGCAAAGTAACTGGCATACATTCCAGTAATTCCACAGAATAAACCAATGACCGTGCTGTAGACCAACATGCGACTAAAAGAATTTGTCAGCATTCGTGCAATAACCGCTGGAATGACCAACATGGCCGCGACCAGAGTTACACCGATCACAGTTAAGGTGGCCAAGATTGCCAGAGAAAGAACAACCATTAACGCCGCTTCAATTCGACCCACATTTACACCAGAAACATTTGCAACATCTGGATCAAAGGAAGAAAAAAGTAACGCGCGATACCGCAGAAAAACAAAGAGTGAAGTCACAACCGAGACCACAATGAGCCCAACAATTTGCCCATTTGTAATGCCAAGGATGCTGCCAAAGAGTGCGTTTTCAAATGATGGCCCACTTGTTCCAAACTTAGAAAATAGGGCTACTCCAAGTGCAAATGAGGCGATAGTAATAACGCCGATAGCGGCATCTGCGCCAACTTTGCTGCGCTTGGTAACCGCCGTAATTGCTAGGGCCGATGCGATCCCCCACAAGCCGGCACCGAGCGCGTAAAACTTTGCCGCAAACAACTGCATAGCGGCAAAGCCACCAAAGATTGAGTGCGAAAGACCATGACCGATGTAGCTCATACCACGCAAAACGATAAAGACACCAATTAATCCAAGTAGTGCGCCAGAAAAACCAGCAACTACTAATCCCTTTTGAAAGAATGCATAAGCAAATGGTTCTAGCAAAGTTGTCATTTTAATCTTTGCCCTTCCACATTTCCAGGACCTTGGTCAACGACGAGTCGAACACCTAGGTGCTCGAGCACATCCATCTTGGCGCCATAGGTTCGCTCTAATAAGGCAGATGTCATAACTTCACTAGGTGTACCTTCGCCAACAATTCCACCGTTGACACAGACCAAGTGTGGTAAATGCGTGGCGATGCCATTGAGATCGTGCGTCGTTAAAACAATAGCCACGCCATCTTCGTGTAGGTCGGCTAGTAAATGCATAATGTCATGGCGGGTTGAAATATCAACACCACTTGTTGGTTCATCTAACAAAAGTAATTGAGGCTGACGAAGAAGTGCCCGGGCCAAGAACATGCGTTGTTGCTGGCCACCAGATAATTCGCGAATATGACGCTTACCAAGATCGGCAATACCCAAACGCTCTAGCACCTGATCCACACTCTCTTTTTCCGCGACAGTTGACTTGGGGCCAAATCCAGAAGATTTGCGCGACATCAAGACGCATTCAAAGACTGTAATGGGGAAATTCCAATTAACGGTCTCTAACTGCGGAACATAGGCGATGCGAAGATCGGGTGATTTCCACACAGTTCCAACGGTTGGTTTTAAAGTTTGCAGCAACAAACGCAATAACGTTGTTTTTCCTGCTCCCGATGGCCCAACAATTCCGGTGAATTGATCTTCGTGGATATGAAATGAAACATCCTTTAGAACTAAATGGTGATCGTATCCGGCAGATACGCCATCTAACCTGATGAGCTCAGGACCAACTCCAGTGCCGGTCATGGATTTAATTTCATTATTGTGGGTACTTTGCGCTAATCGTCATTGCGCTGACTTTGATTAAATCAATAAAGGTTGGTGTGCCACCAAGGCCTTTAATCATTGTGCTGTAGTTGTACTTCATCAACCCTAACCACGAATGGCTAGCATCTCCTGGCACACCCGGCAGATCATCATCGCGCAAAGTATCTTCATAGCGAGCGCCACTTGCCCGGCCAATCTCTTTTAATACGGCAGAAGGAAATACTTCTGAGCCAAAAATTGTTTTCACCTTTTGTGATTTCACTTGTCCAATAATGCGCGCCACATCGGCAGGTGAAGGATCGGAAAAACTACCTGGCTGCAGTGCACCAATAATTGTCCAGCCGTATGCCTTTGCAAAATAGGCATAGGCATCGTGATAGGTCAGAAGTTTTAAATTACCGGCTGGCACAGATTTTTGATCTTGGGCAACAGCTGCGCCAAGTTCAGTTGCTTGTGCCTTAAAGATTTCAAAGTTTGTGGCAAAGTATTCGGCGCTATCAGGATCTAATGCGGTGAACTCGTTTTGGATCAACTGGGCATACTTGATGGCATAGCCAGGATCGGTCCATAGGTGGGGATTTGGCTTTCCCTCTTCCTTCGGAAATGAAAAGTCGTAAATGTAATCAGACTCTGGCAATACAACGGTGCCAAGTTCCACAATTCTGGTCGCTGCTTTTTTATTTCGCTCAGCTAATTCAAGAGTTGGATCTTCGAGCTTTAAACCATTTACTAAAATTAAATCTGCGTTGCTCAGCAACTTTGCAATCCGAGGCGATGGCTCGAAGGTATGGCTGTTTGTGCCTTCCGGAACAATCCCTTCGATTCGGATTCGATCCCCGCCAATGGATGCCGCGATCGAGGTAATAGGTGAAACCGTGGTTGCCACAAGGGGGCGAGTGTCTTGGGCGCTTGTCTCTGAGTTCGTCGAACAAGCGGAAAGGGATGCGATCAGGGCTAGCGCAATTAGACTGCCAAGAATTTTTCTCACACTCAAAGTTTAAGTCATCACGCTCCTTCCTGCAACTCATTCGCATCTGCAAAAGTATGGCATTTTTCACCCTTCTCGCCTGCCCGCTTGAGATTAGGCTCGCCCAATGAGCGGTGCGCTAGCGTTAGTTGGTTCGGGTGAATACATGCCGATCATGCAAGGCCTGGAAACCGCGCTGCTAAATAATGCAGTGGCATTGGGTAAGAAAAATCGCTACATCCAAATTCCAACAGCTGCCGGCCAAGAAGATCCTGATCGTTTGAACTTCTGGCAAGACCTGGGCGCCCAACAAGCCCAGCGAATGAATACCGAACCAATATTTTTACCAATTTACAATCGCGACGATGCCATGAACCAAGCCTTCGCCGATGAAATCAGTGATGCCGGGCTGATCTATTTATCTGGCGGAGATCCTGGATATCTGGCACAAACTTTAATTAATACTCCGGTGTGGGCAGCTATTGAAACAGCTTGGAAAAACGGTTCATCATTAGCTGGCTGCAGCGCCGGGGCCATGGCGATGGGAAATCACGTTCCTAATTTCTTTCGCCCCAAAGAAGAAGGTACACAAGGCTTTGGCACCATCGGTGATATTCGAACGATTCCACATTACGACAAATTCTTTCGTTGGATTCCAGAACGCGCAGCAAGATTATTGCTGACCGCACCTGCTGGCACATCCGTCATTGGTATTGATGAAAAAACTGCATTGGTAACTGGATTAACTAGCGATGCAGAAGTTACTTTTGCAAAGAAAAATTGGCGAGTCGATGGAGCCGGCAAAGCACACTTACTGCGTGGTCATGCAGATGCCGCCCATCAATTTGCACACGGAGAAATCCTTACCCCGTAATTACTTTCCGCTCTTACAGCGTTCGGAGCAATATTTGACGTTTTCCCAGTCCCGGGCCCACTTCTTGCGCCATTCAAAATCTAATCCGCAGCGAACGCATGTTTTAGGCGGAAAGCCATTTTTAGTTTTAGCTTTCACTTACTTCGCTCCAAAATCTTGGTGGCAATCGCAACCAGCCTAGAGTCTCGATGTGTTGCCACCCAGTTATATCCCCAACGCCCTAATGGCCCAGTTGCCGTAATTACAAATGATAAAACCTTATTTCCACGCTGCTTCAATAGATAAGAAATGGCGGCTGCACCAGCAAAAGTTTGCCCTTGTGCAATTACTTGCACGGATTTCGAAGCTTGTTCAATAGTTAAACCAAATTGCGATAGATCTGTCTCTTGAAAAGCCTTAGCTTCTACTGAAACTTTTCGTTGAATCCAATTAACACTTGCTTGGCAAAAACCACATTGACCGTCATAGATCACAACTATTGATGATTGAACTTTCATTGGTTTGTATCTCGCAGTACTTCGCCGAATACTTCTCTTTCGCCAACTGCCAGCGTGATCGAAGATTTGCCCCGTGAAGTTACAAGAAAACTATATGTACCTTCTTCTGCTGGCGCGCTATAGCGGCCAAGATAAAGGTAGTTAGTTTGGCCATAGGGCTCAAAGAACTTTGTGCGCTCCATTAATTTCATTGTAAATTTCTTACCCGTTGGTGAAGTCACAACCAATCTAGGCATCTGTGAAATCTTTAATGCATTCTCGGGTTTTTTATCTACAATTAAATATTGAATAGCTAACTGATCACCTAATTTTAGGTTTGCCCGAAACCCGCGCTTTTCGTTGGCTTTGGTAAACGATGCCCGAATTGCAAAGGAAATTGTGCCATCAACTAATAGTGGGCCTTTCACCGCAGCTGTGTCGCCGACTAATAAGGGAACAGGTTGATGGGCTACGGCTTGGCTTGGTATCAAAAAAGCACATGCAATCGCAAGGATCAATAGCCCCTTCATTGTGTAAAAATACATTAGCCAGCCGTAGAGTGCACCTTTAAAATTTACTGAGTGTTACTTCGCTGAGTTGGCTTTTCTAGCCGCGCGGGATAGGAACAAAGCAAAGACCAGCGCCAAAACGATTCCGGTATTAACGCCCATCTCGATTAAAGCCCGATTGAAGTACTCGTTAGTCTTCTCTTTTTCCATGGTCAAAGATGCGCCAACAGTCAAAATATGTCGAACCGCTGCAATAACACCAATGATTAGGAAGTTATCCAATTGAAAAATTCCATCAGTGAAGCGCACAATTACGGTGCGCATAATTTCTAAGATGATGACAACAAAGAGAATGTCGTTAATTCCCTGAATCATTCCGACTGGGAAAAAGGGACGGGTTTCAATCAAACGCAACAAGGTATAGCCGGCCGCAAGTATTGAAATTATAAACAAGACTATGCCAAGGAAGCCGTGCAAAATATCTTCAAGCTTGTCAATGAAATTAGTAGGGATCAGTGATTCGTCACCCTTTAACAACCCTTTGACTGATTTGTATTTCATCTGGCCCCACCTCAATTAGTCGTGGCTAAGGGTAAATGGGGTATTGGAAAGCTGCAAGAGAAACCGCTTAATTCGCGGCAATTACCCCTAAACACATCTCATCTGATGAGCCTTCGCCCCATGTTACATAGCGGGGGGCTAAAGATTTGAGTACTGGCAGCTTCTGGCGCAAAGTTGGATCGAAGGTGCATTCCACTCGAATCACATCGCCTTTTTTGACGGCGATTGGTTTTTTCAAAACTGTCGCTGATTGATCATCAAAATTGTAATTAGCACGGTTGAGCAAAATTTGTTCAGTTGCGGTTCCTGGATTTAAAATAAGTTTTAACGATGTACCAAGTAAATGCATATGTGGCGCAGCGGCAATCACGTTGTAATCCTTGTTCACAACTGTGTCGCATCGAGAAACTAACGATGGCTTTGGATTAAATGGGCTTCCTGAACAAAGAAAATTAATACCGGCAGCTTCAAAGGCACTTGCCGTGCTTGTGCGCGCGGCTAAATCAATTAGGGAATTTTTGCGTTCACACAAAGGCCCGGTGACTCCGGCTGGACACGATAGTTCTACCGGCGCGGCAAAGAGTCTTACTTTCAACTGCTTAACCGTTGCACCCTTTGCTGGAATTGCTTCGAGCCGAATTCTGGATTGATCGGTTTGTAACTTTCCGCTTTGTTCAGCTAATAAGTTGTAGTGCACCTGTAAAACTAGACGCTCACCTTTTTTGAAAGGTATGCCATATCCCTTTGGTGAAACATCTTTTCCTCTACCTGGCGCCCACGAACTAATCCATGGCGAAGTTAAAAAAGAACCAAGCATTGAACCAAGACCGGAGCCACCAAAACATGGCCAGCCTTGTCCGTTGTTATCGGATGCAATTGCTTCGGGTAAGTCTGCATTGGTCACTCGAAACATGATTGCGTGGTGAACATACGACTTATTTTGTGGAATAAATTCAACAGATTTTACGATTGAGTCTTCGGTAACTTTAGGATCAAGTAAGAAACAACGGTAATCATCAGTTCCATTATTTGGCGCAGTCGGCGTGTGAGCCTTTAACATTTTTGCAACATAAAACTTGGTGCTGGACTTCGCACCTTGCGCAACTGGATTGGCAAAAAATGAGACAAGCGCCATAGCTAAGAGAAAAACCAGTGCGGTACGCTTCATTGTCATAGCCTACCGATTCTTTGAATGTGCAGCACATCGGATTTTCTATTATCTTGTGTAGGTGAAACTACGCCGCACAACCTTGGGATTATCTGTAGTAATCCTGATAGCCGCCGTTGCTGTGTATCCGGCGCAAGCCGCTGGTTCGCAAAAATCAAGCAAGATTCAAACGAGTGCCGATGTCTTTATTGACACAACTTTATTTCTTCCGGAAAAACTTCCCGCCCCAGCGATTTTATTAGCCCATGGTTTTGGCGGAAGCAAAGATTCAGTTGCCGCCGATGCTCGCTACTTTCAGGATCAGGGATATGCCGTTTTAACGTGGTCGGCGCGTGGCTTTGGTGACTCATCTGGTTTAATTTCGATGAACTCACAAGCAGGTGAAATTGCAGATATTAAGAAATTAGTAGATTTCCTATCCACCAATAAATCTGTTGTGCAAGATAGTAACGGTGATCCGGTTGTTGGAATTACTGGCGCATCGTATGGCGGAGCCGCTGCATTGTTAGCTGCTGCAAGTGACCCCCGTATCGATGCCGTAATTGCCGATATTACGTGGAGTTCATTAACGAACGCGCTCTTTCCGCAGTCGGCAAAATCATCGGCAACTGCTGGGCCATTTAAAAAAGTTTGGGCCGGAACTTTCTTTGCCTTGGCTACCTTGCAACGTGCCTTCTTGGGTGAATGTGGCTCGCTGGCCAATGCTTGGTGTACTGCATATAAGAATGCCGTAATAAATGGTGAACCCACTGCCGCTGATCTGAATTTACTAAATTCGGTATCACCAGTTAATTTTCTGCAAAAAATGCGTGCGCCAACCCTGTTAATGCAAGGTCAAGCCGACTCACTCTTTCCACTAGCTGAATCACTGAAAACATTATCTGTTTTAGAAAAAGCACTTCCTGCAAAAGATCTATCCATGATTTGGCATGCCAGTGGACACGATGGTGGCCCAGATGATCGAAAGTATTTGCTGGCCCAGAGCCTGCGTTGGTTTGATAAAAACCTCAAGGGTGCAGCGATCCCCTTCCCAAGATTTCAATTCACCCGCATTAACGGAACTATTTCGTTGCAAGACTCCACCGCTATTCCAAAGGTCTTTGAATCAACGTCGCTGCCAAACCGGGCCCAATCACTATCAATAGCGTTGCCGGCGCAACCGGCACCAATTGCCTATCCGGTTGGCGGAATCCCAAGTGCAATTTCTGCACTACCCGGAATTGGTTCTGCTGGTTCCTTGGCATCAACTGTTCTCTCTAACATCGCTGGCTTTAGCCCAGCATTTATCCCTGGACAAAGTGCATTCATCGAAAGCGAAGCGTTGGCCACGCCGATTTCAATTGTTGGTTCATCATCGGTAAAGCTGCGCATTACAAGTACTACCGGCAACGCCACATTGTTCTTTTCTTTAGTTACCCGAACACCAAGTGGTGGTACTAACCAACCCAACGGAATAGTTGCGCCAGTACGGATTGAAAATATCCCAGCTGAAGGTGCAATCGTTGACGTCGAACTTCCAGCCGTTGTTTTAGATGTTGCCATGGGCGACAAAATAGCGATTGGTATTTCAAGTACCGATCAAGGCTATGAACTAAGTAAAGAATCTGCCTTTTATACAATTACGGCGATTTCATCGCTGAGTGTTCCCACAATAATTGCAACAACTTCGGCAAATGGAACTAGCAACTTCCTGTGGCCAATCATTGCGCTAATAGTTTTGGTACTTTTATTTGGATTTACATA
Organism: Candidatus Nanopelagicales bacterium; assembly: GCA_038214925.1. Classification (GTDB taxonomy): domain Bacteria; phylum Actinomycetota; class Actinomycetes; order Nanopelagicales; family Nanopelagicaceae; genus Planktophila. The sequence goes on along the minus strand of JBBQRL010000016.1, from coordinate 14,073 downwards.
TCTGCGCAGACCAAAGCCAAGTAAGACAACCAACGAAGATGATTTCTTAGTCAGTATCGAAAATCTTTCTAAGGTCTACAAAGATGGCTACCAAGCCGTCTCTGATCTTTCTTTCACCGTTAGTCGCGGACAAGTACTAGGTCTGCTTGGTCCTAACGGTGCTGGAAAAACAACAACACTTCGCATGTTGATGGGTCTGATCTTTCCTACTAACGGTGCGATTTACCTTGGTGGAAAAGCGATTTATCCAGGTTCACCATCGTTAGCAAACCTAGGCAGCTTCGTTGAAGGCCCAGGCTTTTTGCCGCATCTTTCTGGCCGCGAGAATTTAGATCTGTACTGGAAATCTATTGGCCGCACTGGCGAAAAATATTTAGATGAAGTAATCGAGATCGCTAATTTAGGAACTGCTTTAGATAAGAAGGTACGTGCTTATAGCCAAGGTATGCGACAGCGCTTAGCAATTGCCCAAGCTATGTTAGGTATGCCTGATTTATTAGTGCTGGATGAGCCAACAAATGGCCTAGATCCGCAGCAAATCGCGGAAATGCGCCAGGTATTAAAAGATTACGCCGATACCGGCCGTACCGTCATTGTCTCTTCTCACTTGTTAGCTGAAGTTCAACAGACCTGTACCGATGTGGTCTTAATGCACCGCGGCAAGTTAGTTGCCTTTGGTCCGATGAAAAAGATCTTGACCCGCAACCGTCGCTCTCGTTCCTTGGAAGAGATCTTCCTAGAACTTATCGGTGATGACTTAGTAATTGGAAAGGCGAAGCAATGAGTTATGACAGTGGCAAGACTCTGCCCTATCGAGTCGAGTTATATCGTCAGCTAAAGCGAAAGCGCACCGTCTTTGCTTATGGATTCGTGCTCTCACTTCCTATTCTGGTTGCGATCGCCGTTAAATTTGGCCCATCAGGTAACAGTGGTGGTCCAACCCGTTTAGGTTCTGGCACCACCGACTTAATTGGTTTAGCAACTATTGGCGCAGCAAATTTCACAACCACCATGTTGTATTTTTCAACACCGTTCTTGTTGGTAACTGTCATCGCACTATTTAATGGCGACACCGTTGCCAGTGAAGCCCAGTGGTCTACTTTGCGATACTTGTTGGCCTCACCAGTTCCGCGCACGCGTTTGCTGATTCAAAAAATAAAAGTCAGTCTTACTTTGTCTGCCATTGCAGTTTTACTTGTTCCACTTGGTGCCTGGATCGTTGGGTGGATCGCCTTTGGTTCAAAGCCATTACAAACACCGCTTGGTGCCACCTTTGATAACGGCACCGCAATCTCAAGAATTGCAATCATCACCGCTTATTTAGCTATTTCATTATTGTTCGTAGCCGGCCTTGCCTTTTACTTAAGTGTTCGTACTGATGCACCATTAGGAGCCGTTGGTGTGGCAGTTGGTATTTCAATCTTGCTCAATATCTTGGACACCATTACCGCCCTTGGTTCAATCCGCGATTGGCTGCCAGTTCATTACGCCTTCACTTGGTTTGATGCGCTCTCTAGCACCATCGATTGGTCGGCCATGATTCGCGGTGCCTCGTACTGCTTTATCTGCGGGCTATTTTTCTTTGCTTTGGCCATTGATAAATTTGCGAAAAAGGATGTCACCTCGTAATTTTGGGCTTTCCCAGTAAAGTTGAGTTATGAAACGGTTGATCTATGTTCCCTTTGATCACCTCAATGAGAATTTTGGCGTCTTAAAAACTAGTAAAAAAACCGATGATGTCATTGTGCTAATTGAAAGTGCCCGTATGACTACTGGGCGAAACTGGCACAAGCAACGGTTGCACTTTTTAATCTCATCGGCCAGACATTTTGCCGCTGCCCAAGAAAAACGTGGATACACAGTTAGATATATCCAAGCCGCAACCACCATTGATGGTTTGAAGAAAGCCCAAAAAGAGTTTCCTAAATTACCTATCGTCTGCGCCGAACCTTCCTCTTTTCGCCAATTGAATGCGCTGAAAGATTTCGGTGTTGAATTTGTGCCCAATGATTTCTTCTTAACGCCACGGCCACTGTTTGCCCAATGGGCCCAAGGTCAGAAGAGTTATTTGATGGAAAACTTTTATCGTGCACAGCGTGTGCGACTAAATGTTTTGATCGAAAAAGGAAAGCCAACTGGTGGTGCCTGGAACTTTGATAAAGAGAACCGATTGCCTCCGCCAAAAAATTACACCTGGCCGGCGTACTTAGAACACAAGCGCGATGAGATCGATAAAGAAGTTGCAAAGCAACTAGATTATGAGCCAAGTACTACCTGGGCAACAACGCGCAAAGGTGCGCTGGCTCAATTAAAAAACTTTATCGATAACCACTTTGCCGAATTTGGACCGTATGAGGATGCCATGGCGCTAGATAACTGGGCGCTACATCACTCACTTCTTTCGCCATATTTAAACAATGGCTTGCTGCACGCCAGCGAAGTAACTGAAGCTGCCGTTGCCGCCTTTGATACCGGAGATGTTCCCATTGCATCGGCGGAAGGTTTTATCCGCCAAGTAATTGGTTGGCGCGAATACGTCAATGGCATGTACTGGTATTTAGGCGCCGACTACCGCGAGAACAACCAGTTAAATGCCACCCGAGCCTTGCTGCCGCTATTTACTGATTCAACTAAAACGCAGATGAACTGCGTGAAAACTATTGTTTCCGATATCGAATCACGTGCCTGGGTGCACCATATTCCGCGTTTAATGGTTTTAAGTAACTTGGCATTGATCACCGGTACTAATCCGCAAGCTTTTCTAGATTGGATGCGCGAAGTATTTATCGATGCTACCGAATGGGTAATGGTGCCAAACATTATCGGTATGGGGCTTCACGCCGATGGTGGCGCCATGATGAGTAAGCCATATGCAGCTGGCGGTGCCTATATTTCACGCATGGGCAGCTACTGCAAAACTTGTGTTTATGATCCCAAACTTCGCGTCGGCGATAACGCCTGTCCTTTCACAACTTTGTATTGGGATTTTCTGGATCGACACAAAGAAACATTTGTGAAAAATCACCGTATGAGCCAGCAAGTGCATGGATTAAAGCGATTAAGTGATTTAGAGGAGCTGGGTGTGCGGGCGGAACAGGTTTTAAAGGGATTAGACAAGGGAAAGATTTAACTTTTTATTGCTTGAAGGTTTTCCCATTGTCTCGTGAGATTTGCACGGCGTTCCCGACAACCACCGCAATTAATGTTTCGGATTGAGAAATTGAGGCGATGGCAGAATTAAAAGTTTTTACGGTAATCCAAGTTTTCCCTTTATCTGCTGAACGCAAAAGATTTTTTCCGGATACACCGAGGACCCCTTTTTTATTCCAATCCAGCGCAGTTAGTTTGGGAGTCTTTGCTAACTCTTTGCTGGACTTTAGTGAGTTTTCAGTGAAATAGAGTTGGCCCTCTTTCACTGCAAGTGCAGCGCCTTTAACTTTCGGGTCGATTGCAATATCCGAATACATGTTCGTGCCAAGACTTGTCCAACTTTTACCTAAATTCGCTGAATATAAAAGCTCGCCACTACTTGCATTAGCGCCATAGACCTGACCATTGGCAACTTCCAAGAAATGAAAATCTGCTTTGCCACGCAGTGAAATATCTTGCCAAGACTTACCCATATCGTTTGAAACCATCAGCCCCACTGGATTAATCGCTTTTGACCCGGCCGCTGGATGTCCACTGGCATAAATCTTCTTACCCGCAATACTCAACCCCATTATATCTGAACGATTTTTTCCAATTTGGGTAAACGTATCTTTATTTTTGTATTCAAATAACCCTTCGTGGGTTCCCAGCAAAATTTGATTACCAAAAACTCGCACATCATGTAAATGCGAAAACATAGAGTGCGAATCGGCCACGGCTGGTGGTGTCACAGTTAGTACTGATGCCACAAATCCGCTTGCTAAAACAACTCCGACTGCCCGAAGGCTCTCTTTACGATCTCGATTTCTAGTCACGCCCAAAGTCTAACGTTGACCTTAGTTTACCGCTCATTAATTTCGCAATTAACGACTCCAAATGGCAGTTGAAACTGAGAAATTCTCGGGTTTTTCAGCGATCTTAATATCAACCTGGGTATTCTTTGCGAATGGTAAAGCGACTAAAAGCATTATTAGGTGCCGCTCACTTTGCACCAACCATGACTGTAACCACTTTAACTTTTCTGCTGGCCAACCAAAGTAGCGATCTTTCAACTGCACTAGGTATTGCCCTTACATTTTTTACTGGTCAATTAATTGTTGGCTGGAGCAACGACTTAATTGATTTTGCCGATGATCAACGACACCACCGAATGAACAAACCATTAGTTGCTGGTGGTATTTCAGTTCGCACCTTACAGGCCGCCATCGCAGTAGATACCGTTGCCCTGCTGGCGCTTACCTTTTTTGGCCCACTGGCCTTTTTCTACGGAGTGCTGCACCTAATCGCCGTTGCGAGCGCCCTTGCCTATAACGCAAAACTAAAATCAACACCGCTTTCGTTTTTGCCCTACCTAGTTTCCTTTGGGCTGCTGCCAGTAATTATTGTTGGCGCAACAAAAGTAGAAATTAAATGGTGGATGCCAGCAATCGGTGCGCTCTTTGGCGTTGGTGCCCACTTCGCAAATGTCTTTAAAGATCTAGAAGAAGATCTCGCCAGCGGAATTCGCGGCCTGCCACAGCTACTGGGTGCGACACTTTCTAAGATCATCTGCGCAATGTGTTTTGGGGGCGGGGCGCTCATTTTGTACATCGTTAGCCAACAAGGTGCCGCCCTTTTCTTGGTCGCCGGCGGCGGCATCTTCCTGCTGCCAATCCCCCGAAAATTCGCCTTTCCATTCGCCATGGCACTTGGCCTCGCCGTGATGCTCATCTTCATCAGCGCGATCGGGGCTTGATTTACGCAACACTTATGTTGCGTAAATGCCCAGGTGAGCGTAGAGTCTGGGACTCGAAGGCAATGCAGCCTCGCACGTGCCTACAGAAAGTGACACTCCCTTGAAATTATCGAAGAAAAAGATCGCCCTAGCCGCTGCCGCCCTAACCTTTTTAGGCCTAATAACTGGCTGCTCGTCATCGGATGAACAAGCAAGTGATGTCACCGAACTGACTATTTATTCAGGTCGTTCGGAAGAGTACATCGCCCCATTTTTTGCCCAGTGGGAAGCCCAATCTGGCATCAAGCTAAATATTCGCTACGGTGATTCAGCAGAACTATCTGCTCAGATTCTTGAAGAAGGCTCTAACTCACCAGCCGATCTTTTCCTATCCCAAGATGCCGGCTCACTAGGTGCAATCGCTGACGCTGGTTTGTTTATGGCATTACCGGCCGATGTTGCTGCGCAAATTCCAGCTAACTATGTAGCGGCAAATCGCAACTGGGTTGGAATCACCGCCCGTACCCGCGTCTTTGCTTATTCACCTGATCGCCTAAAAACTTTGCCGATATCAGTTACTGATTTAACAAAGCCAGAGTACAAAAACCAAATCGGTATCGCTCCAACTAACGCATCTTTCCAAGCATTCCTCACTGCAATGATTCAAAGTAAGGGCCGCGACTTTGCCAAGTCATGGCTGGAAGGAATCAAAGCAAATGGTCCCAAGATCTATTTGAAGAACTCGGCCATCGTTGAAGCAATTGATAAGGGCGAAATCAATATCGGTCTGGTTAATCATTATTACGTCTGGGAAGTATCAGAGTCATTAGGTCGCCCAGTCAAGGCCAAAATTGGTTTCTTTGCACCCGGTGATGTCGGAAATCTTATTAACGTATCTGGCGCTGGCGTTCTTGCCACAAGCAAGAAGCAAAAAGCTGCCCAAGATCTCATTAACTACTTTACTTCGGCTACAACACAGCAGAAGTTTGTTACCGACACCCACGAATACTCATTATTTGTTGGCGCAGCCGCACCTACAGATCTACCAGCCCTAGATAAAGTTGGTGCACCTTCAGTTGACCTAGCTATTTTAAAAGAAGTTAAGACAACTCAAGAACTGTTAATTGAGGTCGGTCTACTTTAAAAATGGTGACGACTACCCCAAACGCAACGCACAATTGGCCTGCTGCGCACACGTCTTCCCAACGTGCGTGGAGGGTTGGCCTAAACGTTGCAGTTGGGGTAGTCGCAGCCCTTTCCCTAATTCCATTTATCTACTTGCTTGTTAGAGCAAGTGATAAACCATTCTCGGAAATTTCCGCGCTGCTCTTGCGCACAAAAACCCTAGAAGTTCTCACTACAACTGCGCTCTTAGTTACCTGCGTTGTAGTAATTACGCTGACTTTAGGCGTGGCAATTGCTAGCGGATTGCACTTTGTAGCACTTCCTTTTAGACGCTTACTTATTATTCCAACTGTTTTGCCGCTTGCCATCCCATCGTATGTTTTCACCTACACCTGGGTTGCACTGATCCCATCTTTTTCTGGCTTCGCCGCTGCCGTATTTATCTTGTCTCTATCCACAATTCCTTACATAATTTTGGCAACCTTGGCTGGACTTCGATCCGTTGATGGTTCCCAAATTGAAGTTGCCCGTTCTCTTGGCCTTAACTATCGCCAAACTTTTACCCGTGTTATCTGGCCACAAATTAAAGGTCACGTAAGTGCCGGTGCACTCCTTGTTGGTCTCTACACCATGAGTGATTTTGGCGCCGTCTCGCTGCTAAATGTGGAGACCCTAACTGTCACGATTCAAAATATGTATCGCGCTTCCTATGATCGCAGCGCCGCCGCCGTTATCTCATTCGTGCTTATTGCTTTCTCTATTCTCTTTGTCTTTGGCGATGAAGCAATCAAGCGACGTTCGGCAAAGGGCCAGATCGTTAAAACTTTCTCGGTCAAGAACTCGCTGATTCGCAAAAACTACCTGCGCGTTAGCATCACCGCAGTAATTCTGATCTTCACAATCATCGCCGTGATTATTCCCTTCTATGTTTTGTTCTCCCGCTTTTTCTCCAACCCAGTTCCGATTGATTACACCGATCTAGCCCGCGCCACCTTTGCCACAATCTCTGTTGCCGCAGTTGGTGCATTAATCGCGCTACTGCTTTCAGCTCCCATTGGTTTACTTCTTTCAGGCAAGATGACAAAGTTTGGTCAAATCAGCAATAAAATTATTGTGATTGGCCACGCCCTACCCGGTGTGGTTGTTGGTTTGGCACTTGTTTCGGTCGGTTCAAAACTTGGTCCGTTGTATCAAACAACGCTACTGCTGGCCTTTGCCTATGCGCTGCTATTTCTGGCAAAATCTGTTATCAGCATGAGCTCTTCCCTTGCCCGTGTACCCAGTGGCGTTAAAGATGTTGCGGCAACTCTGGGCATGAATCCCTGGTCAGTTGTTCGCAAAGTAATCGCACCGATTGCCGCACCTGGCATTGGCGTTGGCACAATCTTGGTCTTTTTAACTGCCATGAAAGAGTTGCCGGCCACATTAATGCTTCGTCCAACTGGCTTTGAGACTCTTGCCACAAATATCTGGTCGGCTGGATCAATTAACCGATTTAATGAGGCCGCACCTTATGCATTAATCTTGGTACTTGTTGCGGCAATTCCAACTTTTCTTATTAGCCGCCCAGATCACGATGACCGTGCTTACATCGACAACAGTGCAGGAGGCGACAAGTGAACGCACTTGAACTCTCGCACCTAAAAGTAATGCTCGGTGAAAAAACTGTCTTAGATGATCTCTCTTTCAAATTGGCCCAAGGTCAAATAGCTGCACTTCTTGGTCCATCAGGTTGTGGCAAAACAACGCTGCTTCGTTCAATCGCCGGATTAATCCGCCCTAGTGAGGGCCAGATTCGTTTTGGTAAACAGCTTGTCTCTTTTTCATCGGTGCACTTGCCGCCACACAAACGCAAAATTGGTTATGTGCCACAAGAAGGCGCACTCTTTCCGCATTTAAATATTATGGAAAACATCGCCTTTGGAATCGATCGCACTATTTTTACTAAAGATCAAATTCGCCAAACCACAAAAGAGATGTTGGCCCTAACTGGCATGGAAGGCTTTGGCCATCGCATGCCCCATCAGCTTTCCGGTGGCCAGCAAACTCGCGTTGCACTTGCTCGAGCACTTGCAATTAAGCCCTCCATTGTTTTAATGGATGAACCCTTTGCGGCATTAGATGCCGAGCTTCGCACCGAACTGCGCACCGATGTCATTAATTTGCTGCGCTCACAAAACACCACCGCAATTTTAGTTACTCATGATCGCGAAGAAGGCTTAGTTTCAGCCGATGTTATTGCCCTAATGCGCGAAGGAAAAATAGTTCAAAGCGGCACCCCGGAAGATGTTTACTCTTCCCCAATATCCCCCGCTCTTGCAATCAGTACTGGCGATGCCTTGATCCTGCAAGCATTCGAGCGAGCAGATGGCAGTACCGATTACATCCTTAATCCAATTAAATCTTCATCGCAATCAATTACCCAAGGCCACATCGTTATCCGCCCCGAAGAGATCAAGCTCAACCGCACAATCTCGGCATCATCCATCAACGGTTTAATTACCAAGATTGATTACTACGGTCACGATGCCATGGTCAGCATTGATATCGCCAAGGAACATTTACAAGTTCGTATCCCCGGACCCTTTGATTTCACTGTTGGCGAGCAAGTAGCGCTAGAACACGTTGGCCCGTTGCGCTTCTTCGCTAACAAGTAACTCAGGATATGAAAACTGCACCTTTATGAGCTTTCGCTAAATTACGATCACAGCTCCATGGTTGAGCATTAAGCCGACTAGGCGTTACTTTTTGAAAGCCTTCATGATCTGCTCGGCAGCCCCACTTAACTCGGCTGGAATAACCCAGATCTTACTTGCAGTTCCATTTGCAATGGCAGGTAGCTGTTGCAGATATTGATATGCCAAAACTTTTTCATCTGGATTTGCATCATGTACCGCGCCAAATACTTTCTTGATCGCAGCAGCTTCACCATCGGCGCGCAAGATTGCAGCTTGGGCATCTCCCTCGGCCCGCAAAATCTCGGCTTGACGCGCACCTTCAGCCGTCAAAATCTGACTTTGCTTTTCACCCTCGGCAGTCAAAATCACAGCACGCTTATCTCGCTCAGCACGCATCTGCTTTTCCATCGACTCTTGCACACTTGGAGGTGGATCAATCGCCTTCAGTTCGACACGATTAACACGGACCCCCCACTTGCCGGTTGCCTCATCTAAGACTCCACGCAAGGCGGCGTTAATAGAATCCCGCGAAGTTAAAGCCGCTTCCAAATCAAGCCCACCAACAACGTTACGCAAGGTAGTAACCGTTAACTGCTCAATTCCCTGAATCACGTTTTCAATCTCATACGTGGCAGATTTTGGATCAGTCACTTGAAAATAAATAACGGTATCGATTGAAACCACCAAGTTATCTTCAGTAATAACTGGCTGCGGTGGAAATGAAACAACTCGCTCGCGCATATCGATCAGCGGACGCAAACGATCGACGAAAGGAATAATGATCGTTAGACCAGCACCCAACGTGCGGTGATATCGCCCAAGTCGCTCTACCAAGCCAGTACTTGCCTGCGGAATGATGCGAATAGATCGCCCCAGCACCACACCGAAAATAATGACCAGCAGTACTAGTACTCCTAATGAATAATTCATGACATCAACCTCTCTGCTTTACAACTGCGGTGGCACCTTCAATTGCTACAACTTCAACTCGTGCATCTTGGGCAATCGCACCCGATTCACTGCGAGCGCTCCAAATTTCCCCACTGAGCTTTACCTGTCCCGATAAATCATCAATCGCCGTCATAGCAAGAGCCGGTGCACCAATGAGCGCATCAACATTTGTGGCAAATTCAGGTGCACTCTTCTTTAGATTCTTCAAAGCGATTGGCCGCAAGATAAATAAGGAAATCACCGCAGCCAAACCAAATACCAAACCCTGCACCGCCGTGTTGGCACCCAAACCGTTAGCAATCGCAGCCAAAAAGGCAGAAAAGGCGAGCGATGCAAATAAGAGATCAACGGTCAGCATTTCGGCAACTAACAATCCGCCACCAGCAACTAGCCACATCCATAACTGCATAGATCCGCCCATCACTAATTAACGCCTCTTCGATAACCAACGAAATAAGCCTAGCCAACTGACTGCTACCCCGCCATAACAATTTTGTGCAGGCAACTCTCAGGCTTTGGTTACATCAATCCAGCTTGGCCAGCGCCGCCAGCACATCCGCAGCAGTTGGCTCATCCACCAAAATCTTTTCTAAATCCTTTCGCGCCATCGCCTTTTTACCCATCTTGGCATAGGCAAATGAGCGCTCGTATAAACCACGATGCAAGACATCGAGTGAGCGCTTCTTTGATGCCAACGCCCGCTTGAAACACTCCAGCGCCGCATCATTTAAATCTTTCTCACGAAATGCAATCCCACGAAAGATCAACATCATCGCAGTTGCATCATCCTCGTTCTCAATATCTTCAGTCGTCTCAATCGCCCCATCGAAATCCTTCATCACGATTTCCAGATCAGCTAAGGCCAACCCCACCAACTGATCTGCCCGCAACGCCTGCAACACATCCATCGACTCCTGATAACGCTCGCCCGCCTGCAACGCCTCGGCCCACATCAACCCAAATGTCTGCGCGTTATATACATCGGTACTTGTAACTCCCTTTGTTAATTCAAAGGCAACTTTCATTCCCTCGAAATACTTCTGCGCAATCAAATTACCAAAGTACTCCTCGCGATCAGCCCAAATCGCTATCCCAAGTTTTTCACCTTCGGCACTTGTCTCTTCCAACGTTGCCGCATGCAAAAACATCACTGCATCGACCGGCTTTTGTAACTGCGGAAATAAAAGCTTTAACGCTGCGCCTTTATCCAGGACGCTTCGTTGATTATCTACTTGCCCATCGGCACTGCCATAAATATCCAAAAGAAATTTATGAAATGCCTTCTCGTGCTTCGGTGAAAAAAACCCTGGCTTTATTGGCACTGAATACTCTTGATATTCCGGCTCCTGCGCCGCAGCTCGTGCCCTCGAAGTTGTTCGCCCACTGCTTAAAGTCTCCACGTTATAAATACCCGTCCCAGGTATTCCAGTACTGATAGTTCGCCTGCCCTTTGTATTCATTGTGTATCTGGCACCCGGCACACCAAAAGATAATCCCATCGTCTCTTTACTAAAATTTAGCCGAACCCCCGGCATCAACTTCATCGACTTTCTAAATCTAATTCCCATAAATTAATTCCGTCCTAATTCTAAAGCAATTGCCTTGACCATAATTGGTAGCGCCTTTTCAAAAGTAATTCCATAAACCTGATTGAAAGCAGCGGCAAATCCCATACCTGTCCCGGCTAAACGCCACATCTCCATCGTAGAATCTGGACCTTTTAGAGCCGTAAGAATTTCCACAAACATTGATCCCAAATCGTACATACGATATCTCTCGTACTTGGATCGCCATTCTTCGGGTGGATTAACCACAAAATATTTTTCCATGTACGCGGAGTCATACATTGAATTTCTAAATAACTCACCCGTGCTTCCTCTGCGAAAGCTCATGTACGAGTCAAATGACTCAAACCACATCGCAGCGTTTTGAGTAAAATTCGCTTGTCCTTCTAAATACCAAACGGGCGGCCATGGATCCCGAGTTGGCCATGGCTGAGTTGCCTTCATCTGTGTTTGTTGAATTGCATGCGTGTACTCATGAGCCTCAAGAGTTCCATTTGTATTGTTTGCGCTTAAGTTACCAACAGTTAGAACTATCAATAATGTAGATGAGCCATCAGAGAATACGCCAGCACCCCAACATGTACTTTTCGTTGCGCACGCAATGCCTGAAATCCAATCGCCGATACCGATTGGCATTAACCGGTTTGCCTCTTTGATCGCCCAATCACGATCTTCAAAATTAAAAACTAAAATATCGGTGTTAACTGGATTTGAATATCCTGAATACAATCTTGAAACTAGATCAAAAGCCGCTTCAGGATTTTTGTTCGTTAACTGGGATGTTGGACTCATTACAAATCTAATATTTGTGGCCGTCTTTTTTGAAGCTTCAATCTTGGCCTTTGACTTACTCCACGCTGCATATGCAATTCCCGCATAATTTTCGATCAGATCATCAAAAGAAGTTGGCGCTTTTGGAATAATTGGTGCGATAGCCGTAGGAGTCGGTGTTGGTGTCGCCACAGGGGCGGGTGAAGATTTTGGCACCGGTGTAGCTACAGGGGTTGGCTCGGCAGGTTTTAAATCTGGATTGATTGCAGGCTTAGCCGCTGCTTTAGCGGCGACTCCTTTATTCCAAACCAACTTAGTTCCAGATTTAACGCAGGTAAATTTCTTTCCACCTACTGTTGAAATTGCTCCGGCCTTAGTGCACTTTGCTCCGGCCTTAGGTTCGGCTGCATTTAGCGGACCAGCAATCAGCACAAAGGAAAGCACCAGTGCTACGAAACCCCTACTTTTTCTCATGTCCCAAACCTAAGCCACATAACCGACAAATCAAATGATTGCTGTGGTCAAAGTTAAAAGCATTAATCAATGAGCGCCTTTAAATTACAAACAAAATGACCCCGGGGGACTAAGCCGGGGCCATAAGTTGTGCGGATAAGTATTAAATACAAAACCAAAAGAAAGTGTTAAAGTTTCCTATCGAAGTCATCGATGCGCAGTGCTACTCTTTGAACTCTTAGTCATTGGGTGCACTTAGTTTGCCCCATTTTTAAAGATTGCGAATTGCCCCTTAGCTAACAGATGGCATGGCACTAAGCCATAACTAACTTGCTAACGCTGTCCCTTTTTCAGATCACGATAGAAATTCTCGTGCGGGCCGACTACCATTAGCTTGACCTCGCTCTTACTCACTACTCGGTAGGCAAGTAACCACTGCAAGCCGCTGACCTTAAATTTGTAGATATAAACCCCAGCCAAATCTCCAACTTTAGGCGTTCCAACTTCCGGATTTGTTGCAATCTCTCGAACAGCTTTATCAAGGTTTTTCTTCTGATTCGGGTGCAGCTTCTTTACCAACCTGATAAATGTTGGCGTTTGCAGAATTTTCATTTACCGAAGGAGTATTCCTCGATCGCCTCTTCCGCATCTGCTTTCATGATTTCTCGAATAAGGGAGAAAGATAGGTCGGGATTTTCTTCCGCGATCAAGGCCATTCGGAAATAAAACTCAATCTGTCGTGGCACCGAACGGTGCTCGACCGCCGCTATTCGCTTGGCATGTTCGACTAGTGATTCTGAAAGCTTTACCGGGATGGACATGGTTTCTCCTTTGTTGCACCGACCATATCATATAAGGTAGCAAAAGGTAACTTTAAGGTACCTAAGTGTGCTCAGCCCTTTCCACCACAAAACAAAATGACCCCGGGGGACTAACCCTGAGGCCATTAAGTGTTGTGTACCGCTGGCGGGGTTCGAACCCGCGACCTTCCCCTTAGTCAGAGAGGAGCTCTATCCGCTGAGCTACAGCGGCACACGAGCAGAAGGTAAATGCTTTACGCAACGTGACATTTTCATAGAATCATTTCTGTGGATAAAATAGAACTACAAAATTACAAAATCTGATGCTAATATTTAATTACTTAGTCAGAGGGGCGCACTCGGTTAGATTCAATTTAACTGAATGAGTTACAGCAGAAAACCCGCAGCGTAATCTGCGGGTTTTTGACTTTTCAGAATAGTAAATTAACTACTTTACCTGCGCCAATTAGCCTTGCCAATCGGTGTCCAGTCTGTTCTTGGGCTCTAATCACAATCACGCCCGCCTTCACATCAAAAGAGTTGCAGTATCAAATACCAAATTTTTAAATCTTTACCACCACATCCACAATCGCCTCGGCCGTCGCACGATCCCCCAACTTCTCCCCCACATTCGTCGGCAACCCATTGGCCTGCGCCGCCGCCAACACCGCCAACTGCGCCGCAATATCACTCATCCAATAAAACGCCGCCGGCCCCGCTCTATCCAAGATCCGCTGCGCCTCTGCAATCTGCGCATCACTAAACTTCTCGCGATCATTATTATTCTCATTAATCGTATTGAGCAGATACCGCTTTATATCCAACCCAACACTGGTCGCATCCGATGACTGCGTAATCAGCTCCTT
>JBBQRL010000015.1:0-26335 GCA_038214925.1 Candidatus Nanopelagicales bacterium | reverse complement strand
CCTTCAGTTGTAGCAGTTAACCAAGACACTGGTGGAATTTTAGCCGTTGGCATTGAAGCGAAAAAGATGATTGGCCGTACTCCCGGGAACATCGTTGCAATCCGTCCGCTACGCGATGGTGTTATTGCAGATTTTGATACTACCGAGCGCATGTTGCGCTACTTCATCCAAAAAGTTCACCGTCGTCGCTACCTTGCAAAGCCTCGCGTCGTCATTTGTGTGCCATCAGGCATTACTGGCGTAGAGCAGCGCGCCGTTAAGGATGCTGGTTACGCTGCTGGTGCACGTAAGGTTTACATTATTGAAGAGCCAATGGCCGCGGCAATTGGTGCCGGATTACCAATTCACGAACCAACTGGAAATATGGTTGTAGATATTGGTGGCGGAACTACTGAAGTTGCCGTTATTTCATTGGGTGGAATCGTTACTTCACTCTCAATTCGCGTTGGCGGAGATGAGCTTGATCAATCGATTATTAATTGGGTTAAACGCGAATTCTCACTTCTTTTAGGAGAGCGAACTGCAGAAGAGATCAAGATGGCGATCGGCTCTGCTTACCCACTAGCTGGTGAAAATGATGCTGAAATTCGCGGTCGCGACTTAGCAACAGGTTTGCCAAAGACAATCGTTGTATCAGCTGCCGAAATTCGCAAAGCGTTAGAAGAGCCAGTTAATGCAATCGTAAATGCGGTAAAAAGTACGCTTGATAAGACACCACCTGAGCTTGCCTCTGACCTAATGGATCGCGGAATTGTTCTAACTGGTGGCGGTGCACTTCTTAAGGGACTAGACGAACGTCTTCGTAAAGAGACTGGAATGCCAATTCATATTGCAGAGCGTCCATTGGATGCAGTTGTAGAAGGCTCCGGAAAATGTATCGAAGAGTTTGAAGCCCTCGAGAAGGTACTCATCTCCGAACCGCGTCGCTAGGACCGAACTCGTATGCGTAACGGCGGTGATGGCCGCGCACGTTTGTTGCTAGTCATCTTGATCGTTACTTCGCTTTTCTTGATTACGTTAGATCTACGTGGCGTAAAGGTGCTGGGTGGACTCACCCAAGGTACGCAAACGGTGCTATCCCCCTTTCAACGAGCGGGCAATACGGTATTAACGCCTGTAAAAAACTTTTTTTCAGATGTCACAAGCCTAGGCAGAACCCGTAGCCAAATCCAAAACCTAAAAAACGAAAATGCTCAATTAAAACTAGATCTGCTGAGCCGTAAGAATGCTGATGGCGAGCTAGAACAGTTGAAGAAGATTTTAGATTTAGCAGGAACTGCGGGATACAAAGTAGTAAATGCTCGAGTAATTAGCCAAGGTTCTAGTCAGTCTTTTTCACAAACAATCACAATTGATTCGGGAACAAACGCTGGAATCAAAAGAAACATGACTGTGCTGTCAGAGTTTGGAATTGCTGGTGTTGTGAAAGATGTTTATCCAACCTCGGCCTTAATTCAGCTGGCAAGTGATCCAGGATTTCGAATCGGTGGTCGAATCGCAGGTACTCAACAAATCGGCATTTTGTCCGGCCGAGGTACTCAAAATGCATCTCTGCAACTACTTGATAACTCAACATCAATTGTTGAAGGCGATGTCTTGTTAGCGCGCGGCAGTATTTTTAACCGACCATTTGTTCCTGGGGTTCCTATTGGTTATGTGACAGGAGCCGATAATTCAGCTGGCGCGGTGGCCCAAACTGCAACGGTTCGCTACTACACAAATTTTTCTACCCTAGCTGTTGTTGCAGTAGTCGTTAGTGGTCCCACATCAAATCCAGGGGATGCACTTGTTCCACAAAAACCGCGGCCAACGCCGGTACCTACCGTTACCATTTTTGTCACGCCTTCACCTACACCAAGTAATTAACTGAACATGCTTACTCGACAGATTTCAATTTCAGCGCCAATCTTTTTACTAATTTTTATTATTCAAGAATCTGTTATTACGCAGTTCCGACTACCTGGCGGCGGGTTCTCATTGCTAACTATCTTTGCACTGACCTGGGCGGTCCTGAGCCAAACTGAGGCAGCGGCAGTAATTGGCTTTTCGGCTGGCTTCTTAATGGATTTATCGCAAAGTTCGTCTGGCCCATTTGGTCAGTGGACTTTAATTATGTTGCTCGCCGGTTATGCCATTTCATATGTTGGTTATGGCGATGACAATGTTCATGGCAATGCAATTGGTACCGTCTTCTTTGTGGTGATTGCTAGCTTTTTTGTTGAGCTGGCTTACTTAATTTCTGGTGTTCTATTAGGAGTACCGATGCCGACCTTTGGTCGGATCGTGATTACTTTGATTGGAATGACTTTGTGGGTGCTATTAATATCGCCAATACTTTTGCCGCTGTTTACTTATTTACACAAGTTAATCATTAACTCCAGGTCGATCCTATGAACAATCGCTCCAGACTTTCACTGCTAGTCGTTCAAATTTTAATTGTTTCACTACTGGTGGCACTTTTTGGTCGGCTTTTTTATCTACAGGTTGCCGCTGGGCCAAAGTATCGTGATGCAGCACTGAGTATTCAAAGTCGTGATGTAGTAGCTCCAGCAACACGTGGATTAATTGTTGATGGATATGGTGTGCCATTAGCCATGAATAAAGCCGGTCTGGCAATTTCCATCGATCGAATCGCAATTGATAAGTTAGAAGATAAAGGCGTTGATATGATGAAACGCCTAGCCAAGCTTTTGAAACTTAATTATGCTGATATTTATCAAAACACCCGCCTATGTGGGGAGCTACCCAAGGGACAAAAAGCTGGATGTTGGCAAGGCTCTAGATATCAACCAATTCCAATTACCAAGTCGGCAGATCCAGATATTGCATTACAAATTGTGGAACTATCCAGCGCCTTCCCAGGTGTAGATGCACAGCCGATTGCTATTCGAAATTACCCGTCATATGTCGATGTGAACGCAGCTCATGTGCTGGGCTACGTTGGTCCATTAACCGAAAATGATTTATTAAAAGGCAATGGCAATCAATATTTCCGCAGCGAAAGTATTGGCAAAAATGGCTTAGAGATTCAATACGATTCATTCTTGCGTGGCGAGCCTGGTATTCGTACTTTGATTGTGGATCGGAAAGAAGCGATTACTAGAGAAAGCCAAAATACAAAGCCAATTCCAGGAGATCACTTAGTTACAAGTTTAGATGTTCGACTGCAAGCATCTGCCGAAAAAGCTTTGAAGGATGCGGTGCTGCGTGGTCGCGCAAACGGATATACATCTGATTCCGGTGCAGCGATTGTGATGGATATAAAAACTGGCCGAATTTTAGCGATGGCTTCATATCCAACGTATGATCCCAACTCTTTTGAAGCTGGCTTAACTGTGGCTCAAGCTACCGATCTATTTAGTGAAGCAAAATCAGTCCCGGCACTTAATCGAGCAACCCAGGGTTTATTTGCACCAGCTTCAACTTTCAAAGTCGTCTCACTTGTTGCCGCAAAGGCCGCTGGTTATGACCTGAACGCCACCTATCAATGCCCATCTGAGGTTGAAGTTGGAACTCGAGTGTTTCGAAACTTTGATAGTAAAAATCAGGGCCTCATGGATATGAAAAAAGCTTTAGCCGTTTCTTGTGACACCATCTGGTATCGAATCGCCTTCGATGAGTGGCTACGAGACGGTGGTTTAAGGCCGAAATCAAATCTCAACGACTATTTCTTTAAAGCAGCCCAAGCCTTCAAGATTACTCAAAAGACTGGCATCGACCTGCCATCTGAATCAACCTCACGACTAGCCGACCGTGATTATAAAAAGAGTTGGTATGAACAAAATAAAGATTTCTATTGCAACTATAAAGAAAATTCTACAAAGGTGCAGCAGACACCGTTTTTACTTCAGTTAGCATCTGAAAACTGTGTTGACGGCGACAAAGTTCGCGCTGGCGATGCGGTTAACTTCAGCATCGGACAAGGTGACACAGTTGTTACGCCACTTAAATTAACTCAGATGTATGCCGCTATTGGCAACGGTGGAACAATTTGGCAGACATCCCTGGCTAAGGCGATCGTGAAAACTGACGGAACGGTAGTTGCGAGTTTTGAACCTAAAAAACTAGGAACATTAAATGTTGCACCAGCAACGATAAAGTTTTTACAAGCTGGCCTTCGCGAAGTAGTAGTTAGTGGTACTGGCGCCGGTGTATTTGCCGGATTCCCAGTAGAGATCAGCGGTAAGACCGGAACTGGCCAAGTCTTTGGTCGAAATCCAAATGGCTCTTTGAAAGATGACACATCGTGGTTTGCATCATTTGCACCAAGTAATAATCCCCGCTTTGCCGTTGTCATGATGGTCGGCCAAGGTGGTTTCGGTGCATCTACTTCGGGTGTTGGCGTGAAAGCGATTTACTCCACACTCTTTGGCGTCGTTGGAAATAAATTAGTTCCAGGCGCGGCGATTTACCTTGATGGCAAACCGCCGACAGTACTGCCTAAGATTTCCCCTGCAACTAAGCCAAGGGAGTTCGGCAAGTGAGTCAGATACATGCACGCCAACGTCTCTATCGTCGCAACCGCAAATCACTTGTTCATGGCTTTGATCCGGTATTAACCGCTGTTGTTGCGGCGCTTTTGGTGATTGGTACTTTGCTGGTCTGGTCGGCCACGCGCGATTGGTATGCGCGAAATGGATTAGATCCGCAATACTATTTAAAGCGCCACATCATTAATATTTTAATCGGAGCTGTTTTAGCCTATGGCGTGACTGTCATTGACTATCGATTACTGCGTGCATATACGCCGTTTCTATGGGGTGCCGGAGTTCTAGGTTTAGTCGTAGTTTTGGTTCCAGGTTTGGGTAGCGAAGTAAATGGCGCAAAAGCATGGATCGCACTTCCTGGTGGTTTTCAAATTCAGCCAGCCGAACTTGCCAAGATCGCAATTATTATCGGTATGTCCATGATTTTGGCAGAGCGCTCACACGATAGTGATGAGCCATCGAACCGGGATGTGTTGCAAGCACTCGCAATTGCGGCAATACCAGTTCTACTTATTATCGTTCAGCCCGATATGGGAACAGTCTTAATTATTTCAGCGATTGTCGTAACAATCATTGCCGTTTCTGGTGCTTCCAGTAAATGGGTAGTCGGTCTTTTTCTTGTTGCAATTGTTGGTGGTTTTGTGGCCGTGCAAGCGGGCATTATTAATGAGTATCAAGTAAATCGACTTCAAACATTTGTTGATCCAAATGCCGATACGCAAGGTGCTGGCTATCAATTGCGTCAAGCTCGAATCACAGTTGGTTCGGGTGGATTAGTTGGAACTGGATTATTCAACGGACCACAAACAAGTGGTCGATTTGTGCCAGAACAACAGACCGACTTTATTTTTACAGTTGCCGGTGAAGAACTTGGATTTTTAGGAAGTGGCTTCATTCTGATTCTGTATCTCATTTTATTAATGCGAGCTTTTTCTATAGCCAGACGAACCAACGATCCATTTGGACGTTTAGTTTGCGTTGGCGTTATTGCCTGGTTTGCTTTTCAGCTCTTTGAAAATATCGGTATGACGTTGGGGTTGATGCCTATGACCGGCGTACCGTTGCCATTTATTTCCTACGGTGGATCATCAATGTTTGCCACTTTGATTGGCTTTGGCCTGCTGCAGAACGTTCACGCTCGTTTACGCGGGTAAATAGGCAATTGCGGGTGGCTCTGCCATACTTGATCCACTAGTTCAGCGCGGCTCGCGATCACTCGCGGTACACGCCAAGCGCGAACGGTACGGAAAACCCACAAGGATTTTTTAAGAAGACAAACAGCGCTTAACAAGCGCACAAAGGATTTGGTGCCATGGCGATTGAGCCTAAAACACCGCGCAAGCGTGCGGTAAAGAAAGCTTCTGCAAAAACAGAGGCTCCAGTTGTAGACAGTGATGCAACGGAAGTAAAAAAGACAACGCGCAAAAAAGCAGCGCCAGTTCCGCTGGCAATCTTTCAAGCCGCTCCAGAAAAGCCAGTTGCGGCAAGTAAGCCACGTAAAAAAGTGGCCGAAGAGCCAGTTGTTAAAAAAGAGGTTTCTGAAAGTAAGCCAGTTGCAGATAGTGCAGCCGATGACGGCGGAAATCGAAATAAGCGTCGCCGTCGTGGTGGCCGTGGCCGTCGCAAGCCTGGTGCAACTGATTCAGCAGATATTGAAAATGGCGCAGAGGATTCAACCGAAGATTCAGCAGAGGGTTCAGCGCAAGAAGAAGGCGCAGATGGTGCAACACATCGCCGTCGCCGTCGTCGTCGGGCAACTGGTGATGATGTAACTCCAGGTGAAACCGTAGAGGAAGATGGCGTTTTAACTGTCGTAAAGGTTCGCGAAAAGCGAGAACGCCCAGAGCGTCCAGCACGGACCGAGCGCAATGACCGACCTGATCGCAACCGTAACCGTCGTGATCGCAATGATCGCAACGATCGTGGTAGCCGCAGTGAATACCGCGAGCCATATCGCAAACGTCCAACAATTATTACTGATGGCGATTTCCTAGCGCGACGTGAAAACGTTGATCGTGAAATGGTTGTTCGCCAAATCGCTGATCGTACTCAAATCGCGGTTATCGAAGATGGCGTCATGGTTGAGCATTATGTAAATAGAAATAGCAATGTTTCATACGTGGGTAACGTTTACTTAGGTCGTGTGCAAAACGTACTTCCATCAATGGAGGCCGCCTTCGTTGATATTGGTAAGGGCCGTAACGCAGTTCTCTACGCCGGTGAAGTGAACTGGGATGCCGCTGGTATCTCTGAATCAGCACCACGCAAAATTGAAACGGTTTTAAAAACTGGTCAGCCAGTCTTAGTGCAGGTAACAAAGGACCCAATTGGTCAAAAAGGTGCCCGTCTAACTAGCCAAATTTCACTACCTGGCCGCTACATTGTTTATATTCCAGGTGGCGGCATGTCTGGTATTTCAAAGCGTTTACCAGAAGAAGAGCGCACTCGTTTAAAGGCGATCTTAAAGAATTTAATTCCAGAAGAAGCTGGCGTGATTGTTCGTACCGCTGCCGAAGGTGTGAGCGAAGAAGATTTAACAAATGATGTCGCTCGCTTAAAAGCGCAATGGGAAGATATCAACGCAAAGAGTCAAAATCCAAACTTTCATCCACCTGCCGCGCTCTACGAAGAGCCAGATCTAGCAGTACGTGTTATTCGAGATATCTTCAATGAAGATTTCCGTAAACTAACTGTGCAAGGATCATCGGCTTGGGATGAAGTAACTAACTACCTTGGCTTTATTGCGCCAGAGTTAACTCAGAAGATTGAAAAGTACACCGGCACCGGAGATATTTTCACCGACTACCGTGTGGAAGAACAGTTAGCGAAAGCATTTGATCGCAAGGTCTACCTACCTTCTGGTGGTTCATTAGTTATCGATCGCACAGAAGCAATGATCGTGATCGATGTAAACACCGGTAAATTTATTGGTAAGGGTGGAAATCTAGAAGAGACGGTAACTAAGAACAACTTAGAAGCTGCCGAAGAGATCGCCCGTCAACTTCGTCTTCGTGACTTAGGTGGAATTGTCGTTATCGACTTCATCGATATGATTTTGGAAGCTAACCGTGAAGCAGTACTTCGTCGTTTAGTTGAATGTCTTGGTCGAGATCGCACCAAGCACCAAGTCGCCGAAGTAACATCACTTGGTTTAGTTCAGATGACTCGCAAACGTGTTGGGCAAGGTCTCATTGAAGCCTTCTCAACAACATGTGATTCATGTAGCGGTCGCGGAATTCATATTCACGTTGAACCAGTCAAGATGAAGGCGCCGATGCCACAACTTGATACACCTTCTTCAAAGCATGAAGATGCCGAAGAAAGCGATGCGACCGGGCACGAGTTCCACGAAAGCCTCAATGCCGAGGTAGAAGTAGAAGCTCCTAAGGCAGGTGGGCGAAAGCGCCGCCGCGCATCATCATCGGGGATCATTACCGCTTAAATTTGAGCCCCGATTTGAGCCCCGATTTGAGCCCCGATTTGAGCCTAAGCGCCTAAATCGGTACCCTTAATTTTCATTCACAGCACCTCTAACGTTCGGAGAAGTACCCAGTGGCAAATATCAAGTCTCAGATCAAGCGCATCAAGACCAACGAGAAGGCACGCCTTCGCAACAAGTCTGTGAGCTCATCTATCAAGACCGCTGTCCGAAAGTTTCGCGAAGCTGTAACTGCTGGCGATGCCGCAGTAATCACAACTGAACTACGCGCTGCATCAAAGTCACTTGATATCGCTGTGCAAAAGGGTGTTCTACATAAGAACTCTGCTGCCAACACAAAGTCATCAATGGCTAAGGCTGCTGCCAAAGCCGGCGCACGTTAATCCACTTCACTTTTTAAAGCGAGCCTAGGTTTATGCCTGCAATCTCACTTGCCAAGGCGCCGCAACCAGCATCAACTAATCCGGCGCAGATACGCAATTTCTGCATCATTGCCCATATCGATCACGGTAAATCAACTCTTGCCGATCGCATGTTGGGAATTACCGAAGTAGTAGACACTCGCAATATGCGCGCGCAATATCTAGATCGCATGGATATCGAACGCGAACGCGGAATCACGATTAAATCCCAAGCAGTTCGTCTGCCATGGCAATCAGGTATCGATGGCCAGGAATACATTCTTAACATGATCGATACACCGGGTCACGTTGACTTTACTTACGAAGTTTCGCGCTCGCTAGCAGCGTGCGAAGGCGCAGTCCTTCTTGTTGATTGCGCGCAGGGAATTGAAGCGCAGACCCTGGCAAATCTGTACTTAGCGATGGAAAATAATTTAACGATTATTCCAGTGCTCAATAAAATTGATTTACCTAACGCCCAACCAGAAAAGTTTGCCGCCGAACTTGCTCGTTTAATTGGTTGCCAACCCGAAGATTGTTTACGTGTTTCTGGAAAAACTGGCGATGGCGTTGCCGAACTTCTAGATCAGATCGTCACCCAAATTCCAGCACCAGTTGGCGATCCCAATGCATCTGCTCGCGCACTTATCTTTGACTCGGTTTACGATTCATATCGTGGCGTTATTACATATGTACGTGTAGTCGATGGCCATCTTTCACCGCGCGAACAAATTCAAATGTTTTCAACTGGCGTTCGACATGAAGCACTCGAAGTAGGCGTTATCTCGCCCGAACCAGTAGCCGGTAAAGGCCTTGGCGTTGGCGAAGTAGGGTATTTAATTACCGGCGTAAAAGATGTTCGCCAATCTCGTGTGGGCGACACCATTACTACCTACAACAACCCAACGAAATCGCCATTATCTGGATACAAAGATCCTAAGCCAATGGTTTTCTCTGGCTTATTCCCACTCGATGGCGCCGACTTTCCAATCTTGCGTGATGCGCTGGATAAGTTACAGCTCAACGATGCCGCACTGGTGTACGAGCCAGAGAGCTCGGCCGCACTTGGTTTTGGTTTCCGATGTGGCTTCCTAGGCCTATTACACATGGAAATTGTGCGTGAGCGGTTAGAGCGCGAACATAAACTCAATCTTATTTCGACTGCGCCAAACGTTGTTTACAACGTTGTTATGGAAGATGGAAAGGAAATTCGAGTTACTAATCCATCTGAATTTCCAGATGGCAAAGTAACCACAGTCATGGAGCCAATCGTTAAGTCAACGATCCTTGCGCCATCTGAATACATTGGCACAATCATGGAGCTGTGCCAGGATCGTCGTGGCATCTTGTTAGGGATGGATTACATCTCGGAAGATCGAGTTGAAATTCGTTACGAACTGCCACTTGCCGAAATTGTTTTTGATTTCTTCGATCAATTAAAGAGCCGCACCAAGGGTTATGCATCACTTGATTATGAAGAAAAAGGCGATGCCGAAGGCCTACTGGTAAAGGTAGATATTTTGTTGCAAGGTGAAGCCGTAGATGCATTCAGTGCAATTGTTCACCGCGATAAGGCTTATTCATACGGTGTCATGATGACTGGCAAACTACGTGAATTAATCCCGCGCCAGCAGTTTGAAGTTCCAATTCAGGCAGCTATCGGTACCCGCATTATTGCGCGCGAAAGTATTCGTGCGGTCCGAAAAGATGTTTTGGCTAAATGTTATGGTGGCGATATCACTCGTAAACGTAAACTTTTGGAAAAGCAAAAAGAAGGTAAGAAGCGAATGAAGATGGTGGGCCGAGTTGAGGTTCCACAAGAGGCGTTCGTTGCCGCACTTGCCACAGATGCCGATATCGAAAAGATTAAGGCCGCCCGTAGAGCTAGCCAATGACGCTCTCTTTCTACGTCCATATTCCTTATTGCATTAAACGCTGTGGTTACTGCGACTTCAACACATATACGCCAAGTGAGTTACAAGATGGTGCAACACTTGAAATCGTTAGTAACGATTACATCGATGCCGTTTTAAAAGAACTTGAAACCACGCCAACAGATGAGGTGCCGACAATATTTTTTGGTGGTGGAACCCCTTCATTATTGCCAGCACATGATTTAGGTCGAGTAATTTCAACGATTAAAGCGCGCAATGGTTTAGCACCCGATTGCGAAATCACTTTAGAAGCTAACCCAGATTCAATCACGGCTGAAAAATTGGCCCAGTATTTAGAAGTAGGTTTCAATCGAATCTCATTTGGGATGCAGTCGGCCAAGCCACATGTATTAGCGGTCTTAGATCGCACGCATAATCCAGCTAATGTGGAAAAGTCGGTCTCATTGGCTAGAGCAGCCGGTTTTAAATCAATCAGCGTTGATTTAATTTACGGAACTCCGGGGGAGTCGTTAGTTGATTGGCAAGAGACGGTGCAGGCAGCTCTAGCGCTAGATATCGATCACATCAGCGCCTATGCATTAATTATTGAAACCGGAACTAAATTAGCTGCGCAGATTAAACGTGGCGATTTAGCGATGCCAGATGATGACTTAATGGCCGATATGTATTTGCTCGTTGATCAATTATGCGAAGCCAACGGGATGACTTGGTATGAGATATCCAATTGGTCCAAGCCGGGCCATGAATGCAGCCATAACATCGCGTACATGCGCCATATCAATTGGTGGGGCCTTGGCCCGGGTGCTCACTCCCACATAGATGGAAAACGTTTTTGGAATGTGAAGCATCCAACGGCTTATAAAAACAAAGTATTTGCTGGTGAATCACCAATAGCCGAGAGTGAAAATCTGACGGCAGAACAAAAAATTGATGAATCAATCTTGCTTGGGATCAGAAGGCGCCAGGGTTTATTGATCGAATTATTGCTGCCGCATCAGCTAGAACTTCTTGCCAGTTATCGAGAAAATGGCTTTGTGGAACTAGTTGCAGGTCGCGTTGTCTTGACCCCCACTGGCCGATTAATCGCCGATCAAATCGTGCGAGAAATAACAATCTAGTACGCTTGGATCAAATGTCATCACGCCGTCTTGAAATCCTTCGCGCAATTGTCGATGAGTACGTTGCGACCCAAGAACCGGTCGGCTCAAAATCTATTGCCGATCGCCATGGACTCGGGATTTCACCTGCCACTATCCGCAATGAGATGGCCGTACTAGAAGATGAAGGCTTGATCACCCACCCTCATACAAGTGCTGGCCGAATTCCAACGGATCTAGGTTACCGAGTATTCGTTGATAAATTAGCAACGGTAAAACCATTATCAACGGCCGAGCGCCGCGCAATTGAAACTTTCTTAGAAGGCTCAAATAATCTAGATGAGTTATTAAAAAAATCGGCAAAGTTACTGGCCGATATTACAAAGCAAGTTGCCGTGGTTACATATCCAGTTCTTGGAGATGCACTGAACCGCGAAAAAATGGCGATCTCTGGAACGGCTCACTTAGCTCGCTCCGGTGAGAATCTAGGTTTTACACTTTCCCCGATTCTGGAAGCATTAGAAGAGCAAGTTGTTTTATTGTCCTTACTCAACGAGGCAAATCAAACGGTTCAAGTTCGAATTGGCCAAGAACAAAATGAGCAGAATTTTTGGGCAACCTCGTTAGTCACAGTCGGTTACGGAACACCAGAATCTTCACACGGCGGCTTAGGAGTTCTTGGGCCAACTCGAATGGATTACGCTGGCTCGATTGCAGCCGTTGATGCCGTTGCACGTTATGTCGGACGATTTATCAATGAGGGTGCATAAGTGGCAGATCATTACGCAACGCTGGGTGTCACAAAAGGTGCCACGGCTGATGAGATTAAAAAGTCGTACCGCAAACTTGCCCGCGAACTTCATCCCGATGTAAACCCAGATCCAAAGACGCAAGATAAATTTAAAGAAGTAACCGAGGCCTACGATGTTTTAAGCGATCCGCAAAAACGCCAGCAGTACGACATGGGTGGCAGTAATTTTGGTGGCGGCGGCGCAAACTTTGGTGGCGGCTTCAGCGACATCATGGATGCATTTTTTGGTGGCGGCGGATCTCGCGGACCTCGTCCACGTATGCGGGCCGGCCAAGATTCACTGATTCGAATTCAAGTTGATCTCAATGAAGCCTGCTTTGGTACCGAACGAGAAATAACTGTTGAGTCAGCTGTTGTCTGCACCAAGTGCACTGGCAGCGGCTGTGTTGACGGTGATCATCCAGAGATGTGTTTAACCTGTAAGGGTCGCGGAGAAACACAGCAAGTTGTTCGCTCTGTGATTGGGCAAGTAATGACTTCGCGCCCATGTAATGCCTGTCAGGGATATGGCAGCATTATTAAAAATCCTTGCCGGGAATGCGCTGGCGAAGGTCGAGTTCGAAGTCGCCAAACTATTGATGTAAAGATTCCAGCTGGTGTTGAAACTGGAAATAGAATTCAAATGTCTGGCCGCGGTGAAGTTGGTGCCGGCGGGGGACCAGCTGGTGATTTGTACGTAGAGATCGTTGAAGAACAGCATGAGTACTTTGTGCGCGACGGCGATACCTTACATATGTCGCTAGAGATTTCCATGATCGCTGCCGCACTCGGCACAACGGTTTCAGTTGAAACTTTAGATGGGCCAGCCAATGTTCAGGTAAAGGCCGGAACTCAAAGTGGTGCACCGATTGTGATTAAGAGTAAAGGAATGACGCGGCTTCGTCGCGGAGATCGCGGAGATTTAATTGTGCATATTGAAGTTCAAACACCAACTAAGTTGAGCAAAGAAGAGGAAAATATTTTGCGCTCCTTTGCCGTTGCCCGTGGCGAAAAAGCCAGTGATGCCCACGTTAAGGGTCACGATGGATCAATCTTTAGCAAAATCAAGGGTGTGTTTAACAAATAATGTTCACCCTCTTTTTCGTTAACGATCTGCCCAATAAAGCTGGATTGAGTTACGAATTTAATAATGAGGATGCTCAACATGCAATCCGCGTACTTCGCACAAAGCCGGGCGATGAATTTATGCTCAGCGATGGCAATGGTTCGTGGGCACAGATTAAGGCAGTTGAAATTGGAAAAAAATCTATTCAAGTTCAAGTCCTTGATATTGGATATCAAGAGCCATTAGCCACAACAATTACCGTTGTGCAGGCCTTGCCAAAAGGTGATCGCGCAAAAGAGGCGATTGAACTTTTAACCGAAGCCGGCGTTGATCAGATTGTGCCGTGGGCATCGGCCCGAAGTATTGGCAAAGCATCAGATAAATTTGCAATCACCGCGCGCGAGGCTAGCAAGCAGTCGCGCCGATTTAGAATTCCGCAAGTTTCACAAGTTGCTACGACTGTCCAAATCTGTGAAGCAATTGCCGTTAGTGATCTAGCAATCGTCTTTCATGAAAGCGCGACTCAAAAACTTTCCGATCAAGTTTCATCGCACAACGTCGCTAACTTATTAATCATTATCGGTCCAGAAGGTGGCTTAACCGATGAAGAAGTTGCCGCCTTTGTTGTTGCCGGCGCAAAAGTTGCATTAATGGGTCGACCAATCTTGCGCTCGGCACATGCCGGAATCGCGGCGGTTTCAGCCGTGTCGGCATTGTTAAAGGTATGGTGATTACATGGCGCTAGATCCAGATTGCATTTTTTGTAAGATAATCACTGGCGACATCCCGGCCGATATAGTTTTTCGAAATGAAAATGTTGTTGGTTTTAACGATCTCAACCCGCAAGCACCAACGCATGTTCTGTTGATTCCTACCTTGCACACCGAAAATGCGGCAGGGGTGGCCCGAAACAGCGCCACGATAACGGCAGCGCTTTTCTTGGCTGCCGATGAGATCGCGACCGAGCGGGGCTTAACTGGCTACCGAACTGTTTTTAACACCGGCGCCGATGCTGGCCAGAGCGTTTTTCACGCTCATCTTCACTTACTAGGTGGCCGCCACATGGCGTGGCCCCCCGGTTAAAGATAGATTTACCATCATATGGACCGAACGCTTTTAGTCGTACCCAACGCCATTCCAATGGTTGCTGTCGTGGGTCCGCAAGATAACAATCTTCGAACTATTGAAGCTGCCTTCCCGTCGGTCAACATAACTGTTCGCGGAAATGAAATCACTTTGCGCGGCCCGCACGATGATTGCCTTAAATTAGAGAATCTCTTTAACGAACTCATGGTCGTTGTTCGAAGTGGAAATAACCTCGACATCGATGGCGTCAATCGCGCAATAGAAATGCTGGAACATCAACCAGTAGATCATCCAGCTGAAGTTTTATCACTCAATATTGTCAGCAATCGTGGCCGCACAATTCGTCCAAAGACGGCTAACCAAAAGCGATATGTAGATGCGATTGAAGATCACACCATTACTTTTGGAATAGGCCCAGCTGGAACGGGTAAGACCTACCTTGCCATGGCTATGGCAGTAGCTGCACTGCAGGCCAAGAAAGTAAATCGGATTGTTCTTACTCGACCAGCCGTTGAAGCCGGTGAAAACTTAGGTTTTCTACCCGGAACATTAAGTGAAAAAATTGATCCGTACTTGCGCCCGTTATTTGATGCGCTGCACGACATGATCGATATCGATTCAATTCCACGTTTGATGCAATCTGGGATTATCGAAGTTGCACCTCTTGCCTACATGCGTGGTCGCACGTTAAACGATGCCTTTGTAATCTTGGATGAAGCTCAAAACACAACACCTGAACAGATGAAGATGTTTTTGACTCGTCTAGGTTTTGCTTCAAAGATGATTATTACTGGTGATATCACTCAGATTGATTTACCTAATGCACAAAAGTCAGGGCTTCGCGTTGTGCGCGATATCCTGAAAGATATTGATGACATCGCATTTATGGAGCTAACCGCCGAAGACGTGGTTCGCCACCGTTTAATCGGCGACATCGTGCGTGCCTACGATAGTTTTGATCAACACCAACAATTAGTGCGTCCGATACGGCAATAGATGAACATTGAAGTAACTAATACTTCAGGTCAGTTAGTCCCATCAGATCAGCTCATTTCCCTGATGGCTAACGCACTTGCTGTCCTTGATCTCAATCCTGATTGCGAATTGAGCATCTCTTTTGTAGAAGATGATTACATGAGCGAGCTTCATGTTAAGTGGATGGATGAACCTGGCACCACCGATGTCTTGTCCTTTCCAATGGATTTACCAGAAGCGCCAGGACAAGCAGTAACTCTGGGCGACATCGTCATCAGTCCAACTGTTGCGGCGCAGCAAGCCAATACACAAGGTCATTCAACTGAGCACGAGATTTTTATTTTGGCTACGCACGGCCTACTTCACATCTTGGGTTATGACCATGCCGATAAAACCGATGAGAAAATAATGTTCGAACTGCAAGAAAAGATCGTCTCCGATTGGGAAAAGAGCTCATGAGTCCGTTAGCAATCACAAGTATCGTCGCACTGCTTTTCTTTGCTGGCTTTCTCGCCGCAAGTGAATCAGCACTTACCTCGATCTCCCGAATCGTTATCGATGAGCTAGAAGGCAAGCGTGGCGGCGCCCTGCTGCGCAAATACAGCGCTCAACCTGCCCGGTATTTAAATGTAATTTTGCTGGTTCGTAAGCTCTGTGAATTTACCGCCACGGTATTACTTGCTGTTATTTTGCTGCGTAATTACTCATCTGCCCAAGCAATGGCGTTAACCGTATTAATCATGGTCGTTCTTTCTTACGTCGTCGTTGGTGTTGGCCCGCGCACATTAGGTAAGCAGCAACCGCATAAATATGCCCGCTACGGAATTATCGTTGCCTACGGTTTAGCATTTCTATTGGGCCCAGTTACCAAACTTTTAATCTCAGTCGGAAACGCACTTACCCCAGGTAAGGGTTTCCGATCAGGTCCATTTACATCTGAAGCCGAACTTCGCGACTTGGTAGATCAAGCACACGAGCGTGGATTAGTGGAATCAGATGAGCACGAAATGATTCACTCCGTATTTGAACTTGGCGATACCTTGGTACGCGAACTTATGGTTCCTCGTACCGACATGGTGTGGGTAGAAAAAGATAAATCAGTACGTCAAGGTTTATCACTTGCCCTGCGTAGCGGTTATTCACGTATCCCAGTTATTGGTGATGGTATCGATAACATTGTTGGAATTGTTTACGTAAAGGATCTGGCAAAGCGCGCATTAGATCACCGTGATGCCGAAACAACTGAAACCGTAGAAAAGCATATGCGTCTGGCTAATTTTGTGCCTGAAATCAAAATGGCCGATGAGTTATTAAAAGAGATGCAAAAGAATCAGATCCACCTGGCAATCGTGGTCGATGAATATGGTGGCACAGCCGGAATCATTACAATTGAAGACATAATCGAAGAGATCGTTGGCGAAATCGAAGATGAATTCGATGATGGCGAAGGTGAGATCACGTGGATTTCTCCAGATAAAGCCCGTGTTAAAGCCACCTTGCATATTGAAGATTTAGCTGCCGAATTAAAAATGGATATTGAAAAAAATGTCTATGAAGATATCGACAGTATTGGTGGATTAATGGCACAGAAGCTGGGCCGTGTTCCAATCGCTGGATCAACGATCTCCTGGAATGGCTGGTCGGTAACTTCAGAGCGACCACAAGGGCGTCGTCGTCGAATTTCATCGGTAATTGTTGAACGCCTAGAAGATGAGATTGAAGACACCGAGTAAGAGTTAGAATAAGGGCATGCGAATTGTTCGATTCACTCCTGGTCCTGATGCGGGATTAGGGCCAGATCCACTCTTTGGCGTCCTAGAAGATGATGGCCTGATCCGCATCATTAGTGGGGATCCGATCTACAGTGGGATTCAAAAGACTGCCGCCAGAATCGAATTAGGCAAGGTGCGCTTGTTGGCGCCAGTTATCCCACGATCCAAAGTTGTTTGTGTCGGTAAAAACTATGCCGATCACGCCGCTGAAATGGGTGGCGTTGTTCCAGATGAACCCATTATTTTCTTGAAGCCAAATACCTCAGTGATTGGACCCAACGACACCATTGTTTGGCCAGAGATGTCAGAGCGAATTGATCATGAAGCTGAGCTAGCAATTGTGATTGGTCGCATGTGTAAGGATGTGCCAAAAGAGCGCGTCAATGATGTGATCTTTGGTTACACAATTGCCAACGATGTAACCGCGCGCGATCTACAAACCAAAGATGGACAGTGGACGAGAGCGAAAAGCTTTGACACCTTTTGCCCAATTGGTCCTTGGATAGATACCGACTTTATTCCTGGGACACAAAAAATCAGTGCAACTATTGCCGGTGAAGTAAAGCAGTCGGCAAAGATTAGTGACATGATTTTTGATGTGCCAACGATTATTAACTTTATCTCTTCAGTAATGACACTTTTGCCCGGAGATATTATTTTGACTGGTACGCCAGCTGGAATTGGCCCAATGGTTGTAGGCGAGAAGGCATCGATGGCCATTGAAGGTCTAGGCGAATTAATTAATAAGGTGGCAAAGCGTTGATGAGTACAAAACCAGTAAAAGTTCGATTTGCACCATCTCCAACTGGAGATTTGCACGTTGGAAATATCCGTACGGCCCTCTTTGATTGGGCTTATGCCCGTCACACCGGCGGAACCTTTCTTTTTCGGATCGAAGATACTGATACGACCAGAGTTACTGATGAATATATCCAGGCGGCAATTGAAACTCTGAAGTGGTTAGGCCTTGATTGGGATGAGGGCCCTGAAGTTGGCGGCGACAATGGCCCTTACTTGCAATCGCAACGTTTAGATATTTATGCAACGTGGGCACAAAAGTTTTTGGATCAAAAAGATGCCTACCACTGCTACTGCTCACCTGATGAGTTAGAGGCGGTGCGGGAAGCACAACGTAAAGCAAATGTTGCACCTGGCTACAACGGACATTGCCGGCAGCTTTCTTTAGCCCAGGTAGATGCATACAAGGCCGAAGGTCGTGGGGCAGTAGTACGCATGCGAATGCCAGATGGCAGTACAACTTTTAACGATTTAATTCGCGGTGATGTTTCTTTTGATCACAATTTTGTTCCTGATTTTGTAATGGTTCGAGCCGATGGTTCACCGTTGTATACCTTGGCCGTTGCCGTAGATGACATCATGATGAAAGTAACGCATGTTTTGCGCGGTGAAGATTTACTCTCTTCCACTCCTCGCCAAATTCGGGTCTATCAAGCAATGGGCGTTGCACCGGCTGATTACCCAGTCTTTGCTCATTTACCTTTCGTGATGGGTGCCGATAACGCCAAACTTTCTAAGCGCAATGGTGAAGCCTCAATTGCTTGGTATCGCGACATGGGCTTTTTGCCAGAGGCGATCTGTAATTACTTAGCGCTGTTGGGTTGGTCGCCGGGTGATGATGTAGAAAACATCACTATGAAACAATTGACTGAGATGTTTACGGTAGAAAAAGTGCACTCATCGCCAGCCCGCTTTGATATGAAAAAATTAGAAGCGATCAATGGTGACAAGATCCGCGCACTTACTATTGATGAATTCTTGAAGTGGTCTTTGCCATTTTTGACTAAGGCAAATGTGATTACCGGTACTGATGCGGAAATTGAGTTAGTAAAGCTTGCGCTGCCACTGATTCAAGAGCGAATTATTATGTTAAATGAAGTGCCAAAGATGTTGGCATTTCTATTCACTAAAGATTTTGCAGTGGAGCCAGAGTCAGTTGCAAAGATTACCGATGATGTTTCGAAAGCGATTTTAACGCGATCGTTGAAAGAGCTAGAAGCGGTATCTATTTGGAGCCATGAAAATATTGAGGCCGTGCTTCGCGCAAGCCTGATCGAAGAAATGGTACTCAAACCACGTATTGCATTTACGACATTGCGAATTGCAACTACGGGAAGCACTATTTCACCGCCGTTATTTGAGTCGATGGAACTACTTGGCAAAGAGGCATGTTTGCTTCGTATAAGTAAGGGTTTAGCGCTGTAACAACCGCTGGTATTCTTACCCCTTGCAAGGGTAAATCCTTGGGGTATGGGGTAATTGGCAGCCCTGCTGATTCTGGTTCAGTAAGTCTAGGTTCGAGTCCTGGTACCCCAGCGCAGTACAGCAGTACAGCAGTACAGCAGTACAACTGAATGTCTGTTCTAGGAAGATCTTTCCAGTAATGGAATGTGGCCCCGTCGTCTAGCGGCCTAGGACTCTGCCTTCTCAAGGCAGCTACGAGGGTTCGAATCCCTTCGGGGCTACCACTTACATCTCTCCTCTGGCATAGAAAATATGCGAGAGGAGAGATTTTATTTTCATCTGGCGCTAGGTTTATGGCATGCGAGTTATTAATGTTGAACAGCTAAAAAGCATTCTCGCTAATTTACCCAGCAACCCTCGAATTATTGCATCAGGTAATTTTTCGGCGCCATTAACTTTGCTCGATGCAGCCGAACAAGTAATTCCTGAATTCAAACTGCATATGTTAAATGCGCACGGATCTGGAATTCCAGATCGTGAAGGAGTTACTTATGAAACGGCATTTGTTGGCCCAGCTATGCGCAATCACGCCCGCCTGCAATATATTCCTTGTCGACTATCGTTATTGCCAGTCTTAATCCGAAATTTTTATCGCCCCGATGTGATCTTCATTCATACCTCCCAACAACGCTTTGATACGGTCAGTCTTGGCACCGAAGTCAATATTCTGCCTGGCGCTATCGAAACAGCTCGCGCCCATGGGGGATTAGTAATTGCGCAAAGCAATAAACAAATGCCATATACCTATGGTGATGCACAAATTTATGAAAATGAAATTGATTACTTAGTTGAAGTTGATGAAACATTGCAAGAAAAGCCAGTTACAGCAGCCACGGATATTCATAGTGAAATTGGTAATCGAATAGCGGCTTTGGTGGAAGATAATTCAACTTTGCAATTAGGCATTGGGGGTGTTCCAGATGCGGTTTTATTAGCACTTCGCCAGCGCAAAGGGCTTCGAATCTGGAGCGAGATGTTCTCTGATGGTGTTTTAGAACTTTCTAAAGTCGGCGCACTCGATGAAGAAATATTAATCACGGCCTCGTTTACCTTTGGCAGCAAAGAGCTCTATCAATGGTTGGATCTCAATAAGAAGGTACGAATGTTGCGTACCGAGCGCACTAATGACCCTAGCCAAATTGCGCGACAAGCAAAGATGACATCGATTAATAGCGCCCTAGAAGTAGATTTATTTGATCAAGCAAATGCCAGTCACGTCAGAGGCAGAATCTATAGCGGTTTTGGTGGTTCTACTGATTTTATTGTTGGTGCCTTGCACAGTCGAGGTGGCCAATCCTTTGTTGCGCTTCCGTCATGGCATCCAAAGGCAGATGTCTCCACGATAGTGCCCAAAATTAATAGTAACGTGACGCACTTTCAACACTCCTACATTGTTACCGAACAAGGAGTTGCGGCAAGTTTTGGACACAGTCAATCCAAGCAAGCCATTAATATTATTAATAATGCAGCCCATCCATCAGTTCGTGATGAATTAACGGCCAAGGCCACTGAATTTGGTTTGATTTAAAGTTCTAGAGCCCAGACCAAAGAAGTAGTGGCGGTGCATCGCGGCGCATATGTTCGGCGATCCATGTTGCCCCATCTAAATTATCACCGGCAGATTGCACAAATTGAGCTTCTGGAATTCGATTACGAATCTCCATTTGAATTTTGGCAACGTAAGAAGCATTCGCAGCTGGTCCACCTTTGACAACTATTTCTGGCGAATCAGATCGCTTGCCGCCGGCACCTAACCAGGTTGCAACAACGGTTTGCGCCAAAAGATACGCTCCTTCATCAACGATCGCCGTGGCAGTTGATACACCAGCATCAGCTGCATCTAAAACTTTCTTGGCACTGTTAATCGCTAGCGTGGATGCTTCAGCGGCATCGATTATATTTAGAGTATCAAAAGTTTCACATTCACTTCTAAAATAAGACAACATCTCGGCATCATCACCACGTCCTTGTCGAAGTCCCAGTGCTTTGGTAATTGCTAATTTACCTAGCCAATAGCCGCCACCTTCATCACCAAAAACGCTGCCTAAACCATCTCGGTGAGCATAAGTTCCATCGTTTCCACCCACTGCGACGACACCGCCTCCGATAGATAGTGCGACACCCTCTCGCCCATTTAAAGATCCGATGTACCCAGCTAATCCATCGTCAATAATCGCAACTTTTGTAGCTCCAAAAAACTCTTTACACAGCTCACCAAATTTTTCAGGTTCAGAAACAACTCCATTAAATCCGCTACACGATAGCGCCATGTATTCTGCGGAAAAATTCTGGGTTAATTCAAATATTGTTCGCAACGATACAAATAAATCTTCGCCAGCAAGTTTGCCTCTTTGGGTAGTGATTAAGAGTTCACCTTGTTTAAACCGGCTTCCTGATTGCCCTAAATCGAAGGCCAATACTTCCTCAGGTTTCATACGGTAACGATACTTTAAAGTT
Organism: Candidatus Nanopelagicales bacterium; assembly: GCA_038214925.1. Lineage (GTDB taxonomy): Bacteria > Actinomycetota > Actinomycetes > Nanopelagicales > Nanopelagicaceae > Planktophila. The sequence goes on along the minus strand of JBBQRL010000015.1, from coordinate 4,608 downwards.
GTGGGAGGATATGCGTATGAATCAATTAGGCGCGGTTATGTCATCTGAAATAGCTCAAACCCCAGAAGTATTTCAAGCGATCTTTGATAATCAACAAAGTTTTGAGGCAGTCAAAGGTGTCATAGTGAATGAGAAGATTCACTCGGTATTAATTCTTGCTCGTGGAACCTCTGACAACGCTGCCCACTACCTAAAGTATTTGGTTGAAACCCAAATAGGCTTACCAGTGGGACTCACCTCGCCATCTTCAGTAACCATATACGATGCCAAACTTGCTTACTCAAATACTTTAATCGTCGCGATTAGCCAGAGCGGTCAGTCTCCAGATTTAGTGAAATTTGCAAATGCGGCCAGACAAGCAAACGCCTACATAATTTCAATCACTAATGATGAAAATTCTCCGCTAGCGATGATTGCACATAACCATTTGTCATTGATGGCAGGACCGGAATTAGCCGTAGCCGCAACGAAGTCTTATAACGCCCAGCTATTAACCTGCTATTTGTTGGTTTCTGCTTGGACCCAAAAGAAAGTAAACGCTGATCAAATCATCAGCGAAGCAAAGCGTTTGGTCTCTGATAAAAATCTAGTTTCTGTGGCTGTATCGGCTGCCACTCGTGACAGTGAGATCGTTATTTTGGGTAGAGGTTTTGCTTATCCCAATGCCCGTGAAGCGGCACTTAAGATTCAAGAGACTTGCAAGGTTTCTGTCCAAGGATTATCAACAGCAGATTATCTGCACGGCCCAATTTCAGCGCTCACCCCGCAAACACAAGTTTTTATCGTCGCACCGGCACATTTGCCAGTCAATTCAATAACTGAAACAACCACGAAGATTCGATCAACAAATTCCCGGATTTTTTGGATTGGCAGTGGTGGTAATCCAACAGGAGATGACATTGTGATCTCGGGATCTAATTGTGACGACGAAATTTCATCTTCGATAGTGGACGCAATAGTGCTACAGCGATTTGCCTTAGAATTTGCAGTTGCGTCAGGATTTGATCCAGATGCTCCCGTTGGATTATCGAAAGTTACATTAACTAACTAACTGGTTTTACATACAAATTTTTAGAGTCGAATGCAAGTAAATCAGCTCGCATGCCAACTGCAATCGTTCCACGATCTGTAATGTCAAATGCTTTTGCAGCATTGGTTGAACTGATTTTTACCGCTTCTTCAAGGGTTAATCCGCAATCTTTAATAGCGCCCACGAATGCTTGAGATAAAGTCAAAGTGCTGCCGGCTAATTTTTGATTACTCGATAACCGTGCAACTCTATCTTTGACAATTACCGGGAGTTTACCGATTACGTAATCACCATCAGCAGCACCAGCCGCCGCCATTGCATCGGAAACTAAAACAACTCTTGAATTATGTTTTTTTAGAATTTCCCGAGCTGTATTCATCGGCACATGGTGGCCGTCAAGGATTAACTCAATACTGAGACGACCTTCTTGCTCAATAAAATCTCTAATCGTTCCTGCGCCACCTACTTTATTCATGGCATTAAGGAAATGAGTCACAACAGTTGCGCCATTTTCAGTAGCAACTTTGGCATCGCTCTCATCGCCATCGGTGTGACCAATTGCTGCAACTACTTTGTTGGTTGTTAAATATTTGATGGCAGCCGGGGCACCGATTAATTCAGGGGCGATAGTCACCATTTTGATAGATCCTTGACCAACTTCTAAAATCTCTTTAATCTGAGAAATTGTGGGTTCAATCAACAGTGATGGCTCGTGAGCGCCGCACTTTGCATGCGATAAATACGGGCCTTCTAGGTGTATCCCAAGAATTTCGCCACGGTTATAAAATGGAAGTAATTGGCCAACTTGTTGCTTCAAATCTTTAATAGTTTCAGTTACTAGTGAGGCAACAATTCCTGTTGTTCCGGAATTACGATGAGCTGCTATAGCTAAGGAGATTGCATCGGGGGAGGAATCTGAAAAATATTTACCGCCGCCGCCATGACAGTGGATATCTATAAATCCTGGTATCAAAGTTCCATCTGCGATGGTATCTGGCTGATGGTGTACTCCCAGTTGAATATCAGAGATCAGCCCACTCGTGACTTCAATCCATAGTTCACCGACTACTGAATCTGGCAAAACTGCACCACGGGCTTGGATAATCACTGCATTAGTTTAACGGCTAAAGATATGAGCGGTGAGATATTTGTGAGAGTATTAGAAGGAGAAAATTATTAAGGAGTTAACGTGGCAGTGGCGAAAAAAGCAGTAAGCAAGAAAGCAGCTACTCGGACTATTCAAACTCAAACGGTGCACACCGGCGTAGATTGGCGTTCGCTCTACTTATACGCTGTATGCCTGATAACTCTTTTGGTTGTTTTATTTTCAACAGTGGCGCTGATAAATGCGATTATGAATTCGGTAATTCCGGATCCTGCTTATATCGATACTTATTCAAAACCAGAGAACATGCCTTCTGCCGAACTTCTTGCTCAGCAGGAAGAAAATAACCAAATTAGAGCGCTAAAAAATATCTTTACTTCTTTCGTTACGATTGCAATTGCTGGGCCGCTTTATTTGTATCACTGGCGCCAGACTAAAAAACCGGCTTAATTATCCGATCAGCTGCTGGCTGCGTTTAAATTCGCGTACATGATTACATGGCCGCTCAGTGTGCGTTTCATAGCAAGGCTCGCACAACAGAACTAATTGATGACATTCAGGTTTTTGGCAGTTCCAATAACCCTTGGTCTTTTCACCGCATTCGGCGCAAGTTCCGAGCATTTTTGTACGGTCGCTAAAGTCCATGGTTAGGCGATCATCGAAAGTAAATAAAGAGCCTTCCCATAATCCATCATCACCAAACTCTTGGCCGTACTTTACGATTCCGCCTTTGATTTGGTAGACCTCTTGAAACCCTCTGTTTTTCATGACTACTGACAAGATTTCACAGCGAATTCCGCCGGTGCAGTAAGTAACGATGGGTTTATCTTTTAGGTGGTCATATTTGCCACTCTCAATTTCAGCGACAAAATCATGTGTAGTTTCAACGGCGGGTACTACCGCGTTTTTAAAGTGACCAACCTTGGCTTCAAAGGCGCTGCGACCATCAAAGAAGTACACGTCATCGCCGCGCTCTTCAACTAACTTGTTCACTTCTTCGGGGCGTAAATGAATGCCACCACCAATAACACCGTTTTCATCAACTTTGATCTCATCGGGGTTTCCAAAGGAAACTAGTTCAGCTGATGTTTTAACTTTTAATTTAGGAAAATCGTTACCGGTGCCCATTGTCCATTTAAAATCAATAACTTTAAAGCCTGGATACGAACGGGTTGCCGTTACATATTTTTTGAGATCTTCCATCTTGCCGCCCAAAGTCCCGTTAATGCCATGAGGGGAGACAATGATGCGACCCTTTAAATTAAAGGATTCACACAATACTTTTTGCCACAGTTTGACCGCTTCGGTATCTGCAATCGGCGTAAAGCCGTAATACAGAATTACTTTGTCCAGGTCCATGCACTAATTCTAACCGCCCAAATGAACGGGCTAGACCTCTACAATTTAGGCGTGTAGTTCATTTTTACCGCCCAAGTTATGGCTGAGGTGTGCTTCACGCGGTTGGGGTTTTCGATTCCTGTCAGGCGTTCGCACCAAATTTATTTAATTAAAGGAGTTTTCCGCGCTCTAGCGGAAGCGGCCACTTAACTTTTACGCCAAGCTTTTCAGCGGCAAAAAATGGCCAACGCGGATTTCTTAAAAACGCCCGCGCCAGAAATACGGCATCGGCTTCGCCAGTTTCAACAATAAATTGTGCTTGCTCTGGTTCAGTGATTAGACCAACTGCCGATGTAAGTATTCCGGTTTCAGTTCTAATCGCTTTTGCGAAAGGAACTTGAAAGCCAGGCGTGGCTTTAATAGGTGCGTTATGAACATTGCCGCCAGTTGATACATCAACTAAGTCAACACCCAACGCTTTCAGTTGAGAGCACAGCTCAACTGAATCAACCAAGTTCCAGCCATCATCTACCCAATCCGTTGCTGAGATGCGAACAAAGAGTGGCACTGATTCACCAATCGCTGCCCGTACTGCCGTAACAGTTTCAAGCAAGAAGCGAACTCGGTTTTCGAAACTTCCACCGTATTCGTCAGTGCGCTTATTAGCTAGTGGTGAGTAAAACTGGTGCATCAAATAACCATGTGCAGCGTGAATTTCAATTACATCAAAGCCAACATCAACACATCGTCTTGCCGCTGCTACAAACTGTCCTGTGATCTCCTTAATTTCTGGAATTGTTAATGAACGAGGTCTGTTGTAACCTTCAAAAGCGATGTCAGAGGATGAAACTGCTTCCCAGCCACCTTCGCTTGGTGCTGCAATTCGGTGATCATCCCAAGGCAACATCGTTGACGCTTTGCGCCCCGCATGAGCCAATTGAATTCCAATTTTTACATTATGTGAATGTGCAAAATCGATAATTGGTTTAAAAGCCAGGGCGTGTGCCTCATCTTCTACTGACGGACATCCAATTGATATTCGTCCTTCTGGAACGACACCAGTTGCCTCGGCCATAATTAATCCGGTACCACCTGTTGCAAAAGATCCTAGGTGCACGTTATGCCACTGTCCAAC
>JBBQRL010000014.1:0-27807 GCA_038214925.1 Candidatus Nanopelagicales bacterium | reverse complement strand
CGAGCCGCATCTGCTTGGCCCTTTGTCTCTTTCATGACTGCGCCAATTAATGCACCCGCTGCCGGGATATGTCCGCCGCGAACTTTCTCGGCAGTTTCAGCTTGTTCTGCGCAAACCTTTTCAATCGCAGCCATTAGCGCGCCATCATCGTTAACAACTTTAATGCCACGCGCTGCAATAACGGCATCTGGCTTTCCTTCGCCGGCAATAACACCTTCAACAACTTGGCGGGCAAGTTTGTCGGTTAGTTCACCAGCATTAACTAGCGCAACAATTTCAGCAACATCTGTTGGCGTAATAGCTAAATCTGCGATGGCACAGTTCTTATCATTTGCAATTCGTGAAATCTCGCCTAACCACCAGCTGCGCGCCTTAGTTGGATCTGCGCCCAAGACAACAGTTGCTTCAACAATGTTAAGCACGTCGGCATTAATCATTGCCGCCATCTCTTTATCGGGCACGCCCCACGCTTCTTGCAAACGCTTGCGGTGAATTGATGGTCGCTCTGGCAACGTCGCCCGCAAGCTTTCAATCCATGCTGCATCTGGTTCGACCGGAACTAAATCTGGCTCTGGGAAATAACGGTAATCCTCGGCCTGTTCCTTTGAGCGACCAGAGCGCGTTAAACCAGTGTCTTCCTGGAAGTGACGAGTCTCTTGTACAACACGACCGCCGGCATTTAATAGTTCGGCATGTCTAATCATTTCACCGCGAACTGCCCGTTCCACTGAACGAAGTGAGTTCACATTCTTGGTCTCGCTGCGAGTTCCAAGTTTTTCAGCGCCAATTAAACGAAGTGAAACGTTGGCATCACAGCGAAGTGATCCTTGCTCCATCTTTACATCGCTCACGCCAAGTGCACGCAAAATGTCGCGCAGCTCGGCAACGTAGGCCTTGGCAACTTCTGGTGCATATTTTCCAGTGCCCGGCACAATCTTGGTAACGATTTCAACTAACGGGATACCAGCACGGTTGTAATCAAGCAGAGAATATTCAGCGCCGTGGATACGACCAGTTGCACCACCTACGTGAAGTGACTTACCGGTGTCTTCTTCCATGTGTACGCGCTCTACTTCAACGCGGAATACCTTTGGACCCTCATCAGTTTCAATTTCAACATCTACGTAACCATCGACACAGATTGGCTCGTCGTACTGCGAGATCTGAAAGTTCTTTGGCATATCGGGATAGAAGTAATTTTTGCGAGCAAAACGTGAGAATGGCGCAATCGAACAGTTCAGCGCTAAACCAATTTTGATCGTTGACTCAATCGCTTTTTCATTAACCGTTGGCAAGGCACCTGGTAGCGCTAAACACACTGGACAGGTCTGGGTATTTGGCGGAGCACCAAATGTTGTGGCACAACCACAAAACATCTTTGAATTCGTGTTGAGTTCAACGTGAACTTCAAGTCCTAATACTGGTTCGTACTTTGCAACTACATCATCGTATGAAATGCTCACTTGGCACCTCCCATAACTGGGGCCAGGTCAAGTAACGGTGCGCCCCACTTACTTAACAATGCTGCCTCCAATGCTGCGCCAACTGAGTACATGCGCTCATCTTTCATAACCGGCGACATGATCTGGAAACCAACTGGCAAACCATCTTCATCGGCTAAACCTGATGGCAATGACATTCCGCCAATACCGGCCATGTTGACCGGGATTGTGGCGATGTCATTTAAATACATGGCCAATGGATCGTTAGCTTTTTCACCGATTTTAAACGCTGTCGTTGGACAGGTTGGCGACACCAATACGTCGGCCTTTAAAAATGCATTTGTAAAATCTTGCGTAATCAACGTACGAACCTTTTGCGCGCTGCCGTAATAAGCATCGTAATAACCAGAAGATAAAGCATAAGTACCCAAAATAATGCGGCGTTTTACTTCTTTACCAAAGCCAACCTCACGGGTTAAATTCATTACTGATTCAGCTGATGCGCCGTCAACATCGCCCACACGCAGGCCATAACGCATGGCATCGAAGCGAGCTAAGTTTGATGAACATTCAGATGGCGCAATTAAGTAGTATGCAGCAAGTGCGTATTCAAAGTTAGGCGCTGAAACTTCAACAATTTCCGCCCCGGCCTTTGCCAATAGTTCAAGTGACTCTTCAAAACGTGCCCGAACTCCTGGCTGATATCCATCGCCATTTAATTCCTTAACAACACCGATCTTCATGCCCTTTACATCGCCAGCTTTTGCCGCCTGGACAACTTGTGGCACTGGCGCATTAATACTTGTTGAATCTTTTGGATCGTGCCCAGCAATCGCCTCGTGTAAAAGCGCGGTATCTAAAACAGTACGCGCGCACGGACCTGCTTGATCAAGGGAAGATGAAAAAGCAATCAAACCAAAACGTGAAACACCGCCGTACGTTGGTTTTACTCCAACAGTTCCGGTGACTGCAGCCGGTTGACGAATTGATCCACCAGTATCTGTTCCAATTGCAAGTGGTGCCTCAAATGCCGCCAGGGCGGCCGATGATCCACCGCCTGAACCACCTGGAATTCGCGTCAAATCCCAAGGATTATGCGTTGGACCATAGGCCGAGTTTTCAGTTGATGAACCCATCGCAAACTCATCCATATTTGTCTTACCCAAAATAACAATGTCATTCTTTTTTAAATTTGTAACAACAGTTGAGTCATACGGCGGGCGCCAACCTTCGAGGATCTTTGACCCAGCAGTTGTTGGAATACCTTTTTGCGCCATCACATCTTTAAGTGCAAGTGGAACTCCAGCTAACGGACCTAGCTTTTCGCCCTTAGCCCGCTTTGCATCTACGGCAGCGGCTTGTTCTAGCGCGCCCTGAGTATCAACAAATAAAAATGCATGAACATCAGTATCAACTGCAGTGATGCGATCTAAATGTGCTTGCGTTAATGCAACCGATGTAACTTCACCGGCAGCTAACTGCGCCGCCATTTGCGCTGCGCTATTGCGAATCACTCTTCACCTAAAATCTGTGGCACACGGAAACGTTGTTCCTCTTGCGCAGGTGCACCAGATAAGGCATCTTCTGGCGATAACGAGGGCGCAACAACATCGCTTCTAAAAATATTCTTTAGCGGCAGTGGGTGCGAAGTTGGCTTTACATCGGCAGTTGCTACTTCTTGCACACGGGCGACCGCATCTAAAATAACGGTGAACTCGTTGGCCAGATTGACCATCTCATCCTCGCTCATTTCGATCCGAGCAAGGCCGGCAAGTTTTGCGACATCATCGCGGGAAAGACTGGACATAGACGTGAGTCTAATAAATCCTAGCGCTAACTGCGAATCTGCCCGTTTCCGGTAACAATCCACGTAGTTGTCGTCATCGCCGCTAACCCCATTGGCCCACGGGCATGCAATTTCTGATTCGAAATTCCAATTTCCGCCCCAAATCCCATCTGCTCGCCATCGGTAAATCGGGTTGATGTATTAACCATCACGGCAGCGCAATCGGCAAGTGCAATAAATCGCTTCACCACATCTTTATTTTCCGAAATTATCGCTTCAGTATGTTGAGTTCCATACTTTGCAATATGGGCACTTGCCTCATCTACTGAATTTACAATCGCTACGTTCATTTCCAACGTCCCGTATTCAGTACAAAAGTTTTCTTCACTAGCCAAGGTCGCCGCAATCCCTACGCCCTGAGCAATCTTTAAACTCTCGCTATCGCAGTGCAGAACAACCCCAGCATCGATCAACGCCTTTAATGCAGTTGGCAAAAAGCCCGCCGCAATTGATGAATGGACTAACAAAGTTTCCGCCGCATTACAGACACTTGGGCGATGAACCTTTGAGTTAATAATAATTGGCACTGCTTTTGCTAGATCGGCAAACTCATCGATATAGACATGACAAACACCAGCGCCAGTTTCAATCGTTGGCACGGTTGATTCATCTACCACCATACGAATTAGCGCCGCACTGCCACGAGGAATTACTAAATCAACTTTTCCGCGGGCATTGAGCAAAGCCTTTACTGTGTCCCGATCATTAGATGGCACTAACTGAATGACATCGGGTGAAATATCGCTGCTCTTTAAAGCATCACGCATGACCTGCACCAGGATGGCGTTACTGTGCGCTGCACTAGATGATCCCCGAAGTAATGCGGCATTTCCCGACATCAGCAAAATAACCGCGGCATCCACAGTCACGTTGGGACGAGCTTCATAAACCATGCCGATCACACCAAATGGAACCGAGATCTGTTCTAGCTCTAAACCATTAGGCAAAGTTGATTTACGCAAAGTAATTCCCAATGGATCGACCAACGCACTTACTTGGCGGGCACCATCGGCAATACCCTTAATACGATCTGTCGTTAGCAACAAGCGATCCAACAAAGATGAATTTAAATCAACTTCGCGCCCAGCCTGCATATCTTTTTCATTAGCCGCAATAATTTCGGCGCTTCTGGCCTCAATTGCATCGGCGATTAAATTAAGTGCAGCCTTGCGTTGTGCCCCACTGGCCACAGTTAACGTGCGTCCAGCAACCCTTGCCGTGTCTGCCAGCTGTGCGACTAACTCTTTAGCGTTCATTTAGATCAACACCAGATCATCTCGGTGCACTAATTCGCGCTCGAACTCAGCGCCGAGTGAAGCCGCTAGTTCTTTGGTTGATCGGCCAAGCATTTGTGGCAGATCTTCGGAATCAAAGGCAACAAGTCCGCGAGCAATTACTGCGCCATCTGGGCCAACTAATTCGACGGCATCACCGGCGATAAATTCACCGATTACTTCGGTAACACCTGCAGGTAGTAATGAAACTCCGCGTTCTAGAATCGCGGTTACGGCGCCAGCATCTAAAACTAATTTACCGGCCGGGGTTGTGGCATGTGCCAACCACAGAAGTCGTGATGTTGTTTTGCTTGCTTGGGCGTGAAAGAAAGTGCCGCAATCGACGCCGGCTAATGATTTATCGCTGTCGGCTAATGAAGTAAGCAGCATTGAGATTCCGGCGCTGGTGGTGATGCGGGCGGCTTCAACTTTAGTAATCATTCCCCCGCTGCCAACACCGGCTGTGCCGGCGCCGCCTAATGTGATGTTTTCAATGTGGGCGATGTTTTCTACTTCGCGAATCTGCTTGGCCCCGGCTTGGGTTGGAGGTGCATCGTAAAGGGCATCGATATCTGAGACCAGAACCAATAGATCTGCCCCAATAAGAAGTGCAACAAGGGCTGCCAGGCGATCGTTATCGCCAAAGCGAATTTCACCGGTACCAACCGAATCGTTTTCGTTGATGATTGGAACAACGCCTAGTTGAAGAAGTCGGTACAAAGTGCGTTGTGCGTTTTGGTAATGCGATCTGCGGACTACATCTTGGGTAGTTAAAAGTACTTGCGATGCGGTGATTGCGTGGCGGCTAAAGCTTTGGGTGTATTGAGCAATTAATAAACCTTGGCCAACTGATGCGGCAGCTTGTTGAGTCGCTAAATCTTTTGGACGTGTTGTTAAACCAAGTGGGGCAAGGCCTGCGGCAATGGCACCTGATGAAACAACGACAACTTCGGCGCCGCGCATTTTGCAGGCGGTAACAACATCAACAAGTTTGTCTACTGCTCGAGCATCTAATGCAGAACCGGCGCTACCTGTTAAGGAAGAAGAGCCGATCTTGATGACGATGCGCTTGGCAGAGGTGATCTGCGCTCGGCTCACTTGGCATCTCCATCCTTGGGTTCTTCTTTCACTATCGCTGCGGAAAGTTTAGGTGTGCGTGGGTCAACTACGTTGTATTCCCACTGCTTGGCGATTTCATCTTCGCTCAAAATATCTTCAACGCGCTCTGGCATGTTCCAGGTTGTTTCAAGGCGTGAGTCTTCACCGCGACGGAACAAGTGGCCGGCTAGTTGTTCGGCGCCTGCCTCGATTGTTGGCTCCCAGTCGAAGACAACTTCAGTTGCGCCATCGCCAATGCGAACTTCACTGCCAGCGGCAGCACCTTTTTTATACAGCTCTTTTTCAACGCCCAATTGAGCTAAACGATCGGCTAAGTAACCAATTGCTTCAGCGTTTTTAAAGTTAGTTTGGCGAACCCAGCGTTCAACTTTTTGTCCACGGATCGTAAATGAGCCATCGGCGTTGGCTTTAACTAAGAAGCCAGAATCATCAACTGGTACTGGACGCAAGATAATTCGGGTGCGCTCTGCGACTCCGGCATCGGCGCGATTTTTCGCAACTAAACGTCCCATTGCATATGTTAAATCTTGTAGGCCGGCCCTGGATGCTGCTGATACTGGGTAGACGTCGTAACCCAAATCGCGTAACTCTTGTTCAGCCATGTCAGACATTGCTTGGCCATCAGGTAGATCGATTTTATTTAATGCAACTAAACGGACGCGATCTTCTAAGCCGCCGTAAAGAGCAAGTTCGTTTTCAATTACTTGTAGATCGGCAACTGGGTTTCGATCTGTCTCTAAAGTTCCGCAATCTAGAACGTGTACCAATGCAACGCAGCGTTCTACGTGGCGCAAAAATTCTAGGCCTAGGCCTTTACCAAGGGATGCACCAGGAATTAATCCTGGAACATCGGCAACTGTGAAGCGATTTTCACCAGCTTGAACTACACCTAGGTTTGGTACCAAAGTTGTAAATGGATAATCGGCGATCTTTGGACGTGCCGCTGAAATCGCTGCGATTAACGATGACTTACCGGCACTTGGAAAACCAACTAGGGCAATGTCGGCAACTGATTTAAGTTCTAAAGTAAATGTGTGCGCTCGACCTGGTTCACCCAGCAAAGCAAAACCTGGCGCACGTCGCTTTGACGAAGCAAGTCCTAAGTTACCCAGTCCACCAAAGCCACCTTGGGCGGCCATAAAAGTTGTTCCGGTACCAATTAAATCTGCGATCTGCTCGCCGGTTTCATCATAGATAACGGTGCCGTTTGGAACACCTAAAATTAAATCTTCACCTTGTGAACCATCTTTGCGATCGCCATAACCTTGGCTGCCAGAAGTAGCTTTGCGGTGCGGTGAGTGGTGAAAATCAAGCAACGTTGTAACTGATGGATCGACGATAAGAATGACATCGCCGCCGCGTCCGCCGTTGCCGCCATCTGGTCCGCCTAGTGGCTTAAATTTTTCGCGCTTTACCGAAACACAGCCATCGCCACCTTTTCCCGAGATGGCATAAAGAGTTACGCGATCGATAAATGTTGTCATCGCACTTCCCTTTCTAGCTGTTTATCTTTGGAATTAAATTTGAGTTAATTTGGTGGCGAAATAAAAAAAGCGAGCCGCATGAATACGGCTCGCCCTTTTAAGAGAAACCTAAACTGCTACCGGCGGAGCTACGTTTACAACGCGGCGACCGCGAGCGCGACCGAATTCAACAACGCCTGCAGCGAGTGCAAACAAAGTGTCATCCTTACCGCGACCTACGTTCTTGCCTGGGTGAAAATGTGTTCCGCGCTGGCGAACTAAAATTTCGCCAGCATTAACTTCTTGTCCGCCGAAACGCTTGATACCAAGGTACTGTGGATTGGAATCGCGACCGTTTCGTGTCGAGGAGACACCCTTCTTACTTGCCATTTACTGTCTCTCCCTTACTTCGCGCCACTGATGGCGGTAATTTTTACACGAGTCAACTGCGCGCGAAAACCTTGGCGACGACGATGACCTGTCTTGTTCTTGTAACGCAAAATATCAATCTTTGGTCCCTTGAGCTCTTCAATAACTTCGCCCGTGACCTTTACGCCAGTGAGTGTCTTGGCATCGGTTGTAACCGCGGCACCATCTACGAGCAGTAGGGCAGGAAATGAAACAGTTGCACCATTGGCAGCGTCGATGCGATCAACGATGATGGTGTCGCCAACTGCGACTTTCTCCTGGCGTCCGCCAGCTTTAACGATTGCGTACACGTGTTACTCCAAATTCTTTAAACAGCCCGCGTGGGCAGAGGGTAAGCGTACGCAAGCGTGTGTCTAACGGTCAAATTGCGATGAAACGATCTTTGTCACAGCCTTTTCCAGCGCATAAATAGGGTCACTGGCAGCGCCCTTTACTTCGGCATCGGCCAGAGCAATTGCCCCTACCGCATCGGCGATTTGGGCTGGATTCCAGCGGGCTAATTGGCGGCGGGCTTTATCGATCTGCCATGGGGCCATGCCCAGTGATCCGGCTAGTTCAAAGGATTTTTGATTGCGATTTGCACCAGAAACTTTGGCCATCGAACGAAGCGATGATGCGATTGCGCTGGTGATCATGACCGGGTCGGTGCCAGTTTCTAATGCGGATCTAAGACAAACAAGTGCGGCCGATAAATTTCCATCGAGCGTGGCATCGGCAACATCAAAGCCCGTGGTTTCAACTCGGCCTTGGTGATATTTATCGATGATCGCTTCATCGATTGCACCGGCCGGTGCATCAGCGGCAATTTGGCCAACGGCGCCTTGTAGTTCGCGCAAATCATTTCCTAGTGCGCCAACTAACGCAGCGATTGCACTGGGTGTTGCTTTGCGACCGATATCTAGAAACAAAGTTTTTACAAACTCTTCTTTTTCAGCCTCTTTCTTTAACGGCTCGCAGGCAATAATTTCTGGCTTAGTTTTCTTAATCGCATCTAGCAGCGCTTTACCTTTAACGCCGCCTTTGTGCACTAAAATTAAAGTTGTACTGGCATCGGGGGCGCTGATGTAGCGGGTTACTTCATCTTTATTATCTTCCGGCAGATCTTGTAGGTCACGGATGATTAAGGCTCGGCGTTCGGAAAATAAAGATGGCGCTAGCGCATCGGCGATATCGCCAACAATGGTGTCGGCGGCAAACAAAGTAGTAATTTCACATTTTTCATCTTTTAACTGCGCGTTTAATTTATTTAAGGCCCGGTCAGCTAAGGCAGATTCCGAGCCAAGGATTAAGTAGATCGCGTTCATGCCCGGCCCCTTTCTGCTAGCTCCAATGCAGTTTTAACTCCAATAAAAAAGTTGAAAACCAGCTTTGCTTTTTCGTACTTGTACCTGGTGCGCCGTAATTGTTAGTGCAATTGCGCCATCGGTATCGGTTCGATAAACCTGTGCGCCTAGTCTAGTCAAAGCATCGATTGTTTCTGGGGCGGGGTGGCCGTACGAGTTCTTGGCACCCACGGATATAACGCCAACTTGGGGTGAGAGCGCAGCCATTAACGCCGCATCCTGATACTTAGATCCGTGGTGGCTGACTTTATAGATATCTACTTTTCGCACACTGGCCAGGATTTGTTGCTGAGCCGGCGGTTCAATATCGCCGCCGGTAAACATGGTCCAATCTGGCGATGAAACCAACATCGCGATACTTGAATTATTAATCGCCGAACCATCACCTGGCAATACGGCAAAGTTTGACACTGTCGAAAGCGGCCACAAGATTTCAAATTTTATATTTGCCAGCTGCATAGTTAAACCTTTTTCAACGGTAACAACGGGTGTTCCCCGCAGGGCCGCTAAGGCCTTGCCACTTTCTAATAAAGGTTCGGCATTGTTAGAGATCCAGACCTGTCCAACTTTTCTAGATTGTAATAAGCCAGCTAATCCCCCAACGTGGTCGGCGTGAAAATGCGAGAGCACTAACAGCGGAACATCTTTGATTCCTAAACTCTTTAAACATTTATTGACGGCAGAAGCATCTGGGCCAACATCGATAACAATGCCGTGGCCGTTACCTAAATTAATAACCATTGAATCGCCTTGCCCAACATCGCAGTTGGCGATATCCCAATCCCCGGCCGGCCAACGTTGCAACCAGGTTAAAGAAAGAATCAGCACAACAACAATGGCCGTGGCCTTTTTCCAATGTGCTTTAAAAAGCCACAGCAACATAACAATTGCGGCAACGATAAAAAAACCAACTGTGCCGTCGTGAATTGTTAGCACCGGAAAAGATGCCGCCCAATGAGCAACGCCAGTAATAAAGCTAGCCGGGATCCGGATTAACCCAATAAGTAGGGAAGAGATAAAAGGTGCAAAGGGTGAAAATAGCGCAGCTAGAAAGCCCAGAATTGTGATTGGTCCAACAGCAGGTGCGGCCAATAAATTAGCAACGATGCTCATGGGCGATAAATAACCAGAGAGCGCAACCAAGATTGGGGAACAAAAAACCATTGCCGCTATGGGCGGTGCCAATGCGCCAGCGATTTTCTTATGTGTGGGTAAACGATTTTGAATTATGGGCGCCAGCAGCAATAGCCCGGCAGTTGCTAAAACCGAGAGCGCAAAACCAGCATCGCGCGCCTGCCAGGGGTCGCCAATAACTACAGCGGCCATAGCAAACCCCAACGCTGGCAAAGAATCGGTGGCACGTTTGCTGGCTTGGGCAAAGATTAAAACAGCGGCCATCGATGCAGCGCGAAGCACCGATGGCGATGGCCGAACCAAACCGATAAAGCAGATCAAAGCAATAGATGTAGCAATTAATCGGTAGCTCTTCTTTTTAAAAGCAAACTGCATGATCCACAAAACAAAGGCTGAAACGATGGCAAAGTTGGCACCACTTACGGCCACCAAGTGAGTTAAGCCAGATCGTTTCATCTGGTCTTTAAATTCAGCACTTTGCTTTGAAGTATCGCCCAAGACCATTCCCGGAATTAACGCCCCAGCATCGCCCTCGCCCGACAATGTGCGCAAACCATTTCGAATCGAACCTAAAGTTGCCGCCCATCTGGAAGGTGGGGTAAGAACAACAATCTCTTGATCAACAATGAACAGTGCGGCAACCCGTGCCTCTTTACTTTTGATAACCCTGGCTGTTCCGCTAATTCGCTGGCCAGGCAAAGCCACAAGTTGCCGCGATGCAATGATGCGCACCGGTACGCGTAATTGAAAGTTCTGTTTATCTATTTGAAAAGCGTTAAGCGAGATAATAAATGAATAGTTTCCGGTAGCGGTTTTACTGGGGTCGGTCCGAACTTGCCCAGAAAATTGCACCGTTGTACCAAAATACTTTTGAATCGCCGAACTTTCCAGCGATGCCTGGCGAAGTGACATGGCCGTTGCGCCAACAAATATGGCAACAACTAAAACGGTAAGCCTAAATTTTTTACTGATTATTGAAAAAAGAAGTAGCGCACCGCAAGCAAAGACTATTCGCCATGGCGCAGCCGCACTTTGCGCCAACGCCCCACACCACAGCGCGCCGCCCAAGGCCAGCGCCCGGTAATCAATTACAGCGTTATTTTGCTTTTGATCTGCGCGAATTTTGCTGGCCCAATTCCGCTGACCTTTAATAAGTCATCTATCGTTAAAAACGAGCCATTTACTTTTCGGTAATCAATAATGCGCTGCGCGATAACTGGGCCGATGCCATCTAATCGATCGAAGTCGGCTTTGTTGGCCCGGTTAATATTGACTGGGCCCTTTCGCACAGTTTTGCTAACCCGAACACCGGTGCTATTTACAACAGTTGAATCTACGTAAATCTGTTCCCCATCATTTAGAACTCTGGCTAAATTGATTGTGCTTAGGTCCGCACCCGGTGCGCTATCGCCAGCGGCTTTAATCGCATCTATCACCCGAGATTTGCCGGTTAACGTGTAAACGCCGGGCTTATTAACCGCACCCGTGACATCGACAAAGATTTCAATTTCTTGCACAACTACGGGCACAATAATTTCAGGGGCAGCAGCCTGGGTATTTCCGCGGGCGACTATAAAAACCGAGAGAAGTAGCAGCGTTGCGCTAATTATTAAAAGGGCTTTTTTCTGTAATTGTGAATAATGAAGATCAAACCACCAGCTTTGCAGGGATTCAAAGGCGTTTCGTAACTGTTCCATGAGCGCATTTTCAATTGCGCACCTGTTTCAACCCACCATTGGGGCTTTAGTTGTTGATAACCACGTTCACTAATTTAGGTGCGCGGGTAATAATTTTACTTACCGTGGCGCCAGCAAGTGCTTCCACCATGCTGGGCAGAGCCAAGGCGATCGCCTCTAGTTCGCCATCACTAATAGTTGGTGAAACATCGATCCGATCTTTGATCTTGCCATTTACCTGCACCACGGCAGTTACGGCATCGGCAACTAATAGCGCCGGATCAATTGCCGGCCAACCAGCAAGTGCCACACATGGCTTGTGGCCAAGTCGCTCCCACATTTCTTCGGCCGTGAACGGTGCAACTAGTGAAACCATAATTGCTACTGCTTCAGTCGCCTCGCGCACTGCTGGGTCGGCTGCCCCGCACCCTGAATCAATTGCTTTACGTGTGGCATTTACTAACTCCATTACACGGGCAACGGCGACGTTAAAGCGCAGTGACTCCACGGCAAATGAAGCATCGTGCAAGGCTTTATGAGTTGCTTTGCGCAAAGTTAAATCACCTTTTGAAAAATCGACGCCGGTCGCACTTGTAACATCACCCGATAGTCGCCAAGCACGAGTTAAGAATTTAACTGAACCCGATGGTGAAACATCAGACCAATCCACATCATCTTCGGGTGGGCCAGCAAAGACCATCGATAAACGAATCGCATCGACGCCGTGATTTTCTAACTCGTCCGAAAGTCGAACTAAGTTACCGCGGCTCTTGGACATGGCCGAGCCATCCATAACAACCATGCCTTGATTTAATAAACGAGTAAATGGTTCGTTGAAATCAACCATTCCCATGTCATTTAAAACTTTGGTAAAAAAGCGGCTGTACAACAAGTGCAAGATTGCGTGGGTAACTCCGCCAACGTATTGATCTACTGGCAACCAGGTGTCAACTGATTTTTTTGAAAATGGTTCGGTGGCATTTGTTGGATCGGCATAACGCAAGTAGTACCAAGAAGAATCCACGAAAGTATCCATAGTGTCGGTATCGCGCTTGGCATCGCCGGCACACTTTGGGCATTTCACATTTACCCAATCAGTTGCTGCGCCCAGTGGTGATGTTCCCTTTGGTTTTAAATCTAAACCTTCGGCATCTGGCAGTGTTAATGGCAGCTGATCGGCCGGAACCGGAACTTCACCACACGCTGGGCAGTGAATAATTGGAATCGGTGTGCCCCAATAACGTTGGCGCGAAACTAGCCAATCGCGCAGGCGGTAGTTACGGGCGGCGGCGCCTTTTTTATCGGCCTCTAATTTTTTATTAATCGCGGCAATTGCTTCGGCCTTGTTTAAGCCATCAAGGAACTGCGAGTTAACAAGTTTTCCATCGCCCGTTGTTGCAATGCCTGTCTGATTTGGATCTTCATCGCCAGTTTCGACAACAACTTGTACGGGCAACTTCATAGCGCGGGCAAAATCTAAGTCGCGCTGATCGTGGGCCGGCACAGCCATGATTGCGCCAGTTCCGTAATCTGCCAAAACATAATCACTGGCCCAGATCGGTAGTTTTTCACCGTTTACTGGGTTAATTGCATAACGATTTAAAAATACGCCGCTCTTGGGACGATCCGTTGCTAAGCGATCGATATCGCTAGCCGCCTTGATAGTTTCAAGATACGTTGCAAACTCTTTTTCTACGCCGGTGCCTTGTACAAGTTCGGCCGCTAATTCACTGTCAACGGCCACGACCATAAATGTTGCGCCAAATAAAGTATCGGGGCGAGTGGTGTAAATAGTTACTGGTGTTTGGCGGCCTTCAATTTCAAAGTCAACGTTGGCACCAGTTGATCGGCCAATCCAATTGCGCTGCATCGTTAAAACTTTGTCGGGCCAGTGGCCGTCTAGCTGGGCCATGTCATCTAGTAAACGATCGGCGTAATCAGTGATCTTGAAATACCATTGGTTTAACTTCTTTTTCGTAACGGCAGAATCACAACGCTCACAGAGGCCAGCAACTACTTGCTCGTTAGCTAAAACAGTTTGGCAACCAGGGCACCAATTAACCGCTGAATCTTTTCGGTAAGCCAAACCGCGTTCGTAAAATTTAAGGAATAGCCATTGATTCCATCTGTAATATTCCGGATCGCAGGTGTTAAAAACACGATCCCAATCGAAGGAACAGGCATAGCGACGCATGGAAGATTTTTGTACTTCGATATTTTCATAGGTCCAAATTCGTGGATCAGAGTTTCGCTTAATCGCGGCGTTTTCAGCCGGCAAACCAAAGGCATCCCAACCAATGGGGTGCATAACGTTGAAACCTTTTTGCGCCCAGTAACGAGCAATTACATCGCCGAGTGCATATGCCTCGGCATGGCCCATGTGTAGATCACCCGATGGATATGGAAACATATCGAGCACATATTTCTTTTCACGTGGATCATCATCGCGACCAGATTTAAAAGGTTGAAGTTGATCCCAAATCGGTAGCCATTTTTCTTGCACATAGGCAAAATCGTATGCCGCGTGTTCGCGCTCATCACTACCGTTGTTATTCATATGTGGAGCTAAGGGGATTTGAACCCCTGACCCCCTGCATGCCATGCAGGTGCGCTACCAGCTGCGCTATAGCCCCCGAGTATTTCTTAGTGCAAGAGCCAAACCTTACCGTATGTATTCATACGTATTTATGCAGGTGTTGCGCCGCTTTCTTCGCCATAAACGGGCTCTGGAATAGATCCAGCATTGTGTTCTACTAAATTCCATTGACGTGGGTTGCGTTCCAGAATCGACCACGATGCATTTGAAAGTCCGCCGATTACACCCCAGTGCGACATGGGCAGTTGCAACAGTGATCCCAAAATACAACGGGCGGTACCACCATGAGTTGTCACAACTAAAACCTGATCTGTTTTTTCACCCAGTGCATTTTTAATCGCTCTAATTGCACGTTCGGCAACTTCGCTACGACGCTCTCCGGTTGTGCCAGCTGGATTATCTTCGCCATCTATCCAACGAATAAAATTATCGAAGTCAACGGCGCGATTTTCGGCACCGGTTTTTCCTTCCCATAAACCACCATTGGTTTCCCGCAAATCTTCATCAATTCCAACTGGCAATCCCGTGATGTCCGACAGTGCTTGCGCAGTATTTCGGGCACGACCTAGATCACTTGAAATAATTGCCGTTGGATTCATTCCGGACAAGATTTGTGCGGCATGTTTTACTTGAAATAAACCAACATTATTTAAATCAACATCGGAATGTCCCTGAAAACGATTGACAACATTCCAATCTGTTTGGCCATGTCGCCATAAAACAACGCGATTAGCGGCCATGGACCGCCGCTACCCTCACGGCTTCAAGTTCAATTTTTGGACAGTCATTCCATAAACGATCAAGCATGTAGTACTTACGCAGTTCGGCGCTCTGTACATGCACTACTAGATCTGAGTAATCGAGCAAGATCCATTCGGCGCCGTGTTCGCGGCGAAGTGGCTTGTCGCCAATTGCTGCAAGTTGGCGTTCTACTTCATCTGCGATCGCATCAACCTGTGCTTCATTTTGGCCGGTTGCAATTAAAAAGACTTCGCTGAGAACTAATTGTTCGGAAAGATCGAGTGCAACAACATCCACTGCAATCTTGTCGATTGCCGCTTGTGCTGCAACTTGGGTGATCTCTAAAGTTCGGCTGCTAATTGTCATAGAGATTATTCTCCCGTATAAAAGTAGCTACCGATGACGAAAGATCTGCGCTCAAACCTTGGCGAATTGTGGTGGCGGCCACTGGCAAGGCATCGATGTCGATTCCTTCACCGGTATATCCGGGGCGCTTGATAACGAGAAACTCAACCATGGCCCGTAGTTCATCGATTCGGTGCCAATTTTCTAATTTTTCGGCGGCATCTTGGCCAATGATTAAAACAATGGTGTCATCGGGGAAAGTTTGCTTCACTGCTTCCACCGTATCAATTGTGAAACTTGGTCCGGTGCGTAAAATTTCGATGGGATTTACTTGCACCTTTGCTGCGATTTCTGGTGCTAAATCGGAAAGTGCTAACTGACACATTGCGCGTCGTTGGGCACCAGTTGCAACGGGTGCTTTGTCGCGAAGTAAAGGAACACCTGCGGGTACAACTAATAATTGATCAATTAGGTTACGGCTAATTAATTGCGTGATGACATGTAAGTGACCCAGATGAATTGGATCAAAGGTGCCGCCGTAAATACCTACGCGCGGCAAATTAGTCTCGGTCTAGGCGAAGAACTAAATATAAAAAGAGCGAGAAGATAACAAAGGCTCCAACGCCAAAGGCCACCGGAGGAATTGGAAGTTCGCGACCGACTTCATTTGCTAGGTTCATCATGGGGCGAGCCTACTACTTGCCGGCCAGTAAAGTTTTGAAGGCGGCCTCATCAATGATGGCAACGCCGAGTTCTTGTGCTTTAGCTAACTTAGATCCTGGGTCAGCACCTACTAAAACATAATCGGTTTTCTTTGAAACCGAAGTTGATGCTTTTCCACCGTGTGCCACGATGGTTTCGGCGATCCCGTCGCGAGAAAAACTGATTAAACCGCCAGTCACAACAAAGGTTAAGCCAGCTAATGTTTGTGGCAACGCCTTTGTTGGTGCATTGACCATAGCTACGCCGGCCTTGCTCCACTTATCAATAATTGCCCGGTGCCAATCTACGCCAAACCATTCCACAATCGATTCGGCGATGATTGCGCCAACGCCATCAACGGCGGCAAGTTCTTCGGCAGTTGCCGTAGAAATTTTTTCAATAGAACCCAACGCAGTTGCTAAACCTTGCGCCGCAGTTGGCCCAACGTGGCGAATAGAAAGTGCCACCAAGGTTCGCCATAGTGGTAATTTTTTCGCATCAATAAGTGCCGCCAACAACTTGTCTACGTTTGCACCTTTGCTGCCATCTTTTTTCTTGAAAAACTCAGACGTGGCTAGTTTTTCGGCGGTTAAATCAAAGAGATCTGATTCATCGGTAATGATCTTTGCTTCAAGCAGTGCGGCAGCAGCTTCGTATCCCAAGACATCGATATCTAAGGCAACGCGCGAACCAATGTAGTAAATCCGCTCGCGCAGCTGCGCTGGGCAACTGCGAGTGTTAGGGCAGCGAATATCTACATCGCCGGCGGTAATTGCCCGCAAATCACTGCCACATTCGGGGCATTGAGTCGGCATCACAAATGCGCTTTCTTTTCCGGTTCGTTTATCAACGACTGGGCCAAGAACTTCAGGAATTACATCGCCGGCTTTGCGAATAACAACGATGTCTCCGATTAAAACGCCTTTCCGAACAATTTCTTCGGCGTTGTGCAAGGTGGCATGAGTAATTGTGGAACCAGCGACTTTTACTGGCTCCATAAATGCAAACGGTGTTACCCGACCTGTGCGACCAATACTCACCTTGATATCTAATAAACGAGTCGTTACTTCTTCCGGCGGATATTTAAAAGCGATCGCCCATTTCGGCGCTCTAGATGTAAAGCCCAATTGGCCTTGCTGAGCAAGTGAATCGACTTTAATGACTACGCCATCAATCTCGTGCTCTACATCGTGGCGATGGTCGGCGTAAAACTGAATGAACTTTTCAACTTCTTTCCGGGTTGCACATACTTTAAAGCGATCACTAGTTGGCAGACCTAATGCTGCTAACTCTTGATAGGCACCGCTCTGTGAGTCAAAAGTAATTCCTTCGCGGGCGCCAACGCCATGTACAACAACGGAAAGGGGGCGGCTTGCGCTCACTCGTGGATCTTTTTGCCGAAGCGAACCCGCAGCGCCGTTTCGAGGATTAGCAAATAGCGCTTTACCTGATTCTTCTAATGATTCATTAAGTTCATTAAAAGCGGCGAGTGGGAAAAATACTTCGCCGCGAACTTCAATCAAGGTTGGTAACTTCTTGCCAATTAATTGATGTGGCAGATTTTTAATGGTCTTTACATTAAGCGTCACATCTTCACCGGTTACGCCATTGCCACGGGTTAATCCTCGCGTTAACTGCCCGTTTTCATAGGTTAAATTAATCGCCAGACCATCGACTTTAACTTCGCAGAGATACTGCGGGGCATCGATATCTTTTTCAACTCGGTCAAACCAAGTGGCTAGTTCAGCCAGATCAAAGACGTTGTCCAAGCTCATCATCTTTTCAATATGGTCGCGTTGCTCAAAAGCGGTAGAAAATCCGCCACCTACGTGCAAAGTCGGTGAATCTGGAGCTTTAAGTTCTGGGTTTTTGTTTTCTAACCCTTCCAGCTCTTTTAAAAGTTTATCGAAGTCGGCATCGCTAATTGTGGGCGCATCTAAAACATAATATTTAAATTGATGATCACGGATCTCTTCGGTTAATTCAGTGATGCGATGTCGTGCCTGATTGCTCATTTGGTCTCACAAATAGTTGCCGAACCAACTACGCGATCACCATCGTAGATAACCATTGCTTGGCCAGTGGCTAGCCCCAAAAGCGGTTCGGCCAACGTTGCAATTAGCACAGTGCCATCGAAGTAATAGGTACATGGAAGTGGTGAACCATGTGCGCGAATCTGCACAAAACCTGTTTGTACTTCACTTGTCACGGCTGGGCCACACCACACTGGGCGCTCTCCCACCATAGTTGTAATCGCTAAATCTTCGCGGGCGCCAACTACAACGGTATTGCTAACCGGTTCAATCTTTAAAACAAAGCGTGGTGAACCATCGGGAGTTGGAATCGTTAAACCTAAACCTTTGCGCTGGCCAATTGTGTATGTGTAAGCACCCTTGTGTTCACCGATTTTATTTCCAGCTTGATCAACAATGGGGCCAACTTCACTACCTAAACGATCGCGCAACCAACCGGCGTTATCACCTGATGGCACAAAACAAATGTCATGGCTATCTGGCTTTTGGGCAACGGCTAATCCGCGTGCTTCTGCCTCTTTTCGAATATCAACTTTGGTTGTATCTCCCAGTGGAAAAATCGCACCAGCTATCTGTTCAATTGTTAAAACAGATAAAACATAGGATTGATCCTTTGAGTGATCAACGGCGCGGTGCAACGTCTTGCCGGATTCGCTAATTTGAGTTCGTGCATAGTGGCCAGTAACAACGCCATCAAAGCCCATTGCGCGGGCACGATCGAGCACTGCTGCAAATTTAATCTTTTCATTACAACGAAGACATGGGTTAGGTGTTCGACCAGCGGCATATTCAGCTAAGAAATCTTCCACAACGCCATCGTGAAACTCTTCGGCCATATCCCAAATATAAAAAGGAATTCCAATAACGTCGGCGGCGCGTCTGGCATCGTGTGAATCTTCGATGGTGCAACAGCCACGTGCACCCGAACGATATTTTTGTGGATTTGCGGCAAGTGCTAAGTGCACGCCAATCACATCGTGGCCAGCTTCAACTGCGCGGGCAGCGGCAACTGCCGAATCAACCCCACCGCTCATCGCTGCAATTAATTTCATTTGATATTTGCCGCCCGTCCACGGGTAATTACACCTGGAAGTACTGACATTATGAAATCCAAGTCGGCTTGGGTACTTGTGGCACCAAAAGAGAAGCGAAGCGATGATTGCGCCGTAGTTTCGGTGTGGCCCATGGCAAGTAAGACATGGCTAGCTTCATGAACACCGGCGCTACAGGCCGAACCCGTTGATGCTGAAACATGTGCGCTATCTAGTAGTAAAAGCAAAGTATCGCTTTGGGTTCCGGGGAAAGTTACGTTAACTATTCCGGGGAGCCGGTACGAACTTTCGCCATTAATAATCGCATCTGGAATTAATGCCTTTACGCCATCGATAAATGAATCGCGCAATGTTGTGACTTGTGCCTGCGGATAAGAATCGGCAGCCGCGGCGGCAAAGGCAACGATGCTCGGTGCATTTAACGTTCCACTTCGAATTTCGCGCTCTTGTCCCCCGCCATGTAACAGTGCCGGAATTTCTACGGCCCGTCGCAAAATTAAGGCACCGATTCCTAGCGGCCCGCCAACTTTGTGTGCGCTCAACGTTAGGGCATACACACCAAGTTGGGAAAATGATAACGGTGTCTTTTTAAAACTTTGTACCGCATCGGTATGCACTGGAATATCTCCGGCAAGGCCAACGATTTCGGAAATTGGTTGCAGCACGCCCGTTTCATTATTGGCATGCATAATGGAAATAACTGCAATTTCATTTGCGCGTTCGGCAATTACTGTTTTGAGTGTTTCCAGATTGATGACGCCATTGCTATCAACATCGATTTCAATTACTTCGGCGCCCTCGTGGGTTTTTAGCCACTGAGCTGGATCTAAAATCGCATGATGTTCAATCGCTGAAATAACAATTACTCTTTTACCTTGGGCGCGACCCTGCCAAAACAATCCCTTTAACGCAATGTTGTTAGCTTCAGTTCCGGAAGCGGTAAAGATAACTTCAGATCCTAAACAACCAACTTCTTTAGCAATCGCCTCGCGCGCATCTTCTAAAGCTTTCCGAGTTGCCCGGCCATGAGTGTGCAAACTAGATGGATTACCAAGTTCTTGTAACTGCTGCGAGATCGCGGCAAAAGCGGCAGCCGACAATGGGGTCGTTGCAGCATGGTCTACATAGATCGAAGGCACGGGCCTAAGTCTAGGACTTGTGGGCTTTTACGCCTTGCGTTGCCGTTGGTAGCACGGCAAATAGATCCCCGATTACGCCAAAATCTGCAATTTCAAAGATTGGGGCTTCTGGATCTTTATTAATAACAACGATGGTCTTACTTGTTTGCATTCCAGCGCGGTGCTGGATCGCACCTGAAATTCCACAAGCAACGTACAACTGCGGACTAACCGATTTTCCAGTTTGGCCAACTTGATGTGAATGTGGATACCAACCGGCATCAGTTGCCGCACGTGATGCACCAACTGCTGCGCCCATTGAATCTGCGAAAGCTTCTACCGGAGCAAAATCTCCGTTTGTTCCGCGACCGCCAGATACAACAACATTTGCCTCCGTTAGTTCTGGACGCCCACCACGAACTGGCGGCTGCGAAGAAGTAACAGTTGAACGAAGTGATGAAGCTGAAATTGTTAGCGCAACAGTTTCAATTGCCGGTGCTGCCGTTGTCGCTTCAAAAGTTACTGAATTTGGACGAAGCGTAATAATTGGTGTGCCGTGTGAAACTTTTGAGTGCACCGTTGTAGATCCACCGAAGACAGATTGGGTTGCGGTGATATCGGCTGAAACATCGATGGCATCGGTAATGATGCCGGACTCCGTTTTTACCGCAACGCGCGCGGCCACTTCTTTTCCAAATGCGTGTGATGCAACAAGGAAAGCCGCTGGTGAATGCGTAGTTATTAACTGGGCGATTGCATCGGCAGTTGCGGCAACTCCATTGTGTGCAAAGGCATCAGATTCGGCAACAATAATCTTTGAAATTGGACCAGTTGTTAACGTCGCCGCAAGTGCTGCGCCTTGACCAACTGGTGCTAAAACAATGGCCGTTACTTCGCCAATACGTGCGCCAACAGTTGCTAATTCAGCATTTGTCTTGGTCGCTTTTGCGCCAACAAAGTCTGCTAAAAATAATACGTTGCTCATATCAACTTCTTCTCTGCTAGGTAATCGGCTAATTGTGCGCCGCCAGTTCCATCATCGGTAACTTTTATACCCGTTGCACGTGGTGGACGTGGGGCAGAATCTGCAACTAACGACCAGGCCTTAGAAACAGTCACGCCCACTGTTGCTAGATCACGAGTATCGATCGTCTTTTTCTTGGCTGCCATGATTCCTTTAAAAGATGGATAACGCGGTTCATTAATTTTTTCAACAACTGAAATAACACATGGAAAACTTCCGTACATTTCATCGACGCCAGCTTCAGTAACGCGAGTAATTGTTACTTTGCTTGCCGCCGGATCGACTGTTACGGCCGATGCGAAAGTTAATTGAGCAGCATCTAAACGCTCGGCCAACATTGCCGGCACAACGCTCATACGTGCATCAGTTGATTCAGTTCCACAAATAACTAAATCAAAGTTTTCTTTGGCAATTACGGCGGCAAGTACTGCCGAAGTTGCGAGCGCATCGGCGCCCGCTAACTTAGGATCAGTAATTAAAATCGCACCATTTGCGCCCATGGAAAGTGCTTTGCGAACCGCTTCAGTTGCACGCTCTGGTCCCATTGAAATCACCGTAACTGTGTGTGGGCCATCTTCTTCATTGCCGCCATGTGCTTCGGCGATACGCAACGCTTCTTCAACGGCGTATTCATCTAGATCATTTAATACGGCATCAACGGATTCGCGATCCAATATTCCATTGACCATCTTTTTCTCGGCCCATGAATCTGGAACTTGCTTAATACATACGGCGATCTTCATAGCCCTAAGGTTACTGGTCAGTAACTCAAATTCGCTAGTTGAGTTTGGCGAAATAGGTGAAAAATTTGCCCCGAAGCAAGGCAAGATAGCGCCCATGCTCGCCGCCGATCCCCGCACGTTGGGTTCAACAGTTACCCAAGGTGGCACCAACTTTGCGCTCTGGAGCAACGCCGCCGATGCGGTGGAGCTGTGCCTGTTTAATGAAGTAAACGGAAAAATGGTGGAGACGCGTTTTGCGATGTCACATCGAAACGGACCAATTTGGCACGGCTACCTAGCCGGAGTTCGCCCTGGTCACCGTTATGGCTATCGCGTCTACGGGCCGTGGGTGCCACAACATGGAGTGCGCTTTAACGCGGCAAAACTATTGCTAGATCCATACGCACATGCCATCGATGGCGAATTTATTTACGCCCCTGAAATTTACGGTCACGTTGCAACCGATGGTGTTGGAAATGGCGATTTAGCCCTTCGCGATAACCGAGATAGCGCTGGCAAAACCGTCTACTCGGTTGTGACAGATCATCCGGTCCGCGAAGTTTCCAGACCTTTAACTCCGTGGGCAAAGATGGTTATTTATGAAGCGCACGTAAAAGGTTTAACGCAGCTCAACCCAGAAATTCCAGAAGCTGAACGTGGCACATATAAGGCACTTGGCCATCCCAGCACCATTGCGCATTTGAAATCTATTGGGATTACCGCACTTGAACTCTTGCCAATTGCGCAATCGATATCTGAACCAGCATTAAATAGTCGTGGCCGAATAAATCACTGGGGTTACAACTCATTATTGTTTACCGCACCTCACCGAGAATATGCCGCTACAAATGATCCGATCACAGAACTACAGTGGGCCGTTGATCAATTACATAACGCGGGCATTGAAGTAATTTTAGATGTTGTCTATAACCACACAGCTGAAGGCGGAGTTGGCGGACCAACACTTTCTTACAAGGGCATTGATAACCATGGTTATTACCGCCAGGATTCAGATGGAAAATATGAGGATGTCACCGGATGTGGCAATACTTTTGCGGCAAGTAAGCCACATGCCGTTCGCCAAATTATTGATTCACTGCGTTGGTGGATTGAAGTTGTTGGCGTAGATGGTTTCCGCTTTGACTTAACTACTGCGCTATACACAAGTGACTCTGCCTTTAACTCTTCACTTATGGCCGCTATTGGTTCTGACTCGGGATTGCGAAACTTTAAAATGATCGCCGAGCCATGGGATATCTCGCGATATTCACTAGGTGATTTTCCGCATCCGTGGCGAGAATGGAACGACGTGTATCGCGACTCGGTGCGCCAGTTTTGGCTCGGCGATTTACAACGCGGCTACGGTGAAGGCGTTTCAGAACTTGCCTCAAGCATCAGTGGCTCTAGCTCTATTTTTTATTATCGTGGGCCAACATCGTCAATTAACTTTATCGCCGCCCACGATGGCTTTACGGTTCATGACATGGTTACGTATAACCATAAACACAATGAAGCTAATTTAGAAAATAATGCCGATGGCAACGACACCAATAGATCGTGGAATGTTGGTCATGAAGGTGAAACTGATGACGCCGGCATCAACGAAATTCGTTTGCGATTGAAAAAATCTCTTCTTGCTACCTTGATGCTCTCATCGGGTGTACCGATGTTAAATATGGGCGATGAAGTAAGTCGTACCCAACGTGGTTCCAATAACGCATATTCACTGCCGCTAGATCACGATGGTTGGGCGCTTAACTGGAATTTAAGTGATGAAGAAAGCGATGTGCTGGCAACGGTGCAATCCTTAGCCAAGATTCGCGATACTTACTTAGCAGATCTGGCATCTGAGTTTTTTACAGGCACGTTAGATGAAGGAACAAATCGTAAAGATATCGCTTGGTTTTCATTAGCTGGCAATGAAATGAATGATGAACACTGGAGTGATGGCGCCAAGCGCAGTATTACCGTGTTTATTGAAGCCGATCCCACAAAAGGTTTATTGCTCATGCTTAATTCATCGCAAGAAGTTTCAACTTTTACTTTGCCAGATGCGGCGTGGGGTCAGACTTACCGTTGTATTTTTGATGCTTCACAAAACACCAGTAGCTACGAGCCGGTAATTTCTGCGCCATCATCAAAAGTGGAAGTGCCACAACACAGCGTACTTGTTTGGCTAGTGTCGCGTACTAGATAGTACGTACAACTGCCCACTAGCATCATGTCGTGTTAGCAATCATCGCTCCTGGACAAGGTGCACAAACTCCGGGGATGCTAAATTCTTGGATCGCAGATCTACAATTAAAAAACTTACTTGCTACTTGGTCGGCTGCAATCGATTTAGATTTAAAAAGACTGGGTACAACTGCCCAAGCAGATGAAATAAAAGAGACCGCTAATGCCCAACCACTCATAGTTGCCACATCGCTATTGGCTTTTCACGGTCTCAATCTCTCGCAGTTTTCTATTGTTAGTGGGCATTCAGTTGGTGAAATTGCGGCGGCGGCAATCTCTGGTGTGATCTGTGACCTTGATGCTATGACATTAGTTCGTGCGCGCGGCATTGAGATGTCTAAAGCTGCCGCGATAACCTCAGCTGGAATGTCAGCGGTTTTAGGTGGTGATCGCAACGAAGTTTTAACTGCCATCGCATCCTTAAATTTAGTTGCGGCCAATGACAACGGCGCTGGGCAAATCGTTGCCGCCGGAGATTTAGATTCCTTGGCGTCCCTTAGTGAAAATCCACCCGCTGGTGCACGCGTACGAGCCTTAGCTGTCGCCGGTGCATTTCATACTTCTTATATGCAATCGGCCGTTGCACCGCTGCGTGAATTAGCGGCAACAATTTCTACCAACGCGCCACGCGTACAACTTATTTCTAACAAGGATGGTGACATCGTTGACGATGGACACGATGTGTTAGCGCGCATCATTAACCAGATCGCCAACCCAGTGCGTTGGGATCTATGTATGGAAAGTTTGCGCCACAATAAAGTTACTGGGGTTATCGAACTAGCCCCAGCTGGAACGCTAGTTGGCTTACTTAAGCGGGCAGTTCCTGAGATTGAAAGCTTTGCCTTAAAAAGCGCCGAAGATTTACCCGCCGCACGTGAATTTGCAGAGAGGCACCAATGAGTATCAAAGCTACCCCGCATTATGAAAGTCGAATTTTATCGGTAGGAAGTTATCGTCCGAAGCGTTCGGTTCCAAACTCCGAGATCGTTGATCGAATTGATTCCACCGATGAGTGGATTGTGCAACGCACCGGAATTGAAAGCCGACGCTTTGCCGGTGATGATGAAACTGTAATTTCAATGTCGAAGGCTGCTTGCCAAATGGCGCTCACCCGAGCCGGTTTAACTATGGCCGATATTGATACTTTAATCTTGGCCACGATTTCTTATCCATTTCAGGCACCAAGTGCGGCAACGGAATTAATTAATGAACTTGGAAACCCAAAGACTGCCGCCTTCGATGTGAGCGCAGCTTGTGCTGGCTTTTGTTATGGAATAGCCATGGCAAGTGATTTAGTTAAGGCTGGCACATCGAAGAATGTTTTAGTTGTTGGTGTTGAAAAACTATCGGATTACACCGACCCCAATGATCGGGCTACTGCATTTATCTTTGCCGATGGCGCAGGCGCAGTAGTAGTTGGTGCAAGTGATCAACCACGAATTGGTCAGACAATTTGGGGATCAGATGCCGATTCGCGAGATGCCATTATTTTAACACCGGCTTATACCGAGTTTAAGAAAAATCCCGATAAAGGTGTAGCCCAATTAGGATGGCCAAATATCGCGCAACAAGGACAAACCGTTTTTCGTTGGGCAGTTTTTTCTATGAGCAAAGTTGGCGTAGAGGCATTAGTTGCGGCGGGAGTAACGGCCGATCAGTTGGGTGCATTTATTCCACACCAAGCAAATATTCGTATCATCGAAAGTATGGTTCGAGAAATGAAGTTACCTGATTCGGTTTTAGTCGCCGATGACATTCGCACTAATGGAAATACTTCGGCGGCTTCGATTCCACTTGCTATGGATCACTTGTTGGAAGAACATCCCGAAATGCATGGCAAGTTAGCGTTGCTCATTGGTTACGGCGCCGGATTGGTTTACGCCGCCCAGGTCGTAGAACTTCCACCTGCACGCTAAGTTTTTAACGCGTATCACTACCAATACTCGTAAGTAAGCCTGGAATTACGACAGAATAAGCACCTTGCAGTACGCGAACCACTTATCTAGAAAAGAGAAATCATCATGGCACTTTCACAAGCAGACGTCCTTGCTGGACTAAAAGAGATCGTTGAAGAAGTAGCTGGTATTCCAGCGGCATCGATTGAAATGGACAAGAGCTTTAGCGAAGATCTAGATGTGGATTCACTCAGCATGGTGGAAGTTGTTGTCGCTGCCGAAGAGCGTTTTGGGATAAAGATTCCTGATGAGAGTGTTACCGATCTTGCAACTGTTGGTGATGCAGTTAATTTCATCATTAACACCGCAAAGTAAGTTCCTATTACTGAGATGATTCGTCGTCGCGTTGTTGTTACCGGGCTCGGTGCAACCACTCCTATAGGTGGAGACACTGCAACTACTTGGGCCAATCTCTTGGCTGGAAAAAGTGGTGTGCGTTCTCTAACCGAAGAGTGGGCCCAAACAATTCCGGTTCACTTTGCCGCTCGAGTTGCCGTTGAACCCAGTGAACAGATGGAACGGGTTGAACTGCGCCGCTTAGATAGATCGGAACAATTTGCCGTAATTGCTTCGCGTGAGGCATGGAAAGATGCTGGCGCACCAGAGATTGATAAAGAGCGACTTGGTGTTGTAATTGCATCAGGTATTGGCGGAGTTACGACGTTGCTCGATCAATACGATGTTTTGCGTGAAAAAGGCGCGCGTTTGGTAAGTCCGCACACGGTACCGATGTTGATGCCAAACGGACCGGCTGCAAATGTTGGTCTGGAATTACAAGCACAAGCCGGAATTCATACACCAGTAAGTGCATGTGCATCGGGCGCCGAAGCAATTGGTTACGCACTTGAAATGATTCGAAATGATCGCGCCGATATCGTTGTTAGCGGCGGCGTTGAGGCTGCAATTCATGCCATGCCTATGTCGGGCTTTGCCGCGATGAAAGCGCTATCGACGCGCAACGATGATCCAGCACGTGCGTCGCGTCCCTACGATTTAAATCGCGATGGCTTTGTTTTAGGTGAAGGTGGCGGAATTCTTGTTTTAGAAGAGTATGAACATGCCAAAGCACGCGGTGCTCATATTTACTGTGAAGTTGCCGGTCAGGGATTAACTTCCGATGGTTATCACATCGCTGCACCTGATCCAACGGGTGCTGGTGTTATGCGGGCCGTTAAATTTGCATTGCGCGATGCCCAGTTATCTACCGCCGATATTGTTCATTTAAACGCTCACGCAACATCAACACCGGCTGGCGATGTAGCCGAAGCTAATGCATTACGTGCAGCACTTGGAAAAGATGCCGATCACGTTGCCGTATCGGCAACTAAATCAATGACTGGCCACTTGTTAGGTGGAGCCGGTGCAATTGAATCGGTCTTTATTGTGAAAGCGCTACAAGATCGTTTAGCCCCACCAACTATTAATATTGATGATTTAGATCCAGCGGTCACGGTAGATGTTGTGCGTGATCAACCACGTGCCTTGCCGGCAGGTGATATCGCAGCGCTCAATGATTCATTTGGCTTTGGTGGCCACAACGTTGTGCTGGTCTTTAAAA
>JBBQRL010000013.1:0-31964 GCA_038214925.1 Candidatus Nanopelagicales bacterium | reverse complement strand
ATGAGCAACGGCCGTTGAACGTTGCTGCACCACGGTTGAATCAGCGGCTAGTACTTCCAACGCCGAACGTAGGCCAGCTGGATTTCGGGTAAAGGAGACCGCTGTTGCATCGGCTAATGATTCACGTTTGCGCGAAATCGCATATTTCAACATCACTGCCGCAAGCGGGGCCAATATCAAAATAAAGAGCGAAACAATAAGTGCAAGTGGGTTGGCATTGTTGTTGTTTTCTCGGCGGCCACCAAAAAACATCATTCGGGCCAACATGTCAGAAACAATGGCAATGGCACCAGCTGTGGTTGCAGCTACGGCGCTGACCAAAGTATCGCGATTGGCAACGTGGGCCATTTCGTGGGCGATTACGCCTTGCAACTGATCGCGATCCATCGCATCTAATATTCCAGTTGTAAATGCAATTAAGGCATGTTCTGGATTTCGCCCCGTTGCAAAAGCATTTGGCGCACTGTCAATTACTATCGCAACTTTTGGCATTGGCATTCCAGATGCGATGATTACTTCCTGAATTAAACCAAAGAGTTTTGGATTATCAGACTCTTGAATTAATTTTGCACCCGTCATCGTTAATACTAATTTGTCGGATCCGTAGTAAGAGCCCCACACTGAAATCAATGAGATACCAACTGCAATTGGCACAATGGCAGCGGAAGAGCCACCAAAGTAAGTGAGCGCGGCATAGACAACACACCACATTAAAATCGCCATACCAATAAGCAGGCCAATTGTTTTGCGGCGATTAGCCGCTTGCATCGTTCTAAAGTTCATTAGAACTTAACGTTAGGGGCGATGCGATCTTGCGGATCTTCAACTTCATAAAACTCGCGCTCCCCAACCTTTGCAAAACCGGCAAAAAAGCTGCTGGGGATAGTCTTTACCGCAGTATTGAGTTCGCGCACATTGTCGTTGTAGAACTGACGAGAAAATGCAACTTTGTTTTCAGTGGTAGCCAGCTCTTCTTGCAATGATAAAAAGTTTGTCGACGCTTTCAAATCTGGATATGCCTCGGCGACGGCAAGTAATCCACGCAATGCTTGGGTCAACATTCCATCGGCGGCAGCAGTATCGGCAACACCAGTTGCTGAAGTAGCTTTTGCGCGAGCAGTTACCACTGCATCGAATGTTGATTGTTCGTGCTTTGCATATCCCTTAACGGTTTCAACCAAGTTCGGAATTAAATCTGCGCGACGCTTGAGTTGCACTTCAATCTGGGCAAATGCTTCATCGACTGTGATGTTTAAACGAATCAAGCGGTTGTACTGCGAGATTAAAAAGACAGCGATAAGGGCAACGACGCTAAGAATAATGATTGTTCTCATGCCTTATTAAACCGCGATTTCACGGATTTCATTCCCTGACAGGTGAGTTTCTAATCGACCTTTGATTTGTGGAAATTTAAAAATGAACGGCTGGCAGTTGGTCCACGCTGGCCTTGATAGCGCGATCCATATTTTTCGCTGCCGTATGAGTGCTCAGCTGGAGATGAGAGTTTGATGAGACAGAGCTGACCAATCTTCATTCCTGGAAAGAGTTTGACGGGCAGGTTTGCCACGTTGGAAAGTTCCAGCGTGATGTGACCGCTAAAACCAGGATCGATGAAACCAGCGGTGCTGTGCGTTAGTAATCCCAAGCGACCGAGTGATGATTTACCTTCAAGCCGGCCGGCAATGTCATCTGGCAAAGTAATAATTTCGTAGGTGCTGGCTAAAACAAATTCACCTGGGTGTAATATAAATGGTTCATCGCCTTCGGCGATAACTTCACGCGTTAGGTCGGCCTGTTCAATCGAAGGATCGATCACGGAGTACTTGTGGTTTTCAAAGACACGGAAAAACTTGTCTAGCCGCACATCAACTGAAGATGGCTGGATCATGGCTTCATGGAATGGCTCGCAGGCCACTCGGCCAGCGGCTATTTCGGCGCGGATATCGCGATCGCTCAGTAACACAGCGCGAGCCTATAGGTAGCGGAGGTTAATGCAACGGATCGTTGGCCCAGAGCCAAATATTTCGATCCTGTGGCTCGCCCGCAAGGAGTTCAATCCCAAAGGGACCACCGTTTTGGCGTTGCCAGTCATTTGCTGCCAAAAGCCGGGATAGCCCAGCCAGCGCAACTGGATCCGCCAATTCAACTGCAGTTCCGGAAAAGTGCACAGGTCCAGCGTGATCAAATATTACGGTGCCAATTGCGATCTTTCCATTATTGGCTTTCACAATTTCTATCACCCGAGATTGCTGCGGCCAATCAATATGTGAAGCTGTTCTAATCTCCCAAAATGCGTGGGAGCCGTCATTGTTTTTGCTTTGGGTGATTTTGTGATCATGCACATGTCCGGAAAACCACAAAATTACATTTGGATTCCTTTCTAATAATCTGCGTACCTCTTCCTCAAGTGCCGGAGCACTTTCAGATTCTGGAACATAACCGTTGAATAGATTCTCCAATGGATGATGTGATGTCAAAACAACGTACTTATCCTTAGATTCAGCAAGTAGGCGTTCTAACCATTCAAATTGCTCTCGGTGAATACAACCTTGCCATCCGCCGAATCTGTTAACAGTATCTAGTGCAATTAATCGCAGTTTTGAATTTATATTGCGGTACCAGTAAGCAGTTTCAGGTTCGGCTGCACTTAACCCATGATCATGATCGCAATTGGTGTGAAGATTCACCCAATCACTCATCTTTACCAAAGCTCGTCGTGAATCGGCAGTAACTTGATTAGTGTGAAGATGTTCAACTCCTGGGTAAACAGCAGGTCCGACTTCGCCAAAGCCAGTAAATAAATTAGCAAGATCATTTATATCTTTGAGTCCTACGAGTTTGTTTGGACCTTGAACTAGTTCATCTAACTCAGGGGTTGGCAACGCGGTGCCTTGCCAAAGCGCGTCATGGTTGCCATGGACTGCCAGCCATTTATGAGTTAGGCCTTTGGCAATAAATGGAGTTTGAGAAGCTGCTAACACACCTTCAAAATGCGGGAAATCATGCAGTACATGTGGGCGATCTGGTGGCATTCCTGATGGTGGACCGTCTGCATGGTAGTAATGAATATCGTACAAATCCGCATTCGAAGAGTGCGCCGCCTCTGATCGTTGCGGATCACCACTCTTCGGATCAACGGTTCCACCATCTAAAATCTTTTTATACCACTCAAGCTCATTACGTTGCGCATTATCTGTCACATCTCCCGTTACTACAACGGCATCAATAGTTGCACCAGTCAGTGGAGCCTTCCGGATTTGATTCGCGGCTGAAACCATGGCCGCTAAGACTTGGGTAGTCAAAAACTCTTGCGCCCTATAAGTCCCAATATAAGGAATGAGCGCAGACAGTGGATTGTCGCTATCTGCGATTCGATCAAGAAACTCTAACCTGGCTGGCGATGCCGCATCACATACATGTAAATCACTTAAGTGGATGAAGGCTGCGATTACTTCAAAGTTAATTGGCTCTTCGCCAAGAACAGGGTCGCCCTTGTCTAAAAATAGCTCCCGCCAATTTGAATCATCGGATTGCTTGGATCGGACTATCCGATTAAAGATAGTACTAAACATTTGCAACCAAGACCTGTGAAACAATGACTTCGAGTTCGACATTGTCGCCAGGGTGCAGATCACCGGTGATGGAACTTGACATTAGTGACTGAATAATTTCACCGTTGTGAGTCTGACAAATAATTTGTGATGCAGCCCCTAAGAATGATCGAGTAAGCACCTTTGCATTTGCTTGGCTTGAAGATGTTTTAACTAAGATCGCTTCAGGGCGCAGCAGTGCAATAACCTTTCCAGATTCGCTCTCGGTTTTTGATACCTGCACACTCTTTCCAAAAATCCTTACAGCACCATTATGCAGTTCTGTATGAATTCGATTCATTGCACCAACAAAACCAGCAACAAATGCAGTTGCTGGTGAATTATAAAGAACATCTGGGGTGTCGATTTGCTCCAAAACACCGTGGCTCATTACGCCAACTCGATCTGAAATTGCCATCGCCTCTTCTTGATCATGCGTTACAAATAAGGTGGTGGTGCCTAAAGAGAGCTGTAAGCGACGAATTTCCTCCCTTAAATTAATCCGCACCTGTGCATCCAAGGCCGATAATGGCTCGTCCAGCAAGAGAATCTCTGGTGAAAAAGCTAGCGCTCTTGCCAAAGCCACGCGTTGTTGCTGCCCACCAGATAACTGATAGGCAAATCTCCCTGCATGTGAAGGCAACCCCACCAACTCCAGTAACTCCTGCGCTCTTTTGTTTCGAATGTGCTTTGAAACCTTGCGCATTTGTAAACCAAATGCCACATTTTCCACAACCGTTAGATTAGGAAAGAGTGAGTATGCCTGAAAGACCATTCCCATATTTCGCTTATGAGCTGGGACCTTGGAAATATCAACACCACCAACCGAAACTCTTCCGTTGTCCAAGCTCTCTAATCCAGCAATAATTCTTAATGCGGTTGTCTTGCCACAGCCAGATGGACCCAATAATGCGACTAATTCACCAAGGCCAATTTCCAAATTGAAGTTATTTAATGCAACAACATTGCCAAATCGTCGTGTTACATTGGAAAGAATTAACTCTTTACTTGTCATTATTTTCTCCTTTGGGCAGAACGATCTGGTGTGATTAACGTGATCACTGAAAGTAGAATGAATGGAATAATTAAAGACATCATCGAAATAGCAATTGCTCCCAAAATATTTTCCTGTGCAACATTGGTAATCCATGTTGGAAAGGTGTCCCAGTGAAGTAATACGGTCAACGTGTATTCACCAATTGAGAGCGCAAAAGTTAAAGCGATCGTTCCCATGACCGCACTTCGAATTACCGGAATGGTCACAGACACCACTACGCGATATCGATTAGCGCCGGCGCTGCGAGCCGCTTCGGTAATTGTCTTTAGTGGAATTGCGCTCAAACCAATATCCAAGACTCTATAGGCGTATGGCAAAGCCAAAATGAAGTAGAGAAAAGGAAGTTCAAATACTGTGTTTTGCACGAATTCTGGAAATGAGATTTGGACACCTACGGCAAATGCAACGACTGGAATTACTAGTGGAAACAGCGTCAAGGCATCGATTAGGGGCCGAAGCTTGGAGTTGCTTAGATGTAGCCAAGTCGCTGTTGGGACCAGGATTATTAATGTTATTAATACTGTAACTGCGGCAAGCCAGCCAGAACGTAAAATATAGTGAAAGAAATCCTCTTCTGATACCGCCCATTTGTATTGGGCTAGTCCATATCCACCTTCGAGCGGGGTTCTAATTGAGAATTCAAAGGCTGAGATCATTGGAACAAAAACAAAGAAGGCAAGGATCGTTAAAGTTGCTATAAGCGGTAGGTCGATCCGTTTTTTCATCTATTTTGCCATTTCGCTGATCGTCTTTGAATTATTAGATACGGAATTACGGCTAAGGCTGAGATTAGAATCATCACAACACCAAGTGCCTTGCCAAGATTAAGTTGTACGGCTGAGACATTCCCATCTAATAAGCCACCGATTTGTAGAGGCGTTAAAGGTAGGTTTCCTACGGTTAGCGCATTAGCGGTTGCATATGCTGAAAAACCACTTGCAAATAATAATAAAAAAGATGCAATAAAACTGGGGAACAACAACGGAATCCCAATCCTGCGCCAGTAGTTAAATTGATTAGCGCCTAGATTTTTGGCAGCTTCAACCCATTCCCGACGTAGCGCAATAATTGCCGGTGAGAAAACGATAATCATTAAGGGAAGTTGAAAGTAGAGATAAACAATCAATAAACCAGAAAAGGTTGATAATGAAAATTGTTGGGCGTAAAGATCAAAACCAAAGTACTTTAGAAGTTTAGTCAAGCTACCCTGCATTCCTATTGCGGCGGTAAACATGAAAGCAAGCGGAACACCGCCGGTGTTTGCTAATACCCCGCCCATCATCGCTAATGTCTTTCTTAACTTTGCCGAACCTCTTGTATCTATAAAATAAGCAGCTATCGCACCCGGGAATGCGGTCAGGAGTGCGGAAAAGAAAGCAATTTTTATGCTGTTAATAAAGCCGGTGCTGTACGGCTGGGTAAATGCGGTTTGGTAGTTACTGATTGTAAAGGTGTCCTGATTAGACATAAATGAGACATAAATAAGCCTTGAAATTGGAAAGATAAAAAAGAAAGCAAAAATCGAGAGAAAGGGGAGTGCCGGTAGAATATTTTTTAGTGAAGAAATACGGAAGGCGCCCCCCCTCGATGGGGCGCCTTCCGCTATGACTTGGGAGGTCATGTTTCCTTTTACAAGCTAGCCCATGAGGAGATGATCTGCTCGCGAGCTGCAAGTACATCAGAGATTGTTGGAGGGCCTACCAACTTTGCGGTTGAAGGAACTTTGAAGTCAAGCAGTGAATCTACAAGTAGACCCTTCTTAGTCATTGCCTTTGACATGATGGGGTCCGCTCCAGATTGCATGAAGTAGTTCTGTCCGCCTTGCATCTTTGCAAACAACTTTGAACCTGAGAGCTTTAGATCAGCGGCTGTAAGTTGCGCTGCTGTCTTTCCCTTGTTCTGTGAGTAAATAAATTCCTGCCACAAACGTGCATTTGCGCAGGTGATTGTCTTGCCATTGATTGCATTGATGTAAGGAGGTGCTTGCAGAACGTAGTCAGATGGGTAAACGAACTTAAGGTCAAGTCCTGCTGCCTTTGCCGCTGGAACTACACCAAGTGCGTTGAAATCCCACATAAAGCCAATGCGTGCTGTCCCGGCACCTAGATTTGCTGTGTTGACTTTAACCAATGGAGCCTGTGCCTTTACAGCCTTGAAGAGTTCAAGACCCTTTGTCACATCAGATAGATTCTTGTGTCCACCATTTCCAAGGCTTGCTGCCAGTACTGACATGAAAGCTTGATTAGATGAAGTTGGATCGCCAGTGATTCCGACATAGCCTTTGTATGCTGGGTTTGTGAAATCTGCAACCTTTGTCGGTGCTGGTGAAACTATTGTGTTGTAAACAATTGCAAGCTTTCCACCATAGTTACCGTACCAGTATCCATTTGGATCCTTGGCAGCTGCTGGAATGTCATCCCAATTTATCACCTTGTAAGGAGATGACAATGGAGTTGCTCCTGGCGGAGTCAACTGTGCAACTACTAGTGGACCAATGTCGATTGAAGCTGGTTGCTTTGACTTTGGTGCGGTCTTCATGGTGTCGATTTCATACTGAGATGATCCCTCTGGATTATCAACGGTAATTTTTACGCTGAATGCCTTCTCGTACGCATCGATAATCGCGCCATAGTTGGCCCAGTCGCGAGGTAGCGTGATGAGATTTAGATTGCGCTCTTTCTTAGCTGCTTTAACTAGTGCATCTAGTCCGCCAGCTTCTTTAACATTCTTTGCCTTACAGATATTAATTGCCGCTGTTGCTGGAGTTGCTACTGCAATCAGCCCAACAAACAACGCTGCAGCGGTTGCTACAGCTAATAAACGCTTTGCGCGCATAAATGAGATCCCTTTCTAAGAATTGTAAGCGCATTCTTCACCCTCTAAAAAAACTATGAGTGGTTATTTAATGTCGATTCGGCGTCATTCCGATGAACTCTGACAAAAAATTAAGTGTTAATTAAGTAAAGTAAAATCTGCTACAGAGTGAATAACAGATGTCGCACCGGCGTCTATGAGAACTTCACGACGGTGTGCGCCTGTTAATACGCCAATGGCTTCACTGGCTCCGAAAGCAATAGCGGCTTGCATATCCGCTGCTGTGTCACCAAGAACTACGCAATTCGCTGGTGAGGTAATTCCTAACTGTGCCGCCGCATGAATTAACATATCTGGATAAGGGCGGCCTTGTTCGACCTCTGATGGAGATACGGCAATATCTATTAAACCTCGCCACTGTAATCGATCTAAAAGCGTGTCAAGAGTTGAACGGCTAAAACCAGTAGTCAGTGCAACTGCAACTCCTTTTGATCTGAGTGTTTTGAACTGTTCTTCTGCACCCGGAATTGGTAATGCGCGAAACTCTTCAAGTTGAACTATATATGCGTCTTCAAAAGCTACATTTGCCTGGGCTGCTTTTTCAGCATCACCAAGGAGTTCAGTGAAAACTTGAATCTTTGATTGACCCATCGTATCGAATGCGTATTTCGTCCACTTTTCAGCATACGTTGGCCAAAGCCCTGGTTGCGTTGATGCAAAGGCTCTTTTAAAGGCTTGGATCACTACTCCATCATCATTCAGGGTGGTTCCCGCAATATCAAATGCAACCATTTCAATTTTCATGCCAGCCCCTTAATTGTCGCTTCTGCGATTGCCGGTGCCAAGGTATTTCCCCGACCCCCAGGTCCGGTAACTGAAGTTATATTGGTTGCAATTTTGCGACGGTCACAAATTGCACCATCGGTACGCTGGCTATAAACACCATCCCATCGATGTGTGATTGGTGGAAGTTTATGTCCAAAGAGTGCGCTTGCAACATCATGCAGGTATATAAAAGGATCTTCATTTAATTTAAACTCAAAAGGTTCGTCATATTCATGGGTATCACCAATTGTCAGTGTTCCATCGGCGCGTTGCACTAGCAGTAACTGCATATGATGTTTTTCAGCTACTGGGTGTTGCGGCGGTAAATTAGCTAGTGCAGGCACTGCATAGCCTGGGTAATAACGCATGGAATCACCGTCGGCAATTGAAGTTGTTGATTTTTCATTCAGCGGTGCGGTGCTCATCATTTGTAGTCGTACCCTGCGAATCGGTGCGGTATCAAACTGTTCTTTAAATAATGATGTGTGATCTGCTCCTGGACAAACAATGACGTGATCACCTTCAAAAACCTCGCCATTACTTGCAACGGCATAGGCTTTGCCCGAATCACCTCGCACATCCACAACATCACAATGGTTTCGCCAAAGGTAAGTGTCTTTACGCAAGAGATATGAACGCATTGAATTTAATATGGATCCAGGTTCAACTGTTGCATCTAGTGGACACCAGAGGGATGCTAAAAAATCTCCATGTAAAATTGGATTTTTTATTTGAGTTTGCTCACGATCCAACAGTTCCCAACCACGCGCGAGCGCATCCTCTTTTTTCATGCACTCTTCCATGACCCTCAATTCCGCTGGATTCTTCGCAAGAGTTAGCGATCCATTGCGGCGAAAGATCATCTCTGGAATCACGGTATGTATCTCTTCCCAAAGTTGGCGCGAGTAAATGGCCGCATCCAGCTCGGCTCCACTTTTTCTGCCACTGATCCACACCAGCCCAAAGTTTCGAACTGAGGCGCTACCTGCATGGGCATCCCGCTCTAACTGGATAACTTGGTGACCGGCTTTTATCGCCGCAAAGGCATGAGTCGTCCCGATGATCCCACCACCGATGATCACTACCTTCATGGATGGATTATTAGTGGAGAATCTGAACGCAAGATTGCCCCAACAAGAAAGTTTGGCAAACCCTCTTCCCAGCATTTGCATAAGTTACTGGTGGGTAGCACAATTTACTCATGAGCCATTACATAGCAAATCTACGCGATATTGAATTCTGCCTATTTGACCTATTGGGTCGCGAAAAAGTTATGGGCGTTGCTCCATACACAGAAGTAGATCGCGATACATCGGTTGGGATGTTAGAAGAGATGAAGCGCTTATGTGAAAATGATTTAGCTGCATCTTTTGTTGAGGGCGATCGTGTTGGCG
Source organism: Candidatus Nanopelagicales bacterium (assembly GCA_038214925.1). Lineage (GTDB taxonomy): Bacteria > Actinomycetota > Actinomycetes > Nanopelagicales > Nanopelagicaceae > Planktophila. Next base: position 22,284 of record JBBQRL010000013.1, on the reverse strand, counting down.
CGATTTTAGATAAAGCAACTGGAAACGTTACGTTGCCAGAGAGTTTCAAAAAATCTTACAAAGCATATGTCGATGGTGAATGGTGGCGCCTTGATGCACCAGTTGCACTTGGCGGAATGAAAGTTCCACCATCTGTTCGTTGGGCGATGGCGGAGATGGTTTTGGGTTCAAACCCAGCGATTCATATTTACGCATCGGGTTATGCATTTGCCCAAGTCGCTCATGTTCTTGGAACAGATGAGCAAAAGAAGATTGCCAAGCACATGGTTGAAAAGCACTGGGGCGCAACAATGCAGTTAACCGAACCAGATGCAGGTTCTGATGTTGGCGCTGGTCGTTCCAAGGCGGTTGAACAAGCTGATGGAACTTGGCACATCACCGGCACAAAGCGTTACATCACATCGGGAGATGCTGATTTCTACGACAACGTTGTGCACTTTGTTCTTGCACGTCGCGAAGGTGGCGGACCCGGAACCAAAGGTCTCTCGCTCTTTTTAATTCCAAAGTTTATGTTTGATTTTGAAACTGGCGAAATGGGCAAGCGCAATGGCGTTTATGTAACTGGCCTAGAAGACAAGATGGGCTTAAATGTTTCGGCAACGTGTGAAGTTAACTTGGGTGAAAAAGAGCCAGCAGTTGGTTATTTATTAGGCGATGTTCACCAAGGCATTGCGCAGATGTTTAAGATTATTGAGTTTGCACGCATGATGGTGGGAACAAAAGCGATTGCAACGTTATCTGCTGGTTACCAACAAGCTTTGTTGTATGCCAAGCAACGCGTGCAGGGCGGTGACATGAAGGTAATGAATGATAAGGCTTCACCGCGCGTCACCATTATTAAGCACCCCGATGTACGCCGTTCATTGATGGTCCAAAAGTCCTATAGCGAAGGCATGCGCGCGCTAGTTCTTTACACCGCTTCTATTCAAGATGAGATTGAACTTGCTACTGAATCTGGAAACAAAGAACGTGCCGAAGATATGGAAAAACTAAACGATCTGCTTCTTCCAATCGTTAAGGGTTATGGCTCTGAAAAGTCATGGACACTTTTGGGTACTGAATCACTACAAACATTTGGTGGCGCCGGGTTTACTCGCGACTGGCCAATTGAACAATATGTCCGTGATGCCAAGATCGATACGTTGTACGAAGGTACAACTGCGATTCAAGGTCTAGATTTCTTTTTCCGTAAAATCGTAAAAGATAATGGCCGCACTATTGGTTTGCTGGCAAAAGAGATTCAAACATTTGCCGAAGCAGGCGGGGCGAATGCTGAAGAAAAAGCATTACTACTAAAAGCACTTGGTGATCTCAATGGAATCATCGGAGTTCTAGTGGGACATGCCATGGAATCACAGAGTGATCCAATAACAATTTACAAGGTGGGGCTAAGTACTTCACGTTGTTTAATGGCCGTTGGTGACATCATCACTGCCTGGTTGCTACTTCGCCAAGCAGATATCGCTGTTGAAAAACTGCCTAACGCTGGCAAAGATCTAGATTTCTTTACTGGAAAGATTGCAGCAGCTAAGTTCTTCGTTCAAAACAACTTGCCGCACATCACTGCCGATCGAAAGATCGTAGAAGCAACTGATGGAGCGATCATGGAGATCCCGGAAGGCGCCTTCTAACGCAGTAGGCTGTTCTAATGTTTACGAAGCACCGTGGTGAGTTTTACCTTGTCATGGGGGCGATCGTCTTTTCCTTTAACGGCGTCATCTCCACCATCGTTTTAGACCACATTTCGCCGTTTCGATTGGCGCAAGTGCGATCTGTTTGTGCCTTTCTCATTCTCGGTGCCATTACCTTTGCGGTAGATCGTAATTCTCTGCGAGCGACAAAAAAACAACTTCCTGTGCTCGCCGTTTATGGGGTCATTGGCTTTGCCGTAGTTCAGGCCGGTTACTTTCTAGGTATTCAACGTGGGGTGCCGTTAAGCCTTGTTCTGCTTATCGAATTCACCGCCCCGATCTGGATCGTTTTGTGGATTAAATACGTTCGCAAAGCCTTTGTGCCGCGATCTATGTGGCTAGCAATTGGGCTTTCACTTCTTGGTTTATTTTTACTTGCCCAGGTTTGGCAGGGTTTAACTTTTGATGCACTTGGTTTATTTGGTGCATTCATTTCTGCCTTAGCACTCACTACTTATTTTCTTTTGGGCAAAAAATTTGGAACTACCCGGTCATCCCAATCATTAACTGTTTGGGGTTTAGGTATGGCAGCCCTGGCCTGGAGTATTGCAATGCCTTTATGGCAATTTCCATTTGAAGTATTTACCATCGAAATGGATTTAAAGGGCATCTTTGCTGGATCAACTCTGCCAGGTTGGGCTTTACTTTTATGGATTGTGGTTATGGGAACAATTATTCCCTACCTTTTTGTAATTTCCGGACTTCGTTTATTATCAGAGTCAACGGCAAGCGTTATTGGAATGTCCGAACCAGTTCTCGCCGGAATTTTTGCCTGGATCTGGTTAGAACAAGGATGGAATGCGATTCAATTATTTGGCGCAGTAATTGTGTTAGCTGGAATTTATATTGCAGATCGCGCGCGATCTGTACCTGCCTAAGCCCCGAAGTTATCCTCTGGTGCATTATTTGTTGACTCACGTCCCTGCGTCCAGTCTTGTCCGCCGCCTGGGTTCTGTGGCATATCAAAGAACCGTGCATAGTGAAGTTGCGCTGAAACAGTAATTGTTTTCGTTGGTCCGTTACGGTGCTTAGCAACGATTAAATCTGCTTCACCAGTTCGGTTTTGCGAATCGTACATATCATCGCGGTGCAACATGATTACAACGTCGGCATCTTGTTCAATCGAACCAGATTCACGGAGATCAGAAAGCATTGGACGCTTATCAGTACGTTGTTCCGGTCCACGGTTTAACTGTGAAATCGCAATAACTGGAATATCCAACTCTTTTGCCATCAACTTTAATTGACGAGAAAACTCAGAGACTTCCTGTTGGCGATTCTCTACTTTCTTGCCGCTAGACATCAGCTGTAAGTAGTCAATCACAATGAGTTTAAGGTTGTGGCGCTGTTTCAAGCGACGGGCCTTTGCCCGAATCTCCATCATGGAAAGATTTGGTGAATCATCAATAAATAACGGTGCCTCTGAAATTTCACCCATCCGACGAGCCAAGCGTGACCACTCATCATCCGATAACGTACCCGCGCGAATATTATTTAAACCAACGCGCGCTTCAGCAGACAACATACGCATTGTAATTTCACTCTTTGACATTTCCAGTGAGAAAATTACCGACGTTAAACCATCGTGAATCGATGCATGTCGAGCAATATCTAAACCAAGTGTTGACTTACCCATAGCAGGACGGGCAGCGAGAATAATCATGTTACCTGGGTGCAAACCATGAGTAAGTGCATCTAAATCTTTAAAGCCAGTCTTAACACCTTCAACACCGATTCCCCTTGAGATCGCTTCGATCTCATCCAATGCTTGTGGCAATAGCGTTGATAGTTGAACATAATCTTCGGATGAGCGACGCTCTGTTACTGCATAAACTTCAGCTTGCGCTAAGTCAACCATCTCATCGACTTCACCTTCAGTTGTGTAACCATATTGAACAATCTTTGTTCCCGCTTCAACCAAACGTCGCATGATCGCATGTTCGCGAACAATCTTTGCGTAGTAGCCAGCGTTAGCTGCAGTTGGTACTGAAGAAATTAACGTGTGTAAATATGGTGCACCACCGGCACGTGAAATATCGCCGCGCTTAGAAAGCTCGGCCGAAACAGTTACCGCATCTGCTGGTTCGCCGCGGCCATACAAATCAATGATCGCATCGTAAATAAGTTCATGTGCTGGGCGATAGAAATCGCGGACACGAATAATTTCAATGACATCGGCAATTGCATCTTTTGATAAAAGCATTCCACCCAAAACAGATTGCTCTGCAATTAAATCTTGCGGAGGTGTACGTTCAAATTCAGCACCGACCGAGTTAAGGTTAGGATCGCGGGGTGCGCGGTTGTTGGGGAATTCAGCGATGCTCACTTGGATACCTTCCCACTAGCTACTGACATATATGGCTACTGACATATATGGCTACTGACATATATGGCCACTGACATATATGCATACCGACTTAAGTAATGCTGTGCGTAACCTAGGTCTTCACCCCTACCGCACGCGAGAAAGCGGCCACCAGCATGGGGATAAAGGTGTGTATAAGTAGGTGGATAAGCGGCTTTTCCTGTGTAGAAAGCCGTGGATGAACTGTGCATAACTTCGATATCAAGCGCGAAATCCTGTGGATCAAAGTATTTACGCCGATATCAAATGTTGAGATATGAATTGTGGCAATAAAAAACCCGCCACATTGAGCGACGGGTTCTTTAATTGTGTTGAATTACTTGTCAGCTACAACACTCACTGAAAGCTTTGCAACGATGTTATGACCTAGTGAGATCTTTACATCATGTGAACCAAGCTTCTTGATGTGGCCCTTAGTAGCGATCGCGTGGCGATCGATATCTAGACCAGTTGCTGCCTTGATTGCCTGTGCCACATCTTTGTCAGTTACTGAACCAAAGAGTGCGCCCTTAGCGCCAACCTTGACCTTAGTAACAACTGATGCGCCTTCAAGCTTTGCCTTGATCTCTTTGGCATGATCAATATCGCGAACTTCGCGAGCTGAACGTGCACGACGAATGCTTTCGATCTGCTTTTCTCCACCTTGTGACCATGCAATTGCATTTCCACGTGGCATTAGAAAGTTGCGAGCAAAACCATCTTTAACTGTTACAACATCTCCGGCCGAACCTAGGCCGGCAACTTCACGAGTAAGGATTAGTTTCATTGTCAGATCCCCTTATCGTGCTGATGATGTGTAAGGAAGTAGTGCTACTTCACGACTGTTCTTAACCGCGGTTGCGATTGAGCGTTGGTGCTGTGTGCATGCACCAGTTACACGGCGAGCGCGGATCTTGCCGCGATCAGAGATGTATTTGCGAAGTGTCGCGATATCTTTGTAATCGATAAAGGTGACCTTCTGCTGGCAGAAGCTGCAAGGCTTCTTCTTAAACTTCTTGCTGAGCGCTGCCGCTTTGCCGTTCTTGTTCTTTGGCTCGCGTAACGCCTTATTATTTCTTGCTCCCATTATGGTGCTCCTTTTCGGGCCCTAGTTTTTTAACGCTTTTTGTTAGCGCTGTGAACTAGGAATGGATGGACGGTTGGTTGATTTAAAACGGTGGTTCGTCGGTAGTAGATGTTCCCCATCCACCACCGGCTGCTGTTGACGTTGACGCTGCTGCCCATGGATCTTCGTTAAATGAATCCGCTGCAGCTGGTGCAGAGTATCCACCACCGCTTCCGCCAGTGCGTTGGGCCTTAGTGACCTTTGCAGTTGCGTTACGTAGTGATGGACCGACTTCATCTACTTCTACCTCAAAGACGGTGCGCTTTTCGCCCTCTTTTGTTTCATATGAACGTTGCTTTAGCCGACCAGAGAGAATGACGCGCATTCCTTTTGTCAGTGACTCCGCGCAGTTTTCCGCTGCTTGACGCCAGATCTGACATTGAAGGAAAAGGCTCTCGCCATCTTTCCATTCATTACTTTGCTTATCTAAATAGCGAGGTGTTGAAGCAACGCGAAACTTTGCCACGGCCGCACCTGATGGTGTGAAACGTAGCTCTGGATCGTCAACTAAGTTGCCGATTAAAGTAATTGTTGTATCTCCTGCTGCCATTTTTATTTCTCTCTATTCTTCTCAGTGGTCTACTCGTGGAGGCCTAGCATCGTGCCTGCGAAAAGTTTATGCGTCGAGACGCATTGCCTTTGTGCGCAACACTGATTCGTTCAGATTTAACTGGCGATCTAATTCCTTAATCGCGGCTGGTTCGCAGTTCATATCGATTACCGCGTAGATACCTTCGCCCTTTTTCAAGATTTCAAAAGACATACGGCGACGGCCCCACAAGTCGAGCTTGTTGACGGTGCCACCTGAGTCTTTGATGATCTTTAAGTATGTTTCTAGGCTTGGTGTGACGGTGCGTTCTTCTAGTTCTGGATCAAGAATGACCATAAGTTCATAATGACGCATGTGTTAACCCGACCTCCTCTGGACTAAGACGGCCACGGTATTTCCGTGACAGGAGGGTTAAATTCTCCGCACACCTGGGTTTTCACCAAGGAGTGTGGAGGATTAAGGGTACGGCTAAAGGGGATTAAAGGGGAAATTGGGTTAGGACGGCTGTATCACGCTCAGTTTTAAGCGCTCGGCGGGCTAAAACAGCCATTAAGTAGATAGTTCCGCCGATCCGAATCAGGGTCGCCACGGCATAGGCGGTGGCGGGCAGGCCAAATTTTGCATTGGTCACTAAAGCCAGGTGCTGCCAAATCGCTAGGTGATAAATGACTTCGGTTGCCTGCCATAGCCAAAATGCATGCAAATCTTTTTTATTAGTTAAGGCGATCACGGCAAGTGGAGTTAACCAAAGAACATATTGCGGTGAATAGACCTTGCTCGCGATCATGACCGCAGCAAGAATTAAAAAAGCAACTGATGCCAACGTTGGAATGTAACGAAGCTCAAATAAAAGTACCGTAACTGAAGCGATGCCAATAAGAAGTAGTAAAATTGATAAGTAGTTGAGGTTCGTTAAATTCAACCCTAGTTCTTGTAGCGCTAACCAAATCGATCCCCAATCTGGTCCACGCTCCAAATTAACTTTGTAAAAGCGCCACCAACCGACGGGTGTGGTTACGGCAAATGGAAGATTGATTACTAACCAGGTTAAGGCAATGGTTGCTACATATTTGATTACTTGTCGTAATCCTTTTTCGCGCCACAGAATAAAAATAATTGGTAGTAGTAAAAATATCGGTAAAAACTTTGTTGAAATCGAAAGACCTAAAGTCAGTGCGCTGATCAGATACTTTTTTTGATCAAACCAGTAAATAGCCAGCATCATTGTTGCAATCGCCCATAGATCCCAATTGATATACAAGGAGGCGATCATCGCTGGTGCAATCGGAATTAGGTATGCAAATTCTGGTCGAATTCGCCGGGCGATGATTACGGTTGTAATGAGCAATAGTGCTAAAAAGAAAATATTAATATTGAAATATGAAATGGGGGAGTTAGCAAGAAAAGAAGTTGCATACATAACTAAGCCGGTAATGACTGGGTATTCAACTGAGTTTTCATTACTTGAATATGGCCAAGCGTTATCTTTTAATCCGCGTGCTTCAAACAAGGCAGGTAAGTCGCTATAACAGGCGTGAATATATTGATCTGGCGTTGCCCAGCCAATGTTTTGGCAGGGTGAAAACTTTGCAAAAGAAAGTAATGAAGCAAATATCGCTAATACAATTAAGGTGCGAAGCTTCATGGCATTACTCATTTACTATGGTTTTGGTTTTTGAACGCCGCCTGAAGTCATCACTACTGGCTCTAATCCGCCGATATTTGATGGCGCTGGGAAATCCATTACTGGCTGACCCTTTAGTGCACCCTTCATAAATTGAGTCCAGATACGGGCGGGGAATGAACCACCGGTTACAGATGTCATTCCGCCAATTCCATTTAATGATTGAGTTGCGTTGTCGCGGAAGAAAGATACTGAAGCCGCGATTTGTGGTGTGTAAGCACTAAACCAAGCTGATGCATTTGCTTGCGATGTTCCAGTCTTGCCAGCTGCTGGTCGACCAAGGGCCAGCGCCGCGGCGCCAGTTCCACCAGTGATTGTTCCCTTAAGGGCATAGGTTAAATCGGCCATAACATCTTTGCTAAATACTTCTTGGGTTTGCGGTGTTGCTTCATATAACACACCTTTATTTGAGCCAAGTACTTGTGCTACTAAATAAGGCCTCGACTTAATTCCTTGGGCAGCAAATGTTGCATACGCATTAGCTACATCAATTACGTGTGGGCTAGAAGTACCTAGCACAATCGATGGTGTTGGCATCATCGCTACAGATTCTGGAATACCGGCACGACGTGCCACATCAACCACATTTGTTGGTCCCACTTTGATACCCAACGGAACAAATACGGTATTAATTGAATGCTTGGTTGCAAAGTTAAGGTCAACTTGGCCCCAGCCTTCATTACCGTAATTGAAAACTTCGTATGGTTTTCCAGCATCATCAAATGTTTGTGGTGAGTCACCATTCCACATAGAAGTTAGTGGGATTCCTTGTTCTAAGGCGGCGATAATTGCAAAGGGTTTAAAGGTAGAGCCAGCTTGAGTAATTGATTGAGTTGCATCGTTTAATTGACGCTTTAAGTAATCCCGGCCACCATAAAGTGCTAATACCTCACCGGTTCCGGGCCGAATCGCGGCTAAACCAATACGTAGATCAGCCGGTGCTTTGTTGGGATAAAACTTGTTCACCGCATCTACGGCAGATTGCTGAGCGCGTTGGTCTAACGTTGTTTTAATTACTAATCCACCAACAAGTAACTGCTCTTGGCTAAAGCCAAGTTTTGCTAACTCTTTTTGAACCGCTTCAATGACATGGCCTTTTGGGCCACTTAGTTGTCCGGACGTTGCGCGCGGTGCAACGGTTGGCAACTTCATTTTTGCGGCATCTTCTTCAGTTAACCAACCAGCATCGATCATGTTATTTTTTACATATTCGAAACGGTTGGCCAAACGTTCGGCGTTACCTTCTTTAAAGACTGGGTCATACAAACCAGGCGAGCGCAAAATAGATGCAATGACGGCAGCTTGTGAATTACTGAGTTGATCAACGTTTCGGTTGAAGTACTGCTGGGATGCGGTCATGACACCGTATGAACCGCGACCAAAGTAAATAGTATTGAGATAGCTTTCAAAGATCTGATCTTTAGAAAGTTGATTTTCTAATTTAATTGCAATAACTAACTCGCGAATCTTTCGCTCGATCGTACGACTAGGTGTTAAAAACGCAGTCTTTGCATATTGCTGGGTGATAGTTGATCCACCTTGCAAGGAACCGCCACGTAAGTTATTTATTACGGCACGGGCAATTCCGGTAATTGAAAAGGCTTTGTTTGAATAAAAGTTTTTATCTTCGGCCGCTAAAACTGCATAACGAACGTTCAGTGGAATCTTTGCCAACGGAACGATTTGGCGATTTTGGGTGCCAACGCGGCCAATCTCTTTTCCATTGGAGTATTGAATAATTGTTGATTGGCTATTGACGTACTCATTTGCATCGGGGATATCGACCGTGAAATAAGCCAGCGCAAATAAAACCGCACCTGCTACGAAACCAAAGCCAGCTAGAAAGACAGTGGCTCTAACCAGTAGTTTTCGCATCATTTGATGATTCTATCCCTTGGCGTAATCCTCATCTTCCAAGGTGCGCACCTTTCGTGGCACTTTACGTTCAATGCCATCGCCCAAAATATACGAGGCGCACAGGTGGTTCCAAGAACAGTTGCGGCAGACCTCAACGATGTAGACCGTGAACTCGCCAAATTCGCGCTCCATATCAACTAACTCTTTTGGCGACTTAATACGTCCTGAGTATTGGCCTAGTTGTTCGCCAAATGTGTAACGAAGTTCAACTAACTCTTCTTTGCGACAAACCGGACAGTTGCGGCTTACTTTATTTCCATGCCATTTTGCCGCACGCATTAAATATGGATCAGCATCGCAGGCATCAACGACGCCACGAAAGAGGGCCATTAAAGTGGCGCGCTTATCGAGTGAATAATCGATGAACGATCGTTGCGATTTCATTAGGGTGAAGAATAATCCCAAATAGAGGGTTACGCTCTTTCTTATGAGTTTGCCTGGGTTATTGCGCCACCCAAGGCTTTCTCGCTTGCTTGCGGTTCGCTGGGCCGGTCAGGCAACCGATGGCATCTTTCAAAGTGCACTGGCATCCTTTGTTTTATTTTCACCAGAGCGCCAAGCTAATGCCTTAAATGCCGCAATCGGTTTTGCCGTTGTCTTACTGCCATATTCAATCGTTGGCCCATTTGTTGGCACGATCTTAGATCGAGTATCAAGGCAACGTGCATTATTTTTTGCCAATCTTGCACGTAGTTTAAATTTGCTGATCGTTGCACTCTTTGTTTTTAGCGGCACAACTGGAATTGTCTTAACTGTTGTAGTTCTGGTCGCCTTTGGTATTAACCGTTTAATTCTCGCCGCGTTATCTGCTGGGCTCCCATTATTAATCGATGCTAAATCTTTAATTACCGCAAATGCAATTGCCGTCACGGGTGGTTCAGTCCTTGTAGTTCTAGGTGGAGGAATCGGTGTTGGTGTCCGCGCCTTAATTGATGGCGCTGCTTTAGCCGATCACGCTGATTCACTATTAATAGTGATGGCATCAGCTGGTTACTTAACTGCTGCACTTCTTGCCGGGCGGTTGAAAAAATATGAGATTGGCCCGCAAAAACATGAAAAAGCAGCGGCTTCCTTTGCCCAAGGTTTTACCGATATGCGCGAGGGTCTTGTATTCCTACGTAAACATTTCGATGCTGGTCGCGGAATTATCGCTATTGCAATTCACCGTGGTGGTTTAACGGCCCTTACTCTCACCGCTTTATTGCTGGAACGAAATACCTTTAATGATCCATTAAAACCCGAAGATGGTTTGCAAGGATTTGGTATCGCTTTAACTGTTGCCGGCCTTGGTGTTTTTCTGGGAGCTTTTTTAGCACCAATGGGGGTGGCGCGCTTTGGTCGTCACCGTTGGATTAAATTTGCGATGTATGCCAGTGCGTGTGGGCCTTTAGTTTTAGCGGCGGCACAAACCCAAGTTACATTAATGGTGACCGCGTTTTTAGTTGCTTTTTGTGGGCAAAATATAAAAGTAACAAATGATGCACTAGTGCAATCTAAGATCGATGATTACTACCGTGGTCGGATCTTTGCCATTTATGACGTGGTGGTTAATGCAGCCATTGTCAGTGGTGGATTAATTGCCGCACTTCTTTTGCCAACATCGGGTGTAACTGCAAAAGTTCCATTATTTGTAACGGGTGCTTATCTATTGGTTGCACTGATTGTTTTGCGCCCAAGTAAATTTAAAGCTACCTACTAGCCCACCATTGCAGTAGTGCTGCCGTCGCTTTTTCTTCACCGATTGGACCTTGTTCTAAGCGAAGCTCCATCAGGAAATCTATGGCTTGGCCAACTTCACGCGAAGGTTTTAAGTTCAACAAGGTCATTACCTGTGCGCCATCTAAATCGGGACGAATTTTGGATAGCTCTTCTTGCTCCATCAAAACATCGATTCGTGCTTCTAGTGAATCGTAAATTGCCGAAAGTTTTGCCGCCTTGCTTTTATTTCGGGTTGTGCAATCTGCCCGTGTTAAAACATGTAAATGGGTGATTAATTCACCGGCATCACGGACATAACGGCGCACCGCTGAATCAGTCCACTCACCTTCGCCATAGCCATGAAAGCGCAAGTGCAGCGCGGTTAATAGCTCAACGGCATCAATAGTTTCATTATCAAAGCGCAGCGCTTGTAAACGTTTTTTCACTAAACGTGCACCAACAACTTCGTGATGATGAAATGAAACTCCGCCGCCTTCAATAAATGCACGAGTCTTTGGTTTTCCAATATCGTGCAACAGCGCCGCTAAGCGAATCACTAGATTTGTACCGCCTAAGCGATCTTCATGAGAAATAGCTTGTTCCAGAACAGTAATTGAGTGTTCGTAGACATCTTTATGGTGGTGATGTTCATCTACTTCTAATCGCAGTTTTGGAATTTCCGGTAAAACTAAATCGGCAATGCCAGTGTCAACTAATAAAGTAATTCCAATCCGCGGGTTTTTTGATAATAGAATTTTGATAAATTCATCGCGAATGCGTTCAGCGGAAATAATTTCAATTCTCTTTGCTAAATCTTTCATCGCCGTCAATACCTGTGGGTCAAGATCAAAATCTAATTGCGCCGCAAAGCGAGCTGCCCGCATCATTCGCAGTGGATCATCAGTAAATGAATCACCAGCGCGGCCAGGAGTTCGAAGAAGCTTGGCACCTAAATCTTGTAGGCCATGAAATGGATCGATAAAGAGTGGGGAATCGCCAGTAAGTTCTAACGCCATCGAGTTAACCGTGAAATCGCGGCGTGATAAATCACCTTCAATTGAATCACCAAACTCAACTTCTGGATTACGAGAATCGGTATCGTAATTTTCACTTCGATACGTTGTTACTTCAACAATAGTGTCGCCACGTTTTCCAGCGACAGTGCCAAAAGCAATTCCAGTTTCCCAAACATTGTCGGCCCAACTTTGTAAAATCTTTTTACTTTCATTTGGCTTAGCGTTTGTTGTGAAATCTAAATCATTTCCTAATCGACCTAAAATCGCATCGCGTACTGGGCCACCAACAAGGGCCAAAGTAAAACCTTGTGCCTTAAATGCCTGCGCTAAAGAACTAGCCAGCGGTGCGCGTTCAATCAAGGAACGGATCGCTAACTCTCCTGCGGCACCTAAAGCATTACTCACAATAAGTAAGGTTAAGGCACTACCCTTGCTTCATGATCCCTGCACCTGGTGCGGGCAGCGAAAGTACGAAGAAAAAAAGGAAACGTAAGCGTTCCGGCAACCGCGGCCCACAATCTTCTAATCCACCACAGAACGGCGCCCCAAAAGCGACAGTTCACAACGCTCCTAAACGTGCCTATGCCAAACGTGTTGATGAAGTCAGCGCCGGCGGATTGGTTATCGACACAACGGGGGCGTTAGGCCTTTTAATTGGCCGATACGACCAAAAAGATTCTAGTCGCACGCGGGTTTTGTGGTCGCTGCCAAAGGGACATATTGAAGAAGGTGAAACACCAGAACAAGCGGCGATCCGCGAAGTTGCCGAAGAGACGGGTATTACTTCGGAAATTACCAAATCATTAGGTGTGATTGATTTTTGGTTTATGGCTGGTGGAAAAAGAATTCATAAAACTGTGCATCACTTTATTTTTAAAGAAAACGGCGGTTTGTTAGCTGCCCAAGAAAGTGAAGTAGATCTTGTTTCCTGGTTTCCATTATCAGAGATCATTGGTTTGTTGGCTTATCCGGACGAGAAAAAATTAATTGCCCGCAGTGGGGAGTTAGAAAAGTGAAAAAATTAACCCTGATTTTAATTGCATTCTTATTTTCACTCTCACTTCCAACGGCGCAGGCGGAAAACTCAATCATCCGAATTACCGCATCTAAACATCAATTATTCTCGGGTGAATTTAGAAATGATGACTTAGTCCAGAAAATTACACCCTCGGGTGATCTCGGTTTGCTGGTCTTTCGTCCAGCTGTAAAAAATCGAACTTGGGTAATTGATGCCGCACTTGTTGATGAAGTAATTGCGATGTCGGGTGATTACACACTTGCCAATGATGCCGAGCCAATCGGGACGCAATTTGCAATCGATTGGATTGCACAGTTAAAACGGGTTACTGAAAATAATGATGTAGTTGCACTTGCTTATGGCAACCCAGATACCGCATTAGCTAGGCGTTTAGCACCTAGTGAGTTAAAAAAATATATTTCATTTGGAAAAGAGCGGTTAGAGCTGGCTTTAGGGCGCCCGGTAAGAAGTGACACAACAAGTTCATGGAGTACCGGAGAATCAAAGATTAATAACGATCTACGCCGTAACTACACCGAAAATCGACAGGCGTTAACCGCCCTTTCCCGAGTTGTTGACGCACCAGAGGTGCTGCTGCTGCGAGTACAACTTGCCCAGTTGCTTTCAGCAACGCTCAATAAAGATGATCGGCAATTTTTTTCTTACAACGCCCGCAACAGTGTGAATTTAATGATTAATAAACTTCGGATCAATAGTGGTAAATATCAAATTACAACGTCATCGGTTAAATTACCGGTAACCGTTATTAATGAATTTGATGTTCCGGTAAAAGTAGATGTTTTAATGTTGCCCATAAATGGCCGTGTAGTCGTAGATAGTTTTAATGATGTGGTCATTGCGGCAAAGTCCAAGGTTCAGTTAGAAATGCAGGTAGATGTGATCGCACCTGGTGAGACTGTTGTCTTGGCCCGATTAACTAATGATGATGGCGAGGAAGTAGTACCTGACGCGTTGCTGACTTTAAATTCGACGGTAATTGATACAAAAGTCACTTGGTTTACTACGGGTGCGGCCATACTTCTCTTATTAGCAGCGATTACACAAAGTGTCCGACGAGTTCGAAGGAGAGTTAAATGAAGTCAAATGAACTCTTCCGCGCCTCAGGTGTTATGGCACTTGGCACAATTATCTCCCGCATAACTGGTTTTATCCGGGGAATTTTAATCGTCGCCGTTCTGGGTACAACCTTATTAGCTGATACCTACAACGTCGCTAACACAATGCCTAATATTTTGTACAACTTACTTGTGGGTGGCGCACTTACGGCTATTTTTATCCCACAATTAGTTCGATCATTTGACCACGATGATGGTGGAGATGGTTTTGCATCTCGCCTAATTACAACAATCTCTTTTATTTTAATTGTTCTAGTCGCTCTAGGAATGATTTTTGCGCCAACCTTAGTTCGACTCTACGCCCCCGAATTTTTCACACCAGGTTTTGAAGTTGAAAAAGAGATCGCGATCGCCTTTACTCGGTACTGCTTGCCGCAGATCTTTTTCTTGGGTTTATTTACAATGCTGGGCCAAGTGGCAAACGCTCGAGGTTCATTTGGTCCCCTCATGTGGGCACCAATTGCTAACAACTTAATTGGAATTGCACTCTTTGGTGGTTTTCTCTTGTTGGCGCCATCTGTTGATCTGAAATCAATTACGCCACTGCAAGTTCAAATTTTAGGGTGGGGAACAACGCTTTCCGTTGTTGTTCAAGCATTGGTCTTAGTGCCGGTTATTAAAAGACTCGGCGTTCGAATTCGTCCTAGATTGGGTGTAGCTGGTTTAGGAAAATCTTTTAATTTAGCGGGCTGGACATTAGTCTATGTTTTAATTTCACAGCTTGGTTATTTAGTTACCGTCAATGTTGCAACATCTGCCGCTGTGCGAAGTGCCAAAGAAGGCGTCACATCTGGTGTTGGTTATACGCCATACACTTTTGCCTACTTTGTAATGTTATTACCTTATTCAATTGTGACGATTTCAATTATTACCGCGATCTTGCCGCACATATCTAAGTTGGCACTCGATGGAAAACGAGAAGAAGTAAAAGATCAATTAGTGCGTGCGATCCGTTTAGTTGCTGTAATTACAATTCCAAGTGCAGTTGCCTTCTTATTGTTTGGCCCACTAATTACCGAAGTTATTTTTATTGGAATCCCAGTTGATGATGCCCGTTACATTGGTTATGTTTTATCGGCGCTTAGTTTTGGATTAGTTGCATTTTCAATTAACCTTATTCTGATCCGTGGTTTTAATGCTTTCGAAGATACACGCACTCAAGTTATTTCAATTCTCATCATCAATCTAATTTCGGTAGGACTTTCCTACTTTTTCTTATACTTCCTAAAATATCAATGGGTGACTGTTGGTTTAGGTGCGGCCTTCTCGGTTAGTTATTTACTTGGGCTTTTTGTCACACTTGGTTTACTTAGAAAACATATCGGTAAGTTAGCGCTGCGCGAATTTATTACACAGCATGCCCGTTTATTAACCGCCTCCTTATTGGCGATGTTGCCTTTATTTGCAATAGTGGAATACATCGCTTGGGTCGGCACCGAGATTTCACAACTAGCTCGCGCTGGCGAACTATTACTGGTTATGGTGATCGCCTTTTTTGCTTATATATTTACCGCCAGAGCCATTGGGGTCGAAGAAATATCCATGATCGGCCATTTGAAATCATCGTTAACCCGACGTTCAGCATTAGATGAAGAAAACCATTAGATTTAAGGTTCAAAGGAGCAAACATGAGTGAAGTAAGAGATCTTGTCATTGTCGGGTCAGGCCCCGCCGGTTACACCGCAGCTATTTATGCCGCACGCGCGCAGTTGGCACCCTTAATGTATGAAGGTTCAGTTACTGCTGGTGGTGCACTGATGAACACAACTGAAGTTGAAAATTTTCCCGGCTTCACCGATGGTGTGATGGGTCCAGATTTAATGGATAGTATGCGAAAGCAGGCCAAACGATTTGGTACCGAATTAATCACCGATGACATTGTCGAAATGGATTTAACTGGGGAAGTAAAGATTTTGAAAGATGGTTCTGGCAATGTGGTTAAGGCTAAGACTGTCATCCTTGCAACCGGTAGCGCCTACCGTGAAATTGGTTTAGTAAATGAAAAACGTTTATCTGGTCGCGGTGTTTCATGGTGTGCCACCTGTGACGGATTCTTTTTCCGTGGACAGACAATTGCCGTAGTTGGTGGTGGCGATAGCGCTGTTGAAGAAGCTACCTTCTTAACTCGCTTCGCCGACAAAGTAGTGTTAATTCACCGCCGCGATTCATTGCGTGCCTCCAAAATCATGGCAGATCGCGCAAAGGCAAATCCAAAGATCGAGTTTTTATGGAACACCGAAGTTATCGATGTCTTAGGTGCTGAAAAAGTTGAAGGATTAAAACTTCGAAATACTCTCGATGGCACTGAAAGTGAGGCTCCCTTTACTGGATTATTTGTGGCGATCGGACATATTCCGCGTAGTGAATTAGTTGTTGGACAGATAACTTTAGATTCAGAAGGATATGTCGTTCCCGAAGGGCGCTCGACCCGAACAAACATAACCGGAGTTTTTGCCTGCGGAGATTTAGTTGACAATGTATATCGTCAAGCAATTACCGCAGCAGGTTCGGGGTGTGCCGCCGCACTTGATGCCGAAAAGTTCTTAGCTCACTAGTAAAGTTTAAGAAATCAAAAATACTCAATAAATAGAAGATGAGGGATAAAAAATGGCAACAACAGCGGTAACAACAGCAAACTTCGATGCCGAGGTTCTCAAGAGCAGCACGCCTGTTTTGGTGGATTTTTGGGCTGAATGGTGCGGGCCATGCCGCGCAGTGGGGCCAATCTTGGAAGAGATCTCCAATGAATACGGCGCAAAAATTAAGATCGTAAAACTCAATACAGATGAAGAATCTGCGATTGCGATCAAATATGGAATTACATCAATTCCAACAATGAATGTTTATGTCAATGGTGAAGTTGTTAAGACAATTATTGGAGCAAAGCCAAAGCCAGCGATGCTCAAGGAGCTTGAAAGCTTCCTCGCATAACTTTATGTCAGATTTAAACGAGTCGGAGATCCGCTCATTTCAACAAGCCCGTGGCCTTGATGTCACGGGTTTTGTTGATGCGGTAACGGCGCGAGCAATTGAAGAAGCTAGGTGGAAACTTGGTGATCGATCGTTATATCTACAGCCTGCGCCATCAATGCGCGGTGATGATGTTGCGATGTTGCAAGCTCGATTAACTGAAATGGGATTTGATTGTGGTCGAGTCGACGGTATTTATGGTCCGCGCACTGAAAACGCGGTAAAAGATTTTCAAAAATCTGTTGGTACAACTATCGATGGAAAATGTGGACCGGCAACGATTATCGCATTAATTCGTTTAACAAAGATTGTCTCTGGCGGAGCGCCAGCAACACTTCGGCAAAATGCAACTACGCAAAGTCGAGGTCCAGCACTTGCAAATAAAGTAATTGTTTTAGATCCAGGCAATGACAATAGTTTTATCTACGATGTTGCTGTTCGTACCGAAGGTCGGTTATTAGCATTGGGTGCATCAGTATTTTTAACTCGTGGTGTAAATAATTCTCCAACTGAGATTGAACGTGTTGAATTTAGTAATAAAAATAACGCTGATTTAATGATTTCATTAACAACAGATTCTTATGAAAATGAAAAAGCACATGGCGCTGCTACTTATTTTTATGGCAGTGATGCACATGGCGTTCATTCAATTGTTGGTGAGCGTTTTGCATCGTTAGTGCAACGTGAAATCTGCGCCCGCACTGATTTAGTAAACTGTCGTACTCATGCAAAAGCTTGGGATTTATTGCGTTTAACGGTTGCGCCAACGGTTCGAATTGATTTGGGCTATGAAAGCAATCCTCGAGATTTAGATCGTTTATCTCGTCCAGATTTTCGCGATGTAATTGCCGAAGCTTTAGTCATTGCAATTCAACGGTTGTATTTAGCAGCCGAAGATGATGCCAAAACTGGCACTTTGCGAATCTCTGATCTTCGCAGCGCTGGCATACGCCTTTAATTAACCAACAACGTTCACATAGTTATGGCAGACTTGCCACCATGACTGACATAACGCAACGCTTTTCTACGGGTGTACCTCAAAACCTTGAGCAAAGATTTGCCTCTCGTGCGGCGCACATGAAGCCAAGTGAAATTCGTTCGCTGTTTGCCGTTGCTTCACGCCCAGAAATCGTCTCGTTAGCTGGCGGAATGCCTAATCTTTCGGCACTACCAATGGACATGATGGCCGATGTGGTTAGCAACCTAATTAAAAATAATGGCCAAGAGGCTTTGCAGTATGGAAATGGTCAAGGCCATCCAAAACTGCGGGAACAGATCTGTGAAGTTATGGCCCTTGAAGGTATTCGCGCCAATCCAGATGATGTCCTAGTAACAACGGGTTCACAGCAAGCACTCGATCTTATTTCCAGGATTTTTTTAGATCCTAATGATGTTGTTTTAGCCGAAGCACCTTCCTATGTCGGTGCTTTAGGAACTTTCCACCAATATGAAGCGTCGGTTGTACACGTTGAAACCGATACCGACGGTTTAGTGCCATCGGCATTGGCCGAAGCGATCAAGACGGTGCGCGCAGCTGGGCGAAAAATAAAGTTTTTGTACACGATCCCTAACTATCAAAACCCTAGCGGTGTTTTATTGCCGGCATCTCGCCGCACTGAAATCTTGGCGATCTGCCGAGAAGCTGGAATTTTTGTGGTGGAAGATAATCCTTACGGTTTATTAGGTTTTGATAAGCCATCACCTAATGCGATGCGTGCCGAAGATTCCGAGAATGTAATTTATTTAGGCTCATTTTCTAAAACAATCGCTCCTGGTTTGCGAGTCGGCTGGGCACTTGTTCCACCATCATTAAAAGAAAAACTTGTGATCGCTAGTGAATCATCAATTTTGTGTCCATCAAATTTCGGTCAGTTAACTATCTCTAACTATTTAGCGAATCAGCCATGGCGCGATCAAATTGCCTCTTTTTGTGATCTATACAAAACCCGCCGCGATGCGATGTTGGAGTCACTCGATGAGCATTTTCCAGTAACGGCGCAATGGACCAAGCCTGGTGGTGGTTTTTATGTGTGGGTTACGTTGCCACCTGAAATCGACACCACGTTAATGATGCCAAAAGCGATAGTTGCAAAGGTCGCATACGTTCCAGGAACAGCGTTTTATGCCGATGGTTTTGGTTCCTGGTCACTTCGTTTGTCATATTGCTACCCAACACCGGAGCGAATCCGAGAAGGTGTAAAAGCTTTGGGGGGCGTAATTAAACAAGAGATGGCAAGTAGAAGCGGTTTTCAGATTAAAGGTTAGTTTTCTAACGCCTTTGTAATCCGTTTAAAATCTTCATTTCCGGCAAACTCAATCACAATCGTTCCTTTTTGCGCGCTACCTTGAATTGTTACGCGAGTATCTAACAGATCACCAATTCGCTCTGCGATTTCCTGTAACTCTGGTGTGGCAGATTTTTTACCTTTTGGTTTCTTTGCCGATTGACCTTTGGGCGCACCAGAGGCGATTATCTCCTCGGTTGCGCGCACCGAAAGGCCTTCGGTAGTAATTCGGTTAGCTAGTTTTTCGATCGCACTAGAATCACTTAAACCCAAAAGTGCTCGGGCATGACCGGCTGAAATTAAACCAGTTGCCAGTTTTTGCTGCACAGATGTTGGCAGATTCATTAAACGAATTGTGTTTGAGATTAATGGTCGTGAACGACCTAACTTTAGCGCAAGCTCTTCATGTGTGCAGTTAAAGTCAGTTAACAGTTGTGAATACGCCGCCGCTTCTTCTAAAGCATTGAGTTGACTTCGATGAATATTTTCAATTAGCGCTTCACGTAATAATTCATTATCTGCAGTTTGGCGAATAATTACTGGAATAGTTTTTAGTCCAGCTGCTTTGGCGGCGCGAAAGCGGCGCTCTCCCATAATTAATTCGTATTGACCCGGTTCTGTTTCGCGCACAACCGGTGGTTGTAAAATTCCAATTTCTTTTATTGATGCAATCAACTCTTCAAGTGCTACTGGATCAAAGTATGTTCGGGGTTGACGTGGGTTAGGGGAAATCGAAGAGATCGCAACTTCATTTTGCTGACCAACTTCTTTATCACCAACAGTTAATGTTGTTGGAATTAATGCATCAAGATTTGTACCTAAGCCACCACGTCGTGCCATTATGCAATCTCACCTTCGCGTTTGTAATGTATCGAGACAACATTGGAATCAAATGGTTTTCCACGTTCAGCAAGTTCACGAGCAACTGACATGTAGGCAATAGCACCAGGTGAAGATGGGTCATACGTCATTACTGTTTGTTTAAATCCTGGTGCTTCCGATACTCGAACTGTTCTTGGGATTGGAATATCAATTAACTCGTTTGGATAATGTTTGCGAATTTCATTTGCTACATCGTTTGCCAGATTTGTATTGTTAAACATTGTTAAAACCATTGTGGAAAGTTTTAATGCTGGATTTAAACGCTTCTTTACTAACTCAAAAGTTTTTAATAGTTGTGATAAACCTTCAAGTGAGTAGTACTCGCATTGGATTGGAATTAAAACTTCTTTAGCTGCGGTAAAAGCGTTAATAGTTAATAAGCCAAGTGATGGTGGACAATCGATAAAAATATAATCAATCACTTCACCGATTGCCGCACGATCGGCAACTAACTCTTCGATGGCATCTTTTAATCTCATCTCGCGAGCGACCATTGGTACTAATTCAATTTCGGCCTGAGCTAATGATGTATTTGATGAAATACATTCAAGGGATGGAAATCCAGCTACTTTTTGAACTACCTGCGACATTGTTGATTGACCCATTAAAACTTCATAAATTCCGACATTATCAAGATGTTCCACACCTAAGGCGGTGGAGGCGTTTCCCTGTGGATCAAGATCGATAACAACGACCTTTAGGCCACCCATGGAAAGGGCCGCTGCCAGGTTAACTGTGGTCGTGGTTTTGCCGACGCCGCCTTTTTGATTGGCAACGGTCAGAATTCGAAGGGAGGCGGGTTTAGCCATCGCCTCTTTGAAGCGGCGGGTACCAACTACTTTTTTTGTTTCACGTGAATCATCCACGTGTGTAGTTAAGCACCTTTTTTGATCTCCACGATACGTCCAAGCTCGATGCCTTCAAGATTTACCTCGTGGAGGATCGCTTTCGGCAGAGATTTCATCTCTTCTTGGGCTTTTTCCCCCTTCATCGCTAGCAAGGAGCCATGTGTCTTTAAAAGGTGAAAGGAGATCTTCTTTAACTTCTCCAATGGTGCGACGGCGCGAGCCGTTACATAATGGGCTGTAGTTTTAACATCCTGGGCCCGGCCACGGATTACTTCAATCTCTAAGCCGGTGACTGCCTCTTGTAGGAACTCCACCCGGCGCTCAAGTGGCTCAATCAGCGTCACTTTTAGATCTGGGCGGGCTAGGGCGATCACAATCCCTGGTAATCCAGCGCCAGAGCCGATATCAAAGACGGTCGCACCTTCAGAAAACAGGGTCGTAACCGGTAGGCAGTTAAAGATGTGACGCTCCCAGATCCGATCGGCCTCGCGTGGGCCAATTAATCCACGCTCAATTCCAACGCTCTCTAGAAATGTAGCGTAGGCGCGAATCCGGTCTGGATCTGGAAAATGCCTCGCAATGAGGGTTTCACGTGAAACCTCCATTGGTTTAAGCAGGGTAGATAACTACGAAACGGTTTGGATCTTCTCCATCAGATTCGCTGGTTAGACCTAGATCTTGGATCGTGTCATGGATGATTTTACGCTCAAAGGCGTTCATTGGCTTTAATTTGATCGATCCACCAGTTGTCTTGGCCTCTTCTGCCATCTCTTTGGCCAGGGCTGTTAACTCGGTACGGCGATTGGCGCGGAAGTTATCGATATCGAGCATTAATCGGCTGCGGTCTCCAGTTGAACTCTGTACCGCTAAGCGTGTGAGCTCTTGAATCGCATCGAGAACCTCTCCCTCACGGCCAACGAGGTGGCTTAACTTGCCTCCCATAATGGCGAGTGCGGCGCGGCCATTTTCAACATCGATGTCGATGTCACCATCTAGATCGGCGATATCAAGCAATGCTTCTAGATAGTCAGCGGCGATATCGCCCTCTTCCTCTAGTTTGGCAGCGGGTTTTGGAGTTTTTAGATCCTTATCCTTTTCAACTACTTCGGTCGCTACTTC
>JBBQRL010000012.1:0-32408 GCA_038214925.1 Candidatus Nanopelagicales bacterium | reverse complement strand
TGCCATTGGCAGCGCGGTCATGGCACAGACAAAATAACAGATGGTCGTATAGGTAGATGTTTCTAAAGTTTTTTGAGCCCTAGAGCCGGCGATCATGTACGCCGCCGCTAGCGCTGCTGAAATAATCGCTGCGATATCACCAAGGAATGCTCTAAAAGAGATTTGAAGATCGACACCTGAAACCAAAGCGACACCTGCAAAACTAACAAACATGCCAAGCCAAGCCGTAGAAGGAATATGTCCACCAGTTAGTTTTACTAGCAGTGCGGCAAAGATTGGTTGCAGTGCAACTAGCGCAGTGCCAGCGGCAACAGATGTCATGCGCATTGCTAGAAAAAATCCAACAAAGTGAAGTGCAAGTATGACGCCAGCAATAATGGCCCACTTAACCCCATTGCGATCTCGCGCATGTCGAAGTGCAAATGGCAATGTCACTAATGATCCACCTAAATTTCGCCAAAAAATTAGCGTCAAAATCGGCATCGCACTCAATGCAATAAGCGGCCCAGATGTTCCAATTCCAATTATTCCTAGACTCAATCGAATCAAATCAGGCTTAGCCGGAATCGCAGTGTGATGATCTCTGCTAATCGGTTCGCTCGCACTCATAGGAGAAAGGTACCCTTATCTCATGAGCAGTAATCTCTTAAAACGAGTGTTTCTTGCCCGTCTTGCTGGTACCGCGGTCTATGACCCAAATGGTGATCCAGTAGGAAAGGTGCGAGATGCTGTTGCGACCCTGCGCACAAATAATGAAGCGCCACGAATTCTTGGATTAGTAATTGAAGTTCCAATGCGTCGACGAGTTTTTGTTCCCATTACTCGTGTTACTTCGATTGAAAGTGGAACTGTCGTAATTACTGGGCAACTCAACATGAGCCGATTTGAAGCTAGCGCCGGTGAGGTACTTGTACTTGGTGACTTGCTCGATAAATCAATTACTTTAATTGAGTCTTTTGAAGCAGTAACTGTAGAAGATTTAGCTATGGAGCAAGTTGTAAGTGGCGACTGGTTTATTAAACGAGTGCACATCATGCGTCGTGGAAAAGGATTTCGTCGAAAAGGCGCAAACTCAACAGTTGCTTGGGAAGATGTGACAGGGTTTGCTTTCCCCGAACAAAATCAGGGTGTTACTAATTTATTAACAACTGTGGCAAATCTACGTGCCGCAGATTTAGCTGCAGTGCTGCAAGATTTAGCACCGAAGCGCCGAGTTGAAGTTGCCAGTGCGCTAGACGATGAACGTTTAGCCGATGTTTTAGAGGAAATGGATGAAGCTGATCGAGTCTCACTCCTTGCAGAATTAGAGGGAGAACGTGCCGCAGATGTTCTGGGTGAAATGGATCTAGATGATGCCGCCGACTTGCTTCGCGAAATTGGTGAGGAACGTGCCAACGCACTACTAGATTTGATGGAGCCAGAAGATGCGCAAGATGTATTGCGGCTCATGACATATGAAGATTACTCGGCCGGTGGAATGATGACGCCTGAACCAATTGTTTTAACGGCAGATTCAACTGTTGCCGATGCACTGGCATCAGTTCGGCAAAAAGAGATTTCACCAGCACTTGCCTCCCAAATTTATATCTGCCGCCAACCAACCCAAACCCCCACTGGGCGCTTTATTGGTGTTGTTCACTACCAACGACTTTTGCGCGAACCGCCATCAACTTTGCTTGGTTCAATCGTGGATCACGACTCAAAGGGAATCAACCCTGATGCCTCTTTGCATGAAGTTTCATCTCACTTAGCCAGCTACAACATGCTTTCAATTGCCGTTGTTGATAGTAATGAGCGTTTATTAGGCGCAGTAACTGTTGATGATGTGCTCGATCACTTACTACCGGAAAACTGGCGTCACGATCACCGTGAAAAATCTCCAGTAACTTTTACCTCAGAGAATCTTTAGGTCACCATGAAACAAAATAACGGTTTAGATACACCTCGCCAATCTCGCCGGACGATTCGTCCAAATATTGATGCCGATGCCTTTGGCCGTTGGTCGGAGCGCTTCGCACGATTTTTAGGAACTGCTCGCTTTTTGGTCTATATGAGTTTCTTTGTTTCATCATGGTTTATTTGGAATTCACTGGCACCAGTAAATCTTCGCTTTGATGACTTTCCATTTATTTTCTTAACACTGATCTTGTCGCTGCAAGCATCGTATGCCGCGCCATTAATTTTGTTGGCCCAAAATCGTCAAACCGACCGTGACCGAATTCAGATCGCAGAAGATCGCGCTCAGAATGAGCGCACGATCGCCGACACCGAATACCTAACTCGCGAGTTAGCTGCATTGCGTAACACATTAAGTGAAGTTGCTACGCGCGACTTTATGCGGAGTGAACTCGCCGGTTTATCGCAAGAGATTTCGAAAGAGTTACGTCGAGACTCCGAGTCGGACCCCAAGTAAAGATTTACTTCGCTTCAATAGTTTGTCAGCGATCTCAATAATTGCAATCGCCGCCGCTGACGTTGGTTCGGCATCGACTATAGGTGAGCCTTCATCGCCACCAGTTCGAAGCACAGGGCTAAATGGAATTTTGCCCAGCAGTGGAACATCGGTGCCAACGAGTTGAGAAAGTCGGCGGGCAGTTTCTTCGCCGCCGCCTTCACCAAATAAAGCAATTGTTTCGTCACAATTTGGGCAAGGAAAAGCCGACATGTTTTCGATGACACCAATGACATGTTGATGGATTTGATGAGCGATTCGACCAGCACGTTCGGCAACTTCAGCTGCGGCAATTTGTGGCGTAGTCACAACTACAATTTCAGATGTTGGAATTAATTGACCCAGCGAGATTGCTAAATCGCCAGTACCTGGTGGCAGATCGATTAATAAAACATCTAGATCGCCCCAATATGCATCAGATAAAAGTTGTTCTAAAACACGGTGCAGAAGTGGTCCGCGGTAAGCAACTGGATCTGATCTCTCTGGCTTAAACATCTCCATCGAAACAGTTTTTACGCCAAATGATTCCAATGGAATAAACATTTGATCGATCGCTGTTGGGCGCTTTCCCATCAGGCCCATTAAACGTGGAATTGAGTGACCATAAACATCGGCATCTAAAATTCCAACATTTAAACCTTTGTGTGCCGCGGCGATAGCTAGATTAGCAGTGACCGATGATTTTCCAACTCCACCCTTGCCTGAGGCAACTCCGATCACCCGAGTAAGTGAATCTGGTTGTGCAAATGGAATGAATTTCTCACGGCCGCCACGAACAATCTTTTTAACATTGTTACGTTGTTCTTCATTCATCACACCAAAGACCATGTCCAGGCTCTTTACGCCTTCAACTGAAGTTACAGCATCTGTTACATCTTTACGTAAGCGATCTTGCATAGGGCAAGCTGAAATCGTTAAAAGAATTTTTAAGGAAACATCGCCTTTTGATTCAACTAGATCTTCCACCATGCCAAGCTCGGTGATGGAACGGCGAAGTTCGGGGTCAGAGACTTTAGAAAGGGCATCGGTAACTAACTCTAAAATCGTCATAGTAAATCAGGGTCGATCATGGCTTGTGGGCGTTTATTTTTTGGCGCTGGGCTGCCCTCTTCCATCAAATCAGCTAATTGCTTTTTCATAAAACTCTTAGGGTTTAAATCTTTTGGTTGTAGATTTTCAAAACCAGGCCCAAGGCTTTCGCGGATATCCGATGTTGCGGTAGTTGCTAAACCACGAAGTTTTTTCACCCACTGCGCAGCTTCTACCGCTAGTTTTGGAAGTCGCTCGGGACCAACTAAAACCATGGCAAGGATGGCAAGACCAAAGATCTCGCCAGCACCGATATCGAAGAACATGCCGTTAGCCTACGCTAATTAATTCTGAGCGGCGATCAGAGTTAAAGTGATTGTTTTGCTACTACTTCCACGTTGATAAGTAAGGCTTACTTGATCGCCAACATTCTTTGAGCGAACAGCAACGATTAAATCTTCCGGGGCGTTAATGGTTTTGCCATCAAATTTGATAATCAGATCGCCTACTTGCAGGCCAGCTGCTTCGGCCGGACTTCCGGGCAAAATGCCACGAGCCGATGAGGCAACTTTTGCACCTACGCCGGTGTACGTCATATCAAGCGAGACGCCAATAACTGGATATGTTGCCACGCCATTTTTAATCAGTTGATCAGCTGTTTTCCGGGCTTGATTAATTGGAATCGCAAAACCTAATCCAATCGAACCGATTTTCGAACCAGAACCTAAAGATGCAATCGCTGAATTAACTCCAATTACTGCGCCAGTTGCATCAACTAGGGGGCCGCCTGAATTACCAGGATTAATTGCCGCATCAGTTTGCAGTGCATTGATATATGAATTCTCCGAACTCGAATCACCAGCTGTGACTGGGCGATTTTTTGCACTAATAATTCCAGCTGTAACAGTGCCGGCTAGACCAAGTGGTGAACCAATTGCAATGACCGTATCGCCAACGGCAACTTTTTCGCTGTCTCCAAATTGCAAAGCTTTTAAACCAGATGCTTTGATCTTTAGAACGGCTAAATCATAGGAAGCATCGCGGCCAATAACATCGGCGGAATAAATAGAACCGTTACTAAGAGTTACTCGAATGCTGCCACCAGAAGATGCTGCGTTACTAATCACGTGATTGTTGGTCAAAATAAAGCCATCACTATCGATTACAAAACCTGACCCAGTACCACCTCCAGATAATGAACGCGTACTAATTGACACTACTGAAGGTAAAACTCGTTGGGCAATACCGGCAACTGAATCTGGTGCTCGCTCGATTGTGCTACTTGATGAAACTAAGTTGACGCGATTAAAAATAGATACACCCGAAGCATTTGCGCCAAGAATTCCACCAACACTGCCAGCCAAAACGGCAATTAAAACTAGGTTTGCTTTTGATGAAGATTTTGGAGCGCCCTGCCACCAAGGTGCAGGAGTCGCGATTTTCTTACGTGGAAAGATCATGGCTCTATCTTGCTACAACTTGGTCGCAAGGAGTAACCCATCTCCCACGGGAATCAAGGAGCACAACCAATTCTCAGTATCATTTTTGATGATTGCACCCATATCGCGCAGGGCAACAGTGCGTGGATCACGTTGGGCGCCGTCGCAGACTTTTCCGCCGCCGTAGTAGTTATCAATTACTAGCGCGCCACCGCTACGCAAAATTCGATGAGCTTCATTAATAATAAAGCTGAGATCTTCTGGATTATGGCGAAGAACAACCATGTCGTAGGCGCGATCGGTTAACTTGGAGATTACTTCGGGAACTGAATTAGTTATTAATCGAAATCTTGTGGCTGGAATATCGGCTTCTAGAAAAGCTTGTTTTGCGATCTGAGTATGTTCCATCTCATCATCGATCGAAGTTAACGTTCCGCCAGCGCGCATACCTTCTAGCAACCACAAACTACCAACACCAGATCCGGTACCGACTTCAACAACTGATTGGGCTTGTAAGGAAAATGCCAGATGGCGCAAGAAGGCACCCGAACCCGATGTGGTGTCCTTAATACCAAGTTCAACTCCCCTGGCACGTGCTGCAGTTTTGTAATGATCTTCTGGCACAAAATTTTCGGCGTAGGCGTGCGCATCTACCCGTATCACAATGAGGTTATCCACTGCGTTAGTAAGCGAACACCATAACCGGTTCCACCCTTTGAATTTTCACCGGCATCGACTTCACTACGCGCCGTCCCTGCGATATCTAGATGCACCCACCGTCGATTAGCGGCAAAGTGTTCTAGAAAAAGTGCCGCCGTTACCGAACCAGCGGAGAATTTTCCTTTATCTGCGGTGTGATTAAAATCTGCAATATCACTTTCTAAAGCTTGGGTGTAATCATCGATTAATGGCATCTGCCAAACACGATCACCACTTTCTTCACCAGCTTTGGATAACTGCTTAGCTAAAACATTATCGCGGGTATACATCGCTGCGTATTGGCGACCTAAACCAAGAGTTGCTGCGCCAGTAAGAGTTGCAATATCTACTAAGTAATCTGGATCTAAAGTGGCATCAGCAAATGCCAAACCATCAGCTAAAACTAATCGACCTTCGGCATCGGTATTAATAACTTCTACCGTTGTGCCGCCATAATGCTTAATTACATCGCTGGGACGTTGGGCGGTAGCTGAAATTGCATTCTCGGCCATCATCATTAAAGCGGTTACGCGAACCTTTGGTTGTAACTCTTCTAGCGCAGTTAAGGTCGCCAAAATTGCGGCGGCGCCAGCCATGTCACTCTTCATCGCCGTCATAGTGTCGTAGGGACGCTTGAGCGAAACTCCACCCGTATCAAAAGTTATCCCTTTTCCCACTAAAACTACATGTGGCAGAGCACCTTCTGATTTATTTTTTGATCGCGGTTGGTAGCTCACTTGAATCATTCGTGGGCCTGGATTGGGCGATGAACCACCGACGGCACGTAATCCACCAAACTCTTTTAACTGTGAACCTGCAAAAATCTTAACTTTTAGATTAGTTCCCTTAGCAAAAACTTCAGCTTGCTTACCCATCCATGCTGGATTCTTAATATTTGCTGGGGTATGAACTAAGTCGCGAGCGCGGCAGATTGCAGTTGCAATTGTGCAAGCTTGCTCTATCGCAGCTTTATTTTTCGTCGCAATTAAAATAGTTGGATTTTCTTTTTTCTTATCTGTTTTTAAATTCCAGACCCAAGCACCTAATGCAATTGAAATCGGATGCGTCTGATCGTCTTGCAGGGTTGAAAGGACGGTTGTTTTTTTACCGCGGACTTTTCGTCCGATTGCGGCGCCGGCGCTTCGATAAGCAGCGCCACTTTTATCCCCGAGACCGACCAGAAAAATACGTTCAGTTTTGGAATCAGTAGCGCTCACTGGAATTTCAAAGATCTCGCCAGCTTTTCCGCTAGGTGAAAAGAAAGTTAATTCATCAAGGAGTGTGAGTTCAAAAAACTTTTCTAGCTCCTTGGTTAATGAGCCGGAAGATTCAAATTCGCCATCGGGGTTCTTAAAAAATCCAACGGCAACTGCCTCTACCGAAGCGCACTTTTTAATATCTATTGGTGTGGCGGTAAGCAGTGAAGGCATGACGTAAAGGCTAGCGCCTAGTCACGCTAAAAGTTGTTACTTCTTTACGAGGGCAACAGCGGCATGTAAAGCTGCGCTGAGATTATTTGCTTCTTC
This sequence comes from Candidatus Nanopelagicales bacterium, assembly GCA_038214925.1. Lineage (GTDB taxonomy): Bacteria > Actinomycetota > Actinomycetes > Nanopelagicales > Nanopelagicaceae > Planktophila. The sequence goes on along the minus strand of JBBQRL010000012.1, from coordinate 25,263 downwards.
GGCATTCATTTCAACGACTAGACGTCCGCCGCCTTCAAGAGGGATGCGCATGACTAATGAGCGAGCCTCTTTTGTAACCTCCATTGGACCATCGCCAGTGCGGGGTTTCATGGCTGCCATCGTGGGACTCCTCTAAAGTGAACTAATAAATGCAAGAGCATAAGTATCTCGTATTTGTGGCATTAGTAGAAATCGTAATAGCGGTTAAATCCCGAGAATCACGCTCAATCTCGCTTTGCCGGCATTGATAATGCTCTCAACGGCGCGCTCTGGCACGCCAAGGATTGTCGCGATCTCGAGGGCGCTCATGGAGCGCAAATAATGCATCGTTAAAATAATGCGCTCTTCTTCAGGTAGCGAGGCAAGGGCATCCGACAAATTCAGGAATTGCTTGCTCATGTAATGAGTTTACTCAATTAACCTGCGTAGTTACTGAAGTTGGCGACGCAATCTCATTAAAGAGATACGGACTCCCGCATACAGTCCGGGCGCGATCAGAAGGAAAAGCGCTCGCGGTGCCAGTATCTCTTCTGACCAATCAAAGCGCGTACTGCCTTGATCAAGTGAGATCAGTTCAAATCTGCCGGTACCTTTAATGATTGGGCCAGTGTGTACAACATCGCAAATATTTGGTGGCTGCCACGTAGTTACTTGCATGTGATCCATAATTCCAATTTTGCCCATTCCGGTGAATGCGGCAATTGCTGTGCCTACACCTTCACGGATCTGTGAAGTTACTTCTACTTTTGTTTGCAACATCCAATCACCTTGTGCCTCCCAATCAGCCACGCTTGCCCAAACTTTTTCAATGGGTGCATTGATAATTAAACTCATGGCAATGTGATTACTTCTCATAACCCACATGCTTTCAAAGCGTCATCTACATTTGTTGTCCATTGCACAATTTCGCGCATTCCTGGCTTAATAAAATTCTCCTCTTCTAAATGAACTATCAATTCATGTAACGGGGCAAAAATTTCAAAAGGATCCAAAATTACTACTGGCTTAGTATGAAACTTTAAGTAATAACCGACCCAGATCTCAAAAAACTCTTCTAAAGTTCCAGCTCCCCCTGGCAAAGTAATGAAGGCTTCTGAAATATCGGTAATCATGTGTTTGCGCTGGCCCATAGTTTCAACGACGTGCAATTCATCATTGTCATGATCGGCAAATTCAATATCAACAAGTGCTTGTGGAATGACTCCAATTGTTTTTGCGCCACCATCGCGAGCGCCCCTGGAAACAGCGCCCATCATAGAAATATGTCCACCGCCAGTAACGAGTTCGCCCGAGTATTTAGCAATTCCCTGGCCTAATTCGTAAGCAAGATCAACATATTTATTGTCAATCGTCGGCGATGATGAACAAAAGACGGCGATACGCATGCCCCTAACAATAGGGGTTAGGCTTATCCCATGACGACTATCGCATCGGGCCACGGAATTGCAACGATCTCAAAAGGGACAACGTTGGATGTTTGGTATCCAACACCAGTTCTTGGCCAATTATCCCCACAAATTCCGGCAGAGCTTCAGGGTCTTACCGGTGAAGATGTAGCGCGTGGAGTTACGCGTGAAATAGTCAGTACTCAAATTGATATTTCAGCGGCCCCGGCAGATACGGCAGATGCATATCTTCGTCTACATCTTTTATCGCATCGTCTTGTTAAACCACACGGGGTAACACTTGATGGAATCTTCGGAATTTTAAGTAACGTGGTTTGGACATCTGTTGGCCCTTGCGCTGTTGATGGCTTTGAATTAACACGGGCACGTTTAAAGGCAGCGCATGGACATGTAACTGTTTATAGCGTCGATAAGTTTCCCCGAATGGTTGATTACGTTGTTCCAAGTGGCGTGCGTATCGCCGATGCCGATCGTGTGCGTTTAGGTGCGCACCTAGCAACTGGCACGACCGTGATGCACGAAGGGTTTGTAAATTTCAACGCCGGAACTCTCGGAACTTCAATGGTCGAGGGGCGAATATCTGCTGGCGTAATTGTTGGAGATGGAACCGACGTTGGTGGTGGTGCATCAATCATGGGAACACTCAGCGGTGGTGGCAAAGAAGTAATTTCGATTGGTGAAAAGTGTCTACTTGGCGCTAACTCGGGATGTGGAATTTCCTTGGGTGATAACTGTGTAATTGAGGCTGGAACTTATATAACGGCATCGGCAAAAATTAAATTACCTGATGGTGAAGTAGTGAAGGTGCAAACTTTATCTGGTGCAAGTAACTTATTATTTAGACGTAACTCTCAAGATGGTTCGCTAGAAGCTGTTCTACGGAGTGGCACTTGGGGTGGGCTCAATAGCGTTTTGCACGCTAACTAAATCAAAGTACGCCGATGGAATTCGAGTACGACTTCTAAACGTTTCACCTCTGAGTGTTGCTTGCTTGCCATCACTTGCCGTTGCTCTAATCATTGCAACTGTGCCACTTACACTCTTTCCTAAAACTTCAAGAGATACAACATCGGGAAGAGCAAAGGCCATTGCGACGCTGGCTTGAGTAATAGATCTATTCCACGCGTAGAAATTTGGATTAATAACTGGATCTAAGCTCGCTAAATCTTGTACGTTTTGCGTAAAACTTTTCTCACCGCCCCAGGCATCAACTGCTCGCTCCGTGATGCCACCGGTAGAGCTTCCAAAGTACGCCAAAATTGGTTTGCCGAGCTGAGTAATGGCCAGGCCGGCAGTATTTGTTACCGCTGCTTTCCACAATATGCCCCATCTCTTCTCTACTTCTTTAGCAAAACCCAAGAATTTTTGATCAGAAATTTCGCCATATAAATCACAATCACACGCAGTTCGGTATATGCCCGCCTTATTTAAGGCATAGGTCCTGGATGCGATCGCTTGCGCCTCTAATGCTGCCGTTGGCCAAGAGGATGGAACTTCACTAATTCCCCACAAATATTCATCGGCCAAGCGAACTGAGTTTGTTATTGCAATTCGATAGCCAAGAGTTGGGGATTTAATTGCCCTGACTTGCATTTGTCCATATCGATATCGTGCCGTTTTGCTTGAATGCGTTAACGAGATAACTGCATCAACACCTGCCAAATATCGGGTACCGCTCCAACGGACTGTAAAGACTCTGCTTCGAGCTAAGGATGAGATTTTCTTACCTGTTGTAACACTCGGGATAATAGTTGAACCTAAAATTGTAAAATTCAGCGAGCTTTTTACTGGAATAGTTACTAACGGTGTTCGATCTTGGGCATCTCCAATTTCACCTTCAAAGATCTGAATCTCTGCATTAGGAGTTGAACTGGCCATCCTTGCCGACGTTAATAAATTTCCAATATTTACACGAAGTATTTTTGTATCATCTAATGGCTCAATTGCTACATCTTTGTAATAGTAAGTAAGGATTGCCGTTGCTGACTCGCCGGCTAAAGCCTTTGCCCGTGCGCCAATTTGACTGAGTCCAACGCCATGTCCATATCCAGCACCACGAATTTCAAAACTAACTGGAACCTCAACGGCCGAGGTTGGAGTTAGGCCAATTAAAGATATTGCTAACCCAAGAATAAAAGCTTTAAACATCCTCATCGATTGCAGCACTCTTTCCAAGATGCAAAAACTCTTGATAGGCATCGATCACAGCGTTAGGTTCGCCGCGCTGAATTATCTTTCCTTGATGAAGCCAGACCACATCATTACAGGTGTCTCTTAATGTTTTCATCGCGTGGCTAACAAGAATTAAGGCACGATGATCGCTGCGTAATTCTTTTACTCGGTTGAGCGACTTTTCTTTAAACTTTGCATCGCCGGTACTGAGCGCTTCATCAATAATTAAAATATCTGGTCGTACAGTGGCTGCCACAGAAAAAGCTAAACGGGCGTACATTCCCGATGAATACGTACGCATCGGGGCATCAATTGCCTCCCCCAACTCACTAAATTCAGCGATCTCATCAAAGTGTCCCTCAATCTCGGCACGGCTCATCCCAGCTGCTAAACCGCCTAATAAAACATTGTCGCGGCCTGACATCGATGGATTAAAGCCAACTCCAAGTGCAAGCAAAGTACTGACCGAACCGTAGACTTCAATGCGACCCTGAGTTGGTGGCAAGATTCCGGCAACGCAGCGCATCAACGATGATTTTCCTGCGCCATTTGTTCCAATTACTCCAGTGACATGACCGTATTCAATATCTAAATTAACATCATCTAAAGCTCTAATAATCCGAGTTTGTTTTCCGCCACGACCAACTGCTTTTACACGAGCCTTTAACGTCGGTCTGCGATCAATTGAAATTTTATAGGTGAGACCAACGTTTCGAATTGAAACAGCGATCTCATTTGTCTTTTGTACTTTAGAGGCGGACAGCGAACTCACGCTCCCTCGATAAAAAGAAATACGTGCCGATTAAAAATATTCCTGTGGCCCAACCAAGACTTACTAACATATTAGTCACATCTGGCATCTGGCCATGTACTAAGGCTTTAGACCACGAATCAAGAATTGGAAATAGTGGATTAAAGATTTGCAACGCTTGTAAATTATCACTGAGCGCCGATGCTTCATACAAAATAGGAGATAAGTAGAGCAGCGTACGCGTTAGGTAGGGCAAGAAACTTGCAATGTCTCGAAAGTAGACGTTGATACATGAAATTGTGATTGCTAATCCAAGTGCTAGAAATATCGTAATTAAAAGAACTGGGATCGCCCACAACATTTCAAATGCAAAGGGTGAGCCGACAACGGCTTTAATTACCAGAAAGACGAATAACGTTGGCAGAAACTTAAAGACAGCGATAACAACCGCAGAAATTGGCAACATGATTCGGGGAAATGCTGTGTTAAGAATTAAGCGTTGCCCCGCAGTAATTGACTTAACGCCGCCACTTAAGCAATTTGAAACTAAATAGAAGAGAAATAGCGTTGCCGTTAAATGTACGTACCGTGAACTATCTGAACTTCCTTTGATAATGACAATTAAAATGAAGTAGACCCCAGAAAGTAACAATGGGTTGAGAACCAGCCAGAGTTGACCTAAGGCCGAATCAAAGTGCTGTTCACGAAGTTCAGATTTAGAGTATTCCGAGATAAAAGTGCGGCGCGACCAGAGTGATTTCCAATATCTACCCAGCTTTGGCAGGCCAGTTTTAAATGGCTCGTAAACCTGAAGTGGGGTGCTCACGGTTCTAAGGTTACCGCAGGGGTAAGCGAGTTCGGTGATGTCAGAAAACCAATGCCCCAAGAAATTTGCATCGTCAGCATTACGGTGGGCAAAGCGAGAACTTCGCCCAGATTTTTCCCAATAAATACTGATGCAGCCAAGATAAAGATTGCATAGACCAAAGCTGGTAGAAAGAGAATTGGAGAGATTAGCCAACCAGTGATCAAAGAAGAAAACGTTGCTAAAACTGTAAAAGGTGGAGCTAAGTAACGATAGTTAATCGTTCCGGCGTGACGCCTAGCGACGACTCGTCGCCATCTTCCATATTCAAAATACTGTTTAGCGAGTGCAAAAATAGTTGGGCGTGGCCGGTAACTAACAACCAAGCGTGGATCAAAGTAAATCAACCCTCCTACTTCGCGCAATCTAAAGTTGAGTTCCCAATCTTGGGCTCGAGTAAATCTCTCGTCAAAACCACCTGCAGCAAGTAATGCTTCTTTTCTAAATGCACCCAGATAAACCGTATCGACTGGGCCTGCTCCACCACCCGTATGAAAGCGTGATGCACCGACTCCTAATGGGCTTCGCATTGCCCGAGCTACTGATCTTTCAAAATTTGTTTCACCCTCAGCGGCCATGATTCCACCAACATTTACCGCGCCACTTTCCTGCAAGATTTCAAATACAAGTTGACAGTAATTTGTCGGGATCTTTGAATGTCCATCGACTCGAACAATGATTGAATACCGGGAAGCAGCGATTGCAATATTGAGTCCGGCAGCTGTGCGACCAGTTGGATTTTCAACAACAACTACTCGCGCATCTTGTGCTGCTATTTCTCTAGCAATCTTCAATGTCTGATCTTTTGAAGGTGCAACCGAAAGAATGAGTTCAACCTCGCCATTAAATTGTTGCGCAAGAATCGAAGCGACAGTTGCCTCCAGATACTTGGCTTCATTGAGAATTGGCACAATGACCGAGATTTCTGCTCTCGGTGAGCCATATAACTCATTTGCTGATGTCGACATAACCCGCACACGGTATCGCTGAAGTAGGCTCACCTAGTGAAATCAACGCGGGCAATTCGAATTATTACTTCACTTTCTGTGGGAGTAGTACTTGTCTCCGCCTTTTCATGGCTTGGGCTTGGCCAAATAAGTGGTGCAATTAATCGAATCGATGCTTTTGCTGGACTTAACTCACGACCAGATAAACCCAACAAAGCTTTGAACTACCTATTAGTTGGCGCAGATACCCGTGAAGGGTTAACCAAAGAACAATTAAAATTGCTTCGCGTGGGAAGTACAAAGACCGCCGCTGGTTCGCGCTCTGACACCATGTTGTTAGTTCACATTTCAAAGGCGCGCGATAAAGCCACAATTATTTCAATCCCCCGAGATTCATTAGTAACGATTCCAGAACATCCATCATCATTAAATCCAGAGAAAATCGTTCCGGCAGCAAAGGGAAAAATTAACGCAGCTTTTGCTTTTGGCGGCCCATCTTTATTAATTGAAACAATTGAAAATGAATCTGGTGTTCGGATAGATCATTACATTGAAATTGGCTTTGCTGGCTTTGCTGGAATGGTAGATGCGCTCGGTGGAATTGAAGTCTGTACTAAGCGCGATATTGATGACCCTGGTAGCCACTTAGTTTTAGCAGCCGGAGTTCATACTCTCAATGGCGTTGAATCACTGAAGTATGTACGCACCCGCGATTTTGATGGGATGGGTGACCTGGGACGTATGCAACGCCAACAACAATTTATGAGCGCGGTACTTCGAAAAGTTACCAGCACAGGCGTTTTACTCAATCCAATTAAGTTAGTCAATTTTTTCAATGCCGCAATTGCAACAATCAAAACTGATTCTGATCTCAACCAAAGTGATTTACTGACACTTGCTAAACAGATGAAAAATCTATCGGCTAGCAAAGTTCGTACCTTGACTATCCCGTTAGGGAATGTAAATGCGCGCGTACCAGGTGTTGGTTCGGTAGTGACGTGGGATCCCGTACTTGCACCCGAGCTATTTAATCGCCTACGCGAAGATCTGCCGCTCGTCGATGAGGTAACGCCTGCTCCATCAGCATCATCCACGGCTAAGCCAACTGTGATCGATAAATTTAAGACTCGCACGGCCGATGAAAACCCTTGCGGGGCACTGAAGTAAACTCCCGCTCATGACTTTAACTCTCTCGGTTGTTGGCTGCGGTTATCTTGGAGCCACCCACGCGGCATGTATGTCTTCACTTGGCTTTACCGTAATTGGTGTCGATACCGACCCAGCAAAAGTAGCGTTACTGCAAAGTGGAAAGCTCCCGTTCTATGAACCAGGTTTAGATACCTTGCTTGCACAAGAGATGGAGAGTGGGCGACTTTCTTTCACCACCGATTTCTCAGCTGTCGCAGATGCAGATATTCACTTTGTTTGTGTCGGAACACCGCAGAGTAAAGATAGTTTGGCCGCTGATTTAACGTACGTAAAATCGGCAGTTGCTGCGATCGCACCGTTTTTAAAAGAAGGTTCACTCGTAGTTGGCAAATCAACAGTGCCGGTTGGAACTGCGCAAGCTTTGCGTGCCGAACTTGCCATCAGCGCACCACAAGCAGACCTTGCTTGGAATCCAGAGTTCCTGCGTGAAGGTTTTGCAGTTGAAGATACTTTGACTCCTAATCGATTAGTTGTTGGTGTTGCCAATGATCGCGCCGAAGAGATTTTAAAAGAAGTCTATGAACCAGTTATTGCACTTGGAACTCCTTGGATACGTGCCGATCTTCCAACATCTGAATTAGTAAAAGTTGCGGCAAACTCGTTTCTTGCCACCAAAATTTCCTTTATCAATGCGATGGCTGAAGTTTGTGAAGCTGCAGGTGGCGATGTCACGGTGTTAGCACAAGCAATTGGCTACGATCCACGAATTGGAAATAAGTTTTTACAGGCAGGTATTGGCTTTGGTGGCGGTTGCCTACCAAAAGATATTCGCGCATTTATGGCCCGTGCTGAAGAGCTTGGCGCAAAACAGGCGCTGGAGTTTTTACGAGAAATTGATGCGATCAACTTACGTGCTCGCCAACGTGTCATCGACGTAGTTCGCAGTGAACTTTCGGAAGACTTAACGCAGTACAAGATTGCAGTTTTAGGTGCCACCTTTAAGCCTGACAGTGATGATGTACGCGACTCCCCGGCACTTGATATTTCGGCGCAATTACATGCCGCTGGCGCCAAGGTAATCGTTCACGATCCACAAGGAATTGAGCCTGCTCGAAAGCGTTTTCCAACTCTACAATTTGCCGAAAAGGTTAATGATGCGATCAAAGATGCAGATTTAATCTTGCACCTGACTGAATGGAAAGAGTATCGCCAGATAGATCCAGCAGCGATTGCGCCGCTAGTTAAAAGTAAGATCATCATTGATGGAAGAAATATGCTCGATCGCACAATGTGGCGTGAGGCTGGCTGGAAGTTCCACGCATTAGGACGTAGCGATTAATACCCAGGAAACAATCGATGCGGTCTTAGCGATGAAAACTTGGGCCGTCGTTGGCCTTGGAAATAATCCAGATCGTGCGGCATTTGGTGTGGCTAAGATACTTCAAGAAAAAGGACATCGAATAATTCCGGTCTACCCGCGCGCTGAAGTTGTCCACGGTGAGATTGGGTACAAAACTCTTGCCGAAGTTCCAGACCCGGTTGATGTGGTTGATTGCTTTGTTAATTCTCAACTTGTCGGAGATGTTGTAGACCAGGCAATTTTAATTGGCGCAAAAGCCGTCTGGCTGCAGTTAGATGTGATCGATCACGAAGCAATTGCTCGGGCGCAGGCAGCCGGACTTTTAACGGTTATGGATAAGTGCCCAGCTATTGAATATCACAACAGAGGTTAAAAGCCAGTTTTATTATTTCGTCGAGCTTTTAAGTTCTCACCTTTTTCTTTGGCAATCTTATTGATCTCATTCAATCCTTGTGCAACCTTGGTTGAAATTTCTTCACTTGCAATACCTAAAATTCGGGCAGCTAGGAGTGCCGCATTGTGAGCATTTCCAACGCCAACAGTTGCAACCGGAACTCCAGCTGGCATTTGCACAATTGAAAGAAGTGAATCCATACCATCTAGATTTTTTAATGCTACTGGAACACCGATAACTGGCAACGTTGTTAATGATGCGACCATTCCTGGCAAGTGCGCGGCACCACCGGCGCCAGCGATAATTACTTTGTAGCCTTTGGCTTTTGCCTGTTGCGAAAACTCCACCATCTCAAGTGGCATGCGATGAGCTGAGACAACATCTGCCGTGTACGAAATTCCAAGTTGATCTAAAACTTTGGCCGCTTCTTCCATCGTTGGCCAATCTGAATCAGAGCCCATGATGATCGCTACATCACTCATCTATTTCTCCGCTCATATAATCAACTGCATGTTGAACTTCTGTGGTTAATTCTACGAGATCTTCACCTAACAAAGTTACATGACCAATTTTGCGCCCTTTTCGCACTTCCTTCTTGTACTGGTGGAAATTGAGCGCAGGTGTGCGGGCCATCAGGTGTAAATATGGTCGATACATATCGTGCTTATCTGCTCCCAGCACATTTCCCATAACTGCAAAGGTTGCACACATCGATGGATCTCCAAGTGGAAGATCCAAGATCGCACGCAAGTGTTGTTCAAACTGACTTGTAATTGCGCCTTCAATTGTCCAGTGACCCGAATTATGTGGACGCATGGCAAGTTCATTGATGAAGAGTTGATCACCCTTTACGAAGATTTCAACGGCCATGACTCCAACAACTCCAACTTCGGCAGCGACGTCAAGGGCTAATCTCTGTGCTTGCTCACGCAGTTCTGCCGAAAGCTGCGGCGCAGGAGCAATGGTCATAACGCAAATGCCATCTCTTTGAATTGTTTGCGTTGGCGCCCACGTAGTTGCTTGTCCATGTGGTGAACGGGCGACCATGACAGCAATCTCGTAATCAAAGTCGATAAACTCTTCAATTAATAGTTTTCCACTCTCTTTTAAGATTTCGGTTAACTCGTTGCTTGAATTAATTCGCCAAACACCACGACCGTCATATCCCCCTGAAATTGCCTTTGCTATCACTGGGAATTGCGTTACCTCTTGTGCTGAAGAAACGAGTTGAAACTTTGGCGAAGGATAGTTTTTAAGCTTTTCACGCATCGCAGCTTTATCTTGCGAAAATTCAAAGGCGGCAGATGAAGGGCGGACAACAACCCCATCGGCTTCTAAAGCTTTTATTATGCTCAATGGAATTAATTCATGTTCGAAGGTAACAACATCGCACTTCTTAGCAAAGGCACGCACCGTCTCAAGATCTTTGTAATCGCCAACAATGTGGTTTGTTATTTGTGCGCCAGAATCATTTGAATCAGCTGCCAAGAGTAAAAGATCTATACCCAAAGCAGTTGCTGGTGCAATGCTCATGCGAGCAAGTTGACCCGCACCGATCACACCGACGATTGGAAAGGCTTTGCTCACTGGCCTATCGTAGATGAACTACATCAGCGGCTTGAACATGGGTGCCATCGTCTAGAACAAGTGCGCCAGTATCTGAAATTGCACAGGCAACGCCAATTTGGCTCTTTCCACCCGGGTATTCAACTCTTACCTCTTTGCCCAGGGTGGCACTTAATTGAGCATAGATTCTTTGAATCTCATCATCGCCTTGATCCCACGCACCGAAAAGATTTTCAAACTTTTTTAAAATTTCGATCAAAATATCTGCACGAGTAAGGTCGGTAGCCCCCTCAAGTAAAAGTGAGGTTGCGTTTTTAACAGGTAGTTGATTTTCTTCCATACCAACATTGATACCGATGCCGATGACAACTCCATCGTCAATAACTTCAGCAATCAGACCTGATACTTTTTTGTCTTTAATTAAAATATCGTTTGGCCATTTTATTTTTGCATTAAATGCATGCAGAGTCTTAGCGACACTGTAGCCAGCGATTAAAGAAATCCAGCCCCAGTCATCACGACTACGTTGTGGGGCAATGTAGAGTGAAAATAACAAAGCAGTTGATGGCGCTGCTTCAAAGCTTCGGTCCAATCTTCCTCGTCCTGCACTCTGATAATTTGCAACTAAAACATCTCCAACTTGTGCAGATTTATTTCGTACTTTTATAGCGAGATCATTTTGTGTCGAACTGGTGAGTTCAACCACCTGTACTCGCCAGTACCGCGTAATTAATTTATTGATGGCCGATTCATCGAGGCCGCTTCTTAGCATTTGGGTCTCCACGACTAGTACCGTACGCCTATGAGTCGTGATCTGCATACAACTGCCGGAAAAATAGAAGATCTACGTGACCGTGTCGAAGAAGCGGTAAACGCTGGCTCCCAACGTGCTATTGAAAAACAGCATGCCAAGGGAAAGAAAACTGCGCGCGAGCGAATTGAAATGTTAGTTGATGCCAATTCATTTACTGAGATCGATGAGTTTGCGCGTCATCGATCTACTCAATTTGGGATGGAAAAAAACCGCCCATACGGTGATGGTGTGATTATCGGAACTGCAACTGTTGATGGTCGCCCAATCGCATTATTTTCACAGGATTTCACGGTCATGGGTGGATCACTTGGCGAAGTTCATGCGGAAAAAATAGTTAAGATTTCAGCTTTTGCGCTGAAGTCTGGTATCCCATTAATCGCAATTAACGATTCGGGTGGTGCCCGAATTCAAGAAGGTGTGGCTTCACTTAATGGTTTTGGAAAAATATTTCGATTAAATACCCGCTCATCAGGTGTCATTCCGCAGATTTCGTTAATCCTTGGGCCATGTGCAGGTGGTTCGGCATATTCACCAGCTTTAACTGACTTCACAATTATGGTTGATGAAACTTCGAACATGTTTATCACCGGACCCGATGTCATTAAATCTGTAACGGGCGAAGAAGTTGGAATGGAAGAACTCGGTGGAGCCAGAACCCACAGCACTCGCACTGGTATCTCGCATTACTTAGCTCAGGATGAAGCTGATGCAATTGATTATGTAAAAGCGCTTTTATCGTACTTACCGTCAAATAATATGGAGTCTGCTCCGCACTTGGTTCCGACCGAGACTTTGCAAGTAAATCCCACTGATATCTCACTTGATACTTTGATCCCTGATAGTCCCACTCAGCCATATGACATGAAGGTATTAATTCACGCTCTAGTTGATGAAGGTGAATTTCTAGAAGTTCATGCACTCTACGCTCCAAATATCGTCGTTGGCTTTGCCCGAATTGAAGGTGAGTCAGTTGGAATCATTGCCAACCAACCTAATCAATTAGCTGGAACTTTAGATATCAATTCCAGCGAAAAGGCGGCACGTTTCCTACGTTTTTGTGATGCTTTTAGTATTCCGATTCTCACGCTTGTCGATGTTCCTGGCTTCTTGCCCGGTACCGAACAAGAATGGAACGGCATTATTCGACGAGGCGCAAAATTGTTGTACGCCTATGCCGAAGCTTCCGTTCCGCTGGTAACGCTAATTACGCGAAAAGCATATGGTGGCGCGTTTATCGTGATGGGTTCAAAGTATTTAGGTAGCGATATTAACTTTGCTTGGCCAACCGCTGAAATCGCCGTTATGGGCGGTCAGGGCGCAGTAAATATCTTGTATCGAAAAGAACTGAGTGAATCTGAAAATCCAGAACAAACTCGTGCCGAGTTGATCAATGAGTACAACGAGTCTTTGGCAAATCCTTATTTAGCTGCCGAACGCGGAACTATTGATACGGTGATTGAGCCAAGTCAATCTCGCGCCTACATCACAAAGGCATTTAGAACTTTAAAAACAAAGCGCGATATTTTGCCAGCGCGCAAACATGGAAATATCCCGCTGTAATGAAAATCGAAATTATTAAAGGTGCACCTACTCCTGATGAAGTTGCAATTATTGAAGCGGCGATGATCGATCACACTCGCCGGGCCTTGCGTCCAGTGGTTGTCCAAAGTATTTATAGCCTACCTATCCTGCGCAAACCCCTTCCCCATCTGATTGCATATGGCACCAAACGGTTTCAATAAATGCCAACAATAGTTTTAGCATCACAATCAACTAGCCGACGTCGTCTCTTAGAGTCGGCTGGACTCTCTCCAAAGATTATTGTTAGTAATGTTGACGAAGAGACAGATTTTTTCAATGCGATGAAGCCGGCTGATATGGTCATTACGCTTGCTATTACCAAAGCCCACACAGTGCGCGAATTAATTGATTATCCAGCGATCATTATTGGTTGTGACTCTACTTTTGAATTTGATGGTGAGTCCTTTGGTAAGCCCGGCACGGCAGCGGTTGCTTTTGAACGAGCTAAGCGAGTCAGTGGCAAGAGTGGAGTTCTGCATACCGGCCACTGCATTATTGATACCGCCAAAGATCGTGAAATTTCCGATCGAGTTTCGACTCGAGTTTCTTTTGATCAGATGAGTGATGTCGAGATCAATGATTACATTTCAACCGAAGAGCCGCTCCATGTTGCTGGCGGCTTCACACTAGATGGCTTTAGTTCACCATTTATTCCATCTATTGAAGGTGACTATACAAATGTAGTTGGTATTTCAATGCCCTTCGTGCGTAAAGCTTTAGCGCAACTTGGTTATAGCTGGCCACAAGTGAAGGCGATGAAATGAAACGTATCCTCATTGCCAACCGGGGCGAAATCGCTATTCGCATTATTCGTGCCTGCCAAGATCACGGCATTGAAAGCGTTGCCGTGTATTCCGAAGAAGATCGAAATGCACTGCATGTTCAATCTGCAGATATGGCCTTTTCATTGGATGGATTAACTGCCACACAAAGTTATTTAGATATTGAAAAACTTATTGCTATCGCTAAGCGCTCTGGCGCAGATGGTGTTCACCCTGGTTATGGATTTCTCTCCGAAAATGCCAATTTTGCCCAAGCTGTTATCGATGCTGGATTAACCTGGATTGGGCCACCACCTGCGGCAATAATCGCGTTAGGTGACAAAGTGTCGGCTCGCAAGATCGCCGCTAAAGCTGGTGCTCCTCTTGTTGCAGGTACTAAAGATCCAGTTGCCGGACATGAAGAAGTAACTGCCTTTGCCAAAGAACATGGCCTACCAGTTGCGATCAAAGCTGCGCACGGTGGTGGTGGACGAGGATTAAAAGTTGCCCGAACTATGGAAGAGATTCCTGAACTTTTTGATTCCGCAGTGCGTGAGGCGATCTCAGGTTTTGGCCGCGGTGAATGTTTTGTCGAAAAGTATTTGGATAAACCTCGACATGTTGAGACTCAAGTTTTAGTTGATCAATTTGGTCATGCCGTAGTTGTAAGTACTCGTGATTGCTCATTGCAACGCCGTCACCAAAAACTAGTCGAAGAAGCTCCAGCACCTTTCTTAACCCAAGCCCAAAATGATGAGCTCTACCGCTCCAGCAAAGCGATCATGAACGAAGCTGGCTACGTTGGCGCCGGAACATGTGAATTTTTAATTGGCCACGATGGCACAATTTCATTTTTGGAAGTAAATACCCGACTTCAAGTGGAACACCCAGTTAGCGAAGAAGTTACTGGCCTTGACTTAGTCCGTGAACAGTTTCGAATTGCAGATGGTGAAGCACTTGGTTTTGATGATCCCGAAATACGCGGGCACAGTATTGAGTTCCGTATCAATGGCGAAGATCCAGGTCGCTCATTCTTGCCAGCACCAGGTCGATTAACGCAATGGGAAATTCCATCTGGGCCAGGGGTTCGAGTTGATGCTGGATTTACTAAAGGTGATTCAATTGGTGGCAACTTTGATTCACTCTTGGCAAAACTCATCGTTACCGGTGCCACTAGAGAGCAAGCCATCCAACGTGCCCGCCGTGCCTTATCTGAATTTAAAGTACAAGGATTAGCAACGGCGATACCTTTCCACCGCGCTATTCTGGAAGATCCTGCTTTTACTCAAGAGTTTAAGGTTTACACCAGTTATATTGAAAATGAATTTAAAAATAAGATTCCGGCATTTTCAGCTACTGATGCCCAGTTAGAGACACACATGGCTCCGGAGTATTTAGTAGCAGAGTTAAATGGCAAACGTTTTGAAGTAAAAGTGCATGCACCAAAACCAATCATTAAGCGACACCGCAGCAGATCTTCAACGGTAGGTGGGGCTCGTGGAGTTGGGCTAACAAGTCCGATGCAGGGTACGATTGTAAAAATTGCAGTTCAAGAAGGTGCGCAGGTAGAGATCGGTGATTTGATCATCGTATTAGAGGCGATGAAAATGGAGCAACCTTTAATTGCCCATAAATCTGGCACCATCACAAATCTCACGGCGGTAATTGGAGCCACGGTTTCCAGTGGTACCAATCTCTGTGACATTATTGAGGCATGACACAGACCGATCTTCTTTACTCTGATCCATTAGCTGCCGCCGTTAAAGCTGCTGGCGAAATCGCTACTCAATCAGGCTTTGCAACTCATGACATAGCTTTAGTGATGGGTTCGGGTTGGGTTAGTGCAGTAGATGCATTAGGAGTTCCGGCATTTGAATGTAATGCCGAAGAGTTCACTGGTTTTTTCCCACCTGCAGTAGAAGGCCATTCTGGAAAAGTACGTTCTTATGAAATTGAAGGTGAAGGCAAAAAACTTCGCGCCCTAGTTTTTCTTGGCCGTACCCATCTTTACGAGGGAAAAGGAATTGAGCCAGTAGTACACAGCGTTCGTACGGCAGTTAAAGCTGGGTGCAAAGTTATTATTTTAACTAATGCATGTGGTGGAATTAATACCACTTACACAGTTGGACAGCCAGTTTTAATTCGTGACCATATTTCACTCACTGCCGTTTCACCGCTTTCTGGTGCAACATTTGTAGATTTAACAGATCTCTACAGCAAGCGAATTCGTGAGATTGTAAAAAAGGAAGATGCCTCACTTCAAGAAGGTGTCTATGTCCATTGGCGTGGACCAACATATGAAACACCTGCCGAAATTTTAATGATGCGCACAATGGGAGCAGATCTCGTTGGAATGTCCACCGTTCCAGAAGCGATCGCAGCCCATGCACTTGGCGCTGAAGTTTTGGGTATTTCACTTGTCACAAATGCCGCAGCCGGCGTGACTGGCGAAAAATTAAACCATGAAGAAGTTATTGCAGCAGGTAGAGCTGCGGCAGATCGCATGGGCGCACTTCTCAAAGGGGTCATTCCGAAGTTACTCTAATCATATGAATCCCCAGTTGATCGCCGAAGTTCAAGCATGGATAGCCGATGATCCAGATGCGGCTACTGCGGCGCAGTTACAAAATTGGCTAGATACCGACAATCAAGCTGAACTTCAGATCTCTTTTAACGGCTTTCTGCAGTTTGGTACTGCCGGTTTGCGCGGTCCAGTTCGCCCCGGCCCATCAGGAATGAACCGTGCGGTAGTTGGTCGAGCCGCTGCCGGAATTGTTTCTTATATGAAAGAGCGAAATTTAACGTCGGTAGTACTTGGGCGAGATTCAAGGCATGGATCGGAAGATTACACATTTGAAACCGCCGAGATTATGTCGGGTGCGGGTATGAAAGTTTTTGTGCTGCCAAGGCCGCTACCAACACCCGTCTTAGCATTTGCTACAAATGAACTTGGCTGCGACGTCGGAATTATGGTGACCGCCAGTCACAATCCGCCACAAGATAACGGTTACAAAGTTTATCTTGGGCCAACAGTTGATGGCATCGCCTACCGTGGATCCCAGATTGTTTCACCTACCGATGAATTTATCGCCAAAAAAATAGATGAAGTGAGTTCATTAAAAACTATTGATCGTGGTAAAAATTGGACCGTCCTAGATGAGTCCGTTGTTGAAAAATATATCAATCGCACGGCCGCGCTTGCGACCAGACCCGGAACATTAAAGATTGTTTACACCGCTATGCACGGTGTTGGAACCGAAACTTTGCAACGGGTATTTGCCAAGGCTGGTTTTAGCGCTCCAATTTTAGTTGAGGCACAAGCACAGCCAGATCCTGATTTTCCAACAGTTGCTTTTCCTAATCCAGAAGAGCCAGGTGCAATTGATTTATCTCTTGAGACTGCCCGAAACTCTGATGCCGATTTAGTTATCGCAAATGACCCCGATGCCGATCGCTGCGCAGCGGCAGTTAATGATCCACAAACAGGCTGGCGAATGCTACGCGGAGATGAGCTTGGCGCGATCTTTGCCGAAAGCATTGCACGTAGATCTAATGCTGGAATTTTTGCTAACTCAATTGTTTCGTCTTCAATTGTAAAAAAAATTGCCCAACATTATGCAATTGAATTTAAAGAAACGCTCACTGGCTTTAAGTGGCTAGCGAAGATTGAGAATCTAAGCTTTGGTTATGAAGAAGCTTTGGGATATGCCGTTGACCCACAAACTGTCAATGATAAAGATGGAATATCGGCTGCAATTGCGCTAGCCCAAATCGCAACTGATCTAGCAACCGAGGGTAAAACTATTGTGGATCTGCTAGCTGAAATTTGGGCACGTCACGGCTTTCATGGCACCGAACAGATTTCGCTTCGCTTAAGTGATTTATTAAAGGTTGGTGTAATTCTTGGCTCGCTTCGAAACGATCCACCACTCGATATTGCAGGGCGAAAAGTTATTTCGATTGATGATCTGGCTCAACCAAAAGATGGTCTTCCACCAACTGATGGAATCCGTATGTGGCTAGATGGCGGTGTGCGCATAATCATTCGCCCAAGCGGTACTGAAGCAAAGATGAAGTGTTACGTTGAGGTAATTGAAAAAGATGTGAAGCAGGCGCAAGCCGTTTTAGATCTTTTACGGCAACCACTGAAGGATTTGTTAACGTGAGTTTTTATGGTTTAGTCGATGGCACAGAAGCCTCGCTGAAAAGTTATCTCAGTAATCTTTCTGGCGTAGACCAAGTGGGTGCCGATGCGCGGGCAGCGATGCTGGCAACCCGCAGTATTAAAACTTCGGCAAAGCGTTGGGCGATTGACACCGCAATATCGATGGTTGATTTAACAACTCTTGAGGGTGCTGATACGGCCGGCAAAGTACAAGCATTGTGTACAAAAGCAGTACGTCCAGATCCCACAGATTCTTCAGTACCAAGTGTCGGTGCCATTTGTGTCTATAACGATATGGTCCACGTTGCTCGCAAACATTTAGATTCAATTGGTGGCCAGCATGTTCCAGTTGCCGCGGTATCAACGGCATTTCCATCAGGACGCGCTTCTATGCCAGTTAAAATTCTAGATACCCAAGATGCGATAAATGCCGGAGCACAAGAAATCGATATGGTGATTGATCGTGGTGCTTTTCTGGAAGGCCGATACATCGATGTATTTAATGAAATTGTTGCCATCAAGCAAGTGTGCGCAGATCGAGCACATTTAAAAGTAATCTTTGAAACGGGCGAGTTAGTAACCTACGACAATGTACGCAAAGCATCATTTTTAGCGATGGCAGCTGGCGCAGATTTTATTAAAACTTCCACGGGCAAAGTTGCACCAGCTGCAACTCCCCCAGTGGTCTTAGTGATGTTGGAAGCTGTCCGAGATTTTTATGAAATGACAGATGTACGAATCGGAGTAAAGCCGGCAGGTGGAATCCGAAATACTAAGGATGCGATCAAGCAATTAGTTCTAGTCAATGAGACCGCCGGGCCAGAATGGTTAAATTCAAAGTTATTTCGGATCGGTGCCAGCGCTCTGCTCAATGATCTATTGATGCAGCGCATGAAATTAGATGATGGCTACTACGCTAGCCCTTCATACGTGACGATGGATTAGTGGAGAGATCAATGAGTTTTGAATACGCACCTGCCCCTGAGTCACGTGCTCTGGTCACGATTAAACCTAAATATGGCCACTTCATAGGTGGAAAATTTGTTGCTGGCAGCAAGCACTTCCCAACGATTAATCCGGCAACGGAAGAAGTTTTAAGCCAGATCGCCCTAGCTGGCAAAGCCGATGTTGATGCCGCAGTAATAGCTGCTCGTAAGGCCTATACAACTACCTGGTCAAAAATGTCAGGCAAAGAGCGTGGTAAGTACCTATTTAGAATCGCACGAATCATGCAAGAGCGTGCCCGTGAATTCGCAGTTCTTGAAACTTTAGACAATGGAAAACCAATTCGTGAATCTCGCGACACTGATATCCCATTAGCTGCGGCACATTTTTTCTATCACGCAGGATGGGCCGACAAACTTGAATACGCCGGTCTTGGCACTTCGCCAAAACCACTGGGCGTTGCTGGGCAAATAATTCCTTGGAACTTTCCTCTACTGATGCTTTCTTGGAAAGTGGCACCAGCATTAGCTGCTGGAAATACCGTGGTTTTAAAACCTGCTGAATCAACTTCACTGACCGCGCTTTTATTTGCCGAAGTCTGCCAACAGGCCGAACTTCCAGCAGGCGTTGTAAATATTGTGACCGGCGATGGATCAACCGGTGCCTTAATTGTTAATCATCCAGGTATTGATAAAATTGCATTTACTGGCTCCACCGAAGTTGGCAAGATTATTGCGCGCGCAGTCGCTCCAACTAAAAAGAGCGTAACCCTTGAACTTGGTGGAAAAGCTGCCAATATCGTCTTTGATGATGCTCCCATCGATGAGACCGTTGAAGGAATTGTGAATGGAATTTTCTTTAACCAAGGCCACGTGTGCTGTGCTGGATCTCGTCTGCTCTTACAAGAAAACGTTGCCGAAGAAGTTTTGCACAAGTTAAAGAAACGAATGGAAAAAATTCGCGTCGGTGATCCGATGGATAAAAATACTGATGTCGGGGCGATCAATAGCAAAGAACAACTTGCCAAGATCGTCGAACTTGCAGCTGTTGGTGATTTAGAAGGTGCCCAGCGTTGGAGCCCAAAATGCGAACTACCTAAAAAGGGTTTCTGGTTTGCGCCAACGATATTTACTGGCGTGACCCAAGCCCACCGCATCGCACGGGAAGAGATCTTTGGTCCTGTTCTCTCAGTTCTAACTTTTCGCACACCGCAAGAAGGGATCGAGAAGGCTAATAACACACCTTTTGGTCTCTCTGCCGGCATCTGGAGCGAGAAAGGTTCGCGCACTTTGTGGGCATCTCAGCAACTTCGCGCCGGAGTTATTTGGGCAAATACATTTAATAAGTTTGATCCAGCGTCACCATTTGGTGGTTACAAAGAATCTGGCTGGGGTCGCGAAGGTGGACGACATGGTTTAGCGGCATATCTGAAGGGAGTCGGACATGAGTAATCGAATTGATGTTAAGAAGACATACAAGTTGTATATCAATGGCGCCTTTCCGCGCACTGAATCTGGCCGGACCTACGAAGTAAAATCTGCTAAAGGTGTCTTCATTGCTAATCCCTGTCTTGCATCTCGCAAAGATTTACGTGATGCGGTAGTTGCAGCACGTACGGCACACAGCGGCTGGAATAAAGCAACCGCCTATAACCGTGGTCAGATTCTTTATCGAATTGCCGAAATGCTTGAAGGCCGCAAGGCCCAGTTTGTAGAAGAGATTGTTGTGTCAACTGGAACAACTAAAGTAAAAGCAGAAAAAGAAGTTATTGAATCGGTAGATCGATTAGTTTGGTATGCCGGTTGGACCGACAAGATTGCATCACTTGCTGGATCTACTAACCCAGTTGCTGGTCCTTACTATAACTTCACAATTCCAGAGAGCATGGGCGTAGTAGCTGCGATCGCACCCGAATCTCCATCTCTGCTTGGACTAATCGATGCGATCGCACCGATTATTGCATCTGGAAATACAGTTATTGTTTTAGCAAGTACCAAGTTTCCATTATCGGCTATGACTTTTGCTGAAGTTTTAGCAACAAGTGATCTGCCCGCAGGTGTAGTTAATATTTTAACTGGTAAGAAAGAAGAGATTGCGCCGTGGATGGCATCTCACATGGATATCGATGCCATGGATATTTCTGGAGTTTCGGCGAAAATCTCCCATGAATTAAAGGTCGCTGGCGCCGAAAACTTAAAGCGAATCCACTCATTTAAAGGCAGTGATCCAGCTCGAATTACTACATTCATGGAAGCTAAAACCGTTTGGCATCCAATCGGTTTGTAAGGCGTGAAAAGCCTATGGATTAATGGTTTTTAGCCACAAATCCACGACACCATCAACATCTAAATCTAAGGTCACGCGAACTTTCGCCGAATCTTCAAGATCCAGAGGTTCCAGCTCCTTTAAAAAGGCATCGCGGCGATCGACAATTGTTTGACCACGTGCAGGACCGGCAGATGTATCGACAACAACGTCAAACATTTGAGTGGTAAATAAATCTGGTCGAATCACGCTGGCAACGGCGCCATAATCTCCGAGGGTAACCGGGGAAACTCCAAGTCGTTCCATAAATGCTAAAGCAAGTGCTCCACCAAACTTTGCTGCGGGAGCATTTGATGATTGCATAACTAATGCTTGTTCACGTGTAATTCCAGGGCGCATGAAAACATCAAGGCCGTACATGGTAATTGGGACGCCACTTTGAAAGACAATTGCGGCAGCTTCCGGATCGTGCCAAATATTAAATTCAGCAGCGGCCGTGGCATTGCCGGCCGATGCCGAACCGCCCATTAATATGATTCGATGTACTTTTTTTGCAGTATCTGGAAAAGCACGTAAAAATAAAGCGATATTAGTTAGTGGCGCTAGTGGAACAATTGTCACAGGTTCTGGTGATGCTTCGATTAAATCGCGCAGAAGTTCTACTGCCGATCGTGGATCAACTCTTCGCTGCGATGGTGCGATACCTAGATCCCCCATACCATCTGCGCCGTGAACGTACTCGGCATACTGGCTTTCACCCAAGAGTGGACGAACCGCACCACGGGCGACGGGAATCTCTGGCGCATCTGCGGCATCTAAAACTTTTAGAGTATTAGCCACCACGTTATCAATATTGGTATTTCCATCTACACATGTAACGCCAAGCAAATTGAAGTCTGGGTGCATCGCCGCAAATAAAACGGCAAAGGCATCATCTACGCCGGTATCGACATCTAAAATGATTGAAGTTTTACTCATACCGAGTAGCCTAGCGCAATGAGCAAAACCACTATTGCAGTCGTTGGAAGTGCAATGATGGATCTGACTGCCTATGCCGATACTTTGCCAGAAGCCGGTCAAACCCTTGCCGGCCAGCTTTTTACTACTGGCTTTGGCGGGAAAGGTGCAAACCAAGCCGTAATGGCCGCGTTGTGCGGGGCCGATGTTCACTTTGTTGGCGCTATCGGCAACGATGTTTTTGGAGATACCATTGCAGAAAATTTCAAGAAAATTGGAATCAATTCTGATCATGTATTTCGAAGTGAAGTTGCCACTGGCGTGGCTCACATCTGGGTTGATGGTGGCGGTGAAAATCGCATCATTATTATTCCTGGTGCAAATCATGAGATTGAAATTACTCGCGCCGTTGCAGCGATCAATGCCATAGAAAATTTAGGAATTGTTGTGGGTCAGTGTGAAATTAAACAAGAAGTAACTACGGCAGCATTTAAAGCAGCTAAAGCACGTGGTGCAATTACGATATTAAATCCCGCTCCGTTTCAATCACTATCCACCGAACTGATTGACTTGTGTGACTGGATAATTCCAAACGAGACCGAGTTTCGTGAGTTACATGGAATGCTGCCAATTGACGGCGCTACTTTGAAAGCATTCCGACCTGGTAAAAATTCGATTGTAACTCTGGGTAGCAAAGGAGCTGCCTTTGTCAGTGCTGCCGGTGAACTAACTCAAATCTCGGCCGCTCAGGTCGTTGCCGTCGATACCACTGGCGCCGGCGATGCATTTGTAGGCAGCTTTGCATTTGGCTTAGCAAGTGCAATGGCTCCAGCTGATGCCATGAGTTTTGGTGTTGCCATCGCATCTCACTCTGTTACAAAAAAAGGTGCCCAATCTTCCTACCCAGATCAAACTGAGATTTCAACGCTTTCATAACCTCGTAATACAAAAGTTGGTCTACGTATTGGCGTCGACGCAAGCGACATATCTGGATATTTCTCCCACAACGCTGGCAGTGAAACACTCATCTCCAAGCGGGCTAATGGTGCGCCAAGACAGAAATGTATTCCGGCCCCAAAACCAACATGCGGATTAGGATCACGTGTTACATCCATGGTTTCTGCCTTTGAAAAGATTGTTTCATCGCGGTTTGCCGAACCAATCAGGGCAGCGATCTTTTGCCCTTCTTTGATTTCAACTCCCCCAATGTGGGTATCTGCTGTGGCCGTGCGTTCAAATAAATGCAGCGGGGCATCAAAGCGCATGAACTCTTCTAGAGCGGTATCGGTAACGGCTCTTGCATTTTCGCGCAGAATTTTAATTTGATCAGGCCGTGAAAGAGCGGCGACCATGCCATTTCCAAAGGCGTTAACAGATGCTTCGTGCCCAGCATTTAGAAGCAGGACGCAGGTAGCAACAAGTTCGTGCATATTTAATTTTTCACCATTTTCTTCTACGCTAGCCAGATCTGAAATTAAGTCGTTACCCGGATTCTTCTTACGTAATTCTGCAAGATTTCGAACATAGTCTGCAAATTCTTGCCCGGCTACCTTTGCCTCTTCTTGATGTGATTGCGACGGACTGACTTCGTACATTTTTACAATTGACTGAGACCAAGGACGAAGTAAGTGCTCTTCACTTTCTGGGAAGCCAAGTAAATCGGCGATAATTTTTACCGGTAATGGCTCGGCATAATCTGCGATCAAATCAAAATTTTCACCCGATTTAACTTTTTCATCAATCTTTGTTAGCAACTGATCAGTAATTCTGGAAACGGCTGGCCGCATTCCCTCAATTTTCGCCCGATTAAATGCTTTGGCAACTAGCGAACGCAACCGAGTGTGCTTTGGTGGCTCACTATCCAAAATAGAGTCAGCATGTAGCCAGTTAAAAATCTCCCATTCAAACTCTGGAGTTTTAGGATTAAAAATTCGCCCTAGTGATTTATTTCTAAAAACATCATTTGCATCTACGTGACGAGCAGCTAAAAAGATTTGCATTTCCTCGTGCCAGATAGGTTCTCCTGCCGTGCGTAACTCTTTTAAGGCCGGATATGGATCAGCTACAAAGTTTGGATCGTTAAAATTGATCATGCCTGTGATGCGACTTTGGCATAACCAGGTTTGATAACCTTTTCAATAATCGCTAACCGATCTGGATATGGGATAAATGCACTCTTCATCGCATTAATAGTGGTTCTTTGAAGGTCAGTAAAGCCCCAATTAAAGGCCTTTACCGCCTCCTCCATCTCAAATGACATAGATGTTTGGCTCATCAATCTATTGTCAGTATTGAGAGTGATTCGAAAGCGTAGCTTTGCTAAAACGCCAATTGGATGTTCGGCATAACTAGCCGCTGCGCCAGTCTGCAGATTTGAGGTTGGACATAGCTCTAACGGAATTCGGCGATCGCGCACATAAGCAGCAAGTGGACCTAACTTTGGCTCGTCGCCAGAGAAATCAATATCATCGATTATTCGAACCCCGTGACCTAACCGTTCGGCTCCGCAGAGTTGGATCGCTTCCCAGATTGAGGGGAGTCCATACGCTTCACCAGCATGGATAGTAAAATGGGCATTTGCTTTACGAAGATAATCAAAAGTATCTTTTTGATCACTCGGCGGGAAACCATCTTCAGGACCAGCGATATCAAAGCCAACAACTCCTCTGTCTCGGTATTTCACAACTAATTCAGCAACTTCCTGTGACTTTTTATTTTGACGCATTCCACATAACAGTGATCGCACCACAATAGTAAATCCTTCGGCGGCAGCCACTTTCATGCCCTGCTCATACCCTGCTAAGGTCGCCTCCACGACATCTGACATGGTTAAACCTTTTTCGGTAAAAAGTTCGGGAGCCCCGCGAACTTCCGCGTAGACAACTCCATCGCAAGCTAGATCCAATACGCACTCTTTTGCCACACGGACGATATCTTCGCGTCGCTGCATTACTGCAATGGTGTGTGAAAAAGTCTCCAGATATCTAACTAATGACCCAGAATCGCACGCTTCCCGAAACCAAATCGCTAATTCGGAAGCATCATGGGTTGGCAGCGCGGTGTAACCAATTTCTTGGGCGATATCAATTATTGTTTGTGGGCGAAGCCCGCCATCTAAATGATCATGTAGCAAGACTTTTGGTACTAATTTAATTTGTTCAGTTG
>JBBQRL010000011.1:0-36602 GCA_038214925.1 Candidatus Nanopelagicales bacterium | reverse complement strand
GCGAGCTGCGATGTAATCATCGTGGGCGGCAGAATATGCGCCAAATAACGCTGAATCATTTTCTAAACGCTCATTCATCTCGCCCATTAATCCAGTTGTTTCTAAGGTCGAAATCACTGCAGTTAATCGTGGACAGGTTGCGTAGTAAAAAGTTGGAAATGGTGTTCCATCTTCCAACCGGGGTGGAGTTTCAACTACTGCTGGCTTACCGCAAGGACAGCGATAGGCGATGGCGTGAACATCGCGCGGAGTGCGGCCCAGTTGGGTTTCAATACAATCAAGATCGGCTTGGGAAACGTTCCGACTCACTAATTAGCCTCACTGATGGAGGCAATCAAACGGGAGTACCACGGTTGACCATCGGTCAGTGCGGTTGCTACTTGGGTTGAGTTTTCTTTTGTTGTGCCAGTTGCACCATCGACAACAATATATTGCCGCTCTCCGGGCAAGACAAAGTGCAATCGTTCACGGGCTTGTGACTTTATATATTCCGGATCTTGCCACAACAATAACTCTTGCCGAGCTTTTTCTAGCGCTGAATTATCGGCCGACAACTGAGAATTAAGCGCTGAAATTTGGGCACGTTGAGTGAAGTAATGCTTTACCGGTGGCGCGATAGTAAGAGCGAGAAAGAAAAGAATCGCGGCAAAAGCCAAACCGCGATTATTGGGACGTCGACGTCCAAATCTAAGTTGTCGACGTGCCATTGGAAACTCTTGCGCCGCTACTTAAGCCTGGAAGCGCGGGAATGCGCTGCGACCTGCGTACAGACCGCCTTCAGCTAACTCTTCTTCAATGCGAAGAAGTTGGTTGTACTTAGCAACGCGTTCGGTACGTGCAGGTGCACCCGTTTTAATCTGTCCACAATTAAGTGCCACAGCCAAGTCAGCGATAGTTGTATCTTCGGTTTCACCTGATCGGTGACTCATCATGCTTTTAAAGTTAGCGCGATGTGCCATGTCTACCGCATCAATTGTTTCGGTCAACGTACCAATTTGGTTTACTTTTACCAACAGCGCATTTGCATTATTTCCAGCGATTCCACGTGCTAGACGCTCTGGATTTGTCACAAATAGATCATCGCCAACAATTTGAATACGTGAGCCAAGCGCCTTAGTCATATCGGCCCAGCCGGCCCAGTCTTCTTCATTGAGTGGATCTTCAATTGAAACAATTGGGTAGGCATCAACAAGTGATGTGTAATAAGCAATCATTTCATCGGAGCTCTTTGCGGCGCCTTCAAATGTGTACTTTCCTTTGTCATGAAACTCAGTTGCTGCAACATCCATGGCAAGTGCAATTTCACTGCCTGGCTTGAAGCCAGCAGCTTCAATTGCTTCTAGGATTAAATCAAGTGCGGCGCGATTACTTTCAAGATTTGGTGCAAAGCCACCTTCGTCACCAACTGAAGTTGCTAGTCCACGCTTTTTTAAAACAGCTTTTAGTGCATGGTAGATCTCGGCGCCCCATCGGACTGATTCACGAAAAGTTGGCGCACCAATTGGCGCAATCATGAACTCTTGAATATCTACGTTGGTATCTGCGTGTGCACCACCATTGAGAATATTCATCATTGGAACTGGAAGCACGTGAGCATTTGGTCCGCCCAAGTAACGAAATAGTGAAAGATCAGAAGAGTCAGCCGATGCTTTAGCTACGGCAAGTGAGGCACCGAGAATTGCATTCGCGCCAAGGCGTGATTTATTTTTTGTGCCATCTAGTTCGATCATGGCTGCATCAATACTGCGCTGATCTTGTGAATCGAAACCAATAATTGCACCAGCGATTTCATCGTTAACAAAGGCAACGGCCTTTTCTACGCCTTTACCTAAGTAGCGCTTGCCACCATCGCGAAGTTCTGCGGCTTCAAATGCACCAGTTGATGCACCACTTGGAACTGCGGCACGGGCCTGAGTTCCATCTACTAATTGAATTTCAACTTCAACCGTTGGATTTCCACGGGAGTCAAGAATTTCACGTGCTCCGAGAGCCTCGATAATTGCCATGTGCGTTCTCCTTTGAGTCTTTAAAAACCGCCGACCTCAACGCTGAAATCGCACTACTTATAGGAACAATCCTACCGTGAGTTACGAGTTGCCCAACTGATTGCTAAGGCGCATCGCCTCTTTGCGAAGGGCGGCCTCGGCATCGATGCCATTGGCATGGGCCCAAGCAATGACAGCATGCAAGGCCTGACCGACTGAAGTTTCATCAGCTACACCATCGAGTCCGACAAATTCAGGACTAATTACTTCTACTTTATATTTTTCGGCCCGATACAAAAGTTTTTCAATCAAAGGTAGGGCCGGCTGTGACATGGCAACGCCATCTACCGGAGAAGTACGTCCCTTTTCTTTCTTTTTAATCTCTTCCCAATTTTCCAACACCTCTTGTGAATCACGTACATCGACACCTGCAAAAACATGAGGGTGGCGGCGAATTAATTTATCTGCAATTCCTTGCGCGACATCTTCGATCGAAAATGGATCGGTCGCATGATCTTGCGCCATTCGTGCATGAAAATAAACTTGCAACAAAACATCGCCAAGTTCTTCGCGCATATCAATGCGATTTCCACTTTCAACGGCATCTATAAATTCATAAGACTCTTCTAGCAAGTATTTAATGAGCGACTCATGAGTTTGTTCGGCATCCCAGGGGCAACCGCCCGGAGAGCGCAAAGTATCCATCACTTCAACTAAGCGCTGAAGCTGTGAGCCTGCCATGAAAACTACTTACTTGCCTGAAGGAGTGACAGCTGAATCCGCTGGTTCGGTAGCGATGATGTCAGCAACTTTTGCATCCCAAGTGCCGTAACGAGGATTAATCGTGACGCCAACTTCTTTGGACTTTGCAACAACTAGTTTTTGAATTTCGTCGCCGATCTGATCTTCTGTCACACCTGCCGCTGTTAGGGCTTGGCTAATTTTGTCAGAAAATGAAATCGCTTCGATGTAAAGATCAAGATTTCCTGGCGCAATACCAGCGCCAACTAGTGCTGCCGGAAGCGCTGTCTCGCCACCCACTTGTTCGATAATGCCGGCCCGACGGGTATCTATTTCAGCTTTAGAAACTGTAATTTTTAGCTCGGCCCCAATTTCGCGAAGCAATGTACCGAGCAAGTGAAAACGAAGTTGTGAGCGATTAAGTAGTTCGCCAGTTTCTAGCTGCATCTGAGTTGTATCTACTTTGGCGCGTTCAGCCAAAATTGATTCGATGCTGTTTTGCACTGTGGCTTGGGTAATTTTGATATCACCAACAGTTGCCGCTGCACCTACTTGGGAGCAACCTGACAGTAGAAGCAATGTTGCTGCGGCACAGAATGCTAGAAACTTTTTCACTAGTTACTCACTTTCGGTCAATGACCAAGTTGGTTGAGGGCCTCAACGACCCAGGCTAGAAGAGAAGTATCCACTATTTCTGGCGCGCTCTGCGACGGATTCCATGCGGAGGCTTTAGGAAGGGCGACCAGCACAGTACTGGCGGCGCCTTTGTAGAGTGAACCGGGATACATCCTCGCCAAACGCAACTCTTTAGATTCTGGCAAAACCAACGGTGCAAACCGTACAAACTTTCCTTGCACAACAACTTCGGTCAATTTCAAAGCTTTAGCTTGGGCACGAAGTGATGCTACGCCAAGCAATGCCTTTGCCTCTTCTGGTAAATCGCCAAAGCGATCAATGAGTTCAGCTTCGATCGCTGCCACATCACTTGCCGATTTCACATCTGCTAATCGGCGATATAGATCTAACCGTAATCGCTCACCCGGAACGTATTCCGTTGATAAGTGGGCATTGATTGGTAACTCAACTTTGCACTCTGAAACTTTTTCTTCGGTTTCGATAATTCCAGTTTTGTATTCTTCAACTGCTTCACCCACCATGCGCATGTATAAATCGAATCCAACATCGGCAATGTGGCCAGATTGTTCTCCGCCCAACAAATTGCCAGCGCCGCGAATCTCTAAATCCTTTAGGGCAACGCGCATTCCAGAACCCAAATCAGTATTTGTTGCGATTGTGGTTAACCGCTCGTGAGCTAATTCAGAGAGCGGCTCTTCTGCTGAATATAAGAAATAGGCATAAGCACGTTCACGACCACGACCAACGCGACCACGAATTTGGTGAAGTTGTGACAAGCCAAAGCGATCTGCTCGTTCGACAATTAACGTGTTAGCGTTTTGAATATCTAAACCGCTCTCCACAATTGTCGTACAGACCAAAAGATCAAAATCTCGATTCCAGAACGCCAAAATTACATCTTCTAATTCGCCTTCCGACATCTGTCCATGGGCTACACGAATTCGGGCTTCTGGCACTAACTCTTTTAGGCGAACTGCCGTGCGATCAATACTTTCGACTCGGTTGTGTAGATAAAAAATTTGGCCATCGCGTAAAAGTTCACGGTGAATTGCCGCAGCAATTTGCCCTTCTTCAGCCGGGCCAACATAAGTAAGAATTGGATGGCGCTCTTCTGGCGGAGTCGTAATAGTGGACATTTCGCGAATACCAGTAACGGCCATCTCTAACGTACGCGGGATAGGCGTTGCCGACATCGCTAAAAC
This sequence comes from Candidatus Nanopelagicales bacterium, assembly GCA_038214925.1. GTDB lineage: Bacteria > Actinomycetota > Actinomycetes > Nanopelagicales > Nanopelagicaceae > Planktophila. Next base: position 32,038 of record JBBQRL010000011.1, on the reverse strand, counting down.
ATCTACCGTCGTGCGAAGTTTCTTCAGCGATTCTTTTTGCTCCACACCAAAGCGCTGCTCTTCATCGACAATTACTAGCCCTAAATCTTTAAACTGCACATCATTAGAGAGAATTCGGTGAGTTCCAATAACCACATCGACGCTGCCGGCAGCTAACTGCCCCAAAATTTCTTTGCTCTCTTTTGCCGTATTAAAGCGGGACATACCGGCGACTTTGATTGGAAATCCGGCGTATCGTTCAATAAAAGTTTTTGAGTGCTGTTGTACTAACAAAGTTGTTGGTACTAGTACCGCTACTTGTTTTCCATCTTGTACCGCTTTGAAAGCTGCGCGAATTGCAATCTCGGTTTTACCGTAGCCAACATCGCCACAGATAATTCGATCCATTGGGTACGGCTTTTCCATGTCGCGCTTTACATCGTCAATCGATGATTGTTGATCCGGAGTTTCGATATAAGAAAAGGAGTCTTCCAGTTCGCGTTGCCAGGGTGTATCACTAGCGAAAGCGAAACCAGGCGAACTAGTTCGGGCGGCATACAAGCGAATCAGTTCACCAGCAATCTGTCGAACTGCTTTACGTGCCCGCCCCTTTGCTTTTTGCCATTCTCCACTTCCAATTCGGTGAACAGTTGGCGCTTCTCCGCCAACGTATTTAGAGACTTGCTCCAAAGTATCGGTGGGAACAAAGACTCGATCTCCGGGTTGACCGCGTTTTGCTGGCGCATATTCAATAATTAAATACTCACGGGTCACACCAGCAACGGTGCGCTGCATTAATTCAACGTATCGTCCAATTCCATGTTGCTCGTGAACTACAAAGTCGCCACTTTGAAGTTCTAGCGGATCAATTGCTTGTTTGCGCTTTGTTGGCAGTCGTTCACTATCTTTAACGCTGCCCTTACTTCCCGTTAAATCTCGTTCGGTCATAAAGAAAATCTGATCAATTTCACTTTCAAAGCCATGTGCAATCACCGACGTTGTTAGATGAATACTTCCTTTTGTCGGAGTTTCTGCCAAGTTTTCGATGATCGCAACCGGCAGATCTGCGCCGCGAAATATTCCGGCATAACGTTCGACCATGCCATGACCGTGAGTTGCAAAAACTACGGTGCGATGGGCTTGCAATGCTTGTTGCAAAGCATCAACCGCGCGTTCAATATCCCCGCGCATCGGATCAATCGCTGCGTAATCTAAGAAATCTGTGCCCGCTTCTAAATCACTTCCAAATGGACTGAACTGACTTGTCGTAAAACCACAGGTGGAAATTTCAGCCATTAACTCGCTCCAGGAAATATATGTTCCTCGGCCATCGACAACTGGTGCTACGGCTCCATGCGCGGCGCTAGACCAAGAGGCGTTTAAAAACTCTTCATTAGTTGCTAACAAATCAGCTGATCGCGATTGAATGCGGGCTTCATCAATAAAGATTATTTGAGTATGTGCTGGCATCCGCGACAGTAATGTTTGGGTCTCATCAATGAGCAAGGGAATCAACGACTCCATGCCTTCAAAGACCATTCCTTCACTAATCTTTTCTAACATCTGCGCCGCACCGGGGTTGTCATCTTTTACTTCAATAGCTCGATGTTTGATAGCTGGAGTCAGTAATAATTCGCGGCAAGGAAAAATATCAACGCTGCCAACAACTGGTTTTGATGTGCGCTGGTCGGCAACTTCGAAGTAACTCATATCTTCGATTTCATCACCAAAGAAATCAATTCGAATTGGATAATTATTCAGTGGCAGAAATAAATCAACAATTCCGCCACGAACGGCAAACTCACCACGTCGTTCTACTAAATCGGTGCGGGTATATGAAAGCGCTGAAAGGTGGCGAACTAAATCATCCAGTGACTGTTCTTTTCCAATTTCTAGAGTTAAAAGTGGCGCTGCCGCTAGTTCGCTAATAATTCGATGAATCGCGCCTCGCACTGGTGTAACAACAATGGGATTAATTTTCTGATCCGCTTTCAATGCATACAGAGTTTGAATACGTGCAGCTACGGTGTCGCTACGAGGACTCAATCGCTCGTGCGGCAATGTCTCCCATGCCGGAAACTCTAAGACGTTGTCATAGAGCTCTTTAAGTTCATTCACTAAATCTTCGCTACTTCGGCTTGAACTTGTCACAACTAAAATTGGATGTACTTGTGCGCGGGCTGTTAATAAGAACGGGTAGGTCGATGTCGGTGCCACGATGTGAGATGAATCGGCATGAGCAGCTAGCGCTGGAATTAATCCACGCATTCCCTGCCTCCAATGCCTTAAGGCCCCAACTTCCGAGACCGGAGGGGGCGAACTGGCCAAGTGTAATTCGTTTTGAGTGCGCGCTCATAACTGAGAGGATTGGGCCATGAACCAAAGCCATGTTGCCGCAGATGAAGCTGGTCTGCGCAGTGACGTTCGACAACTTGGCGATCTATTAGGTCAAACTTTAGTTCGACAAGAAGGACCACAACTGTTGGCCTTAGTTGAAGAAGTTCGCAAGGCGGTTCGCGAAGGTTTAGGCGATCAAGTTTTAGCTGATTTATCCACCGAAGATTCAGTGCAGCTGGTGCGCGCTTTCAGTACTTATTTTCATTTAGCTAACGTTGCCGAACAAGTTCACCGTGCTCGTGTTTTAGCACAAGCACGAAAAACTGGTGGTTCGTGGCTTGCTCGCGCCGTTGATCGGATTGAAGAAGAGTTAAAGACGCAGACACCAGGACATGAGTTAACCAAAGAAGAGATTACACAATGGGTCAGCACCATGTCGGTTCGCCCAGTTTTTACGGCGCATCCAACTGAAGCGGCTCGGCGTTCAGTATTAAACAAACTAAGCAATATTGCTGAACTTTTAGACAATCCAAATAATCCCGCTCAAAAAGATCGTTTAGCCGAAAATATTGATCTTTTGTGGCAGACCGATGAACTACGTTTGGATCGACCAGAGCCACTTGATGAAGCGTTAAATGCTTTGTACTACTTAGATGATTTATTTACTCATACCATTCCTGAAGTTCTAAAAGACTTTGCCAAAGAACTTAAACGAATTGACGTTACTGTGCCGGTAACGTCTCGGCCATTATCTTTTGGTAACTGGATCGGTGGAGATCGTGACGGGAATCCAAATATCACCGCTGAAGTAACTACGGATGCAGTAGAGCTTCAAGTCAGCCATGCAATTCGTGTGACTATTGCCGCTATGAACGATCTGCGCCAATTTCTTTCAGTATCAACAAAAATTGTTGGGGCAACTCCAGAGCTTTCGGCATCAATTGAAAAAGATCTAAAATTTATTCCAGAGTTTGAGCCACGTTTTTTAAGGCTAAATACGGAAGAGCCATATCGTTTGAAGGCTACCGCTATTGTGCATCGCCTTGCATTTACCCGTGAGCGTCATGCAAAAAAGGGTGATCACGTGGCAAATCGAGATTATGCAAACACGGCCGAACTTTTAGATGATCTGCTTTTAATGCGAAACTCATTACTGGCTCATCGCGGTGAACTTATTGCTCATGGCCTACTTGAGCGCACAATTCGTACCGTTGCAGCTTTTGGTCTCAACCATGCAACTATGGATGTGCGTGAGCACTCTGATGCGCATCATTACGTTCTAAATCAAATTACTGGAATAAGCGATTATTTAACTCAAAGCCATGACGCTAAATTTGACGTTTTAACTAAAATTCTTGCTGACAGCACACAACTTGAAACCCAAAACCTTGATTCAGCGGGTAAAAAAACCTTAGATACATTTGTTGCAATTAACGACCTGATTAATCGCTTTGGCCCTGAAGTAATTGAGACCTACATCGTTTCTATGACCAAGGGTGCCGACGATTTAGTTGCCGCCGTAGTGATTGCCCAACAAGCAGGTTTGGTTTCATTAAAAGATAAAAGAGCTCAAATCGGTTTTGCACCACTGCTGGAAACCGTTGCCGAACTTCGAGCCTCTGGTGAAATTTTGGAGAAACTATTAAGTAATCCGGCATATCGCGCCTTAGTAACTCTTCGCGGCAATGTGCAAGAAGTAATGCTTGGTTATTCAGATTCAAATAAGGATGCTGGTATCGCAACTAGTCAATGGGAAATTCATCGTGCGCAACGTTCGCTGCGCGATGTAGCTATTAAATACGGCGTCAAACTTTGTTTATTCCATGGTCGTGGTGGTTCAGTTGGTCGTGGTGGTGGTCCAACATACGATGCACTGATTGCCTTGCCATGGGGTTCAGTTGATGGACAGATTAAGATGACCGAACAAGGTGAAGTAATTAGTGACAAATATGCCCTACCTGCACTTGCCAGAGAAAATGTGGAACTTTCTCTTGCTGCATCATTGGAAGCAACTGTTTTAAATCGTGGACCACGACAAAGTACTCAAGAGTTAACGGCTTGGGGCGATTGCATGCAATTAGTAAGTGATGAATCTTTTAAACGCTACCGAAATCTCATTGATCAACCTGATCTTCCCGCTTACTTCTATTCATCAACTCCAGTTGAACAGTTGGGTGAATTATTTCTTGGTTCTCGTCCTTCGCGCAGGCCCGATGCAGCCGGCGGATTGGATTCGCTACGCGCAATTCCTTGGGTATTTGGTTGGACCCAATCTCGACAGATCGTTCCTGGCTGGTTTGGGGTTGGTTCGGGCTTAAAAGCTGCACGCGAGGCCGGACATTCCCAACTTTTGGCGCAGATGTTAAAAGAATGGCATTTCTTTACAACTTTTATTAGTAACGTGGAAATGACTTTAGCTAAAACCGATCTTGAATTAGCCAAGCGCTATGTTCAAACTTTGGTTCCAGCAGAACTTCAACACTTTTTGCCGCAAATACAGGCTGAGTTCGATTTAACTGTCTCTGAAATTTTGAAATTAACTGATAAAAAAACTTTGCTCGGTGATCAAGAGATTTTAGCGAGAACACTGCGAGTACGTGATGCCTACCTGTCTCCGATACATTTATTACAGGTCAATTTACTCAAGCGAGTACGTGATGCCGGAACTTCTGCCGATCCAGTTTTGCGTCGGGCACTATTGCTAACAATCAATGGCGTAGCCGCTGGCCTTCGAAATACAGGTTGATCAACTATTAAAGTTTTGTTGCGTTAATTCAAGGCCGTTAGAAATTAATGACTCCACTGCATATGCGCCACGATCGATAAACTCTGCTAAATCTTTTTGTTCAACTTTAGAAAAAGCCTTTAAAACAAACTCTGCTGGATCTTGCTGTCCCATGGGGCGCCCAATCCCTAATCGAATTCGATAATAATCGGGGCCATCAAAAGCCGATGTCATAGATTTAAGTCCGTTGTGGCCATTGTCGCCGCCAGCTATCTTGCTTCGAATCGCGGCAAATGGGATATCTAGTTCGTCATGTAAGACGATAATATTTTCTGGTTGCACTGAATAAAAATTAGCTAGCGCCTTAATCGGCCCACCAGTCTCATTCATATAGCTTTTGGACTTAGCTAAAATAATTGAATGTGCATCAACGCCAACGCCTAATTTGTAAGCGGCGATATCGGTGCGAGATTTATGAGAAGAGAGTTTGATCGAATTTTTTTTTGCTAATTCATCGATCACCATTTGGCCGATGTTGTGACGGGTGGCAGCGTATTGATCTCCTGGATTTCCCAGGCCCACTACCAACCACGTCATAACAACAAAGCCTACGGGTTAAGGGTTTTACTTAGCTGCATCGGCAGCGGCAGGTGCTGCTGCATCGGCAGCTACTGGTGCGACAACTTCTTCAGCAACTGCAGTTGCCTTCTCGCCTAAGTGAACAACGATTGTCTTTGGATCAGATTCAAGTTCTACGCCTGCTGGCAACTTAACATCTGATGCGTAACGAGATGTACCTGATGCAAGACCCTGGATATCAACTTCTAGGAAGTTAGGAATTGAAGATGCATCTACGCGGACGTCGATTGTATTATTTACGTGTTCTAAAATTCCATCACGATCGTGTTCACCAACAGTGTGAACCGGAACTGATACAACAACTTTTTCACCGCGGCGCACGATGACAAGATCGATGTGCTCGAGGATCTGCTTTAGCGGATCACGAACAATTGCCTTTGGTAGTGTCAAAACATTTTTGCCATCAACAGTAATATCGAGCAAAACATTGGCTTGCTTGAGTGCAACACCAATGGCCTTTGCTGGAAGTGTGATGTGCTGTGGTTTTTCACCATGACCGTAGATAACGGCAGGAACCAAATTATCCCGACGTGCACGACGTGAAGCACCCTTACCGAATTCAGTACGAGTTGTGCCGGTGATCTGGATTTCTGCCATTTTCATTCTCCTTTAGGATTTAATGTCGCGTCCCAGCAGGAGAAAAATCTCTTACCCGTCGATAACGGAAAGCTATTAGCCACCCTCGCCGGAACAGAGCAAACAGTATCTTTTAGGTCAGCGACCTGGCAAATCCCCGCTTAGGAGTGGCCATCGAAGAGGCTGGTAACTGAACCATCTTCGAAGACCTCGCGAATCGCCCTAGCAAGCAGCGGCGCAATCGAAAGTACGGTTAATTGATCAAATTTTTGATCTTCCGTAATTGGCAAAGTATTTGTAATGACAACTTCTGATGCGCGGCTATTTTTCAAACGATCTACCGCTGGGCCACTAAATACTGCATGTGTTGCCGCGACGATTACATCCTTGGCGCCGGCATCAAATAGTGCATCTACTGCCTTAGTAATTGTGCCTGCGGTATCGATCATGTCATCGATAACGACACATGTTTGTCCTTCAACATCACCAACAACACGACCAGTTGTTGATTCGTTAGGAACGCGTGGGTCACGAGTTTTGTGAATAAATGCAATTGGGCAACCGCCAAGTAGGTCAGACCAACGTTCGGCAACGCGTACTCGTCCGGAATCTGGCGAAACAATTGTTAACCGTGAGCGATCTACTTTGCTACCTACGTAATTAGCTAACATGGGAAGTGCAAAGAGATGATCAACTGGACCATCGAAAAAACCTTGAATTTGGGAAGTGTGCAGATCAACCGTCATCATGCGATCGGCGCCAGCTGTTTTAAAGAGATCGGCCATTAAACGCGCAGTAATTGGTTCGCGACCTCGGCTTTTTTTATCTTGGCGGGCATAACCATAAAAGGGCATTACTACTGTGATTCGTTTTGCCGATGCTCGCTTAAGTGCATCAACCATAATTAACTGTTCCATGATCTGCTTATTCACTGGTGTGGTGTGGCTTTGAATTACAAAGGCATCGCAACCGCGGACAGATTCTTCGAAACGAATAAAAATTTCACCATTGGCAAAGTCATATGCAGATGTTGGGGTCAGCGGAATACCTAGCTCTGCTGCAACCTCGTCGGCTAGTTCAGGAAATCCGCGTCCGGCAAAGAGTCGAAGTTTCTTTTCAGACGATAAACGGATCTCGCTCATAACTAGCCTCTCCTCTTACGCTTTTGTAATTACTTCTTAGTCTTTGTACTTGCTTGGGCAGCTTGCGCCGATTTAGAACCGGCACGCTTGCGCAGAACCCAATCTAATACATTTCTCTGCTTTGCTCGGCTAACACCAATTGCTCCAGCCGGAACATCCTCGGTAATGACAGATCCAGCGGCGGTATAGGCGCCGTCACCAATCGAAACAGGTGCGACCAACATTGTGTCGCTGCCGATTCGTACGTGGTCTCCGACAATTGTGTGGTGCTTATCTACGCCATCGTAATTAACAAAGATTGTGGCCGCGCCAATATTGCTACCTTCGCCAATAGTTGCATCGCCCACATACGAAAGATGCGGAACTTTAGAACCCGTACCGACTGAAGCATTTTTCATTTCTACAAATGCGCCAGCTTTGGTGGAATCACCAAGCACTGTGCCAGCGCGTAAATATGTAAATGGACCAACAATGGCCGCCTCGCCTATAACAGTTTTCATCGCAATAGATTCCAGCACTTGTGCGCCGGCTTTAACGTCGCAATCGGTAAGGGTAGAGCGAGGACCAATGACCGCACCGGTTGCTACTTTTGTGCTTCCAAAAAGGGAAGTGCCTGGGTGCAGCGTTACATCATTTGCTACAACAACGGTTGCATCAATCCAGGTTGTAGTCGGATCAATAATCGTTACACCTTGGCGCATCCACTCTTCATTAATTCGATCTCGAAGCATCGCAGCACTCATGGCTAATTGAATGCGGTCGTTGACTCCAAGTGTTTCGGTGAAATCATCGATCATAATCGCGGCAATTGATTCGCCAGCGTTTTTCAAAATTCCAATTACATCCGTTAAATAAAGCTCACCTTGTGCATTGGCATTTGTTAATTGACCAATCGATGCCGCTAATTTTTCGCCATCAAATGCATACACGCCACTGTTTATTTCAAAGATAAATTTCTCTTCTTCGGTGGCATCTTTTTCTTCGACAATTCGCAAAAGTTCATCGCTTCCATCACGAATGATTCGGCCATAACCCGTTGGATCTGGATGCTCGGCAGTTAAAACTGAAGCGGCAAATTTTCCAGCGCTATGAGCGGCGATAAATTGGGCTAATGAATCAGCCGTTAACATCGGCGTATCTCCAGCCAAAACTAAAACAGTTCCTTTCGGTGAATTTCCGGCGAGCGCTAATTGCGCGGCATGCCCGGTTCCACCACGGTGTTCTTGAAAAACTGTGGTCGCGTGTGGTGCGATCGCGGCGATGTGCGCCTCTACTTCTTCCCGACCAGAGCCGACAACAATTCGAAGCTCAGTTGGATTTAAATTATTAACGGCGTGCAGTACGTGGCCAAGTAATGAACGGCCAGCAACGCTATGCAAAACCTTTGGTGTCGCCGATTTCATTCGTGTGCCTTCGCCAGCGGCCAAAACAATCACGGTTTGTACGGACATGAATGAAGTCTATCGGTGAGGGTTTCCTGAAAGCTCCGCCACCAGGTATCGATCCTGGACCCTGGGCTTCAAAGGCCCATGTGCTAGCCACTACACAATGGCGGAACCCGTATTCTCCCTCATAAATCGCCCTGATCCAAACCGCTGACACGAAGCTGGCGACAGGTTGTTACGGTGAAATCACCTTTGCACCAGCGACCGGGCCATATGCACGCGCAACACTGCCAACTACCCCGCTGGCCGTTAAGGCGACAGCTAAATCAAGACCCGCTTCTTCATCGGAGACTAGAAAAGCAACAGTTGGACCAGATCCAGAAACGATCGCACCCAATGCTCCGTACTCCTGACCAACATCTAAAACTAAGCGAAGTGCTGGGCGCAACGAACATGCCGCTGCTTGTAAATCATTAACCAGCGCCGCACCAACTGCTGGTGCATCGGCGGCAAGTAAGGCTTGCATCAACAACTCATTACTTTGCGGCTCTATTATTTCTAACTCTGCCCGCAGCCGATCACACTCTGCATAAACTGCCGGAGTTGAAAGCCCCGACGTGGAAAGTGCAAGTACCCAATGATAGGTACCGCGCGATAGCGCAGCTGTTAATTGATCACCGTGTCCAGTACCAATTGCAGTTCCACCACTTAACATAAAGGGAACATCACTTCCTAACTGTGCCGCAATTTCAATCATCTCTTCCCGCGTCATACCAAGTGAATACAAATAATCGATACCTACGATCGTTGCCGCAGCATCGGCGCTGCCACCTGCCATTCCACCCGCAACTGGAATTGATTTTTTAATTTCGATATGTGCATCTACCGTTAAGTCATACTCTTTTGAAATAAGCGCAACGGCTTTGGCCGCCAAATTATTTGCATCATTAGGTACGCCTTGAGTTTGATCTCCGGCGATACTTAATGTTAAGCCTGCGCCAGGATCTCGCAACGAAATTGAGAGATCGTCAAAGATTGAGATTGCTTGAAAAACTGAAACTAAATTATGAAAGCCATCGCTTTCTTTAGGCCCGACTGAAAGTTGCAGGTTGACCTTTGCGGGTACGCGAACGGTCACACTAGTAACAGGCATGATGTGACCCTATAACTGCAATTAGAAAATGTCAGGTGCAACGGCTGCGATCTTGCAAAAACTTTCAATCTTTAAAGCCTCGCCCCGAAGTGTTGGATCTATGCCTGCTTTAATCAAAATCGCTTCAGCGGCCGATGATGAACCATAAAGGCCAGAAAGTGCTGAACGCAGCATCTTTCGTCGCTGGGCAAATGCGTTATCAACGATCATAAAGACTTTCTTTCGCAGCTCTTCATTTCCAGGAGTTTGGCGCCGGGTAAATCCAACTAACTTTGAATCAACATTTGGTGCTGGCCAGAAGATCGATCTAGAAACCGTGCCCACGCCTTTTACATCGGCCCACCACGCCGCCTTCACACTGGGGATTCCATACTCTTTCCCACCGGGTCTAGCCGCTAAGCGATCGGCAACTTCGGCTTGAACCATAACAACACCGGTATTAATACTTGGAAAGAGTTCTAGCATGCGAAGTAATACCGGAACTGAAATGTTGTACGGCAAATTTGCGACTAAAACCGTAGGGGTCATTGGCAGATCGGTAATAGCTAGTGCATCTTTATTTATCACCGTTAAGTTTTCCGGATGTGCAAAGTGCTGCGCAACGGTAATTGGGAGTTGCCCAGCTAAACGTGGATCAATTTCTACTGCAATCACGGCTTTGGCAACATCTAACATAGCTAAAGTAAGTGAACCTAGGCCCGGCCCGATTTCTAAAGCGATATCTTGATCGGTAACTGCGGCAGTGCGAACAATTTTAGTACAGACATTTGAGTCGATCACAAAGTTTTGTCCAAGTGATTTTGAAGGTTTCAAATCTAGCGCGGCGGCAAGTTCGCGAATCTGGGCAGCACCTAACAAACTCATGCTGAAAAACTTCCGAAGATTGCCTCTGCGTTATCGCTGAGCATTGTTGCAAGTTCAGCTAGATCTTGATTTCGCTCGATCGCCATGGCGCGGACAATGGTTGCAATTTGAGCTGGCGTATTACCCGCGCCGCGGTGTGGAGTTGGTGATAAAAATGGTGAATCTGTTTCTACTAATAATTGATCATGTGGCACAAGTTTTACCGCTTCCCGAAGTTCCGGGGCGTTTTTAAAAGTTAAAGTACCCGCAAAAGAGAGGATGTAGCCGCGTTCTATACATGTTTTAGCCATTGCGACATCGCCAGAAAAGCAGTGAAAAACCGTCTTTTCTGGAGCGCCAACTTCCAGTAACACCGATAAAACATCATCGTGTGAATCGCGATCGTGGATCACTAAAGCTTTCTTGGTTTTCTTCGCTAATTCAATATGCCATTTAAACGACTCTTGTTGGCGGGCTCGTAGTTCGGGTGGGGTTCTAAAATAATCTAGACCTGTTTCGCCAATTGCACGCACGCGTGGATGTGTTGCCAACTCTTCAATAATTTTTAGATCTGCGTACATATCTGCCACAACTGGCGCCTCGTTAGGATGCAAGCCAACTGCAGCTAAAACTGATGTATTCCACTTTTCCGCCGCCGATACGCACCATTGCGATTGGCTTGCCGAATATCCAACTTGAACAATTCGATCAACGTTTACTGACTTAGCTTCGGCAATAACTTGAGCAACTTCAGGTGAGTCAAAAGCTGCATCAGTCACAATTTCCATATGTGCGTGTGCATCAACTGTTGGTACCGGTAGCGGCTCCGGCAAAGGTGCACGCAGGCGATCTATATCCCGATTGTGGCGATCAGCCATTGTTTCTTAAGCGATTACTTCTAGGCGTGGAAATAAGACTGGCGTTTTTGTAACTGTGGCACCTTGCGGAAGTTGACCCCAAACGGCAACTTTCTCAATTACCTGCGCACTCAAATTTCCAAGTACTTCTTGCGCGCCAAGACTTGACCATAAAATTTCGCAGGTTGCTGGCATTACCGGGTGCAACAAGATCGCCAAAGCACGTAGAGATTCAGCGGTGTTATATAAAACTTCTTCTAAGACCGCTTGATTAGCTGGATCTTTTGCCAAAATCCACGGCTCTTTTTCGGTGACATAACCATTTACTTTCTTACAAAAATCCATGATGGCAACAATGCCAGTTTGAAAATCAAGGGCACACATAGCGGCATCGGCCTTTGCCACAGTTTCAATAAGTGCAGCTTCAAGTTCGGCATCATGTGCCACTGCTGGAAGTACCCCACCGCAGTATTTTTCAACCATAGCAGCACTTCTGGAAGCTAAATTTCCAAAGTCATTTGCTAGTTCCGATGTATATCGAGCGCTCATATCTTCCCAAGAAAAAGAGCCATCGCTACCAAATGGAATTGCACGTAAGAAGTAATAACGGAAAGCATCGACGCCAAAGTGATCGGTAATATCTTTAGGTGCAATACCAGTTAACTTGCTCTTACTCATTTTTTCGCCACCGACTAATAACCAACCGTGGGCAAAAACTTTTTTAGGAGTATCTAATCCGGCGGCCATTAGCATCGCTGGCCAAATTACTGCGTGAAAACGCAAAATATCTTTTCCTACCAGGTGAACATCGGCTGGCCAGGTTTGGGCAAACCTTTTTCCGCCTTCAGATTGTGCATCATCTGTTAATCCCACAGCGGTTGCATAGTTCAGTAATGCATCAAACCAAACGTAAACGACTTGATCGGTATCCCAAGGAACTGGAATTCCCCAATCAAAAGTTGACCGAGAGATAGAAAGGTCAGAGACGCCACCTTCTAAAAATGAAATAACTTCATTTCGGGCACTTTCTGGCTGACAGGCTTCTGGATTATTTTTGTAATGATCAAGTAATAGTTGCGTAAATACTGACAACTTGAAAAACCAATTATTTTCATTGACTAGTTCAATTGGTTTGCTGTGGATTGGGCAACACTTTGCGCCATCGATTTCAATTAAATCTCCGGGAAGTTTGAACTCTTCACAACCTACGCAGTAAGGGCCTTCGTATTTTCCAGCATAGATATGGCCTGAATCTTTCAGGGATTGTAAAAACTTTTGGACACGCTCTGTGTGGCGTGGTTCGGTAGTTCGAATGAAATCATCGTTTGCAATATTGAGATGTTCCCAATTTGGTTTCCAGGCATCGGCAACGAGTTTGTCGACCCAGGCTTGCGGGGCAACATTGTTTGCTTCGGCAGTGCGCATAACTTTTTGACCATGTTCATCGGTACCGGTTAGAAACCATACTGCTTCGCCTTTTTGACGGTGCCAACGCGTTAAAACATCTCCGGCAACGGTTGTGTAAGCATGCCCAATATGGGGAGCATCGTTGACGTAATAGATCGGTGTCGTTAAGTAAAAGGACTTAGTCACTGGCTCATCTTATTCGCATCGACGACTGCGGCATAAACAAGACGCTTGGCGATGCCAAATTCATCGGCAACCGTTGCAATCGCTGACTTTCGATCCATGCCGGCGCTTTCGAACTCGCGAACTCGAGCAACCATCTCATGTGATGTTCGTTGGGCTGAGTCAGGTTGCGCACCTGCAATAACTAAAGTTATTTCACCCAAAACTTCATTGCTGTTAGCCCACGTTAATAGCTCGGATAGTGATCCTCGAATCGTCTCTTCGTATCGCTTTGTCATTTCACGACAGATAGCCGCTTTTCGATCCGTGCCAAACACATCAACGGCATCCTTTACTGAATCAACTAAGCGATGCGGTGCTTCAAAGAAAACCATGGTGCGCTCTTCGTGCCGAAGCTTTTCAAAAGTGGCAAGTCTGGCACCTGCGGTACGGGGTGGAAAGCCCTCAAAAGAGAAACGATCAGTTGGTAATCCAGATAATGCAATCGACATTGTTACTGCACTTGGTCCAGGAATGACTCGAACATCTATGTCATCGGCGATCGCATCGCGCATTAATCTAAAGCCAGGATCACTAATTGTTGGCATACCTGCATCGGAGACTACTAATACTGTTGCGCCAGATTTTAGTTCAGCCAGAAGTTCTCGCGTGCGATCAACTTCATTACCTTCAAAAAATGAAAGAACTCGTCCTGTGAAAACTACGTCGATATCTTGGCACAAACGATGAAAACGACGAGAATCTTCGGCGGCAATGATTGTCGCCTCGGATATCGCCAACTTTAATCGCGCACTTGCATCGCCCGGGTTGCCCAAGGGGGTTGCTGCCAAGATGAGCGTCATGACCTAATCCTCTCAGTAAATTTCATTAATCGCGCATACTCTTGTCCCATGATCGCTGCGATTGCTCCATTAGTAATCGCCATCGCCGCCTTTTTGCTTCGAATCATTAATTTAGGTTCCACTAAAGGTTTCATATTCGATGAGGTCTATTACGTCGATGGCGCCCGTGATTTTTTGAAATATGGAGTTGAAGTAACTGGCGCAAGTCCGGAATTTATTGTTCATCCACCGGTTGGCAAATGGCTAATCGCAGGTGGAATTCAAATATTTGGCGATAATGAATTTGGTTGGCGATTTGCAGCTGCTCTTTTTGGCACATTATTAATTCTTCTGTTTGCTCGCTTGGTTCATGTTTTATTTTACTCGCCATTGCTAACTGGATTAGCAGCAGCTTTAATGGCACTCGATGGTCTTTTGCTGGTGCATTCGCGCACCGCTTTATTAGATCTATTTTTAACTTTTTTTGTCTTGTTAGGTGTTTACCTTTGGCATCGAAATAGAAATTGGTGGGCCGGTTTAGCTTTTGGTTTAGCACTTGGTTGTAAATGGAGTGCAATTTATTTTATTGCGATCATAGGTTTAGTTACCGTTTATCGAATCCTAGTCTCACATGAATTTAAACAAAGTGGAAAAAAATTAGCGCAAACTTTTGCCGCATTTGGATTACTTCCGGTCATTGTTTATACCTTCACCTGGATCGGTTGGTTTACATCAGATCGGGGCTGGAGTCGGCAGTGGTCTAACAACCCAATTATTTCCTGGCTGCACTATCACGGTGAAATGCTCGCCTTTCATACCGGATTAACCGAAGATCATTCATATCAATCAAATCCTTGGAGCTGGCTCGTAATGGGAAGGCCAACTTCATTTTTCTATGATGCTCCGCAAAACTGTGGCGACAAAGATTGTGCGCGTGAAGTTTTAGCGCTTGGAACTCCAATTTTGTGGTGGGTTGGAACTATTGCAATCACAATAGTAATTGGTTTTTGGATTAAATCCTTAATTGCTAGGCGCACTGATCAGGCGGCAAACCTTGTTGTTATCGGTATAGCCGCAGGATATCTGCCGTGGTTTGCTATGCAGCAACGCACCACATTTACTTTTTACGCGATTGTTTTTCAGCCATTCTTGATTTTAGCAATTGTTTACTGTGCAAAATTAATTCTTGACAGCGATTTAAAGCCAGTCGTATCACAGTCGATAGTTGCCGGAATTTTTATAACTATTCTCTTATGTTTCATCTACTTCTTGCCATTATTTACTGGACAAGTAATGACATACGATGCGTGGAAGATGCGTATGTGGTTTGACTCTTGGATCTAATTAGTCGTTGACTGCTCGATTTTGGTTCAATCGATCAACTGCCTCGTCTGCTAATTGTTGATCAAAGATCTTATCGCGTGATGGTGAGACGGCAGCGAGCGCATCGCGTTCTAGCTGAGCTTGCGCCTCGGTCCACTGACCAGGAGTTGTTAGATCAAGTACCCGCTTAGGCGAAACAGCTTTCGCGGCATTTACATATGTTGGCACTGGAACGTGAGTTGGTTCCCAGGCATTTCGGATAGATGCACTGCCCTTAGGCAAGATCACAACGCCTTTTAATTCACGTTCGGAAAGCGGAATCCAATGTTCAGTTGTTTCTTTTGGTTGCAAAACTTCTGCCAAATTAGTAGCCGAAACCCCAGAGCTACGACGATGAAGTTGGGTTACACGTCGCTGATGCAGTCGATCGGCAATAACTTGTCGACGCACGCTAGCGACATAGAGCAAGCCAGCAGAAAGTGGAACAAGTACATATACAAATGGCATTGTGTTCATAACTCCACCTACAAACGTTGCGGTTAGTGAAAAAATAATAAGTGCAAAAGAAATTCTGCGACGTAATAGATTTTGTCGCACTTTAGCTTCGCGATCTAGATCTATGTGGATAGCTCCACCAGAAACAGATGTGTGAGGTGATTGATTTGCTACGACTCGTAAAGCGATTTTAAATCGCTCTACTGATTTTCCAGAAAATTCATTTCGATCATGGATCCACCGGGGCGCAAAATAGGCGACCCACATACCGATGATCGCAATATAGATGAGTCCAGAAGTCATGATGGATAAATCTAAAGCAAGCAGTGCTGTTTCTTTGGGATTTGAGCGTTACTTAATCGCAGGATTTTCCCGAACAAAACAGATGTGATCACGCCACTGCCCATTGATATGTAAGTAACGGGCACGGGCACCTTCAAGAACAAATCCCGCTTTCTCGGCAACCCTGCGGGAAGAATCATTTTCTGGACGAAGATTTATTTCAATGCGATGGAGCTTTAGCTCTTCAAATGCATACTGGGTAAGGATTTCAACTGCTCTCGTTGTGTAACCGTGATTAGCAAAATTCTTATCGATCCAATACCCGATGTGACCACCCCGCATTGCGCCATAGATAACTCCGCCAAGGGATATCTGGCCAATCAATGAACTTCCCTGCCAGATCGCAAAGGAGTATGAACGGCCATGCCTAGCTTCAAAATTTAGCATCTTTACCATGCCAAGAAAGGAGGGCAACTGCTTGTAGCTGTCTTCACCAACCGCTGGGATCGTCGCCTCCCACGGAGTTAGCCACTCGCGGTTTTCTGCCCTCACTAGGTTCCATCTGGCTCGATCTCGAAAGCGAAGTGGGCGAAGGGTAATCTCTTGATCAGGCAGGACGATCGGCCAATTACTCATCATAAAATTTAAATATATCTACGCTCTAAAACAACGACTGTAACTTGATCACCAGTTTTGAGGTTTGTATCGTTTTCTGAAATCGCGATAAGTGCATTGGCATCGGAGAGCGTGGCTTGCTCATCTTGATTAGAAAGTGGCACCACTGATTTACCATCTTCGGCCAATACCGCGCGAATATAAGCTCGCATTCCGGTGGTTGACTCAATTGGCTTTTCCAAAACGGCTTTAACTGATGGGCGATGAATTAAATTTGTCCCAAGCATGGTTCGGATCATTGGACGAACAAAGAGCTCAAAAGAAATATATGCCGCAATTGGGTCTCCGGGAAGTGTGACAACGGGGGTCTGATCGGGCCCGATCGTGCCAAAATTATGTCGGCCACTTGCCTCGATCGCTAGATCTACTGTTGTAATTTCACCTAGCCCCGACAAAGTACGAGTGATGAGATCAAAAGAGTCATCATGTCGTTCACCGCTAATTATTATTAAGTCAGCACGAACAAGTTGATCTTCAATAACTTTTTGAAGTTGAGATTCGTTATCTGGAATCGAGTGCACCCGATAAGCGACTGCTCCAACTTCTCGCACTGCCGTTGTAAGTAACCATGAATTAGTTTCGTACTCATCATTTGCATTTTTAAGAGGCTGACCAGGTTCAACTAGATCTGGGCCAGCAGATAAAATAACAACCCGTGGGTGCGGCCTAGTTGGCAGATGATCTCGCCCGATTGATGCAGCTAAACCAATTTGAGTCGATCTAATTCGAGCGCCTTCGCGCAAGACCAAGCGATCTCCAGCAAAAATATCTTCGGCAAGAGTTGCACCATGAGCATCTAATAGCGGCATTTCAAAGGGATCAAGTGGCTTACAAATAGCAAGTAATGAGCCAAGAAACTCTTCAACTCTTGTGTGTTCTGACATAATCAAACCCTACTTGTTGACCAGTTTAAACCTTGGGATTTAGCGGGAGATTTAAATGACAGATATTAAAACCTCATTGCGGGAAAGGGCCCGTCGCGAACGTGCTCAAAAATTTATGTCCTCAAATTTCAATGTCATCTTAAAAGCACCAGAAATTGTTGCCGCCATCACAATTGCTTCATACATTTCCTATGAATTTGAACCAAGTACCGAAGAAATAAATCAAGCATTTCTAAGGGATGGTAAAACTCTGCTTCTTCCAAAAATCAATGGTGAAAATCTGGATTGGATCAAGTGGGACGGCCAATCGAGCTCGTTACGTTCCAATAAAAAGATTTTAGAACCTGTCGGAGAAGCGGTGACAGATCTTTCGATTATTGAGGCAATTGTTGTCCCATCCTTGCGAATTGATCAAAGTGGATATCGCTTGGGGCAAGGCGGCGGATATTACGACCGCGCACTTGTTCATATCAATGCCTGGAAAGTTGGCTTAGTTCATGCTGGTGAATTAACTAGTGAGGCATTACCTCATGAAACCCATGACATCGCGCTTAATGCAGCGGCAACGCCATCGATATTAGTGCGATTTAAATCAACTAAATTTTAATAATTAGTTGAGCAAGTTTCGCGACATAACAATTCGTTGAATTTGATTTGTACCCTCATAAATCTGGGTTAACTTGGTATCGCGCATCATTCGTTCGACTGGGTAATCAGTAACGTATCCATAGCCACCCAGAACTTGAATTGCATCTTGGGTCACCTTCATCGCCATGTCACTGGCAAAACACTTGCTAGCGGCCGAGAAGAAACGTAAATCCTTTTCATTATTCTCACTCTTTACCGCCGCCGCATAAGTTATCAGGCGGGCAGCTTCAATATTCATGGCCATATCTGCCAACATAAATTGAATCGCTTGGAAATCAAAAATCGGCTTTCCAAATTGGTGGCGCTCGTGCGAATACTTGGTCGCAACATCAAATGCGCCTTGCGCCAAGCCCAAAGCCTGCGCTGCAATTGTGATGCGAGTGTGATCGAGAGTGTCCATGGCTAAGGCGTAACCCTTACCAACTTCGCTAATTCGGCGATCATCACCTAATGCCACGTTATCAAAATAAACTTCGCGAGTTGGAGATCCGCGCATTCCCATTTTCTTTTCTGGGGCACCAAATGAAACACCAGGATCTGATTTTTCAACGACAAATGCAGTAATTCCTTTGGTGCCAAGTGACGGATCACTTTGGGCAATTACTGAATAAAACTCTGATTCACCTGCATTGGTAATCCACTTTTTGCTTCCATTGAGGATCCAGCCATCACCTGAGCGTTCAACTTTTGTACGTAAAGCAGATGCATCTGAACCCGCCTCTGATTCCGAGAGACAGTAAGAAAAACCAGCACCCTTAACTAGTTGGGGTAACCATCGTTTTTTCTGATCGTCATTTCCACCAAGAATTAAAGGAACGGAACCTAATTTATTTACTGCCGGAATTAAAGATGAAGATCCACAGACGCGAGCAACTTCTTCAATAATAATTACCGCGGCAAGGGCATCGGCACTATCGCCACCAAATTCCGTAGGAACATGAGCGGCATACAGCCCGCTTTTAACCAAGGCGTTTTTTGCTTCCACTGGAAAGCGGTGTTCCTCATCGACTGCTTGGGCAAATGGTGCAATCTCTTTTTCAGCTAATGCGCGAACGCTTGTACGCAACTCTTTATATTCGGAAGAGAGTTCAAATAAGTTTTCCATTAGGAACCCTTCTTGTCGCGTTGTGCTAACTCTTGTAAGTACTGATTATATTTTGCTAAATCATCGGGTTGGCCCATGGCCGCTTTACGTGCCGTATTTTTATCCAAGCGTACACTTTCCCTAGAATCATCGCGCATCCACTGGATAAAGGTGGCAATCAGAGCGAGCAAAATAGGAATTTCGCCCATAGCCCAGCCGATTGAACCACCAAGTTTTTGATCTGCTAATAAATCTGTCAACCATGGTGTCTGCAACGAAGCAAAATAACCCTTATCGATCAGAGTTGAAGTAGACATAAGTGCTACCGAGAAAAATGCATGAATACTCATGGCCGCAAAAAGAATAACTATCCGAACTATATGTGGAATTTTTCGTGGATTTGGATCTACTCCAATAATTGCCGAGAAGAATAAGTAACCAGCGGCTAGAAAATGAAGACTCATGAACAAATGGCCGACGTGACTTTGCAACATAATCGCAAAGAAATCTGTGAAATACAACGCGAAGAGTGATCCATCAAAAATTAATAAAGCGGTAATTGGATTTGTAATAAAAATTCCATACTTAGAATGAAGCACAGCTAATAAAGATCCCCGAATGCCGCGTTCATCTGGTGTGCGAGCTTGTGGCAATGTTCGAAGCGCTAAAGTAAGGGGCGCACCGAGGACTAAACCAATTGGCGCGATCATTCCCAAAACCATGTGCGAAAGCATGTGATACGAAAAAGAGAATTGAGCGTAAAGGCCAAGTCCGCCACTAGTTGCATAGTCAATTGCCGAAATACCTAAAGCAAAAGCAACCGTACGACCAACTGGCCATTTGTCGCCACGCTTTGTTAAAACAACAACACCTTTTATATACAGCGCAACAATTACTACAAGTATTCCAATAAATAGCGCATTGGGTTCGTATGAAAATAGAAGTCTGGAAAACGTTGGAGCTGGTGGAGTTGAAATTCCAACTACTGAAAGAGCGGCGTTGAACTCTTGTGTTCCGGGCCGGTCAGGTGATGAGTTAGTAGATAACCAGACTCCCATCGCAACTGTCACTAACATTAGTGCCGCTTCAGTTGTTAATAGTTTGCCAAAGCCAATCCAATTTATCTCGTCTTTTCCTTGCAGATTTTTACGGTGCAAATAACCGATTCCAACTAGGGCGATTGTTGCAGTAACTTTTCCAATAATAACTAGTGCATATGCAGAGTTCCAGGCATCAATAAAATTCAAACGGGCCCAGGCATTTACGGTTCCGCTAACGACAACGGCAATAGCTGCCCATAACGCTAACTGGCTAAAACGGGGAACTGCTATGGCCTTATCGGTTGCCGAAAGTGTTCCTAATGCAAAGATTCCTCCTACCCATAATGAAAGTGCAATCACATGGATAACAAGTGAGCCAGTAGCTAAGCCATGCGAACCGCTGGAAGCGGCATGACTTTGAAACACTGGGGCAATAACGCCGATGATCGAAATACCAAATAAGAAAATAACCGTAAGAATTTTTCGAGCTTTGAAAGTGCAAATAAGTACTAGTAATGCGGTTAACGCTTCAAAGCCTAGGTATCTACCTAAAGTAATTTGGGTTAAAAACGAGCGCAGCACTGTCGGGTCTAGCGCATCTAGAACCGATGAATTGAGAACTTGGGCAAGTGTAAAAACTATTGTTCCGATTACTCCAACTAACCAAACGGCCGCCGAAGCTTTGAGAAAGCCTCGAACTTTCTCACCAGATGTGGAAAGTTTGCCATCCGCATCTAGAAGTAAAAAACCTAATGCAAGGAGTGACCCAATTGTTGCAAATGCCCCGAGTAAATCAAGATACTTAAAAAGGCCGACAAAAATATTCATCGATTAGAAAATAATTTACGCGCATACATTGAAAGTCCAATTGTGACACCGACGGCTAAAATTAAAAGGAGAATTACAAAGACATTCGTTGCCTGGCTGCTGCTAGCTGGTGACTGAATCTCGGTTGGTTCTGGATTTGGTTGCTCAGGAGCAATAGTGCTTGGTGCTAAATATTTAAAGGTAAAACTTCCGGCAAGTGGTGCATCACCTTCTGAGATGAGTGAGTACTCAACTGTATAAATTCCAGATTCAACTAAAGCCCTAACGCCAACCGATGCACTTAAGTCAGTAACGGTGATGGTCCCATCATCAACTCTGACACCATTTGGATCGCTGACTGTGATGACGTTTGCATCAACCGCATCTGCTAACAATGGAAGTTGGCCAGTAACAGTGACGCTTGTGGGTGAGGTTGAGATTGTTGATCCACTAATTGGTGAAGTGCTGACCAATAAATTGGCGGCCGCATTGTTTGTGCCCATGATCAAAAGTAAGACGATACCTACTCCACGAATAATCGCTTTCATCACATTTTCCTTCCAAACCAGCCTTTTTTAACTGCTCAATTCGCTTCAATCATCTCACTTCTTTAGACTTCATGCCTACCCCTAATCGATCACTTTTTATCGAGTGGGATTTACGAAGGAAGTGGAGCCGCGATGCCGACATATCAATATGCCTGCGCCGCGTGTGGCCACGAATTCGAAGTGATTCAGTCATTTTCTGATGATTCGCTAACCGAATGCCAAGAATGCAAGGGTGAGATTCGCAAGGTGTACACCGCCGTAGGTGTTGTTTTCAAAGGCTCTGGTTTTTACAAAACTGATTCGGCCAAGCCGGTGAAAAAAGATTCTGTTAAAAGTGAAACTCCTGCAGCCAAAGTTACGCCACCAACATCAAAGGCTGATTAATTCTCATGATGCGGCGGTTTATCTGACTTCATTTCTTCTTCGCGCTTTGCTTGTTCGGCAGCAGCTTCAGGATCGATCTCATCTGAAGTAACAATTGGAAAAAGATCGCTCATACTTTAAATTCTACTCGTACTTCATAGAAAGAGATACACATGTTTGAAAAGCTGGGTCAGGTTGTCGTTAAGTACCGAAGAGGTGCGGTAATTCTCTTTGTTGTCAGCGTACTTGTTACTGGTGCAGTTGGCTCGATGCTTTTTAATCGACTTGATTCTGGCGGTTACTCCAATCCAAAGAGCGACTCGTACAAAGTTTATGAATATCTCACCGAAGAACTTAAGCTCTCCGATCCGGCAATTGTTGTCGTAGTTGACTCTGGAAATCTCGATGTTACTGATCCAATTGTCGTTGCTAAAGCAAAAAATTTAGAAGCCAAGATTGCTAGTGAGTCAGGAGTTTCTAAAACTCTTTCTTATTGGAGTTCAGGTGGAGAAGCAACGCTCAAATCAATTGATGGCAAAGCGGCATACATATTGGTGTACAGCGATGATCAGACATTTAGTCCGCAGAGTGAAAAACTTGGTAAGTATTTTCAAGCGAATTACGATGGTAAATATGATGATTTGACCCTGTATTCCGGCGGCGTTGGTGTAGTAAGTCATGCAATTACTAAAAAAATCTCAGATGATTTAAAGATCGCCGAAGCAATTTCAATTCCGTTGACCTTCATTTTGTTGGCATTTGTCTTTGGCACACTAGCTGCATCTGCCATGCCTTTAATCGTTGGCGTCTCAGCTATTGCTGGAGGATTCTTCCTGCTCTACTTATTTACGCTCTTTACTGATGTCAGTGTGTACGCACTTAATTTAACGACCGGACTAGGACTGGGCCTTGGTATTGATTACGCATTACTTGTCGTGAATCGCTTCCGAGAAGAGCTACGAAAAGGTAAATCAGTTGATGAATCAGTCATCACAACTATTGCTACGGCCGGCAAAACCGTCTTTTATTCTGGCCTCACAGTTTTGGTGACATTGGCATCACTTATTTTCTTCCCGCTGCCTTTCCTTAAATCTTTTGGTTACGCCGGTATCTCGGTGGTTACCTTGGCAGTTGTGGGTGCAATCTTTGGTCTTCCAGCAATTCTCGCCACCATTGGTCACAAGATTAATAAGGGTGTCATTCGCAAATCTTCAATTACGCCAAATGATGATGGACGTTGGGCACAAACTGCGCGAATGGTGATGAAGCGTCCAACTTCTGTTGTCTTGCTTTCACTAATTATCATCGGCATATTAACCGCGCCAATTGCAAATATTAAATTTTCACAAGGTGATTCACGAATGTTGCCTGCGACAAATAAAGCGGCGATCGCAACGGCCTTGCAAAATGAAAGATTCTCTGGACAAACTGGGAATCCAGTTGAAATTATTATTATTGATGGTGCAGATAAAATTGAAGCTATTAATTCTTACGCAGCTACGATTGCAAACGAGCCCGGAATTGTTGGAGTTGTCCCACCTGCAATAATTGGTAAAGATGTTCGTTTGATGGCTTATCAATCTATGCTTCCACGCACGCCAGAGGCGCAAGATTTAATTCATAATTTAAGAGATATTCCAGCACCAATAGGAACATTAATTGGCGGTGCCGCTGCAGATTTCACCGATTCACAAGATGGAATTGCCGATGCCTTGCCACTTGTCTTTGGGTGGATCGCAATATCCGTATTCATCTTGCTCTTTATTTTCACCGGCTCAATAATTTTGCCAATAAAAGCTGTGATTCTAAATATCCTCTCGCTTGCTGCAACCATGGGTGTTCTCACCTGGGTATTTGTTGAAGGAAATATGAAATGGTTAGTGGGATCATTTACTGAAATTGGCGCACTCGATACCTCCATCGTTATTTTAATTGGCGTCGTCGTCTTTGGTTTATCAATGGATTACGAACTCTTTTTACTTTCTAGAATTCGGGAAGAGCACTTGGCGGGTAAATCAAATGTTGATGCGGTAGCTCTTGGATTACAGCGATCGGGTCGAATTATTACCGCTGCCGCTGCCATTCTTGCTTTCGTCTTTGCTGCCTTTATAACTAGCGGTGTTACATCCATTAAGACCATGGGATTTGGTGTTGCCTTTGCGATCATCTTGGATGCCACAATTATTCGTGGCCTTTTAGTGCCAGCTTTAATGCGCTTAATGGGTGAACGTAACTGGTGGGCGCCTAAGTGGATGCAGCGATTTACGCTCCACCATTAATCTCGCGTACCCTAAGCCCATGGATTTAATCGCTTCCCTGCAATGCGCGGATCAACCAGGCATCGTTCATGCGATGACATCTGCAGTACTTGCCTGCAATGGAAATATTATTGAAAATCAGCAATTTACGGATCCGACGACAAATACTTTTGTGATGCGCACTCGTTTTGAAACAGAAATGGGTTTAGCTGGCGCCACTAAATCTCTATCTGATGGTTTAGCAAAATTTAATTCAGCGTTGCATATTCGCCCAACAGCTCAAAAGCCACGCGCGCTAATCATGGTTACTAAAGAGAGTCATTGCTTGCGAGATTTGCTCTACCTTGGCGAGTTAGGTGAGCTCAATATTGAAATCCCACTTGTTATCTCTAACCGTGAAGATCTACGTGGATTAGTTGAATCACATGGAATCAAATTCATGTACTTGCCAGTTACTCCGGCTACCAAAGCTTCCCAAGAGGCCGAAGTTTTAAAGCAGATTGAAGAGCTTTCGATAGATCTCGTAGTTCTAGCTAGATACATGCAGATTATGTCCTCAGATTTCTGTAAAAAACTATCTGGTAAAATAATTAATATCCATCACTCATTTTTACCAGGCTTTAAAGGTGCCAAGCCATATCACCAAGCACACCAACGTGGCGTAAAGATAATTGGGGCATCGGCCCACTTTGTAACGAGCGATCTAGATGAAGGACCAATTATTGAACAAGATGTTGCCCACGTTACTCATATAGCCACACCTGAAGAGTTAATTGCAATCGGTCGTGACATTGAACGCCGAGTTTTATCAAAAGCGGTAAAGTTTTTTGCCGATGACAAAGTTTTTATCGTTGGAAAACGTACAGTCGTATTTTCTTAAATCTAAAACTCAATTAAAAATCAAGTGTCCCCGGCGGGAGTTGAACCTGCGACCTACCGCTTAGGAGGCGGTTGCTCTATCCACTGAGCTACGGGGACTTAAGTTTTTTACTGGGCAATCTTGTCATGCGTTGGTGCTTGATAGTAATTGCGCCTTTGCATAGGCTTATGTTCTACCGAAAAGGAAGTATTTTCCTCATGAGAGGCCAACAATGAAGGCGCTAGTAATAGGCGCGGGCGGAGTTGGCAGCGCAATCGTCAATATCGCATCGCGTAAAAGTTTTTTCACATCCATGGTCGTTGCAGATCGAGATATCGAACGGGCAAAACAAGCAGTTGCCAGAGTAAATGATTCGCGCTTCTCGGCCGTTTCAATTAACGCATCCGATGTCGATGCGATCCAAGCTTTAATTCGTGAAGTAAAACCTGATGTAGTTGTCAATGCGGTAGATCCACGTTTTGTGATGCCAATTTTTTTAGCATGTGAAAATGAAGGCGCAAACTACATGGATATGGCAATGTCACTTTCGCTGCCCCATCCAAAAGATCCGGAAAATTTAACTGGGGTCAAACTTGGTGATGATCAATTTGCCCGAGAAAAAATCTGGAGTGAGCGCAACATTTACGCACTTGTTGGTATGGGAATCGAGCCAGGCATGAGCGATTTATTTGCCCGATATGCCGAGGATTACTTATTTAGCCGGATTGATTCTTTTACAGTTTTTGATGGATCGAACTTAACCGTTAAGGGTTACGACTTTGCGCCATCATTTTCAATTTGGACAACGATTGAAGAGTGTCTAAATCCACCACTAATTTGGGAAAATGGTTGGCATACAACTGCGCCATTTAGTGAGCTGGAAGTTTTTGATTTTCCAGAAGGTATCGGGCCAGTTGAGTGCGTAAATGTTGAGCACGAAGAAGTCGTTTTAATTCCACAAAAAGTTAATGCTGGAAAAGTTAATTTCAAATTTGGTTTAGGTGAACAGTTTATTTCTACGTTAAAAACTATTCATATGTTGGGGATGGATCGCAAAGATCAAGTAGATGTGCAAGGAGTTAAGGTCTCACCGCGTGATTTGCTCGCCGCACTTTTACCTGATCCCGCAAAACTTGGTCCTTTGATGAAGGGTAAAACCTGTGCCGGTGGCCTAGTTAAAGGTTTAAATAAAGAAGGTAAGCCGTATGCCTGTTACATGTACAACGTCGTAGACAACGAATGGTCCATGAAAAATTATGGCGATCAAGCCGTTGTTTGGCAGACCGCAATTAATCCAGTTATCGCAATGGAGTTAATTCATAATGGAACGTGGAAACCACAAGGAGTTGTTGGGCCAGAGTGGTTTGATGCCAAGCCATTTTTAGATTTACTTCCCGAATATGATTCTGAGTGGAAAATCCGTGAAGAAGATGCAACTGGAATCGAGGCTTGAATGAGTAGTTGGGCGTTAGTGACAGGTGCAACTGCCGGAATTGGTGAAAGCTTTACTCGTTTATTGGCCGCTAAAAAATACAATATCGTTTTAGTTGCCCGAGATTTACCTCGTTTACAAGAGCGTGCCGCCGCCCTTGAGACAAAGTTCGGCGTGAAGACTCATGTTATTCAAGCTGATCTTGCTACCGATGTGGGATGTTTAAGTATTGAAAAATATATCCAAGCTAATGAAATCGAAGTTCTGATTAACAATGCTGGCTTTGGAATTAACAAAGCCTTTACTGTTTCAGATCTAGCACTTGAACAGCAAATGCTCGATGTCCTTGTTCGCACTCCAATGCGCCTGATGCATGCAATTCTGCCTGGTATGAAAATGCGAAATAAAGGCGTCGTAATCAATGTCTCCTCCGTTGCCGGCTACATCGCGGGAGGTTCGTACAGTGCATCCAAGTCATATCTGACCGTGATATCTGAATCTCTCAATACCGAACTCTCAAAAACTGAAGTAAAAGTGAGCGCCTTATGTCCAGGATTTACTCGAACTGAATTTCATCAGCGTGGCAAAATGTCGATGAAGGGGCTGCCTAACTTTATGTGGCTAGATCCCGATGATCTTGTGGCAAAATCATGGAGTGATGGCCTTAAAGGTAAAGCTGTCTCGGTACCAGGGTGGCAATATCGAGTATTGGTTTTTGTCATTGGCACTTTGCCGCGATCTGTCATAAGAAAAGTTGGCATGAACATTCGGAAAAAACAGCGTGAATAGTGGTCACACCGACCCCAATCACGGCGAGTTTTAAGCCTTCTTTAAGCGGGGCGCCGTTAGAATTAGGGTATTCAAACGAAAGGTCCTCCCAATGTTTCGCAAAGTAGCCTCGCTCGCAGTAGCAATAGTTGTCGCTGGTGGCGTCATGATCGCTGTCCCAGCTGATGCCGCCGTCAAGATTTCAAATGGTGTTGCATGTAAGAAATCTGGGGCGACCACAACAGTTAGTGCTGGAAAATATAAGTGTTCAAAAAATCCTTTGGTTTCTAGCAAAGAATTGGTTTGGCTTTCACTTGATTGCCTGGCGGCCGCAAACGGTGCCGTTAAAGCTCAAAAAGACGCGGTGGTAACCAATGCTAACTTCAAAGCCCAACTTCCAGTAATTGATCTTGGTATTACAACTGAACTTGCAAACATCGCTGAAATTACTGCAAAACTTGCCGATGCAAATCTTCGTTTGACAGGTGCGCAGGCCAAACTTGCCGCAGCCAAGACGGATGCTGATAAGAGAGTTCTGACAACAGCTGTTGCATCATGGACATCTGCAACACGTGCATACGCCAGCAAAATTCGTAGCACTGAACTTACGATTAGAAAACTTGAAGCTGCAAAGCTTGCCGCAGTCAATAAGCCAAATGAACTTAGTGCAAATGTTGCAGATTCTCGCGCAAGCGCAAAATTGATCTGTACCAAAGGCTTTTAAACCCGCTTTATAAAAAACCCGCTGCCTGGTAGGTAGCGGGTTTTTTTCTGGCTATGGGCTCCCCTATGTGAAAAACGGAGTGATCTTCCTAGGCTGTCAGTATGCGTTTTGTAAGAATTACCGCGTTAGCACTTTTAATTATTAACTGTGTACTAGTTCGAATCACCGACTGGCCATGGAGTGATCTTGTTACCTATAACGCGGTAGGAATTGCCGGGTTAATTTCACTTGTGATGGCTCCGGAGCGCGCCGATAAAGGTGCACGGAAGGCTATTTTTCTTGGAATTTTAATGTGGGTTTTAGGTTCAACCGTTGCAACTTTAGCAAGTAGCTTAGATTTACCATCTGTGATCACTTCAACTAGTGATCTTTTTTACTTACTTTTTTATCCCTTTATGCTGATTGGAGTAACTCGTTTATTAGGCGTTAATCGAGGACATAAACTGCTAGATATCGTCGATGCCTTAATCATTTCACTTGGCCTAGCTACTTTAGGAACAGCTTTTTTCTTGCAACCTGTCCTGCCTCAATTTGGTAGTAATTTCAAAGCGAGTTTTTTGGCGGTTTTTTACCCAGTGGCTGACTTAATCTTGGTTTCCGTAGTCTTAACATCTTTCCTAATTCAGGGATTTTCTCGACGGGGACTACTGCTTTCGGCAGGGATTTTGATATTTACCGTTAATGATTTCTTTTTTCTCTGGCTTACCGTGAACTCTTCATATTCAATCGGTGCCATCGTTGATACTGGATGGTTAATTGGAATCTTATTAATCTGTGAAAGCTTCTGGCACTCTGGCATAGATACAACAATTAAAGATGGCGCCAGCCCAATATTAATTTCAGTTGCGGTTTTACTCAGCGCTACTTTGCTTGCAGTTATTGCGCTATCCCCTGATTACTTACCACATTTTGTTTTGATCCCTGCTATCACCACCTTAGCGTTAGCATTTTCCCGAATGGCGATAGCGCTAAGTCAGGCCCGACATATTGGTCAAGAACGATTGCTCGCTAGGACCGATGAGTTAACCGGGCTCCCTAATCGTCGCCGATTGATCTCTGAAATTGAAGAGTTCATCACCAAAGAAGGATCTTTGCTCTTACTTGATTTAGATGGCTTTAAGCCGATTAATGATCGATATGGCCATGAAATCGGTGACAAAGTTTTACAACAGGTTGCGTTGCGATTTGATCGTGCACTTCCTAGTCGAGCATTACTTGCCCGCCTAGGTGGCGATGAGTTTGGAGTTTTATTTGAAGGCGGACAAGACAGCGCATTGGAGATCGCATTAGCTTTACGAGCGACACTTTCCTATCCATTTCATATTGAAAATAAAGAAATCTTGCTAGGCGTCAGTATCGGAGTTGCAAATAACAATGGCGGCGATGATTTACTGCGCCGGGCAGATACTGCAATGTATACGGCTAAGCGCGAGGGTCTTGGGGTTTATCCGCTTTAATCTCTTGCAGTCGAGCTAAGGATTCAAGGCGCTCGGCGGCGTGATCAACGATTCGTTCCACATATCCCTTGCTATAGCCATCTAGATATAACCATGGTTCATGAATTTCGGCGGCAGATAAGTGCGCAAGTTCGGGCACATACTTTCGAATGTAATCTCCGTTTCCGTCGAAACGTTTTCCTTGTTCAATCGGATTAAAGATTCGGTAATACGGAGATGCATCTGTGCCACACCCAGCCGTCCACTGCCAGCCATGGGCATTTGAGGCGATGTCGTAATCAACTAGGTGCTTGGCAAAGAAACGCTCACCTAACTGCCATTCGAGGTGCAGATCCTTTACCAAAAACGATGCTACAACCATACGTGTTCGATTGTGCATCCATCCTTCGATAATCATCTGGCGCATCGCCGCATCAACAAAGGGGTGGCCGGTTTTGCCTTCACACCATGCGGTAAAAGCTTCACCGGGTTTGTCATAACGCATCTGGGCAAATTTATCTGAGTAGTACTGGGTATCGGTATGCGGATTATTAAATAAAACATCGGCATAAAACTCACGCCAAGCTATTTCTTTTCGGAAAGTGTCGTGAGCCGGGCTTTCTCCTAATCCAGCGAGAAGAGTTCGAGGATGAATTTCGCCAAATTTTAAATAGGTACTCATTTTAGAAGTTCCATCGATCGCCGAAAGATTTCTCGCTTCATCGTATGCCTCAAGACCAGATTTTGAAAAACTCTTAAAGCGGGCTAGCGCTGCTTTTTCACCAGCAGCTATGACATGTGATCTAGCTACTGAAGGGAAATCTGGAAAGGCTCGGTATTTTGATGTTGGCGTCACTGCATTAATGCGTTTTGGTGTTGGTGCGGGCGCACGATAACCGTGTGTTCGCCAAGCACGATAGAAAGGTGTGTAGACCTTGTACGGTGTGGCATCACTTGGTTTTAGAACTCGTCCAGGTGCAACGGCATATGGCGAACCCGTACGAACTAATTTAATTCCAGCTGCTTCGACCCGGGCATCGCGCTCGGCGCCATAACGCTCGTATTCATCACTTATGTGCACTTCTTGTACATCATGTAATTTAATTAACGCTTTTAATACTTCAACTTGATCGCCTTCAATAATGTGAAGCTTATTATCTAAAGATTCATCAAGTGCGCGAAGTGATTGACCCATGTATGCCAGTAATTTCTCGCCCGCATCATTAATCTGTGATTTATCTAAGATAAAAAGTGGAATGATGTTTTCAGCTGAGGCGATTGCAGCATTGAGTGCAGGGTTATCACCGATTCGAAGGTCGCGACGAAACCAGATAATTGAAGTTTTCGCCAAAGACATGAGATGATTAAATCATCATGAAGGAGATAAAGCGCTATCAAGTTCGTGGAGTTCCGGGCGAAGTTGTGCGGGCAGATTTTGATTCTAGAGTCGTCGATTACTGGATACCAAAGCAAGGAACCGAGCACCTCGTAATTGCTCATGATGGTCAAAATATCTTTGATGGTAAAACTTCAACCCACCGCGGACAGACCTGGAAATTGGCACAGACCGCCCTTCATGTAAGTGCTGAGTTAGGAATTAATCCCCCGGCAATAATTGCGGTTTGGCACAGCGCCACAAAAGCCAATCCTTGGGGCAGGGCCAAGGATTTAGCGCCACAAGAATTTTTTACAAAGGATTCATATATAGATCCACGTTGGAATATCTCAGATCCAACGGTAGTTCTTCATTCTGATGCTTACCTAAATCAAATCTTTCATGAAATTATCCCGACGATTTTTCCAACCTACACACCAGCTAAAACCGCTGTACTTGGCTCAAGCATGGGTGGCCTCGCGACTTTATACGCTGCCATTAAACATCCGGAAAAATTTTCAACGGCCCTTGTATTATCTCCCCACTGGATTATTAGCGATGAAAAATTTGCCACTCAAATGATCGAAGCTCTACCAAAAAATCACAAATTTTGGATGAGCCGCGGGGATAAAGGTTTGGACAAGGAGTACTCACCTTTACAAGATTTTGTTGATGATTTAATGCAGCAAAGTGGTTTTAGGAGTAATTATGTAAGTAAGGCTTATAAGCGCTCTGGGCACAACGAACGCTCTTGGGCTCGATACTTGCATGAGCCGCTAAAGTTTTGGCTTTCCTGAGTGTGCAAATGAGGCCAAAGTGAGGTTCGATAGGGGCATGGCCGATGAGATCGTGACCCGCGATGAGATCCGAGCGATGCGACGCTCATATAGCGATGTTGGCATGGAGAGCCTGCCGGCCGATCCATTTATTGCCTTTGCCGCTTGGTTAAAAGCTGCCCATGAAAACACAGTTATCGTTGAAGCTAACGCG
>JBBQRL010000010.1:0-37574 GCA_038214925.1 Candidatus Nanopelagicales bacterium | reverse complement strand
ACAAGTGCGCGCTTAAAACCTAACCGGAAAGCTTCCTGCAATCTTCGATTTACTCCGCTGACTTTTCTAATTTCACCGGCCAGACCAACTTCACCAATTGCAACTAGATCTGATGGTAGCGCTAAGCCCTTGGCGGCAGAGGCAACGGCTAGTGCCAACGCTAAATCAGCGGCCGGCTCGGTCATCTTCATGCCACCAACTGTTGCCGCATAAACATCGCGGCCACCTACTCGCACACTTGCCCGAAGCTCTAGAACTGCAAGGGTCATAGAAGTTCTGGCAGAGTCCAAACCTGACACTACTCGGCGAGCATTTCCATAATCATTTTCACGCCCGGCAGATACCAAAGCTTGAATCTCGGCCAGCAATGGTCGGCGACCTTCCAGAGTTACGGTGACACACGTACCCGGAACTGGTTCGGCGTGACGTGAAGTAAATAATCCAGTGGGATCTAAAACAGATTCAATTCCGGTATCACTTAAATCAAAGCAGCCAACTTCATCGGATGCACCAAAACGATTTTTAATTGCACGAATTAAGCGAAGTCTAGAATGGCGTTCGCCTTCAAACTGCAAAACGACATCAACGATATGTTCTAGCAAACGTGGACCAGCAATTGATCCATCTTTAGTCACGTGGCCAACAAGTAGTAAAGTAATATCGCGATCCTTGCAAATTCTAATTAAGGCACCAGCAACTTCACGAACTTGAGTAACTCCACCAGGTGCACCATCTGCGGCTGAGCTGCCAATAGTTTGCACTGAATCAATAATTAATAGTTCTGGTTTAACGGCATCGATATGTGCAATCACTGCGCCGAGATCAGTTTCAGATGCAATGAAAAGTTGCGGATCAACGGCTTTGATTCGTTCGGCACGCAACCGAACTTGTGATGCAGATTCTTCACCACTTATATAAAGCGATGGAATTCCCTTTGCGGCACTTTGCGCGGCAACTGATAGCAAGAGCGTTGACTTTCCAACTCCGGGTTCGCCAGCTAATAAAATCGCTGCGCCAGGAACTAATCCGCCACCAAGTACACGATCTAATTCAGAGACACCGGTTGGTCTGGCATGTGCGGCAGATAGATCGACATCTCCAATTGGAGTGGCTTTACTAGTTACGTTTCCAGCAACTAATGAGAGTTTTTTAGGAGCTGCGATCTCTTCGACAACGCCCCAAGCCTGACATTCACCGCATCGGCCGACCCATTTTTGGGATGTCCAACCGCATTCTGTGCAGCGGAATGGATCTTTTTCTACCTTGGCCATGTTGGTAAGCCTATGACAAGGCGCTGACTATTTCTTCTGCGCGGCCACAGTTGCAGGATGCTGAATCACAAACAATGGAAGTGAGCGTGCCGTGGCTTCACGGATATGAGCCATTCGTGCATCGCAGAGGCGCACTAGCTCGTCATAAGGATCTTTACCCATTAAAAGTTCTAGTTCATATTTATTGGAAACGTAGACCGGCTCGGTACCAACGTGCGCATCGCTATTGCTGGTGCAGTACCAATCAAAATCATCACCACCATCGCCCCAAGCAAGACGCTCGTACTCACCAATGACAGTTACTGAATATTCGCGCTCGCCGTATTCACGAGTTTCAAAACTACGTCGCAGCGGTAGCTGCCAACAAACATCGGGCTTAGTATCGGCAAAATGTTTTCCATCGCGTTGTGCAACATGGTGGAGCACGCAACCAAATGAACCCGTGAAACCTTCTGCTTCATAACCTTTACGGTTAAGGAAAATACAGCCATCATCAACACGACGAGTTTTACGATCGCCATCTTCATCTTTTTCAGAGATTCTTAACGGACCGCCCGCTTTTTTCGGACGAGCTTCGTTGTAGTACTGCCACATGTCGGGAGTTAAATATGCCGCAGCTTTTACCGTTCGTGCTTCATCATCTTCATCGGTATACATTGCACCTTCAGTGCAACATCCTGAATTTGGTTGGCTTTTAAATACACCCTGACAGCCATCGCCGTAGATACACATCCAATACGATGTTAACCACGTAAGATCACATTTGAAGATTGTCTCGGCATCATTTGGGTCGAAAAATTCAACCCAATCGCGCGCGAATCCTGGCTTTACCTCTGGCATAGTCGCTGAGCCTACATGCTGAACGGGTAGGCTTAATACATGAACCAGCAATCAAAGGTTGCCGTTATTGGTGCAGGTGTAATGGGCGAGGCCCTGATCGCTGCATTAATTAGCTATGGTGTAAAACCAGAGCTGATCACGATCTCGGAAAAGCGTGCCGACCGCACGGATGAACTGGTCGCGCGATATTTAATTTCATCGGCGGCATTGCACGAGAATGTATCGAAGGCAGATGCGGTGTTATTAGTTGTTAAGCCACAGGATATGGGTGCGGTACTTTCAGAGATCAAAAGTTCAATTAATCCAGCTGCCGTTATCGTTACTTTTGCCGCCGGTAAGAGCATTGGCTTTGTCAGCTCAGCCTTGGCAAGTAATAATCCAGTTGTTCGAGTGATGCCAAATACGCCTACTTTGGTTGGTGCCGGAATGGCGGCGGCATCTTTTGGGGCTTCCGTAAATAAAGCTGAAAAAGATTTCGTGATGGGCTTCTTAGCCGCTACCGGAAAAGTAATCGAAGTTGAAGAAGCGTTACAAGATGCCGTGACTGCAACTAGTGGTTCTGGTCCGGCATATTTCTTTGCATTTGTTGAAGCCATGGTTGCCGGAGCGCAAAGCCTAGGACTTAGCCAGGCTGATGCAACGGCGTTGACAGTTCAAACTATTATTGGTGTGGCAAAACTTCTAGATGAATCTGGCAAAAGTGCAACGACGCTTCGCGAGAATGTAACAAGTCCTAATGGAACAACGGCCGCTGCGCTCGCCTCATTTACTGATCAAGATTTAAATTCAATGGTGGCCAAGGCCATGAAGGCAGCTCGCGATCGTTCGCAGGAATTAGCGTGAAACGCTTAGTTGCCCTAGTCCTTCTCTTTTCTCTACTCGTTACACCAACTGCCTTAGCGGCTCCCAAAAAAATAGCAGTTAAACCAATGCAGCTTTTAACTAGTGTGGGATCGCCAGCAGAAATTAGTGGTGTCGTTGTTAGTGGAAAGAATCTAATTGTTTACGGAGTTGAAAGTTCAAAGGCGTATGTTCGCGCCATAGATACCACCGGAAACGAACTATGGAAATTGAATTTAGATGCCTTGCCAGCTTCAATTGCGACCTTTGCCGCCGTTGATTCACTTGGAGATATCTGGATCGCTGGCTCTAGCCCACTAGTTGCTGGTGTACTGCCACCAAGTAATCCAGCGGTTCCAGTCAATCCTGATAATGCAATTACGCCGCCAAGTAATTTGATTCCTAATTTACAAGTATTAACAGTGTGGAAGGTTTCAGCAGCGGGAGTTTTGCTTGCTACATACACATTACCAACTAGTTTTGTGGTGTTACCAACTTTTATTGCAGTTGATAAAACTGGCGCCAGTATCGTGGGGGTAATTGCGGGCGAGAAAATCAATGCCGGGTTTTTGGTTAATCTCGATTTAAATGGCGGTTTCTCGAACTTACTACAAATTGGCTCACTTTCTACAACTGCCGAGGTGGTCGTACGTCATGCCGACGGTAGTTTTACCGTAACTGGATCAAGTGCCGAAACTCTTGCGACGAAAAAATTAGCGGGTGTAGTTGATGGAATCATTGTAAAAATCTCAAAAACTCTAAAGATTACGACAGTTGTTAGAAGTTCTATTGCTAAAGGAAAACGTATCTGGAGTTCGGCATCTACAACGTTATTACTTGGGGGAGAAGTTGTTGCTGCGGGTAAATCTGAAATAGCGGTAACAAAGTTTACTTCTTCCTTTGCCCCAACTTGGACCTATAGATTTCCTGGTAGTGGACAAGTACAAACTATTGGATCGACTCAATTACTTTATCTTTCAACTGGAGCAGTAAGTCAATTAAATTGGAACCCTAAAGTTGCAACACCGTTACTTCTTACTTTTGATTCAAAAGGTGCAATAGTCGCCGCCGATAGTGTTCCTAACGGCCAGAGCGCTGTAATTGGGGCGTTGAACTCGAAAGAGTTAGGTATTTTGGCAATTACTTTAAACGCAGAATCTGTTTCGATTTATTTGCGAGCTACGCGATAAGTATTTAAGGCTTTAAAAGTGCAAGCTTGCCATTTACCATGGCCAGTAAATACTTTACTTTGTTAACTCTTACCCAAGCGCTCTGAGTTGGTGAATCACTTTTAGTGCTGCTCACCAAACGGATTGCGTTTTGACCAGCTGCTTTTTTGCTTGTATCCAAGACACACAACCGCTCTTGGCAGTTAAAAATGATGCTTTTCCCATCAGTTGCTAAATACTCCGCTGGAGTTCCAAAATTTTCAGTCGTGATGCTCGAAATATTGGTTGGGTCGCTGAGCCTTGCCCATCTAATTTGATTTGGTTTTGGAGCAGAAGCAGCAGATGCACCCAACCAGGTAATGAAAATATCACCATTAATCTTGGCTAAGGCAACATCAAAACCAAAGATAGCCGCCTCATCAGTTGAAAGATCAAGGGTTTGATACTCCCAAGCCGTTGCATTAATTCCAGTTCTAGTTGCAACTCGAATTGCGCCAGCCGTCATTTCTTTCTTTTGATTCATAGTTACTACTGAGTTATAGGCAACATAAGTCTTTACTCCATCAAAAACCGCTTGGATATAAAAACCGACATCTCCGGTTGTTCGACTATCTGTTTTTCGATCTCCATCTAGAAGTTCGTATTTCCAAGGTGCACCTTTAGCGTGTACTGCCCCTAATACAACGCCTTGAGTTTCGTCGCGGTAAAACACCTGTACCGCCGTAGCGGTTGCAACACACGCATTTGAAACGCTTACATCACTAGAAGTTCGCACTCGAACAGCATCCTCATAGTTATTAACGGATGGCCCATTTCCATCTACGACTTCAAAGGCAAAGCTTTTTCCATTGTATGTTGCGTAACGAAGATCTTTCTCGGTCGCATCAGAGTAAAAGAGGTGTAGTACTTGTTTTGCGCCACTGCCATTTACGCACATACTTAATGCACCAGCGATGGTGTGAGTAGTTCGACCGCTAGATCCACCAGCACCATCAACTGTTACTTTTGTCCAACTTTTACCGTTGTAAGTTGCCAGTTTCAAATCACCACTTTTGGTATCGGTATAGGCAATTGCAGGTTGACCATTAAAAGTAGTACTTGCAACTGTTTTACCATCGGCAGTGCTATCTAGAATTGTATTTTTCCAACCCGCCTGAGGTACGACCGCTTTTGTGAGTACTGCTTCAGAGGCACCAAGTGCATTTTTTGCAACAACTGAAAAAGTATATGAAGTTCCATTTTTTAGACCTGTTATTGATACGGGACTAGACAGGGTTTTTTTCTCAGTACCAGTCTTTAAATTTTTAACGATGTATTCAGTAATTTGTGCGGTACGAAGATTAGTTGGCGGGTCAAAGGAAATTAGCGCTGATGAGTCACCAGTAAAGGCTTGAACATTACGTGGCATAAGTGGCAGATCAGTTGTGAAGCCAACCGGTGGCTTACTTCTCATATCTTCCATCATGGCAAGAAGAAGTGGACCGGGCACACGAAAAACTTCGCCAGGATCAAGACTTGGTGTCATCACTGAATCTAAACCAGACTTTGAAAATGTTGCTTCATCTAAATGTGAAGTTGAAGATCCCAACTCGTATCTAGAAGGGGTGTACATCTTTGGTTTAACACCGCCATTTGCAGCGACAGCATTTGTGCCTGACCACACCAACGAAGAAGTTAAAGCATTTCCAAGTTCACGCGAAGGAGTTGGCAGATCTGCTAGTCGCCGTCCATCACTTGTCTGAAGGTAGGCATCAAATGGGGTTGGTTGATCCAAACTACCCAAACCTAAAAATGGGTCGTATGCATCATTGGAAAGAAAACCTAAACCATGACCAATTTCATGTAAGAAAACAGAGACTAAGTCATATTCACTTGCACCCGGTAGACCATCACCACGTGAGTTCCACGAGGCCGCTGAATTTACTTGGATAACGATTTCAGGATTAGATCTATCTAAATCCTTGCCAGCTAATGCATTAGCAAGTGCTGATGTATACCAAAGTGAAGGATCGGGTGCGCCATTAAAAGTAGAGAAGAAACTTCCGGGACGGGCACTTCCTAAGACACCCCACGAACTTGATCGTCCCCACGATGCATCTACAGAAATAGGAACGGCAGATTTAAAATTTGCCGACCAAATATCAATTGACTGTTGTACTTCTTTTTTTGCCCAGTCTGGAAAATTATTATAAGTAACATTAAATTTTGATTTAGCTTCTAAGTTTTTAGATTTAGGAACCGGAGCGGTGGTGGTGGAGGCCGTAGTTCCTGCATAAATGTATGACCACTTGGTTGCAGGTATCTGTCGGAAAGTAAGCGCCTGTGCCGAAGGTGAATTTAATAATGAAGCCAGCACCAGTACGGCAGTTATTGACGTTAATACTCGCCTGATCCGCATGCCGAACATGAGCCCTACGCTATCAGGATGAAGCAGGTGGTTTAAGGTCGGGGGTAGTGAAATACGATTCTCTAGGTGAATTGACAGGTTGGAAAGGAGAAGTAAATGACTCTTGTAACAATTTATGGACGAACTGGTTGCCATCTTTGCGAAGATGCACTAACGATATTAGATTCCATGAGGGCCGAACTTAACTTCCAGATTAAGGAAATTTTAATTGATACAGATCCTGAATTGATTCGTTTATATAGCGAGCAAGTGCCGGTAATTCATATCGATGGAATTCACCATGACTTTGGGAGAGTCGATCCTAAAAGATTTAGATCTTCCCTTGAAAAACATCGTCAGCATCAATAATTTTGTAGGAATAACCTTGCTCTGCTAAAAACCGTTGACGATTTTGTGCAAAATCCTGATCAATTGTGTCTCGTGAAATTACTGAGTAAAAAGTTGCACCACGGCCATCGGATTTCGGTCTCAAAATTCGCCCTAATCGCTGAGCCTCTTCTTGACGACTACCGAATGCGCCAGAGACCTGAATTGCAATAGTTGCATCGGGTAAATCAATTGAGAAGTTAGCAACCTTGGAAACAACTAAGCAAGTTATCTCACCACTTCGAAACTTGTTGAAGAGAATCTCGCGCTCTTTGACTGGAGTTTCACCCTTGATGACTGGCACACCCAGAACTTCTGAAAGCTCATCGAGCTGATCTAAGTACTGACCAATTACTAAAATTTGCTCACCTTTATGTTTTTCAACTAACGCTTCTACGACATCTCGTTTAGTACGTGTAGTTGCACAGGTTCGATAGCGATTTTCTGGTTCGGCAGTTGCATACGTTAGTCGTTCAGTTTCAGTTAAATTAACCCGAACTTCAATGCACTCTGCTGGCGCAATATAACCCTGTGATTCAATCTCTTTCCAAGGTACATCGAAACGTTTTGGGCCAATCAGTGAAAATACTTCACCTTCCATGCCATCTTCACGTACTAATGTGGCAGTTAACCCAAGCCGGCGTCGAGACTGGATATCTGCCGTAAATCTGAAAATTGGAGCAGGTAACAAGTGAACTTCATCGTAAATAATTAATCCCCAGTCGTATGAATCAAAGAGATCTAGGTGCGCATAGACACCGTTTTTCTTCTTTGTCATTACTTGATACGTAGCGATTGTTACGGGGCGAATCTCTTTTTTCGCTCCTGAATATTCACCAATCTCATCTTCATTCAAAGTTGTGCGCTTTAGCAATTCATCTCGCCATTGGCGCGCGGCCACAGTATTGGTAACTAAAATTAGCGTCGTGGCTTTGGCATGTGCCATGGCAGCTGCGCCAACAATTGTTTTACCAGCACCACATGGCAGAACTACAACGCCCGAACCTCCATGCCAAAAGTTTTCTGCTGCCAACTCTTGGTATGGACGAATCTTCCAATCCTTTTGTACCAATGAAATATCGTGAGCTTGGCCATCGACGTAACCGGCAAAATCTTCGGCTGGCCAACCAAGACGAAGAAGTGATTGTTTTATTTGTCCACGTTGGCTGGGCAAGACGGTGATTGTTTCAGCATCAATTCGAGCGCCAAGTAAGGGAGCAATCTTCTTGGCCCGAATAACTTCTTCAAGTACTGCAGTATCTGTCGTGATCAAGATTAGGCCGTGTACCGGATCCATCTCAAGGCGTAAGCGACCATAGCGCGACATAGTTTCAGCAACATCAATCAGAATTGAATGCGGCACCGCATATCGCGAGTATTTAATTAATGTATCGATTACTTGCTCGGCATCGTGGCCAGCGGCGCGTGCATTCCACAAGCCAAGTGGTGTTAAACGATACGTATGAATGTGCTCAGGTGAACGTTCGAGTTCGGCAAATGGTGCAATTGCGCGACGACATTCGGTGGACATCGGGTGATCAATATCTAATAAAAGTGTTTTATCACTTTGAACGATCAATGGACCATCACTCATTTGTTAAATCCTTTATTAGTGCGTGCAAAAACTTACTACGTTCTTCAATTGTGCTGATATCTACCCATTCATGCGCGGCATGTGCGCCACCACCGACAGCGCCAAGACCATCTAGAACTTGTGCCCCAGCTGCCGCCGCGAAGTTTCCATCACTTGCACCGCCAACAGATGCATGACCTAACGCTGACATACCAAGGGCCTGCGCAACTTTTTCAGCACGCTCGTACAAGGCCATCGTGGATGTAGTTTCAAGTGGTGGTCGATTAAATCCGCCAGAAATCTCATACCGTGTGTGTGGATTAACTGGGACTAGCGCTTTAATCGCAGCATCAACGCGCTGCAAATCAGCCATTGAAAACGAGCGGATATCAATATCTAAAACAGCAAGATCTGGAACAGTATTTGTGGTGTTGCCGGCATGCAATGTCGTTGGAACAACGGTCGTTCCATGTTCACTATTTTCTAATTGCGAAACTGCAATTACCGCATGGGCCATTTCAACAGTTGCATTTATACCTTTTTCTGGTTCGAGCCCAGCATGTGCAGCTTTGCCATGAATTTGAATTTGATACATGGCGGTACCTTTACGTCCAGTTTTAACTTTGCCATCTAATGTCGCCTCTAAAACTAATACCGCTTTGGCTCTAGCTGATATCTCTTTAATAAAATCTTTTGTAGTTGCACTTCCAGTTTCTTCATCAGTGGTGGCAACTAGCGCAGCGCTGCCGGTAATTCCCTTCATGGCGTATAGAGCTTGAATAAAGCCGGCTTTCATATCGAAAACTCCTGGGCCGGTAGCTTTATTTCCATCCACTTTCCATAATGGTGAAAATGAACCCTTGGGCCAAACCGTATCTAAATGTGCCAAAACAATTACTTCCGGATTTACTGGCCCCCACCAAAAAACTGGGCGACCATTGAGTTCACGAATTTCGGCGGCAGTTCCTAAAACACGTAATGCAATCTCACTTGCTAAGGCAATTACTTCGCGGCAGGCAGTTAAATCTTGAGTTGGAGATTCCAACTTCACTAAAGCTTCTAGGTCGGCCAACATGGTCTAAGTCTATAACGATGCTACGCCGGTGATGCGGGGGATTCGAAAGGATTGGACCTCGCCTGTTGCGTGATCTTTGGCGATTAATGCGCCAGCGCTAATACGTATTGGATCAATGATTCGATGGGTTACTCCGCCATTGTTATCGGCATAGCCAATTGAAAGCGTTTTTTCGGCGGCAATAAATTGGTTCAAGATGTCCATAGTTTCATTTGCAGAAGTTCTTGGAAGTTGCCCCAATGCCTCACTAGCTACTTGGCGAAGTTTTGTTTGACGATGCGTTGATTTTTCACCAGTTCGCAGCGACCTAATTGCCGCTATCAAAGCTTCTTCAGTGGGATTATCTAATTCGCCAATAATTCGGGGAGGACGTGGCTTAGTTAAAGCACGATTAGATTTTGGCCCAGTCAAGATCATTCCATTTGCCGATTCACCTGCTGGCAAGTAACCACATTCGCGCAAAACGCGCATGGCATCTGTCGCATCTAAATCACAAATAACTACTTCAGGAGCAATTCTTCGTAACCCCAAAATCTCAAGTTTTTTATCATTCATAATTTGCGAAATCAACGCAGTATCTTCACAACGAATAAATGAAGATGTATTTCCAACGCGGAGTTTTCCATGCTTCTTTGCAACATCAAGAATTAGATACTCCAAAGGCTGGGGCATTGGAGTTTTTGAAGTTTTTACCAAGAAGCTTTTAATTTCATCGCCAGTTTTTCCATGATCTAGTGCGCGTCGTATTGTCGCTTCCGTAAATCGATAGACGGTTGCTCCGCCGCGGCTTTCAATCTCGGCCATCATTGCTAACGCCTGTGAAATCTCGTGCTCTAAAGGACCAGGTGCAATTGCAGTGTTATCACCCTGAATTAAAATATGGTCAACAGTCTTTGGTAGGTCCTTATTTATTGATGTTAAATCTTCACCATCTAGAAATTCGATTCCGTACTCAGAGATAGCGCCTTGTCCAGTCAGCCCAAGCCATTCTGCTTCACGAAGTGACCACTGGCCTAATTCATCCTGAAGCGATGAGTTTCGTCTAACCGGTGCACGCCAATCTAAAAGAGATTTAAAGCTCTTCCAATCTGGTGCAATACCTTGGTTCTCACGAAGTAAATTTAAAGTTAATGAACGCACTCGGGCCGCGTTGACACGATCTAATTCTGGACCAAGAGCGGCAACATTTTTAGCTTCAACTCGTCCTACCAAGCCACTTACTCGAGAAGTAATGAGCCATTGCGAAGCTAACATCTGC
This sequence comes from Candidatus Nanopelagicales bacterium, assembly GCA_038214925.1. GTDB lineage: Bacteria > Actinomycetota > Actinomycetes > Nanopelagicales > Nanopelagicaceae > Planktophila. Next base: position 26,775 of record JBBQRL010000010.1, on the reverse strand, counting down.
CAGCGATCGGCTGGTGTTTGCATCAACCAAATATCAAATTTATTGCTTGGTAAAATTCGATCATCCGCGTCGATACTAATTAAAGAGGTTAAATAGGCGAGCTCTGCGATAAATGCCGTACATGATTCATCAACACCAAGATGATTTGAAATAATCTTTAAATCGCGAACACCCAAGCCACCGGCGCGAAGTGCATCAGCTGGTTCATCTGCCCAAAAATTAAGTAACTCTTCTACCCAACGTAAAACAGTGGAAATATTTGCAATTGCAGCGAGATTAATTTGGCGCTCATCACGCTTGCTTCCAGTAAGTTGTGGAGATTTTACCAATTGCTCCTTATGAATTTTTCCTGTTCGTAATGCAATGCCAACTTCCCGAGGCAAAATTACTGTTCGCTGATCAAGTGGAACTAAAAATTTTCTATCCAAGAGCCACGTTACGCCTGGGCCAGGATTTTTAATATCTCCAACGCTTCCGCGAGGTGGCCCCCACGTCAATCGCTCTAATACTTTTTTTGCATCGGCCGGCGCATCGGCTAACTCCTTTAGGTTTAATTTTGCTAAAGATGCTGGACCCAATCCGGCTGGCTCGGTGCCAATTACATCTCGCAATTGAGTCGGTATGCGCAAGCCATCATCGGATGGATACACCAAACCAACTGAAATTAAATATTTCAAGGCCGTTGTAGCTTCTTTATCGGTGAGCCCGGCAACTATTTTTTCAGAGAAAGGTTCATTCACGCTTGCCGCAGCTTCCAATACTTGTAACTGCCACTGGTTAAGTGAATCTATCGCTCGCGCCAAACTTGGAGCAGAGCATGCACGCACTGCAAGAGATGCGATATCGGGTGGTACCGGAGAAACTAAATCTGGCCGCGTGGTAAATAAGGCAATAAAGGCAGCATCATCAACACTACGTAAGTAGTCGGAGAATGAGCGCATTTCCATAACTTGCTAACATTACTGGCATAACTCAACTTCTTGTTAATTAGCCTTTACGTTTGCGCGGAGCAAGCCACGATCCGAGCGCAGCAATTCGAACAACTAGGGGAGATATCGCTTGGCCAATAAATCGAGCTTTGCGGAAATCGTGAATCGGCCAACCTTCGGCCATGGCTCGCAAACCCAACAAGGCATCGGGATTTATTACCGAAGGATGCCCAACACATTGCAGCAGGGGAAGATCGTTATTGCTATCTGAATAAGCATAGCACTGTGTTAAATCTAAACCCTTTTCATCAGCAAGTTCGCGAATAGCAATAGCTTTTTCTTTTCCGTGGAGCAAAGGCCCATTCATTTTTCCGGTGTAGTGATCATTTTCAATCTCTGCTCTACTGCCAAGTGCACCTGTTAGACCTAATCGCTTTGCAATTAATGTTGCCATATCTTCTGGGGCGGCCGTCACAAGGTAGACATCGACACCATCTGCAATGTGTGACTTTGCAATATCAATAGTGCCTTGCCACATTGCCGGTGAAACAAATTGGTCGTAGATCTCCTCGGCAATTGCCTGAATATCTTTAACATTGTGTCCACCGATAAAATCTGTCGCCGCATCCTGAAATCTTTGAATCTCTTCTTTATTTTCCTTACCCGTTAAGCGAAATCTCAGATTTGCTAAAACGAAGCGCGAAATATCCTTCTTGGTGAAGTAACCGCGCTGATACATACCCCGGCCCAGGAAATAAATCGTTGAGCCACGGATAAGCGTGTTATCGACATCGAAGAAGGCGGCTCGTTTGCGCGTGAGTGCCATGTCACTACCCTAGCGATAGCCAAGCACAGTGGACGCTTTATGCTTATCTAATGAGTTCGACAGTGCATGTAATCCGACACGGCGAAGTCCATAATCCTGAGAAAATTCTTTATGGTCGCCAACCAGGTTGGCGTTTATCTGAGCGCGGACAAGCGATGGCGCAGACGATCGGCGAATGGTCGAAAGAGGTTAATTTAGGGGCGTTATTTGTCTCGCCATTACAACGCGCACAAGAGACCGCTGGCCCAATTGCTGCTGCTCACAATATAGAAATTACAACTGATGAAAGATTAATTGAAGCGACAAATATATTTGAAGGAAAGCCTTTTGGTGTAGGCGATGGGGTACTGCGACATCCTGCAGCCTGGAAACATTTATGGAATCCCTGGAAACCTTCGTGGGGCGAGCCATACGAAGAGCAAATTACGCGAATGCTTGCCGTTATCTTTGCCGCAAACAAGGCGGCAAATGGCAAAGATGCAATTTGTGTTTCACATCAATTACCAATTTGGATTTTGCGAAGTGCAATCGAAAATCGCCGAATGTTACACGATCCCAGAAAGCGCGAATGTTCCTTAGCTTCTGTGACAAGTGTGCACTTTGATGATGAGGGTTTAATTTCTGGGTTAACTTATTCTGAGCCAGCACGGCATTTACTTCCTGAAAGTAAGTAATGAAAAAAATTGCTATCGCCCTTGCCTTAGTACTTGCTTTAACTGGATGCAGTGGTGGCGGAAGTTCGACAAGTGAAGATAGTTTTGTTTCAGGTGATGGAGCGACGACCTTTATTAAAATCGCTGATCGTAAAATCGCACCTGCAATAACTGGCTTAACTCTTTCTGGCACAAATTACACGTACACAAAAGATAAAGTAGCCGTGGTTAATGTGTGGGCTTCTTGGTGCTCGCCATGTAGAGCTGAAGCACCAACCCTGGTAGAACTTGCCAATAAGTATGTAGATGTTTCTTTCATTGGAATTTTAACTCGTGATAATCCAGCGAATGCCGAAGCATTTGAGCGGCGATTTAAGATTCCTTACCCAACGTTAATAGATGACGCTATTTTGGCTGGCTTTAAAGGATCCTTACCGGCTAATGCCATTCCTTCAACAGTTATCTTGGATAAGCAAGGTCGAGTAGCGGCTCGCATTTCTGGAGTAGTAACTGTGGCTTCACTTTCACAATTAATTGAGAGAGTTAGCGCCGAATGAAAGAGTTTTTTGTAGAGCAGATCTTTAGTGGCGCCTTACTTGTTGCATTTCCCTTTGCCTTCATTGTTGGAATCATCTCCTTTTTGTCTCCATGTGTTCTACCGCTAGTGCCAGGTTATTTATCTTTTGCGGCAGGGTTTTCAGTAAGCCGTGGCAAAGTATTTTTGGGTTCCTTATTATTTGTCTTTGGCTTTAGTGCAGTATTCATTTCTTTTGGTGCAATCTTTGGTGGCCTAGGTAATCAATTAATAGCCAAGGAAGAGATTATTTCAAGAGTTCTGGGTTTGGTTACTATTTTCTTAGGCTTTATCTTTTACGGCCGTTTTCCATTTTCACCAACGATTCGTCCGAAGATGCGAACAACCGGAGGACTATTGGGTGCCCCACTTTTGGGCGTGCTATTTGGAATCGGATGGACACCATGTATTGGTCCTGGTTTAGCTGCAGTTCAAACTTTAGCTTTTCAAGAATCTAGTGCGGTACGTGGTGCGGTTTTATCATTTGGATATTGCTTAGGTCTTGGACTGCCATTTATTCTCTCTGGTTTATTCATGGATAAGTCAGCAAAACTTCGATCGATGATCTATCGCCGCGGAGATCTAATCTCAAAAATTGGTGGGGTATTTTTGATTGCACTCGGTCTACTTCAGGTACTAGGTTTTTGGGGAGATTTAATGAACTCGCTGAGATCTACAATTTCTAATTTCATTCCGGTGATCTGATGAGTCAGCAGATAGAAGTTCCAGAACTTAGCAGCGTTGGCATGTTCCGTTTTGCTTGGCGTCAATTAACCAGCATGAGCACAGCGTTAATTTTGCTTTTACTTCTTGGAGTCGCAGCGATACCCGGCTCATTAGTGCCACAAAGAACCCAAAATCCCATCGAAGTTTCGCAGTATTTTAAGGATTCGCCAGAGCAGGCCAGGTGGATGGATCGTTTTTCACTCTTTGATGTTTACGGCTCACCATGGTTTAGCGCTATTTATATTTTGCTATTTATTTCCTTAATAGGCTGTGTCCTACCCCGAACCATTGAACATTTTAAAAATGCCCGTGCGCTACCGCCAGCAACACCGAAGAATTTGTCACGGATGGAACACCACCAACAATGGACACCGAATGGTTCCGAGCTAGAAATCGCAAAAGCTTGGTTTAAGAAAAATAGATTCAGAGTTTTAGAAGCAAACGGATCGATCTCGGCCGAAAAGGGTTTTGCCAGAGAAACTGGGAATCTCTTCTTTCACCTGGCGCTAATTCTGGTTTTGCTTGGCATTAGTTTTAGTTCACTCTTTGGCATGCGCGGTGAAGCGATAATCAATATTGGTGAGCGTTTTGTAAACACAACTACTAGCTATGATTCTTTGACGTTTGGAAAGCTTTATCGAGAATCAAACTTACCAACTTTCATGTTGACGGCCGATAAATTCGTAGCAAAGTACAACGTGAAAACTGGGGTACCGGAAGATTACACATTAGATATTTCATTATTACGTGGTGATCAGCGACAAATTGAAAAGAAAACTATTAAAGTAAATAGTCCAATGACTATTGGAGATACGCGCATCTATCTGCAAGCAAACGGTTATTCCCCAGTTATTACGGTGCAAGATTCAAAGGGGAACGTTGCTTTCCAAGGACCGGTTACATTCTTGCCACAAGATGCACAACTTCGATCTATCGGTGCGATTAAAGTTCCTGATGCCGATCCGCAGATAGGTTTTCTCGGTTCGTTCTTACCAACGTATTCACGTGACGGTGCGAACGGTGCTGTTAGCGTTTTCCCTGAAGCTTTGGATCCACGTTTACTTCTAGCGGCATGGAGTGGTGATTTAGGTTTGGATACAGGTGTTCCACAATCTGTTTACAGAATCGATACCTCGAAGATGAAGCAGGTAGGACTTAAATCACTTAAACCTGGCGAAAGCTTTATTTATCCAGGTGGAGTGCTTATTTTCGAAGGCTATATTCAGTGGGTAAATATTAGTTTTGTGAGTGACCCTGGAAAGAAGTTTGCATTGCTTGGCGGTATTGTTGCCATCGCTGGGTTGTTAGCATCCTTGTTTACACGCCGTCGCCGAATTTGGATCCGAGTAGATGGCGATGTCGAAGTTGCTGGTTTGGCTAAAAACGCGGCGCCAGGTTTAGATACGGAAATTGCAGAATTTGTTCGTGCGTTAAAGGGAGAGAAATAAATGTCACGCGATTGGGCCTTTGTCTCAAATTACTTTGTCTACTCGGCAATGGCTGTTTTTGCGCTCTCTTTTATTGCACATGCCTTTGAAACTGCTTGGGCGGTAAGAGTCCCAACAGATTCCAGCAAACGCTTAGATTACAAACGAACTGAACGAGTTGCTCGTGTTGCAACTGCCATGATGGTTCTTGGATTTATCTTGCTTTTTGCAGGAGTGATTGCACGAGGAATCTCAGCTGGCCGGGTTCCTTGGGGAAATATGTATGAGTTTTCAATTACTGGTGCGTTAGCTTTTTCTGGAGCGTATTTAGCATCTCTTAGAAAATATGATCTTCGCTGGTTAGGTTTGTTAGTTTCACTTTCAGTTTTGTTGACAATCGGAACCGCAGTTACGGTGTTGTACGTTCCATCGGCGCCACTTGTTCCAGCACTTAAATCACCATGGTTAGTGATTCACGTATCAACTGCGATTATCTCTGGCGGAGTTTTCTTACTTTCAAATGTTATTGCTGGGGCTTACCTGTATCTAGATCGCATGGAGAGCAAGGGCGATCGAACAGTTTGGGCAAAACGATTGCCAAGCCTTGAAGTTCTAGATCAACTTTCATATCGACTGGTTGCATTTGTCTTTCCGTTATGGACTTTTTCAGTTATCGCTGGCGCAATTTGGGCCGAGAGCGCATGGGGCCGTTACTGGGGTTGGGATCCAAAAGAGACCTGGGCATTTATTACTTGGGTGGCTTATGCCGCATATTTACATGCCCGCGTGACTATTGGTTGGCGTGGACGAAGAGCCGCTTGGTTGTGTTTATTTGCCGGGACAACATTTTTATTTAACTATGTGTATGTAAATATTTGGGGAACTGGAAAGCACACGTACTCTGGGCTTTAAAGTTTTCTTAAGAAATCCGGATCATCATCGGGTGGCAAGACGCGACGTTTAGGATTTTTTCTTCCCTTTGGCTTGTTTCGCCCAGCAATTAAATAAGCAATTGGACCAATGGCAACGGCTGTTGGTCCAAGCAAAATAATAAGTAAGAGCCATCCCCACTTTGGAAGGTTTTTAATCTGTGATTCATCGGCTCGAGCACAATCGATTAACGCATAAATAGTTACGCCAAATACCAAGATCAGGGAAACGACTCTCAACATATATTTATTGTATCGCGAGAGCTACGGAAAGGAGAGTTGCAAAAAGCAGTTGCAACTTACCGGTACGACCTAGAACCGGGATTAGCGCAGATCCTGTGGCCCCACCGAGAACTTGTTTTGACACTAAGAAAGTCACAGGAGCGGCGATCAAAGTTAAAAGCGCCGCCGGAATAAATGTTGCGACCGCTGCGATATGAGCGGCAGCGAGCAGAGCTACGTAGATACGGCGTGCCTTTTGGTCACCGATTCGAACCGCCAAAGTTCGCTTGCCAGCTACTTCATCTTTGACGCGATCGCGAATGTTATTTACCACCAAGATTGCACAAGAGATTGCACCCATGGGAATTGCCACGATAAAACTAAGTAATGTCACACTCTCTGTTTGAACGTAGAAAGTTCCTACGGTTGCAACTAGCCCAAAAAAAGTAAAGACCGAGATTTCGCCAAATCCCCGGTAGCCATATGGATTTTTTCCACCCGTGTAATACCAAGCCGCAGCTATGGAAATAATGCCGATCACGATCAAGACGGGCGATGTCAGCAAGGCCAACCACAGGCCAGCGATGCTTGCGATGAAGAAAGAGAGGAACGCTGCGATTTTTACCGAAGCGGCCGAGGCTAAACCAGTTGCTACTAAGCGAGTTGGCCCTACCCGATCGTTGTCGGTTCCCTTAATGCCATCGCTGTAATCATTTGCGAAATTAACCCCAATTTGAAGCCAGACTCCAACTTGAAGTGCCAATGCGGCGCGCAACCAATTGAAATCGGCGCCAGTAAGTGCGGAGGCAACGACTACTGGCGCGATGGCAGCTGGCAAAGTGCGTGGACGTGCGCCAAGAATCCATTTATTCAAAACTTATCTCCTTGGCTAAAGTTTTACGATCTATTTTCCCAATACCGAGCAAGGGTAGCGAATTAACTTGGTGAATGTTCTTTGGCTTAGCAATAGATCCGAGGCTTGTTTCTAGCACGTGGAAAAGCTTTTCACTGTCAAAGTCACCGACTATTGCTAATTGTAAAACCTGTCCCCACTGAGGATCTTCAATCGAAAAAGCTGCGCATTGTAGGTGTGGAAATTCTTGGGTTAACACGTTTTCAATAGCACTGAGTGAAATATTCTCACCACCAGAAATAATTACATCATCTGCTCGACCATATACAACTAATTTTCCAGCGATGATTTCACCTAAATCAGAGGTTTCAAACCAACCAACATCTAAATCCCACGATGAATTTAAATATGAGGAAGCTAAAACAGTTCCCCGTAAATTAATTTTTCCATGAACAATCTTAATTTCAACACCAGTTAGCGCTTCACCGTCGTAGACGCAGCCTCCACAACTTTCGGTCATACCGTAGGTTGTAATAATCTTGATTAATTGAGACTCTGCTTGATGTCGCAAACCTGGTGAGAGGGCAGCACCGCCGACTAAAACTGCATCTGCGTTTTGTAGATGCCTTAACAAACGATCGTCGCCATTGAGCGCACGAAATAATTGAGTTGGAACAATTGCTGTGAAATTAACTTTTGGATACTCGTCCTTAAATTCTCTTAGATCAATCGGTAATGTGCCAAGCTCCATCGAACGAACTATCACGTTAACCGCGGCAATATGAGTAAGTGGCAACAACAAGCTCCAGGTATCGCCAGCTTTTGCGCCTATAAATGTATTTGATGCTCGGGCTGATGCGATTAGTGCAGCTGCACTAAGAGCAACTTCTTTTGAATCACCACTTGATCCAGAAGTTCCAATAACAATGGCGGTGTTGGCGGGTGCAAACTCTGAAGTGATCTGGCCAAAGCCAAGGCAAGGGCCGATCCCCACGAGAGCCGATGTGATCTCTCCCGCTAATTGGGAGATTTCACTTGTGGGGCCAACGCGGAGAATTCTTCGTTGTGACGAGATATCCATTGCCACCGTAGGCTATCGCCAGTAGTCAACAATGGAGGAATCATGAGCAAACCGATCAAACGTGAGTTTGGTGACCGAACTATCCCTAAGTGGGAAACAGGTACTGGCGGAGATTCTTTTACAGATATTAAATACCAAGTCGCCGAGGGCATCGCCAAAATCACAATAAACCGGCCACATGTGCGAAACGCATTTCGCCCCGAGACAATCATTGAATTAAAAACCGCCTTCGACTTGGCGCGTGACAATGCAACCGTAGGTATAATTATTTTTACCGGCGAAGGAACTGAAGCTTTCTGTTCTGGCGGCGATATCAGTGTTCGTGGTGATGATGGCTACGTTGGCTCTGACAGTGTTGGGCAACAAGGCTTAGGCCGACTCAATGTTTTAGATTTACAGGTTCAAATTCGCCGAACCCCAAAACCGGTCGTTGCAATGGTTGCTGGTTGGGCAATTGGCGGGGGACATGTTCTGCACGTTGTTTGTGATTTAACAGTTGCTGCCGACAACGCAAAGTTTGGTCAAACCGGTCCAATGGTTGGATCTTTTGATGGTGGATACGGTTCGGGATTACTTGCCGCAAATGTTGGGCAGAAGAAAGCCCGTGAAATTTGGTTTATGACGCGTCACTACGATGCCCAAGAGGCGTTAGCTATGGGACTTGTAAATACGGTTGTTCCGCTAAGCGAGCTAGAAGCAGAGACAGTTTCATGGTGTCGCGAGATGTTGAAGAACTCACCACTTGCACTTCGTTTGATTAAGGCAAGCATGAATGCAGCCGATGATGGACTTGCTGGAATCCAGCAACTTGCCGGCGATGCCACATTGCTATTTTATTTAAGCGAAGAAGGCCAAGAAGGTCGAGATGCGTACAAGGAAAAGCGGGCACCAGATTTCGGGAAATTTCCAAAGCGTCCTTAATTTATGAATCAAGATTTGCTGGATACTTTGCGTGTTGTCGCGCTCCCAACCAAGACTAATTTTCGCGGCATAACTGTGCGCGAAGTGGCCTTGTTTGAAGGCGAACAAGGTTGGGCTGAGTTTTCACCATTTTTAGAGTACGACGATAATGAGTGCGCGCCCTGGTTGGCGTGTGCAATCGAGGCCGCAACTAAACTAGCACCAAAACTTTTCCGGCAATCAGTCGCAGTTAATGGCACGATTCCGGCCTTAAATGACAAGGCACAATTGAGTTCAGTGATTGATTCATTTCCAGGGGTATCAACTTTTAAAATCAAAGTCGGAGAGAACAAGCAAGAAGATTTAGCTCGAATTAACTATGTCCGTGAGATTCGTCCCAATAGTTCTATTCGGATCGATGTTAATGGTTTATGGAGTATCGGGCAGGCAGTCGAGTTTTTAAATGAAGTTGGCCAGATTGAGTATGTTGAACAACCTTGTGCATCAGTTGAAGAGCTTCGCGAAGTAAAAAAACTAGTTGATGTAAAGATTGTTGGAGATGAAGTTTTACGTAAAGCTAATGATCCTTTTGCCGTGGATTTAACCGATGCTGTTGATATCTTGATGCTAAAGGCTCAACCCTTAGGTGGCATCAAACGTGCACATGCATTGGCGTCCCACCATAAACTTCCAGTCGTAGTTTCTAGCGCATTGGAAAGTGCAGTTGGAATAAATTATGGGTTAATGCTGGCGTCATCATTTGAAGAGTTGAGCTACGACTGTGGACTTGGCACGGGTTCTTTACTGGCACATGATGTGGCGCAGCTTCCGATTGTTGATGGAAAGATTGCAATTTCAAATATCACGCCTAACTTTGCCGGCCTAGAAGTCGCTGCAGATCGCTTTGAATGGTGGAAGAATCGCATTATGAGAACGGCAGAGCTATTGTGAGTAATAACTCGACCATGCTCGCCCGCGTTATTGTGCGCCAGATTATCGAGGCTGGAATTACAGATGTTGTTATTTCGCCAGGATCTAGAAATGCACCTTTATCACTTGCCTTTTATGCAGCAGCTCAAGAAAAATTAATCACAATTCATGTGCGAATTGATGAACGTACTGCAGCTTTCTTTGCACTTGGAATAATTAAAGCAACCGGACGACCAGTTCCAATTGTGTGTACTAGTGGGACTGCCGTAGCTAATTATCACCCTGCCGTTCTAGAAGCGCATCACACCAATTTACCTTTACTTGTTTTAACGGCCGATCGCCCGGCGATGCTTCGAAAAACTGGGGCTAACCAAACAACTGAGCAAGCTCGAATATTTGGCAAAGCTGTTCGATATTTTGCTGATATTGATGGTCCGGTCTATCCAATGGAGCTCCCACTAGATAGTTTGCGCGTTGGACCAATTCATTTAAATTTACAGTTTGATGAACCTTTACTTCCGGATGCGGATGCAACGTGGCTCTCTGAAATTCAGATTAATGCGAAAAATTTTGTTTCACGTAAAAAACCAGGAACCTTACGGTTGGTAGGTGCCCGTGGTGTTGTTGTTGTGGGCCACGATCGCGGTGGATTAACCGTTGAAGAGATTCAAAGTTTCATTAAGGTTTTAGGTTGGCCGATAATTGCCGAAGATCCATTGTCTTTTCCTGAAGCAATTGCGCATGCATCAATTTTCCTGACATTACCTGAGATAAGAAGTACGTTAATTCCACAATCGGTTTTAGTTATAGGCCGTACAACTTTGTCTAGGTCCGTTAATGCATTTATCAAATCAAGTCCCATCATGTACGTTGTTGATCAAAGAATTGCCACTGTTGATACCGACCGAGCTGCCGATCGTTTGTTTACCGAGCTTCCGATTTTGCAGGGCGTAATCCATTCCGATGAATGGTTAGCTAAATGGGAGAAAATCTCAGAGCGCGCACGTAAGTTAGTACAATCATTAGATGGTTGGAATGAAGCGGTAATCGCCCGAAGTATTGCCGCAGCTATTCCAGTGGGGAGCGCGCTATTTCTCTCATCGTCACGGCCAATCCGAGATATCGAAGGTTTTGCAGCTCCTCGCGACGGAGTAACAACGTATGCAAACCGTGGGTTAGCTGGCATTGATGGCAATATTTCAACTGCTCTTGGAATCGCGTACTCACATAATTCTACGATCGCAGTTTTAGGAGATCTGTCGTTTTTGCATGATTTAACTGGATTGATGGCTAAAGAAGAGATTAACTGCCGCTTTATTGTGATTAACAACGATGGCGGGGGAATATTTTCAACACTTCCTCAACGTGGAGTAGCTGGCTTTGAATCTGTATTTGGAACTCCACATGGCTTAAACCCAGCGGCAATTGCAGCGGCTATGGGCATAAATGCCAAGCAAATTACTTCGATAAATGAGTTAATTACTGAAGTTGCCCAGCCAGTAAAAGGAATCTCGGTAGTTGTGTGTGATGTTCCAAATCGAGAATCTAATGCCGACAATTTAAAAACAATTATTGAATCTTTAACATCTATTTAAGCGCACTTCGCATTGGCGCAAACTTCGCATTAGTTTCAGCAAGTTCAATTTCAGGATCAGAGCCATCGACGATTCCACATCCAGCAAAGATTCTGATTGAGTCACCATTGATTTGTCCGCCACGCAATGCGATACCAAGTTCACCATCGCCGGCGGCATCAATCCAACCAACTGGTCCGGCATAGCGTCCACGAGAAATTCCTTCAATCTCTGAAATTAAAGCTGCCGCTTTTGGTCGCGGAGTTCCACAAACAGCTGCCGAAGGATGAAGTTGATCTAAGATTGTGAACGCATCAACATGAGCTAATTTTTCAGCCAGCGCGCCAGTTACATCGGTAGCTAAGTGCATAACATTTGCTAAGTGCAAAACAAATGGCGATTCTGGAACGTTAGTCGATGTGCAAAATTGTTCGATCGCATCGGCAACGGATCGAACTGCATATTCGTGTTCTGCTAAATCTTTGGATGAGCGAGCTAACGAACCCGCTAAGGTTAAATCTTTTGCATCATCACCAGTTTTGCTAATTGTTCCGGCTAGTACACGCGATGTAATCATGCCGCGAGATAGACGAAGTAAAAGTTCAGGGGTCGCGCCAACTAAATTGGACACTGAATATTTCCAGGTTGTTGGATATTCAGCAGCTAATTTGTGCAGAATGACACGGGCATCGATATTTTTCTCGGACTTAACCGTGATATCACGAGCAAGAACGACTTTATCTAGCTCACCTTTTTGAATTCGCTGTACAGCAGTTACTACTTTGTTTTTCCAATCGTTATCGGCATTTGGTTCTTCTTGCCAACTCATTGGGGCGTTACTGATGTGATCTGGCGCTGTTTTTAATGCTGGCTGGGCATCTGAACCAAACCATGTAATCCATGACGTTTCTTTTCTCTTACCGACAATTACAGCTGGAATCACCAAGACCGATGGATCTTCGGCAGCAAAGGCAAACGATGTGAAGAGGACTGGTCCAGTCCCGCTGCCATGGACGTTGTTAGTTATCGCAAATTTTTCAAGTTGTTTTTCCCACCAGTGTCGGGCATCGGCAAATCTATTTGGCCCACTTACTGTTGTGGTTGCATAAATTCCCCAACCAACCAATCCTTCATCACTTCGCACCCACGCCGTTGGATTGGAATCAGGTAATAAATCTAGCAGCGGCAGATGCTCACCTAGACGGGTAGTTGTAACTGGAATGAGTGCAGACATTATGAGTTTTTTCTATGCACCAATCGCCACACTGCAGGCATTGAAGTTCCAGCGATTGCAATTTTTAATATTTCACCAATTATAAATGGAGTTAAGCCAGCGGTAATTGTCCAGCTCCAACTTTGTCCGGTGTATTGCTTTAACCAAATGAGACCAAAAGTAAAAGTAATTACTGTGCCAATTAACATTGAAGGTAAAGCGGTAATAAATTTTTGATCAAATCGAAATCGTGCCATCTGGCCTAAAATTAATGTGGCAATCAACATTCCGACTAAATAACCACCAGTTGCACCAACTACGCGATCTAAACCATGAGCTCCATTTGCAAACACTGGTGCTCCGGCAATTCCGGCCAACATGTAAATTGCAAAAGTTGTAAAACCTAAAGTTGAACCGTACGTGGTTCCAAGAATTAAAACTCCAAGAGTTTGCCCAGTTACAGGAACCGGAGAGCCCGGAACAGGAACTGCGATCTGTGCCAAGGCCGATAAACCTAAGACACCGCTGACAATAAGTACCGAGTTAGAGCGCGCGGTGGAACGGGGAATCAGATGTGTGCGAAGTGAGGGTGCAGCGACCGACATGGAACTCCTTTTCGATACTTCTAAGTTGTAGATGAGCCTACTTCAAGGGAGAATACGTGCATGTCCCGCGCTCATTTGAACAAAGATCCCGATGAAGTTGCGGCGATGTTTGATGGCGTGGCCAAGCGATATGACCGAGTCAACGATCTTTTGAGTTTAGGCCGCACTAAGGCCTGGCGAAAAGTGACAACGTCGATAATCGCCCCCAAGGCTGGAATGGTGATTTTGGACCTGGCCGCTGGACCTGGCTCCTCATCTGAACCGCTCTTTAAAGCTGGCGCTACCGTTTTTGCCACTGATTTCAGCGAGGGAATGTTGGCCCAAGGGCGAAAAGCCCGCCCATATCTGAACTTCTCCAAGGCCGATGCCCTCAATCTCCCCTTTGATGAGGGCCACTTTGATGTTGTCACCATCTCGTATGGCCTTCGAAACACGGTCCAATTCGAAAAAGCCCTGCTGGAGGCCTACCGAGTGACGAAAAAGGGGGGCAAAATCGTGGTCGCCGAATTCAGCCACCCCACTAACCGGCTTTTTAGGGCTATTTACATGCGTTACCTGATGCGTCTGCTGCCGGTAATCGCCAAGGTGACCTCCTCAAATCCAGATGCCTACCTTTATTTAGCTGAATCGATCAGGGCCTGGCCAGATCAGGGGGCGCTCGCCGAGGCGATGGCCCGGGCCGGATGGCGCGAAATCACGTGGAAAAACCTGACTTTTGGGGTTGTTGCAGTTCACAGCGGGATTAAGGGCTAGCGGTCGTGGGCACCACCCAATCCACCTTAGGATTTCAACTGTGATTTCCACAGCCAATCCATATATTCCCATTTTGGTGATAGCGGCCATCGGGTTTGGCTTTGCCGCGTTTTCAGTCGTTGCCGGTGCACTTGCTGGTCCAGCCAGATACAACCGCGCAAAACTAGATGCATACGAGTGTGGAATCGAACCATCGCCACAAGCTGCCGAAGGTGGACGTTTTCCAGTTAAGTATTTTCTTACCGCAATGCTTTTCATTATTTTTGATATTGAAATCGTTTTCTTGTATCCGTGGGCAGTGACCTTCGATCAACTTGGTCTTTTTGGCTTGGTTGAGATGGCGATTTTTATTGGAACTGTTTTTGTTGCATATGCATATGTATGGCGCCGCGGCGGATTGGAATGGGATTAAAAATGGGTTTAGAAGAGAAAATACCAAGTGGATTTGTCTTAACAACGGTTGAAAAACTTGCCGGCTACATGCGCAAAAACTCATTGTGGCCAGCTACTTTCGGTCTTGCCTGCTGTGCCATTGAAATGATGGCAGTTGGATCAGCTGCAAAATATGACATTGCCCGATTTGGTGGCGAAGTCTTTCGCGCCTCCCCACGTCAAGCAGATTTAATGATCGTTGCTGGTCGAGTTTCCAACAAAATGGCACCAGTTTTGCGTCAGATTTACGATCAAATGACTGCGCCAAAATGGGTTATTGCAATGGGTGCTTGTGCATCATCAGGTGGAATGTTTAACAACTACGCAATTGTGCAAGGTGTCGATCACATTGTTCCGGTCGATATTTATTTGCCAGGTTGCCCACCTCGCCCAGAAATGTTGCTCGATGCAATCTTGAAACTTCACGAACAAATTAACAATGAAAAAATCGGCGTAAACCGCGCACAAATCATCAAGGAAGTTGAACTTGCAGCTATGAATGCAAAACCAACTCACGAGATGAAGGGTCTGCTCGCGTAATGACCGATGGCATGTTTGGTACAAAGGGTTCAGGAGATACTTCTGGATATGGTGGCCTAGTCCCGCAAGTGACTATGGCCGGCTCATCGCAGCGTCCATTTGGTAGTTATTTTGATGACGTTACTGATGACCTCGAACGTGCGTACCCTGAATTTTCAGATGCGATCGAACGCGTAGTTGTAGATCGTGGCGAACTTACGCTTCACGTAAAGCGCGAACGTTTAGTGGAAGTTGCTTTCACTTTGCGCGATACCTTGAAATTTGAAATGTGCATGGGCGTTAGCGGAGTTCATTATCCAGACCAAACTGGTCGCGAACTACACGCCGTTTATCCATTACTTTCAATGAGTAGAAATCAAAGAATTCGTTTGGAAGTTTCAGTACCCGATGGCGATGCCCATATTCCATCAGTAGTTGAAGTGTGGGGTGGTAACAATTGGCACGAGCGCGAAACTTTTGACATGTTTGGAATAGTTTTTGACGGCCATCCTGGATTAACTCGCATCTTGATGCCCGATGATTGGAATGGCCACCCGCAGCGTAAAGATTATGCATTGGGTGGAATTTCAGTTGAGTACAAAGGTGCAACAATGCCACCGCCAAGTGATCGAAGGAGCTACACGTGACAACTTTCGATCCATACGCACCTTCGCGCGATACCACTGAAGGAAAAGTTTTCTCCGTCACTGGCGGAGATTGGGATTCACTTGTCCAAGAAATTGGAGCAACCAAAGAAGAGCGCGTAGTTGTAAATATGGGTCCACAACACCCATCTACTCACGGCGTGCTTCGTTTAGTCCTTGAACTTGAAGGCGAAACAATTACCGAAGTTCGTTGTGGAATTGGTTATTTGCATACTGGTATTGAAAAAAATATTGAATTTCGTAACTGGACTCAGGGCACAACTTTTGTCACGCGCATGGATTATTTAGCCCCGCTACACAATGAGACTGCTTACTGTTTAGCCGTTGAAAAACTTTTGGGAATCACTAATGATGTTCCAGAGCGCGCAACTGTTATTCGCGTAATGATGATGGAACTCAATCGAATTTCTTCTCACATGGTGGCACTTGGCACAGGAGCCCTTGAGCTAGGCGCTATGGGGCCAATGTTCTTCGCCTTCCGTGACCGCGAAACTGTGCTGGAAATCTTTGAAATGATTACTGGACTTCGTATGAACATGGCATATGTACGTCCCGGTGGTGTTTCCCAAGATCTGCCAGCAGGTGCGTACACAAAGATTCGCGAAGGCGTAAAGCTGATGCGCAAAAACTTTAAAGATAACGCAACCTTGTTAATCGGTAACTCAATCTGGATGAAGCGCACGCAAGGAATTGGTTACTTGGATCTTGCTGGCTGTACGACACTTGGTATTACTGGTCCAGTTCTTCGTGCAACTGGAATGCCTTGGGATCTACGTAAAGTTCAACCATATTGTGGATATGAAAACTATAACTTTGATGTTGTAACTGCCGATACTTGCGATGTTTACGGACGCTTCTTAATTCGAATGAATGAATTAGAACAATCACTTCGCATTGTTGAACAGTGTGTCGACAAGTTAGAAAAACTAGAAGGCGCACCAGTAATGGTTGCCGATAAGAAAATCGCTTGGCCAGCACAATTGGCACTAGGTGGCGACGGACTTGGTAATTCACTTGATCACATCCGCGAAATCATGGGGACTTCAATGGAGTCTCTAATCCACCACTTCAAACTTGTAACTGAAGGCTTCCGCGTTCCAGCTGGACAGGCATATGTTGCAATTGAATCTCCTCGCGGAGAACTTGGTGCATCAGTAGTTTCCGATGGCGGAACACGTCCATATCGTGTGCATTTTCGCGAACCATCATTTAATAATTTGCAATCAGTTCCGGCAATGAGTGAGGGTGGAATGGTCGCTGACATTGTTGGCGCAGTTGCATCAATTGATCCAGTTATGGGAGGCGTTGATCGCTAATGGCATTCATAGCTGAAGATTTACAAATCATGGAAACAATCATCAAACGTTACCCACGTCCACGTTCTGCCATCATGCCGTTGTTGCACTTTGTGCAGTCAAGGGCTGGGTACGTAACAAATGAAGGAATTGAATTAATCGCCAAGCAGTTACAGCTAGAAGCCGCTGAAGTAACTGCTGTATCTACGTTTTATACCCAGTACAAGCCATCGGCTATTGGCGAATACCACGTTGGCGTATGTACAAATACTTTGTGCGCCGTAATGGGTGGCGACGCGATTTTTGCTGGACTTAAAGATCACCTTGGCATTGAAAATGATGGCGTTACACCCGATGGAAAAGTCTCACTTGAACATATTGAGTGCAACGCCGCTTGTGATTATGCGCCAGTTGTCATGGCTAACTGGGAGTTTTACGACAACCAAACTGTCCAATCCGCAAAAGATTTAGTTGATTCAATGCGCGCCGGAAATCCAAAGCCACCAACTCGTGGACCAAACAAACTCGTTACCTGGAAAGAAGCATCAGCAGTTCTGGCTGGATTAAACGATGGTCTGGCACATGAAGGCGTACAAGCTGGCCAACCAACTTTACTTGGCTTAAAACTTTCGAAAGAAGGAAAATAATGACGAAGTTAGCTCCAGTTTTATCGGCACATTGGGATGAAAAAGATTCATTCACCATCGAAGGCTACAAGCGCCACGGTGGTTACAAAGCTGCCGAAAAAGCCTTAGCAATGGATCCAGATGCAGTCATTCAACTTGTAAAAGATTCCGGTCTTCGTGGCCGCGGTGGTGCTGGTTTTCCAACTGGTATGAAATGGGGATTTATTCCTCAGGGCGATAATAAAGATCACTACTTAGTTGTTAACGCCGATGAATCAGAGCCCGGAACGTGCAAAGACACACCTTTGCTGATGGCAAACCCACACGTATTAATTGAAGGTTGCATCATTGCTTGCCATGCAATTCGCGCAAAGCACGCATTTATTTATATTCGCGGTGAAGTAACGCATGTGGTTCGCCGGGTTAATCAAGCAATTACCGATGCCTACGCAGCTGGGATTCTTGGAAACGGAATTGATGTAATTCTTCACATCGGTGCTGGTGCATACATTTGCGGTGAAGAGACTGCCCTGCTTGACTCACTCGAAGGCTTCCGCGGACAACCTCGTTTGCGCCCACCTTTCCCAGCGATTGCCGGGCTTTATGCTCGTCCCACAGTTGTTAATAACGTTGAATCAATTGCATCGGTGCCAGCAATCGTTATGAATGGTGCCGACTGGTATCAATCTATGGGAACTGAAAAAAGTAAGGGAACGACTCTTTATTCATTGTCAGGTCACGTTGCAAACCCGGGTCAATTTGAGGCTCCACTTGGAATTACATTGCGTGAAATCCTTGAACTATCAGGCGGTATTCGCGCGGGTCATAAGTTGAAGTTCTGGACACCTGGTGGTTCATCAACTCCACTATTTACTGATGAACATTTAGATGTACCACTTGATTACGAAGGTGTTGCCGCAGCGGGTTCAATGCTTGGCACTAAGGCGCTACAAATATTTGATGAGACAACATGTGTGGTTCGAGCAGTACTGCGTTGGACTGAGTTTTACAAGCATGAGTCATGTGGAAAGTGCACACCTTGCCGTGAAGGTACATGGTGGCTAGTTCAGATCCTTCGTGATCTTGAAGCTGGCGTGGGAACTGAAGCTGATCTTGAAAAATTGTTAGATCTTTGTGACAACATCATGGGCCGCTCATTCTGCGCTCTTGGCGACGGTGCAACAAGTCCGATTACTTCTTCCATAAAGTATTTCCGTGATGAATATATTGCCCACTTGACTACAGGTGGTTGCCCATTTGATCCAGTGGCATCAACTTTATTTGTTGGGGCTGGTGCTTAAGTGACAACAGAAGTTTTGGTAGAAATGATTACTATTGTAATCGATGGCTTTGAAGTTACTGTGCCAAAAGGAACATTAGTAATTCGAGCTGCCGAGCAACTTGGTATTCAAATTCCACGATTTTGTGATCACCCACTTCTAGAGCCAGTCGGTGCTTGTCGCCAATGTTTAGTTGAGATTGAAATTAATGGGCGAGCATTTCCAAAACCACAAGCATCTTGCACGATTCCAGTTGAAACTGGCATGATCGTAAAGACCCAATTAACTTCGCCAGTAGCTGAAAAGGCACAACGTGGCGTTATGGAACTTCTTCTTGTTAACCACCCACTTGATTGCCCAGTCTGCGACAAGGGTGGCGAATGTCCGCTCCAAAATCAGGCAATGAGTAATGGTCAGGGATCAACGCGTTTTGAAGGCGTAAAGCGCACCTTTGAAAAGCCAATCAATATTTCATCCCAGGTTTTGCTCGATCGCGAACGTTGCGTTTTGTGCGCACGCTGTACTCGTTTTTCAGAACAAATTGCTAGCGATCCGTTTATTACTCTGAATGAACGCGGCGCATTGCAGCAAGTTGGAATTTACGAAAACAAACCATTTGAATCATACTTTTCTGGAAACACAGTTCAGATCTGTCCAGTGGGTGCATTAACTGGCGCCGCTTATCGTTTCCGAGCACGTCCATTTGATTTAGTCTCAACACCATCGGCATGTGAGCACTGTGCCTCTGGTTGCGATATGCGCACCGATGTTCGTCGTGGAAAAACTCTGCGCCGACTTGCTGGTGAAGATGCATCTGTCAATGAAGAGTGGAACTGCGATAAAGGTCGCTGGGCATTTAAATATGTGACAGCAGTAGATCGTTTAAAAGTTCCAATGGTACGCGATGATTCTGGCGAGCTAGTTGAAGTATCATGGCCAGAAGCGTTGGCAGTTGCGGCCGTTGGTTTGAAATCGGCAAAAGCGGCAGTACTAGTTGGTGGCCGCGCTACTCACGAAGATGCTTATGGTTACAGCAAGTTTGCTCGGGTAGCACTTGGCACAAACGATATTGATTTCAGAGCACGTATCTCATCAGATGAAGAACGTGAATTTATTGCAGCACGCGTTGCTGGTTCTACGCCAACGTATCGAGACATTGATAAAGCTGATCAAGTACTTCTGGTTGGATTTGAACCAGAAGAAGAGTCGCCAATTGTTTTCTTGCGTATCAATAAGCAGTTCCGCAAGCGCGCATTAAAGGTCGTCTCAATCGGAAGCAAAGAATCGATTGCAGTCGATAAGTTAAAAGCAGAATTTGTAAAAGTTGCACCAGGTCAAGAAGCTGCCGCAATTGCTGCACAAAGCTTGACTAATAAATCGGTAATTTTAGTGGGAGAGCGAGCTGGCGAAAGCGCTGGATCACTTTCTGCAGTTGCTGCTTTAGCTGATAAATCTGGCGCCAAAATCGCTTGGATTCCACGTCGAGCAGGTGAGCGGGGTGCGATTGAAGCAGGCGCAATTGGTAATTTATTACCTGGCGGTCGTCCAGTAAGTGATGCCGCTGCCCGAGTAGATATGGCAGCTGCGTGGGGAGTCGACTCACTTCCGGCAACAATTGGTTTATCAACTCCGCAGATTATCGATGCAGTTAATGCTGGATCAATTGGCGCACTTCTTGTTGGCGGTGTTGATCCACTCGATCTAGATAACAACCTTGCAGCCCTTGCTGCCTTAGAAAAAGCCTTTGTTGTTTCATTAGAAATTGCACCAAGTGAAGTAACGGCCCGAGCAAACGTAGTTTTGCCAGTTGCCGCAATTACTGAAAAATCCGGCTCATTCCTTAATTGGGAAGGCCGCCCACGTTCATTTGATTCAGCAGTTAGCGATTCGCTTAACCGAAGTGATCTTCGAATCCTTTCGATGATCGCCGAAGAAATGGGCGTAACAATTAATCTTGGCACTGTCACTTCTGCGATAAAAGAGATTGCTGCACTCGGAAAGTGGGAAGGCGCAAAAGTTGAATTAACACCGATCTCATCTGTTGCAAAGCCACAACTAAATTCAAATGAAGCACTTATTACTTCATGGCGTCGCTTGTTAGATCTAGGTACGTTGCAAGCAGGCGAAGAAAACTTGGCCGGAACGTCTCGACCTACCGTTGCCGTAATTTCGCCAAAGCGAGCTGCTGATATGGGCGTTGTTGATGGAGATCAATTGAAGATTTCGACACAACAGGGTTCAGTAACTTTGTCTGCGTTAGTAGAAAATATTCATGACGATGCAGTGTGGGCACCACGTAATTCACGTGGCTCGGCACTACTGGCAAACTTAGGCGTTGCACATGGCGCAGTAGTTACGGTGGTAAAAGCATGACAACTGCGCAACTCATTGGAGCCGATCCAGGCTGGTTAATTCTTGTTAAAGCGTTAATTGTCTTTGGTGTTTGCGTGCTGCTAACGCTGATGTCAGTGTGGGGCGAGCGTCGAATTGTTGCTCGCATGCAACAGCGTCCGGGGCCAAATCGTGTTGGACCTTTTGGGCTTATTCAAGGGCTAGCCGATGGCGTCAAGTTGGCGCTAAAGGAAGACATTATTCCTACGGCAGCCGACAAAGTTGTTTTTATTATTGCGCCAATTATTAGTGCGACAACGTGTTTTATGTCCTTTGCCGTTATTCCAATTACTGGTGAAGTAACTATGTTTGGCCGCCAAACTGCCATGCAGCTAACGGATATTCCAATCGGAGTTCTTTATATCCTGGCCGTTGCATCCGTTGGCGTTTATGGAATTGTTTTAGCAGGCTGGTCTTCTGGATCAACTTACCCACTTCTTGGTGGACTGCGTTCAAGTGCACAAGTTATTTCTTATGAAATCGCAATGGGTCTTTCACTTGTTGCCGTCTTTATCTACGCCGGATCTATGTCTACTTCAGATATCGTCGCTGCTCAAACAACGTGGTGGTATGCAATTGTTTTGTTCCCATCCTTTGCGATCTTTGCGATCTCAATGGTTGGTGAAACAAACCGCGCACCGTTCGACCTTGCTGAAGCTGAAGGCGAACTCGTTGGTGGCTTCCACACTGAATACTCATCGCTGAAGTTTGCCCTCTTCTTCTTAGCTGAATATGTAAATATCGTGACCGTTTCAGCACTTGCAACGACATTGTTCTTGGGCGGCTATCACGCACCTCCGGGCCTTGGTTTCACCGAAAGCTGGCTAGGTGGCTGGTTCACCGTGGTTTGGTTCTTGCTTAAAGTTATTACCTTCTTCTTTGTATTCGTCTGGCTGCGTGGAACATTGCCGCGTCTGCGCTACGACCAGTTCATGCAATTTGGTTGGAAAGTATTAATTCCAATATCGATTCTTTGGATATTAGTTGTAGCAACTTTGCGCGTTCTTTCATTGCAAAATGCTTCGCGCGTAATGATCGTTGCATTCTCGACCAGCGTGATCTTTATAATTATGGCGCTTAATATTGGCTTTGAAAACGCCAAGAAAAAGAAGGAGCTAGCGATACCTGCTGGCGATAACAAAGATGCGCCATCGTTCCCGGTTCCATCTTTACCCATAGAGATTTCATCAATTAACGTTTCAAAAAACTCAGGAGGCAACCGTGGCTGAAAACCTGGAACCATTAAAGCCGAAAGATCTTGGCATTAATGAAGTTGAATTCTACGAAGTAGAACAGACGCCAACAGTTGGATTCTTGGGCCACATGAAGGGCTTTTGGGTCACTTTTTCAACCATGTTTAAAAAGCCATTAACTGTTGAATATCCAGAAGTTAAGGCGCCTACGGAAGAGCGTTTTCATGGTCGCCATCAGCTAAACCGTCATGAAGATGGTTTAGAAAAATGTATTGGTTGCGAACTATGTGCGTGGGCTTGTCCAGCCGATGCAATTTACGTTGAGGGCGAAAATAACACGCCAGAGAATCAGGTTTCACCAGGTGAGCGTTATGGCAAGGTCTACCAAATTAATTACCTACGCTGCGTTTTTTGTGGACTTTGCATTGAAGCCTGCCCAACTCGCGCCTTAACCATGACAAACGAGTACGAACTTGCCGATGATTCTCGTGCAAAATTAATCTTTGAAAAGCAAGACTTGTTAGCACCTCTACGTGCTGGAATGTTGATGCCACCGCATCCAATGTATCCAGATATGACAGATACCAACTATTACAACGGTGATGTAAAAGGTTCACACCCATCACAAGAAGTTCAAAAATCAGGTAATCAAGAATGATGCAACTGGCCCTTGAAGTAGGACGCACTGCGGCACCTGAAGCAGTGATGTTTTGGATTCTTGGGCCGTTAGCAGTTGGTGCTTCACTTGCTATGTTATTAGTTAAAAAAGCTGTGCATTCTGCAATTCTCATGGCTTTCGTGATGATAATTCTGGCAATTTTTTATATTGCCCAAGATGCTGCATTTTTAGGAATCGTTCAGGTCGTTGTATATACCGGGGCAGTAATGATGCTCTTCCTATTTATTTTGATGCTAGTCGGCGTTGATTCCTCTGATTCACTCACTGAAACAATTCCAGGTCTTCGCCCACTTGCAATCACAGCTGCGGTTGGCTTTGGTGGATTAATGGTTGCACTACTTGGTCGGGCCACACTTGGTCGCACTTCAGTCGGACTCTCAGCTGCAAACGCTGATGGAAATGTTCAAGGAATCGCACAACTTTTATTTTCAACATATGTATGGCCCTTCGAAGTTGTCTCAGCGCTATTGGTCACCGCCGCAATTGGCGCAATGGTGTTGGCACATCAGCCACGATCTGCCAGCAAAACAACGCAGCGCCAACAATCAATTGAACGTTTCCGTGGCAAATCTTTGGCAACTGCCGCTGGTTTACCAGCGCCAGGTGTCTTTGCTCGGCACAATGCGGTAGATGTCCCTGCATTGCTTCCCGATGGCAGCGCAGCACCGAGTTCAGTTAACGCCAGCCTGAAGGCACGTGGCGATGTTTTGGATTCAAATACCTTTGATTTAAAGAAGATTTCAACGCAGGTAGAGGAGGAGAAGTAAATGGATGCTTCCAACTATCTCTATATCTCAGCGCTCCTGTTTACGATCGGTGCAGTTGGCGTAGTTGTGCGACGAAATGCAATTGTTGTTTTCATGTGTATTGAATTGATGCTGAACGCGGCAAATCTTTCATTTGTAACTTTTTCACGGATTAATGGCGATCTCAATGGTCAGGTAATGGCTTTCTTTACTATGGTTGTTGCAGCTTGCGAAGTAGTAGTTGGTCTAGCGATCATTGTTGCTATTTATCGTTCACGACGCTCAGCATCTGTGGATGATGCTAGTTTATTGAAGCGATAAGGATGTTGACATCAACTAGTCTGGTGTATTTAATTGCACTTCCATTAGCTGGTTCAACGATTCTTCTTTTGGGTGGCCGACGTACCGATAAATGGGGACACCTTCTTGCCACACTGATGTCGGCTTCATCTTTTGCAGTTGGTCTCTACCAACTCTTCTTGATGATTGATCGAGCACCAGAGTCTCGTCCGGTGAGCCAAAAGCTTTTCGAGTGGATTTCAGTTGGTAGCTTTAATGTGGATGCCGGACTGCTACTAGATCAACTCTCTATCTGTTTTGTTTTACTTATTACGGGTGTAGGAACATTGATTCATATTTATTCAATTTCTTATATGTCAGAAGATCGCGATCGCCGTCGTTTCTTTGCCTACTTAAATTTATTCATCGCAGCCATGTTGATCTTGGTTTTGGGAGATAGTTACCTGAGCCTTTACGTAGGTTGGGAAGGCGTTGGTCTGGCGTCATATCTTTTGATTGGTTTCTGGAATCAAAAGCCGGCATATGCAACTGCCTCTAAAAAAGCATTTGTTATGAATCGTATTGGCGATATGGGTCTATCACTTGCCATCATGATCGCTTTTGCTTCAATGGGCACGGTCTCTTTCAGTGGAGTTGCCGAACAAGCGCCAAATACTTCTGAAGCAGCGCTGACTGGTATGGGAATTATGTTGTTGGTAGCTGCCGCCGGAAAGTCAGCTCAGTTCCCATTACAAGCATGGCTGGGCGATGCCATGGCTGGTCCAACTCCAGTTTCAGCGCTGATTCACGCTGCAACAATGGTTACGGCTGGAGTTTATTTAATTACGCGCTCTAACTTCGTTTTCGATGCCGCCCCAACGGCGCAATTATTAGTTGTCATTGTTGGCGCGATTACTTTGATCTTTGGTGCCTTAATCGGTACCGCAAAAGATGATATTAAAAAAGCACTCGCTGCTTCTACTATGTCTCAAATTGGTTACATGATCTTGGCTACCGGATTAGGCCCAATTGGTTACGCATTTGCAATCATGCACTTGATAACACACGGTTTCTTCAAGGCGGGCATGTTCCTTGGCGCAGGTTCGGTAATGCATGGAATGAATGATGAAGTAAATATGCGCAAGTACGGTGCACTTCGTAAATTTATGCCAATTACTTTTGTAACTTTCGGTCTTGGTTATCTTGCGATTTTAGGTGTTCCACCATTTGCTGGTTTCTATTCCAAGGACATGATTATTGAAACCGCCTTTAATGCGGGTGGTACTAAAGGAATTTTGCTAGGCAGCCTGACATTGCTTGGCGCAGCCATTACTGCTTTCTACATGACGCGAGTAATGATTCTTACTTTCACCGGAACAAAGCGCTGGGATGATGATGCCCATCCACACGAGTCACCATGGCTAATGTGGTTACCGATGGCGATCCTTGCAGTTGGATCAGTAACTTCTGGTTACTTGCTCTATCACAACAAACTTCTTGTTCATTGGCTAGAACCCTTATTTGCACCTCACGGTGAACATGAAGAACTACTCAAGCCAATAGTTGTGTCGGCGTTAGCGTTGACGATGGTTGCCATCGGTGTAGCAATTGCAGTGTTGAAGTACACCCGCCAAAAAGTGGAGGCAATTGCACCTACCGAAGTTTCACGGATTACCAAATTCGTTCGCCAAGATTTAATGCAGGATCGTTTTAACGAGGCAGTATTTATGCGTCCAGGTCAGGCTCTCACCAATACGTTAGTTGCTACCGATGAAGTAGTTATTGACGGCGCAGTTCGTGGAGTTGGCGCTGTCGCCATGAATTCAGGGTCGGCACTTCGAGGCCTGCAAAATGGCTTTGTTCGAAGCTACGCCGCGTTGATTTTGATAGGTGCAGTCGCACTTATTGCAGCTATTTGGGTGGTGGTTTCCTAATGAAGTGGTTATCGTTTTTGATGTTCTTGCCACTAGTTGGTGCCGCAGTCATTGCAGTTTTGCCTAAGACCAGTGAAAAAGCGGCAAAGCAAGCTGCACTCGTTACGACTTTAGCGGTCACCATTGCCACAATTGTGATGGCTATTGGTTTTGACCGTGACAATGTTGGATTGCAATTTGTTGAAAAATATCAATGGATACCAAGTTTTGGAATTAGTTACGCGCTTGGCGTTGATGCAATCGCACTTGTCCTTATTTTAATGTCTACACTTTTAGCCCCCGTCGTAGTTTTAGCTGGATGGAATGAAGCTCATGGTGGACGTTACAGCGTTAAAACTTTTTACATCTTAATTCTTGTTTTAGAAACCATGATGATCGGCGTTTTTGCCGCCACTGACGTTTTCTTGTTTTACGTAATATTTGAGGCCATGCTCATTCCGGTTTACTTTCTTATCGGTGGGTATGGCACAGGCGAGCGTGCTGCGGCTGCAGTTAAGTTTTTAATTTACAGTTTAGTTGGTGGGCTTTTGATGCTTGCCTC